>NZ_JADBDT010000001.1:1335000-2002500 GCF_014873485.1 Sphingopyxis sp. OAS728 | reverse complement strand
TGGAAGCCATGGACGTCGGGGCCAACCGCGATCACTTCACCCGCCGATTCGACGCCGAGGCCGCTCGGCAGCGGAACGGGGTAGGTGCCGTCGCGGTGATAGGTGTCGAGATAATTGAGCCCGACCGCGGTCTGGCGGAGCAGCACCTGCCCGGGGCCGGGTTCGCCGAGCGTCACCTCGCGCCAATCGATGACCTCGGGTCCGCCCTGGCTTTCGATAAAGGCTTCGATTGCTCGCATGCGCCGCTCTCCTGCTGTCCGGTCCATCTGGTGGGCCGGACAGTAGAGCGCAAGGGCGGTGCGGTGAAAGCCCCTCCCGCAAAGGGGAGGGGATCAGCTCATTTAGGGCGGCGCGGGCTGCGCTGGCCGTAGGGCTTGGGCTTGTAGCGATCGGTGTTGCCACCCGGACCACCGGGACCACGCGGGCCGCGGTCGCCGCCGGGGCCTGCGCGCATCGGACCACGCGGACCACGCGGGCCTGCATCGCGAGGACCCCCATGGCCGCCTTTGTCGCGGCGCGGCGGATAGGTCGGGCCGTCGGGTGCGGGCGTGATCGCGACGCCGCTGTCATCCTCGCCATCGGCATTGGCGCTACGCTGCACCGCTTCCATGAAGCGGTCGGCAATGCCGCGCGGGATGTTGAACATCGTTTCCTTGGGACCGATGCGGATCGCGCCGATCTCATTCTTGCTCACATGGCCGCGGCGGCAGAGCAGGGGCAGGATCCAGCGCGGGTCGGCATTCTGGTGGCGGCCGATGTTGAGGCGGAACCAGACGCTGTCCTCGAAGCCTTCGCGGCGGTCGGCGCCGCCGCGTTCCGGGCGTTCGAACCGCTCGCCGCGCTCGCCGCGTTCGGGCCGGTCGCGGCCGCGCGGGCCGTTGTCGAGCAGATCCTCGGGCGGCGGCATCAGCGCGCGGTGCGCCTGCACGAGCGACGCGGCGATGTCCTCGGGGGTGCGCTCGGCCATCAGGCGCTGTGCGAGTTCGATATCCTCGGGCTCATGCTCGACCGGCGTAAGCAGCTTTTCCATCAGCCGTTCCTGATCGCGCTTGCGCACGTCGGCTGCGGTCGGGGCATCCATCCATTCGGCTTCGATGCGTGCACCGCGCAGCATGCCGTCGACGCGGCGGCGGCGCGGATAGGGGACGATGATGACCGCGGTGCCCTTTTTGCCCGCGCGGCCGGTGCGGCCCGAACGGTGCTGGAGCGCCTCGGCGTCGCGCGGAATTTCGACGTGGATGACGAGGCTCAGCGTCGGCAGGTCGATGCCGCGCGCGGCGACGTCGGTTGCGACGCAAACCTTGGCGCGGCGATCGCGCAGCGCCTGCAGTGCGGCGTTGCGCTCATTCTGGCTATGCTCGCCCGACAGCGCGACCGCGGCGAAACCGCGCTCGACGAGGCTGGCGTGGAGGCGGCGGACATTGTCGCGCGTCGCGCAGAACAGCATCGCGGTTTCGGCATCGTGGAGGCGGAGCAGGTTGACGACCGCGCCTTCGATGTCGGCGGGGGCGACGGTCACCGCCTGATAGGCGATGTCGCCATGGCCGCGGTCTTCGCCGACTGTCGAGATGCGCAGCGCATCCTGCTGGTAACGCTTGGCGAGCTGGACGATCGGCTTCGGGAGCGTCGCCGAGAAGAGCAACGTGCGGCGCGTCGCGGGGGTGCCGTCGAGGATTTCCTCAAGGTCGTCGCGAAAGCCCATGTCGAGCATTTCGTCGGCTTCGTCGAGCACGGCGACGCGGAGAGCGGTGAGGTCGAGCGCGCCGCGTTCGAGGTGATCACGCAGGCGCCCCGGGGTGCCGACGACGATCTGCACGCCCTGGCCGAGCGCACGGCGTTCCTTGCTGGCGTCCATGCCGCCGACGCAGGTCGCGATGCGCGCGCCGGCCTTGGCATAGAGCCAGCCGAGTTCGCGGCTGACCTGCAGCGCGAGTTCGCGCGTCGGCGCGACGATCAGCGCGAGCGGCGAGGTTGCGAAGGGCAGGCGGCCGTCCTCGATCAGCTCGTCGGCCATCGCGAGGCCAAAGGCGACGGTCTTGCCCGAGCCGGTCTGCGCCGAGACGAGCAGGTCGCGACCCTTGGCTTCGCCTTCGGTGACTTGCGTCTGGACGGGGGTGAGCGCTTCATAGCCGCGCGCGACAAGGGCGTCCGAAAGGACGGGGGAAAGATTTTCGAAAGGCATTTATATCTCAATAATATGGGCGGTCACCGGTGCGGTGACGGGCCGACGGAAAAGGGGCTCAATGGGCTTAAATCACCTGTCCGGCAGCGTGTCCGCTGGCCCAGGCCCATTGAAAATTATAGCCGCCTAACCACCCTGTGACATCTACGGCTTCGCCGACCGCATAGAGGTTCGGGACGGTTTTGGCCATCATTGTTTGCGAGGATAGGTTTGCAGTCGAGATTCCGCCGACGGTGACCTCGGCTTTGGCGAAGCCTTCGGTGCCGTTCGGACGGAAAATCCAGCCCGCGAGCCGCGCCTCTGCATCGGCGAGCTTGCGGTCGGTCTGGGCGCCGAGTTCGCCGGGAAGCGCGAGGCGTTCGGCAAGCGTTTCGGCGAGTCGGTCGGGGAGCAGCGCCCCGAGGGCGGCACGCAGGGTGGTGCGCGGGCGGGTGCGCTTGGTATCGAGCAGCCAGCCCTTCGGCGCATCGGGTAACAGGTCGATCGTTACGGGCTCGCCGTGGCGCCAATAGCTGCTGACCTGCAGGATCGCGGGGCCCGAGAGGCCGCGATGCGTGAACAGCGCGGCTTCGCGGAAGGTGGCCTTGCCCGCGCGCGCTTCGACCGGTGCGGCGATTCCCGACAGCTCGCGAAACAGGACATCGTCGCCGCCGAGCGTGAGCGGGACGAGCGCAGGGCGCGGTTCGACGACCTTGAGGCCGAACTGGCGCGCAAGGTCGTAGGCGAAACCGGTCGCCCCCATCTTGGGGATCGACGGTCCGCCGGTGGCGATGACGAGGGCGGGGGCGGTGAAGCTCTGGTCGCCGAAGCGGACGGTGAATTTGCCATCGGCGTGGGTGACATCGCTCACCGGCTGGCCGGTGCGGACGTCGACGCCGGCTTTCGCGGCTTCTTCGAGCAGCATCGCGACGATGGCTTTCGCCGATCCGTCGCAGAAGAGCTGGCCGAGCGTCTTTTCATGATAGGCGATGCCGTGGCGCTCGACGAGCGCGATGAAGTCGGCGGGGGTGTAGCGCGCGAGCGCCGATTTCGCGAAATGCGGGTTCGCCGACAGAAAGCGATCGGGCGCGGTGTTCACATTGGTGAAGTTGCAGCGACCGCCGCCCGAAATCAGGATCTTCTTGCCGACCGCATCGGCATGGTCGAGCAGCAGCACACGGCGGCCGCGCGCGCCCGCGACCGCGGCGCACATCAGCCCGGCCGCGCCGGCACCCAGCACGATGGCGTCAAATTCGGTTGCGGGCATGGTGGCTCAGTGCAGCTTTGCGATCGACAGGCCGTCGGCCTTGGCGCGGACCTTCACCGATTCCTCGCTGCGCGTCAGCGCCTTGGCGATGGCCTTCAGCGCCATCCCCTTTTTGGCGAGGGTGTGGAGCTTGTCGATTTCGGCCGGGGTCCACGGCTGTTTGTGGCGTTCGAACTTGTCTTTCATGCCTGCGTCTCGGGATCCACTTCGACGGCGAGGATCGCAATCGCATCCTCGCGGTCCTGATATTCGACGCTCTCGCCGGCCTCGCCGCCCATCAGCGCGCGGGCGAGCGGGGCGGAAAAGGCAATGTGGCCGTGAGCCGGGTCGGCCTCGTCGTGCCCGGTTATGGTGATCGTCTTTTCGGCCTTGTTCAGCCGGTACGTCACGCGGCTGCCGATGCCGACGCTGCCATCCTCGGGCGGCATCTGCACCTCGGCGGTTGCTTGCCGCGTGTGAAAATAGCGGAGGCGACGCTGCAACTTCTTGCGTGTGTCCTCATCCCCGGTTGCCGCGATCTCGGTCTCGATCCGCGCGACCTCTTCGCCAAGCAGACGCAGCCCGCGCGGGGTCACGAGGTTTGCGCCGACGGGGATCGGCAGCTCGAACTCGGGTTCCTTATGTTCGTCGTCGCTTTCGCGGCGAAAGGCTACGCTCATCGTCTCTTTCCTGATTGAAGGGTCGCCCCTGGGCCACGAAGGTGGCGACAAGATGGCGCCCGGGCTGGACAGGCGCAACCTTCGTGTGTTAGATAGATAACACACGAAGGAGATTATCGATGCGTAACTGGACGATGGCGGTTCTGCCGCTGGCCCTCGCAATGACCGTCACGGCGTGCAGCGCCGAGGTGACGAGCGACAGCAAGAATGGCAAGCGCACGGTCGAAGCCGGGCCGGTAACGACGCAGAGCTACGATCTCAAGGGCTTCACCGGTGTGAAGGTTGCGGGCCCCGACGATGTCACCATCCGCCGCGGCGGCGCGTTTGCGATCACCGCCAAGGGACCGAAGGGCGTGATCGACGAGCTGGAAATCAAGCTCGACGGCGACATGCTGTCGATCGGGCGGAAGAATTCGGGGTTCAGCTTCAGCGGCGACGACAATGATGTCGAGATTGCGATCACGATGCCGACGCTGCGCGCGGTTCGCCTGACCGGGTCGGGCGAGATCGACGCCGATGCGGTCGACGGAGACGCGGTCGAAGCGGTCGTCACCGGATCGGGCGATCTTAAGGTCGCGGCGCTCAACGGAAAGAGCGCCAAGCTCACCGTTTCGGGATCGGGCGATATCGAGGTCGGCGGCGGCACGATCGGATCGGGCGATTTCGATGTGACCGGATCGGGCAATATCGATGCGGGCGGGCTGTCCGCGACGACGCTCGATGTGTCGATCACCGGATCGGGCGACGTCGATGCGAAGGCGAGCGGCAGCGCCGAGATCGCGATCCTCGGGTCGGGTGACGCGACGATCGGCGGCGGCGGCAAATGCTCGACGCGCACCATGGGGTCGGGCACCGCAACCTGTAACTGATAGCATGCTGGTGCCGCCTGCCCGAACGGGGTAAGGCGGCACCATGACATTCGCCACCAGATGCGCCGCGATCGCGGTTGTCGCCCTGCTAGCCTCCGTCCCCGCATCGGCGGCGGAAAAGCGCTATGGCCTCACCAGCTTCGAGGCGATCGACGTGAGCGCCGATGTGACGGTCGAGGTCGTCACGCGCGCGCCGGTGAGCGCTGTGGCGAGCGGGCCGCAGGAGGCGCTCGACCGGTTGAGCGTCGAAGCGGATAATGGCCGGCTGGTAATCAGCCAACGCCAGTTTGCAGGCGACGAAAAACGCCGCGGGCCGCGGGGGCCGGTCGTGGTCCGCGTCAACGCCGCCAATCTCAATTCGGCGACGCTCGCGGGCGCGGGGTCGCTCCAGATCGACAAGTTGAAGGGGCAGCGCGCGATGGTCGGCTTGCGCGGGCCCGGACGGCTGACCGTCGGCCAGATCGGCGCCGATCGCCTGTCGGTCGCGATGGTCGGGAACGGCACGATGACCCTTGGCGGGGCCGCCAAAAATGCGCAGATCACGCTGTCGGGGGCGGGGGCGGTCGACGCCGGCGCGCTCGCGGTCGACGAACTCATCAGCGACAGCGAGGGCGCCGGCGATCATATCCTGCGCGCGGTCAAAAGCGCGGCGATCACGGCGCGCGGGATCGGCAAGACCGTGGTGCTGGGGAAACCGGTCTGCACGGTGCGCAATGTCGGCAGCGGGTCGGTGACGTGCGGCCAGAGCAAATAGAGCGTGATCGAGGGGTGACGGTCGTATTCGAGCACATGAAAATTTAGGATTAGTCCGCGATCATGGGAGGACGTAAGCCTCTGGATGCATGAATGGACTGGATTCTCCCAATTTTTGAATTGGTCGCGCAGCTGATCAGCGATGGCGCGACACACCGATTTCAAAAGTTTCCGCTTTGGGCGCGGTTATTGATGGCTCTATTGTTGATCCCCGTGGCATTGATTGCCACGTTGCTCGTCATCGCCCTGGGAGCAATCATCGTCGGAATGTTTCAAGCGGCCATATCGGCTATATCGGCTATATAGCGCCAGGCGGGAAGGCGATCGTCAATGCCCCGCCGCACCCAGTCCGTCGATCTTCTTCGACTGGCGCACGATCAATCCGGGGAACCAGCGCGCGAGGCGTGACAGGCGCTTTGCCATCTTGCCGACCGTCGTGTGGACGCTCGTGCCATGCACCGCCGCCCACGCCGCTTCGGCGACGCGTTCGACTGGGACGATTTCGAAGCCGCTCTCGGACAGGCGATTGCGCGCCGGCTCGTTGCTGTCGGCGCTGACTTGGTCGAGCAGCGGCGTGTCGATGAAGCCCGGCATCAGCGAGCGGACCTTGATGTCATGCTTGGCGAACTCGATTTCGAGCGCCTCGGTGAGGCCGCGCACCGCGAATTTGGTCGCCGAATAGACCGCGAGGCCCGCGACGCCATAAAAGCCCGATGCAGATCCGGTGTTGAGGATCGTCGACCCCGGCGTCGCGCGGAGCAGCGGCAGCGCCATATAGATGCCGTTGACGACGCCGCCGAAATTGATCGCGATCAAGCGGTCGGCTTCCTCCGGCGCCATGTCCATATATTGCCCGCCCGACCCGATGCCGGCGTTGTTGAACAGCACATCGAGGCGGCCGCCGCTCTGCTGCGCAAAGGCGTCCAGCGCGGCCTGCCACTGGTCGCGGTCGCGGACGTCCATCACATGACGCGACGATGCCCCCTCGGGAAGCAGCGCGGCGGTTTCATCGATCCCGGCGCGATTGACGTCGGCGATGCCGACGAACCATCCCTGTCCGGCAAAATGGCGTGCCACAGCACGGCCGATGCCCGACCCGCCCCCGGTGATGAAAATCGCCTTTCGTGCCACAGACCCCTCCTTACATCGATGTCAGCGCGGACATGATGCGAAGTTGACGTTTCCGTCAAGCGGCAATCGCGGCTTGGCAAGGCGAAGCGCGGCTCGCTAAGAGGGCGCCGATGATGACCCGCGGCCTGCGCCTGATCCTCCTGTCCCTGCTGCTGCTTTGCGCCGGACTCACCGCCCCGGCGCGCGCCGAGGTCGTGGTGAGCTTTTACAGCCATGATTTCGGGGATCGTTTTCCGCACGCCTTCATCGTCATGAAGGGGACGGTCGACGCCACGGGCGAGGTCGTCGACGCGAATTACGGTTTTACCGCCGTCTCGGTCAGCCCCGCGATCCTTCTGGGGTCGGTAAAGGGAAAGGTCGAATCGTCGGA
Source organism: Sphingopyxis sp. OAS728 (assembly GCF_014873485.1). Lineage (NCBI taxonomy): Bacteria > Pseudomonadati > Pseudomonadota > Alphaproteobacteria > Sphingomonadales > Sphingopyxidaceae > Sphingopyxis > Sphingopyxis sp. OAS728. The sequence goes on along the minus strand of NZ_JADBDT010000001.1, from coordinate 1,995,290 downwards.
GCCCGACTATATCGCGAAGAGCGACCGGCAATTCGACGTGACGGTCGACGACGCCACCTATGCGCGCGTGCTCGCGAAGGTCGCCGAATGGCGCGACCGCGAGCAGCCGAGTTACAGCCTGAACAAGCGTAACTGCGTCCATTTCGTGATGGAGCTGGCCGAGGTGGTCGGGCTGCAGGTGAACCGGCAGAGCAAATTGTTCAAAAAGCCCAAGAGTTTCCTCATCGAGGTCCGAGGGTTGAACCCCGCGTTGACCGATCCCGCCGCGGCGCCAGCCCCCTAGACGAACCGCCGCTTTCACCCTATGTTCAGGGAACGGGGCGCAATAATCTGGGCTCCGAACGGTATGAGGGGCGATTCTTGCGGCTATTGCTGACCCTTTTGGCACTGTTGACCGGTCTGGCTACCGCCGACCGGGCCGTTGCCGCGCCTGCCGTTCCGGCGGCAATGGGGTCGCTGGTCATGTTCGCCGAAACCGCGGGCAAGGCCGAAGCGAGCGATACCGAACGTCGTCCGGTCACGACTGCGCCGACCCGGCGTGTTTCGAGCGGTAGCGGCAAGCCGCGCAAGGCCGCCGCGCCGCATCTTCCCGGCATTCTCACCGGCAGCGACCGCGCGCTCGAATAGAGCCAGGTTTCCGCGCCTTTCTTGAGGCGCCGCCCCGCAACGGGGCTTTTTTCGTATTTTCGCGCGGCCGAAGCGCCGCTCATTCATTCAGATACCAAGGAAAAATTCCATGTTTGCTGGCCTCGCCAAGAGCCTGTTCGGCTCGTCCAACGACCGTTATGTCGCCTCGATCCACAAGATCGTCGACAAGATCAACGCTTTCGAGCCCGCGATGCAGGCGCTCGATGACGCCGGATTGCAGGCGCAAACGCAGAAATTCCGCGACCGCCTCGAAACCGGCGAGACGCTCGACGACATCCTGCCCGAAGCCTTTGCAACGGTGCGCGAGGCGGCGGTCCGCACGCTCGGCATGCGCCATTTCGATGTGCAGATGGTCGGCGGCATCGTCCTCCACCGCGGCGAGATCGCCGAAATGGCGACGGGTGAAGGCAAGACGCTGATGGCAACCTTGCCCTGCTACCTCAACGCGCTCGAGGGCAAGGGTGTCCATGTCGTCACGGTCAACGACTATCTCGCGACGCGCGACGCCGAATGGATGGGCACCGTCTATGGCTTCCTCGGCCTGACGACCGGGATCATCGTCCCGAACCTCAACGAGACGCAGCGCCGCGACGCCTATAACAGCGACATCACTTACGCGACGAACAACGAGCTGGGGTTCGATTACCTTCGCGACAATATGAAGTTCGACCGCCAGCAGATGGTCCACCGCACCTTCAATTTCGGTATCGTCGACGAGGTCGATTCGATCCTGATCGACGAAGCGCGCACCCCGCTGATCATCTCGGGCCCGACCGACGACAAGTCGGAGCTGTATATCCGCGTCAACGAGGTCGTCCACCAGCTGGTCGAGGAAGATTATGAGAAGGACGAAAAGTCCAAGTCGATCAACCTGACCGAAGACGGCACCGAGCATGTCGAGCGGCTGCTCGAAGCCGAGGGCCTGCTGCAGGGCAACAACCTCTACGACATCGAAAACACGCAGGTCGTCCATCACGTCAATCAGGCGTTGAAGGCGATCCAGATGTTCCGCATCGACACCGACTATATCGTCAAGGACGGCAAGGTCGTGATCATCGACGAATTCACCGGCCGCATGATGGACGGGCGCCGCTGGTCGGACGGCCTGCACCAGGCGGTTGAGGCGAAGGAAGGCGTGCAGATCGAGCCCGAGAACCAGACGCTCGCATCGATCACCTTCCAGAATTATTTCCGCATGTATCCGAAGCTTTCGGGCATGACCGGCACCGCGGCGACCGAGGCAGCCGAATTCTTCGACATCTACAAGATGAATGTCGTCAACATCCCGACCAACCGCCCGATCGCGCGCAAGGATGACGAGGACGAATTCTACAAGAATATCACCGACAAATTCGGCGCGATCGCCAAGACGATCCGCGAAGCGAACGAGCGCGGCCAGCCGGTGCTCGTCGGCACCGTGTCGATCGAAAAGTCCGAGCTGCTGTCGTCCTATCTCGAAAAGGAAGGCGTGCCGCACAGCGTGCTTAACGCGCGCTTCCACGAGAGCGAGGCGCATATCGTCGCGCAGGCGGGCCGCACCGGCGCGGTGACGATCGCGACGAACATGGCGGGCCGCGGCACCGACATCAAACTCGGCGGCAATGAAGAATTCCGCATCGACGACGAGCTGAAGGACCTGCCAGAAGGCGCCGAACGCGATGCCGCGATTGCGCGCATCCAGGCCGAAGTCGCCGCCGAGCGCGAAGCGGTGAAGGCGGCGGGCGGGCTGTTCGTGCTCGCGACCGAACGCCACGAAAGCCGCCGCATCGACAACCAGCTGCGCGGCCGTTCGGGGCGTCAGGGCGACCCCGGCCTGTCGAAATTCTACCTCTGCCTCGACGATGACCTGCTGCGCATCTTCGGCCCCGACACGCTGTTCTCCAAGATGATGAACAAGAATCTGGAGGACGGCGAGGCGATCGGGTCGAAGTGGCTATCGAAGGCGATCGAGACCGCGCAGAAGAAGGTCGAGGCGCGCAACTACGACATCCGCAAGCAGGTCGTCGAATATGACAACGTCATGAACGACCAACGCAAGGTCATCTATGAACAGCGCGGCGAGATTATCGACAGCGAGACCGTCGATGAGGTGATGACCGCGATGCGCGCCGAGACGGTCAATTCGATCGTTGCCGACGCATGCCCCCCGGGCAGCTATCCCGAGCAGTGGAACATCGAGCAGATGAAGGAGCGGGTGGAGAATATCCTCGACCTGTCGCCGCCGATCGATGCGTGGATGCAGGAAGATGCGGTCGACGCCGAAATCTTCGAGGAACGCATCCAGGCGCAGGCCGATGCGGTCGCGGCCGAAAAGGCGGCGCTGGTCGATGAGGAGACGTGGAAGGGCATCGAGAAGTCGGTGCTGCTCCAGACGCTCGACCACCATTGGAAAGAGCACCTCTCGACGCTCGACGCGCTGCGTCAGGTCGTGTTCCTGCGCGCCTATGCGCAGAAGCAGCCGATCAACGAATATAAGCAGGAAGCCTTCGCGCTGTTCGAACGCATGCTGCAGAATATCCGCGAGGATGTGACGCGCACCGTCGCGCGCATCGACCTGCGCTTCGAAGAGCCCGAGGCGCTGCCGCTGCCCGACCTGCCCGACTTCCTGACGACGCACATCGACCCGTTCACGGGTGAGGACAATAGCGGCGACATCGACGGCGGCCAGCTCGGCGTGATCGCGAACACGCTGCCCCCGATGCAGTCGCCGCGTCCCGACCTGCCCGAGGGCGAAAATCCCTATGCGGCGCTCGACATCAGCCGCAACGCGCCGTGCCCCTGCGGTTCGGGTAACAAGTACAAGCACTGCCACGGCGCCATTTGACGCCGGCGGCCGGCCCCCTTCCATTCGTCACCCCGGACTTGATCCGGGGCCCATGCCTCCGCCGCGGAGATGGATGCCGGATCAAGTCCGGCATGACGAAGGAAGGGCCCAACTCCTTGATGTTACCGTATCAACCGGAGCGATGAGCCCGCTTGCCAAGGCACGCGGGCGCGATTAGCATCTTTGTCATAAGCTTGGTGGCCATGCAGCCGGCGAGCGACGCAGCAGCAGGGACATGGTGCGCCGCGCAGGCCGAATATATCGGGCGCGCGGTGGATGACGGCATGTTGCGTGGAAAGGGCAGGCGCATTTCCTTTTTCGACGAAATGACGGGCCAGGGGGGCGATACACGGTCGCCCTATCGCGAATATTGCGAATGGTTCGGGGCCGAGGATGCGACGCGCATCCAGCGCAAGGCGCAGCAGGCCGAGGCGCTGTTCCGCACCACCGGGATCACCTTCAACGTCTATGGCGCCGCCGACGGCGACGAGCGGCTGATCCCGTTCGACGTGGTGCCGCGGATCATCTCCGCCAGCGAATGGCGCCGCCTGTCGCGCGGGATCGAGCAGCGCGTGCGCGCGCTCAACGCCTTCCTCCATGATATCTATCACCGGCAGGAGATTTTGCGCGCCGGGCGTGTGCCGGTCGAGCTGATCGCCGGGAACGAGGCCTTCCTGCCGATGATGATGGGGCTCGACCCGCCGGGCGGCATCTATACGCATATCAGCGGCACCGACATCGTGCGCACCGGCGCCGACGAATTCTACGTGCTCGAGGATAATGCGCGCACCCCGTCGGGCGTGTCCTACATGCTCGAAAACCGCGAAACGATGCTCCAGATGTTCCCCGAGCTGTTCGCGAAGGTGCCGGTGCGCGAGGTCGGCGACTATCCGATCAACCTCTTGAAGTCGCTCGCCGCCTGCGCGCCGCCCGCATGCGGCGGGACCCCGACGGTCGCGGTGCTGACGCCGGGCATCCACAACAGCGCTTATTATGAGCACAGCTTCCTCGCCGACCATATGGGCGCCGAGCTGGTCGAAGGGCATGATTTGCGCGTCGTCGACGGCCGCGTCGCGATGCGGACGACGCAGGGCTATAAGGCGATCGACGTCATCTATCGCCGCGTCGACGATGATTTCCTCGATCCGCTGAACTTCCGGTCCGACTCGATGCTCGGCGTGCCCGGCATCTGGGACGTCTATCGCGCGGGCGGGATCACGATCGCCAATGCGCCGGGAACGGGCATCGCCGACGACAAGGCGCTTTACAGCTACATGCCCGACATCATCGAATTTTATACGGGCGAAAAGGCGTTGCTCCCCAATGTGCCGACGTGGCGCTGCTCGGACCCCGAGCATCTGCGCGAAGTGCTCGATCGGCTGCCCGAACTGGTGGTCAAGGAAGTCCATGGGTCGGGCGGCTACGGGATGCTCGTCGGTCCCGCGGCGAGCAAGAAGGAGCTCGCGTCGTTCCGCGCCAAGCTGGAGGCGAACCCGGGCAGTTATATCGCGCAGCCGACGCTGTCGCTGTCGACCGTTCCGATCTTTACCAAGAAGGGCCTCGCGCCGCGGCATGTCGACCTCCGCCCCTTCGTGCTGATGTCGCCGCAGGGGATCACGATCACCCCCGGCGGGTTGACGCGCGTCGCGATGACGCGGGGATCGTTGGTAGTGAATTCGAGCCAGGGCGGCGGCACCAAAGACACTTGGGTATTGGAAGACTGATGCTGGGCAAGACCGCAGGCTCGCTCTTCTGGATGGCGCGTTACCTCGAACGCAGCGAGAATAATGCGCGCCTGATCGACGCCGGGTTCCGCATCGCGCTGACGCGGTCGAGCACCGCCGCTGCCGAGTGGAAATCGGTGCTGGTCACCGCGGGGGTCAATCAGGCGTTCCAGGCGGCGCATGGCGATTACAGCTCGGCGCGCGTGATCGACTTCCTGCTCCGCGATCCAGCCAACCCGTCGAGCATCCTCTCGGTCATCAAGCTCGCGCGCGACAATGCCCGCACGGCGCGCACCGCGCTGACGCGCGAAACGTGGGAGGCGGTCAACACGAGCTGGATGACGCTCGTCGCGCTGCTCAAGCGCCCTGTGCGCGAAGACGACCTGCCCGACGTGCTCGCGACGATCCGCCAGCAGAGCGCACATGTGCGCGGGGCATTGAACGGCACGATGCTCCGCAACGACGGATTCAATTTCTCGCTGCTCGGGACGTTCCTCGAACGCGCCGACAACACCGCGCGCATCCTCGACGTCAAATATTATCTGTTGCTGCCCTCGGTCGCGCATATCGGCACGACGATCGACAATGTGCAGTGGGAGACGATCCTGCGATCGGTGTCGGCACACCGCGCCTATCGCTGGCTTTACGGGGCCGAGATCAGCGCGCTGAAGATCGCCGAATTCCTGATTCTCTATCGCCAGATGCCGCGCAGCCTCGCCTTCTGCTGCGAGCGGATGGAGGATAATCTGGCGCAGCTGCAGCGGCATTATGGCGAGGAAACCGAGGCGTGGCGGCTGGCGCATGCGCTCCATCATGAAAAGCTCGCGGGGCCGATCCAGTCGATCTTCGACGGCGGGCTGCATCAATATGTGACCAGCTTCCTCCGCGACACCGCGGCGCTCGCGCGGCAGGTCGAGCGCGACTACAGGTTTGTCGAATGAAACTGCGCGTCGACCATAGCACTTGCTACCAATATGATGCGCCGGTCAGCTATGCGCTGCAGCAGCTCAAGCTCACGCCGAAGGACCGGCCGGGGCAGCAGCGCGTTCTCGACTGGACGGTCGACATCGAGGGCGGCGCGCGGCAGCTGCATTACACCGACCATCACGGCAATGGCGTCGACCTGATCGCGGTCCAGGGCGGAACGAGCGAGCTCGTCATCCGCTGTCACGGCACGATCGAGCTCGAAACATGGGACGGGGTGATCGGGCCGCATCGCGGCGCGATGCCGCTCTGGACCTTCCTGCGCCCCACCCCGCTCACGCGTGCTGGGCGGGGGATCCGCTCGTTGATTGCGACGCTCGGCCGCGACTTCGGCAACGAGATCGAGCGTGCGCACGCGCTGTCGGCGCTGATCATCGACAAGCTCGCGTACCGGATCGGCTTTACCGATGCTGCGACCACCGCCGAACAGGCACTCGGCGCCGAGGGCGGGGTTTGCCAGGATCATGCGCATATCTTCATCGCCGCGATGCGTCACCTCGGTCACCCGGCGCGTTATGTGTCGGGCTATCTGATGATGAACGACCGGACGCATCAGGATGCGACGCACGCGTGGGCCGAGGCGCATTTCGATCATATCGGCTGGATCGGCTTCGACGTCAGCAACGGCCATTCGCCCGACCAGCGCTATATCCGCGTCGCAACGGGGCTCGATTATCGCGATGCGGCCCCGGTTCGCGGCATGCGCTATGGTGCGGCGCAGGAAAATCTGGTTGTTCAATTGCAGGTCCAGCAATAAGCGGGCAGGGCACCAGATTAGGGGCGATCAGCACTTTCCGGGCGGGGAAAACGGGATTCGATGACTTATTGCGTTGGCATGCGTTTGAACAAGGGACTGGTGTTCATGTCGGACACCCGCACCAATGCGGGCGTCGACGACATTTCGCAGGTCCGCAAGATGCGCAGCTGGCATGTCCCCGGCGAGCGCGTGATCACCTTGATGTCGGCGGGCAATCTCGCGACGACGCAGGCGGTGGTGAGCCTGCTCGACGAGCGCACCAAGGCGCCCGAGGATCGCCATCCGTCGATCCTCGCCGCGCCGTCGATGTTCGCGGTCGCCACGATCATCGGCGAAACGCTGCGCCACATCGTGATGCGCCACAATGACGAGGGCCAATCGGCGGCGGATTCGCTGTTCCGCGCCTCGCTGATCGTCGGCGGGCAGATCAAGGGATCGGACCCGCGGCTGTTCCTGATCTATCCCGAGGGCAATTTCATCGAAGCCGGCGAGGACAATCCCTTCTTCCAGATCGGCGAGACGAAATATGGCCGCCCGATCATCGTGCGCTCCTACGACCCCGCGATGTCGTTCGAGGATTCGGTGAAATTGCTCTGCGTGTCGTTCGATTCGACGATCCGCGCCAATGCCGGCGTCGACCTGCCGATCGACCTCAAGGTGCACGAGCGCGACGATTTTGTCGGCGTGCGCGAACGGCGGTTCGAGCGCAACGATCCCTATTTCGAAAGCGTCGCCGACGGCTGGGCCGAGGCGCTGGGGATAGCGCTGGCGGAGCTTCCCGACTTTCATTTCTGATCGCCTTCGGCCACCGTCCCGACAGGTGAAACGGGAGGGATCGCGATGTTGCGCTGGATAGCTGCTGCACTTGCTCTGATGGCCAATCCGGCGGCGGCCGAGGAGACGGGCTTCGACAAGGCATTGCGCGATTTTCGCGAGCTGCACCGCAGCGAGACGAACCGGGCGAAGATCGCCGGGAGTAGCTTTTATGTCGTGCAGGACGGCCGGACCGTCGTCGCCGACCATCTGGGCGAGCAGGACGCCGACGCGCATGTGCCGGTCGATGCCGACACCATCTATCACTGGGCGTCGATCACCAAGACGATGACGGGAATCGCGATCATGCAGCTCCGCGATCGCGGGCTGCTGTCGCTCGACGATCCGATCGTCAAATATGTGCCCGAACTCGCCGCGGTGCATAATCCCTATGGCGACACCGGCGCGATCACGCTGCGCCAGCTGATGAGCCACAGCGCAGGGTTTCGCAGCGGGACCTGGCCGTGGCGCGATCAGGACTGGCAGCCGTTCGAGCCGAAGGGCTGGGCGCAGCTGGTGGCGATGCTGCCCTATACGCGGGTCGAGTTCAAACCGGGCAGCCGCTTCGGCTACTCGAACCCCGGCATCGTCTATCTGGGGCAGGTCATCGAGCGGCTGTCGGGCGAGGATTATGAAGTCTACATCGACAAGAATATCCTGAAACCATTGGGGATGCACGACAGCTATTTCGACCGCACCCCGCCGCACCTGCTGCCGCACCGGTCGCACAGTTACTATGTCCGCGACGGCCGGCGGGTCGCCGCGCCTTTCGATGTCGATACCGGGGTGACGGTGTCGAACGGCGGGCTCAACGCGCCGATGCCCGACATGGCGAGATATGTCGCCTTCCTGCTTGGCGATCCGGCGCGCCGATCGGACTATGACCGGGTGCTGAAACGGGCTTCGCTCGAGGAAATGTGGGCGCCGCAAATATCGGCGGGTGAGGATTTTACGCAGGGCCGCATGGCGAAGACGACGCAGAGCGGCCTGTCCTTCTTCATCGACCGCGGCGCGGCGGTGCGCTTTGTCGGCCATAATGGCGACCAGAACGGTTTTCGTGCCTATCTCAGCCTCTGCCCCGATCAGGGGATGGGCAGCCTGCTCGCCTTCAACACCGAAACGCGCGGGGTCGAGAACAGCGCGGCCAATCGCAAAACGGCGGAATCGCAGGTCGCGCTCGCGACCGACGGCCTATGCGAAGCTATCGAAGAGCAACGGCGCTAAAGCTCGCCTTTTAAAAGGGAGGGCCCGGAAGGTGCGTAACCTTCCGGGCCTTGTTGCTCCGGCCGCCAGGGAGGGGGGAGGGGCCGCCGGAACTCGGGGGTGCTCCCTATATGGTAGCTGACGGCCGTAGATTCAATCATACGAAAGCATGAGAGAGCCTATGCAGGTGCGTAGCGGCCCTGCGCTCAGCGGTTCTTCCGTCCCTCGATCAACCCGTCGACCAGGCTCGGATCGGCCAAAGTCGACGTGTCGCCCAGCGAACCGAAATCATTCTCGGCGATCTTGCGCAAGATGCGGCGCATGATCTTGCCCGAACGCGTTTTGGGAAGCCCCGGCGTCAGGTGGATATGGTCGGGGGTCGCGATCGGGCCGATTTCGGTGCGCACCTGCTGCTTCAGCGCCGCGGCGACCTCTTCGGTCGGCTCGACCCCGGCGTTCAATGTGACATAGGCGTAGATGCCCTGGCCCTTGATGTCGTGCGGGAAGCCGACGACCGCAGCCTCGGCGACGAGGTCGTGCAGCACCAGTGCGCTTTCGACCTCGGCGGTGCCCATGCGATGGCCGGAGACGTTGATGACATCGTCGACGCGGCCGGTGATCCGCCAATAACCGTCGGCATCGCGGCGGCAGCCGTCGCCGGTGAAATATTTGCCCTTATAGGTCGAGAAATAGGTTTCGGCGAAACGCTGATGATCGCCATAGATCGTCCGCGCCTGACCCGGCCAGCTATGCGTGATGCAGAGATTGCCCTCGGACGCGCCGCCGGTCTGCTCGTCGACGAGCACGCCCCCCTCGGCATCGACGAGCTGCGGGCGGATGCCGAAGAAGGGCCTACCCGCGCTGCCCGGCTGCATCGGATGCGCGCCGGGCAGGGTGGTGATCATGATCCCGCCCGTTTCGGTCTGCCACCATGTGTCGATCACGGGGACGCGGCCCTTGCCGACGATCTGGTGATACCAGCGCCATGCCTCGGGATTGATCGGCTCGCCGACGCTGCCGAGCAGTCGGATCGACGACAGATCGTGGCGCGTCACATAATCGTCGCCCTCGCGCATCAGCGCGCGGATCGCAGTCGGCGCGGTATAGAGGATGTTGACTTGATGCTTGTCGACGACCTGCCAGAAGCGGTCGTGGTTGGGGTAGTTGGGTACGCCCTCGAACATCAAGGTCGTCGCGCCATTCTGGAGCGGGCCATAGACGACATAGCTGTGCCCGGTGACCCAACCGATGTCGGCGCTGCACCAGAAAATCTCACCGGGACGATAGTCGAAACCGTAATAGAAGGTGCTGGCGGTCCACACCGAATAGCCCCCGACCGTATGGAGCACGCCCTTCGGCTTGCCGGTCGATCCCGAGGTATAGAGGATGAAGAGCGGGTCCTCGGCGCCCATCGGTTCGCACGGGCATTCATCGCCGACATCGGCCGACAGCGCGTCGTACCAATGGTCGCGGCCTTCCTTCATCGCGACGTCGCCGCCGGTGTGCGCGATGACGAGCACGGCTTTGACGTCGACGCGCTCGAGCGCCTTGTCGACATTGGCCTTGAGCGGCACATGCTTGCCGCCGCGCAGCCCCTCGTCGGCGCAGATCACCCAGTCGCTGGCGCAATCCTCGATGCGGCCGTGGATCGCCTCGGGCGAGAAGCCGCCGAAGACGACGCTGTGCACCGCGCCGATGCGCGCGCAGGCGAGCATCGCGACCGCACCCTCGGGGATCATCGGCATATAGATGGTGACGCGGTCGCCCTTCTGGACGCCGAGCTTCTTCAGCGTGTTCGCCATACGGATGACGTCGGCGAGCAGCGCCTTGTAGCTTATGTGCCGCGTCTCGCCGTCGGGGGCGTCGGGTTCAAAGATGATCGCGGTGCGCTCGCCATGGCCCGCGGCGACATGGCGGTCGACGGCGTTGTGACAGAGATTGAGGACGCCATCCTCATACCATTTGATTTCGACGGGATCGTAGGACCAGTTGCCGATCTTCGTTGGCGGGGTGATCCAGTCGAGACGCTTCGCTTGCTCGGCCCAGAAAGTATCGGGATCGTCGATGCTCTGCGCGTAGAGCCGGTCGTAATCGGCGGCGGTGCAATGCGTGTTCGCCGCGGCATCGGCCGGAACGGGAACAAAAGGTTCGGAAGCTGGAAGGTCAGCGGGGGGCAACTCGGACACGGACGACTCTCCAATCGGCATTGCATTGTTCGCCCGCTGCGATAACCCGCGAGCCACAAACTGCAAGGGCGCGTCGGCGCCGATGAAGGGACAGATGATGACGAATTTGGGCCAGGAAGTCGTGCGGCTGCTCGATGGGCTCGGCGTTGACCGTGCCGCGTGGACCGATGGATCGATGCCGTCGGTGACGCCGCTGACCGGCGAACGGCTGGGGATGGTAAAGGTCGTGGATGCCGCTGCGACCGACGAGACGCTCGGCCGGGCGAGCGCGGCCTTTCGCGCCTGGCGCAATGTCCCGGCCCCGCGCCGCGGCGAACTCGTCCGCCTGTGGGGCGAGGAACTGCGCGCCGCGAAGGACGATCTCGCAAAGCTGGTGACGATCGAGGCGGGCAAGATCCCGTCGGAGGGCGCGGGCGAGGTCCAGGAGATGATCGACATTTGCGATTTCGCCGTAGGCCTCTCGCGGCAGCTTTACGGTCTCACCATCGCGACCGAGCGGCCCGGACACCGGATGATGGAGGTGTGGCATCCGCTTGGCGTCGTCGGCGTGATCTCGGCGTTCAATTTTCCTGTGGCGGTGTGGGCGTGGAATGCCGCGCTGGCGCTGGTGTGCGGCAACAGCGTCGTGTGGAAGCCGTCCGAAAAGACTCCTCTCACAGCTCTGGCGACGCAGGCGATTTTCGAGCGCGCGCTGGCGCGCTTCGGCGATGCGCCCGAAGGGTTGGCCCAGCTCTTGATCGGCGGGCGCGAGGCGGGCGAGGCATTGGTCGACGACAGGCGCGTCGCACTGGTGTCGGCGACGGGATCGACGCGTATGGGCCGCTCCGTGGCGCCGCGGCTGGCGCAGCGTTTTGCGCGCGCGATCCTTGAGCTTGGCGGCAATAATGGGGTAATCGTCGCGCCCTCGGCCGACCTCGACCTCGCGCTCCGCGGCGTCGCGTTCGGTGCGATGGGCACAGCGGGGCAACGTTGCACGACGACGCGGCGGCTGTTCCTGCACGATGGCATCTACGACGGTTTCGTTGCGAAGCTGAAAGCAGCTTATTCGAGCGTCGGTGTGGGTAATCCGCTGGAGGGCGATGTCCTCGTCGGACCGTTGATCGACCGTGCGGCCTTTGACATGATGCAGGATGCGTTGGGCGCCGCGCGCGCTTCGGGTGGTATGGTCCATGGCGGCGAGCGGATCGGCGAGGGCGAAAGCTTCTATGTGAAGCCGGCGCTCGTCGAGATGCCGGGGCAGGTCGGACCGGTGCTCGAAGAGACGTTCGCGCCGATCCTTTATGTGATGCGCTATGACGACCTCGATGCAGTGATCGAACAGCACAACGACGTTGCGGCGGGTCTGTCGTCGGCGATCTTCACGACCGACATGCGCGAAGCCGAACGGTTCCTCGTTGCGAGCGACTGCGGTATTGCCAACGTCAATCTGGGTACCTCCGGCGCCGAGATCGGTGGCGCGTTCGGCGGCGAGAAGGAAACCGGCGGCGGACGCGAGTCCGGCTCGGACAGCTGGAAAGCCTATATGCGGCGCGCGACGAACACACTGAATTATTCGGATGCGCTGCCGCTGGCGCAAGGGGTTAGCTTCGACATCTAATTCCCCTCCCGCTTGCGGGAGGGGCAGCGAGACTTGCGAGCTTGCTCGCTAGTCGTATCGGGGAGGGCTAATGCGGCGGCGCGGCCCACCCCCCGACCCCTCCCGCAAGCGGGAGGGGAGATCTATCCCCGCCAGCCAAAGCCTTCGTCGAGTGCAACCACCTGTCCGGCCATACCAACCGGCTCGACCGTGCCGTCGGTCAAAAACGCCAGCATCGCGGCGTCACCAACATCGACATGCGCCAGCGTGCGCTTGCCGTCGGGGGTGCGTGCCGCGACGACACCGGCCTTCGGCGCGCCGTCGCGGCCGTAAAACACCGTATAGCTTTCGATCGTGGCCGGCCCGGCATAATCCTCGACCAGCTCGGGCACCGGTCCGCGCTTCGCTTCGGCCTCGGCCTGATAGTCGAAATCCTGTGGGAAGCTGGCAGCTGCGATCGGCTCATTGCCCAGCACGATGCAATGATTGTCGGTCGCGAAACCGCCATTGGCGAAGAGGAAACCATAGCGGCCTTCCTCGCGCAATTTTTCGACCATCGAGACGATCGCGTGGCTCATATAATTGGCGATCGGTCCGCCGCCGAAGGTGAGGCCGCCAAACACTGTTGCCGGGCGGTCCCACGGCCAGCCGAGGATGCGGCGCGCCATCTTGGGCACGCAGGGAAAGCAGCTATAGAGTTCGACGAAATCGAAATCGTCGGCGGTCATCGCGTTGAGTTCGAGGGTGCGTGTGATCGACGTCTCCATGCTGACGCTGGCGTCGTAGCGGTCGCGGTGGAGGATGCTTGCGGGCTCCTTCGCTGCGGCTCCCATGCCGATATGGATCAGGCGGTCCTCGGGGATGCCGCGGCGCCATGCTTCGGCGAGGCTTGCGACGATGAAGCCGGCGCCCTGATTAACCGACGAGTTGGCAACCATCAGCTTCGAATAGGGGAAAGCGATCGGGCGGTTGCGTTCGTCGACCTTGAGGATGTCGGCCGGGCTCGCGGGTTTGCGGATCCACGCGCCGTCGTTTGCGGCCGCGACTTCGGAAAAGCGCGACCAGATTTCGGCGCTTTCGGACTGTGCGTCCGCGAGGCTCTGGCCCCACGCCGCGCGCGTCGCATTTTCGTAGAGCGGGTAGACATCGACCGGCGCGGCAAGGCCGTGCTTCTGTGCATAATTGGGCTCGCGCCGCGTCGCGACCTGGCGGATCGCATTATAGCTTTTGTCCTCGCCGCTCGTAGCCTTGGCGGCGCGGCCGGCGGCGGTGCGCAGCGCCTCGGCGCCGACGATTGCCGCGAGTTTCACCTCACCCGCGCCGATGCGGTTCGCGGCTTCGTTGAGCAGGCGGACGGGCGTGTCGCCGTGCGGGGCTGCCGACTGATAATTGATTGCCGGGGTCGCGCCGATCGCGGCGGCCAACGGCTCGGGCAGTTTGCCGAGGCTGTGGAAGCTGATCTGGTCGACGATCGCGAGGCTGTCGAGGTCGGCGAGGAGCCCGCCTCCCGCATCGGCGTCCGCGATCTTCAGCGCCTCGACCATCAGACCGAGCGAGTCGAGGCCCTGATCGGGATCATCGGGCCGGTCGTTGAGCTGCCCGACCCCGATGATGACGGGAATGCGCTCGGGGTCGGTCATCGCCATGTCAGCGCGCTTTCCACTCGGGCTTGCGCTTTTGCGCGAAGGCAAGCGGGCCTTCGCGCGCGTCCTCGCTGCGCATCAGCACGCCGCGTTCGCGGGTATTATGCTCCCAATAGGGCGCGTCGGCGGCGATGCGGCCCTCGTCGATGCCGAGCGCGACGCGCTTCGACGCCTGCACCGACAGCGGCGCGTTGGCGGCGATCTTTTCGGCGAGGGCAAGCGCGGTCGGCAGCAGGTCGGCGAGCGGAACGACATGGTTGACCAGTCCGAATTCTGCGGCGCGCGCGGCGGGGATCGGGTCGCCGGTGAGCATATATTCCATCGCGAGCTTGCGCGGGATTTGTTGTGCGAGGCGGAAAGCGCCGCCCGCCGCGGCGAACAGCCCGACCTTGACCTCGGGCAGTCCGAATTGCGCATGGTCGGCGGCGACGATGATGTCGCTCATCAGTGCGATCTCGCAGCCGCCGCCGAAGGCGAAGCCATTGACTGCGGCGATGATGGGTTTCGAGATCGGGTGCGAGACGATGCCTGCGAAGCCCCAGGCCTGCTGCGCGGGGTCGTCGGGGTAGAGGCTTTCACCGCGCGACAGGGCGACAAGGTCGGCGCCCGCGCAGAAGCTCTTGTCGCCCGCGCCGGTTATGACGACGACGCGGATTTCGGGGTCGCCCTCGGCCTCTTCGAGCGCGGTGCCCACGCCGATATGGACGGCGGCATTGACCGCGTTGCGCGCCTCGGGCCGGTTGATCGTGACGATCAGGACGTGGCCGCGGCGTTCGGTGAGGATGGTGGTGTCGGTCATCGCGAATCTCTCCCTTTCGGGCGAGTATCGCGATGACTTAACGTTTACGTCAACTGCAAAGAGCGCGAGGCGTGTCTCAGATCGACTGGCCGGTCTTTGCCCAGTCGGCGAGGAAGCCCTCGATGCCTTTTTCGGTCAGGATATGCTTGAACAGCCCCTTGATCACCGACGGCGGCGCGGTCATCACGTCCGCGCCGATCTTCGCGGCTTCGAGCACATGGATGCCGTGGCGCACGCTTGCGACGAGGATCTCGGTCTCATAGCTATAATTGTCATAGATCAGGCGGATGTCGGAGATGAGCTGCATGCCGTCGAAGCCATTGTCGTCGTGGCGGCCGACGAAGGGCGAGACGAAGGTCGCGCCGGCCTTGGCGGCGAGCAGCGCCTGCGCGGCCGAGAAGCAGAGCGTCACATTGACCATCGTGCCGTCGCCGGTCAGCGCCTTGCACGTCTTGAGCCCGTCGATCGTCAGCGGCACCTTGATGCAGACGTTCGGGGCGATCTTGCGGAGGATTTCGGCCTCCTTCATCATCGTCGCATGGTCGAGCGCGACGACTTCGGCAGACACGGGGCCGGTGGTCAGCGCGCAGATTTCCTTCGTCACTTCCTTGAAGTCGCGGCCCGACTTGGCGATCAGCGACGGGTTGGTCGTGACGCCGTCGAGCAGGCCGGTCGCGGCGAGTTCCTGGATGTCGGCGATTTCGGCGGTGTCGGCGAAGAATTTCATGGGATGAGCTTTCCTGTGGGAAGTGATTCGGGTTTGAAGCTCCCCTAGAGCAAGGCGCCCGAAATATGAACCGTCCCGCCTTCATTCGTCATGCCGGACTTGATCCCGCATCCCATCTTCGGTGGTGGCGTCATGGACCCCGGATCAAGTCCGGGGTGACGATAACGGGAAAGGGCTAGCGTTCGTTCTTTGTTCCCGTTAAGCGAAGCCGTATGGCCAAAGCGAAACGTCAATATGTCTGCCAGAATTGCGGCTCCGCAACCTACCGCTGGCAGGGGCAGTGCGCCGATTGCGGCGAGTGGAACACGCTCGTCGAGGAGGCTGCCGAAACGGTGTTTTCGGCGAAGCACGATCTCAGCCGCGGCGGGCGCACGCTGGCGCTCGAAACGCTCGATGCCGAGAGCAAGATGCCCGAGCGCATGCTGTGCGGTATCGCCGAATTCGATCGCGCGCTGGGTGGCGGGTTCGTTGCGGGATCGGCGACGCTGATCGGCGGCGATCCGGGGATCGGCAAGTCGACCTTGCTGTTGCAGGCGGCCGGAAGGTTGGCGAAGGCGGGAAAATCGGTCGTCTACATCAGCGGTGAGGAAGCCGCGGCGCAGGTGCGGCTGCGCGCACAGCGGCTGGGGCTCGGCAATGCGCCGGTCGCGCTCGCCAGCGCTACCTCGGTGCGCGACATTCTCGCGACGCTCGACGGGCGCGATGCCGATTTCGTCGTGATCGATTCGATCCAGACGATGCACAGCGACCTGATCGACAGCGCGCCGGGCACGGTGAGCCAAGTGCGCGCGAGCGCGCAGGAACTGATCCGCTACGCCAAGGACAGCGATGCGGCGATCGTGCTCGTCGGGCATGTCACCAAGGACGGGACGATCGCGGGGCCGCGCGTGCTTGAGCATATGGTCGACACGGTGCTGGCGTTCGAGGGCGAGCGTAGCCACCAATATCGCATCCTGCGCGCGGTGAAGAACCGTTTTGGCGGCACTGACGAGATTGGCGTCTTCGCGATGGGCGAAGAGGGCCTCGGCGAAGTGTCGAACCCGTCGAGCCTGTTCCTGACCGATCGCAGCCGCGACGTGCCGGGGTCGGTGGTGTTCCCGGCGCTGGAGGGCACGCGTCCGGTGCTGGTCGAGGTGCAGGCACTGACCGTGCGGCTGGCGAGCGGGGCGACGCCGCGGCGCGCCGTTGTCGGTTGGGACAGCGGGCGGCTCGCGATGGTGCTAGCGGTGCTCGAGGCGCGATGCGGGCTGCAAATGGGCGCCGCCGAAGTCTATCTCAACATCGCGGGCGGTTACCGGCTCACCGATCCGGCCGCCGACCTCGCGGTCGCCGCGGCGCTGATCTCGGCGTTCAGCGAGCGGCCGGTGCCCGCCGACGCAATCGTATTCGGCGAACTGTCGCTGTCGGGCGAGGTGCGGCAGGTTTCGCACGACGGGCTGCGGTTGCGCGAAGCAGCGAAGCTCGGTTTCTCGCACGGCTGGGGGCCGAAAGGCATGAAGGCGGTCGGCGGGATTTCGGTCACAGGTTTTGGCCGGCTCGGCGAACTCGTTGACCTGATGCTCGGGCGCGACTAGCGACCGGCAAATGGGAAGTCTGACGGCTCTGGATATCGTCGTGCTGGTGCTGGTTGGCGGCGGCGCGGTGCTCGGTTTTTCGCGCGGCCTCGTGCAGGAGGTGACGACGCTGCTCGCGTGGGTCCTTGCGATCGCGGCGGTGCGCTTTTTTCACCCGCTCGTGACCGACCTGCTCGCGGGCTGGGTCGGGACCGAGGGCGGCGCCGCGGCGCTCGCCTTCGTGCTGCTCTTCGGCGGGGTGTTCGCTTTCGCCAAATGGGGTTCGCGCGCGATGGGGCAGCGTAGCCGTGCGTCGCTAGTCGGCGGGTTCGACCGCGGTTTGGGTGCGGGCTTCGGCGCGGTCAAAGGCCTGCTGATCGCCTCGATCGGCTTCATGCTCCTCACCTTGCTCTACGATATCGGCTATGGCGTCATGCAGCGTCCCGCGTGGATGACCGACAGCCGAACCTATCCGGCGCTCAATGCGACGAGCAGCGCGATGAGCAAGGTGATTGCCGCGCGCCGCGCCGAGGCGCGCGAAGCCGAAGCCAGCAAGGCGGACGCGCCATGAGCGCGCCGCTCTATAATCGTGACATATTGGCGCTGGCGGTCGCGACATCGGAATATCTGCCGATCGCCGATGCGCGCCACCGGGTGAGCAAGCGTGCACCGCTGTGCGGCAGCGCGATCATCCTCGATCTCGATACCGACGACGCGGGGCGCGTCACGCGCGTCGGCATGCATGTCGAGGCGTGCGCATTGGGGCAGGCGTCGGCAACATTGCTCGCGCGCCACGCCCCGGGGCTCGGCCTCGCCGAACTGCGCGCCGCGCGTCGTGCGATCGCGGGCTGGTTCGCGGGCGAGGGGGCGCAGCCCGACTGGCCCGGGTTCGACCTGCTCGCAGCGGCGCGGGGCTATCCCGCGCGCCACGGCGCGATCCTGCTACCCTTCGATGCCGCCATCGCAGCGCTCGAGGAACGGGCGGCGGCGGCATGAATTTGCTCATGCTCACGGCGGCTGCGGCGGCCGAAGCGGCCGAGAAGGTCGGGGAGACAGCAACCGATACCGCGCTCGTCGAAGGCGCGATCCTGCTCGGCGTCGCGACGCTGTTCGTGCTGATCTTTCGACGGCTCGGTCTTGGTGCGGTGCTTGGCTATCTAATCGCGGGGGCGATTGTCGGGCCGCACGGGCTCGGGCTCGTCGGCGGCGGTGAGTCGAAGCTCGCTTTTGCCGAGCTTGGTATCGCCTTTCTGCTCTTCCTCGTCGGGCTCGAACTGTCGCCGCGGCGGCTGTGGGACATGCGCCGCGCGATCTTCGGGCTCGGCCTGATGCAGGTCGTCGTCACCGGGCTCGTGCTTACGGGGTTGATCCATCTGACGCTGGGGTTCAGCCCCGCAGCATCGCTCGCGCTCGGCCTGCCGCTTGCGCTGTCATCGACCGCGCAGGTGCTGCCGGGGCTCAAAAGTTCGGGGCGGATCAATTCGCCTTTCGGGGAAAAAGCCTTCTCGATCCTGCTGTTTCAGGATCTGGCGATCGTGCCGATGATTACGATCGTCGCGGTGCTGTCGCGCGCGCCCACCGACCCGTCGGCGCCGCCCGGGTGGCAGATGGCCTTTTTCACCCTGTGGGCGATCGTCGTGCTGGTGCTCGCCGGGCGTTTCGTGGTCAATCCGCTGCTGCGGATCATCGGCCGTTATGGCGAGCGCGAGCTATTCGTCGTCGTCGGGCTGCTCACTATCCTTGCGAGCGCCGCGCTGATGCACAGCCTGCATCTGTCGACCGCGCTCGGCGCCTTCATCGCGGGTGTGATGCTCGCCGACTCGCCCTATCGGCACGAGATCGAATCGGACGTCGAACCCTTCCGCCTGATCCTGCTCGGCCTCTTTTTCCTAGCCGTCGGCATGGTGCTCGACGTTGGAGCGGTGATGGAGCGCCCGCTGCTCGTGCTCGGGCTGGCGCTTGGGCTTGTGGCGGTGAAGGTCGTCGTCCTGACATTGATCGTGAAATTGTTCGGCAAACCCTGGCCGGTGGCGTTGGGGCTTGGTTTGTTGCTGAGCCAGGGCGGCGAATTCGGTTTCCTGCTGTTCGCGCAGGCGGCCGATGCGCTGCTGATCCAGCCCGAGGCGGCGAGCCTGTTCAGCGCGGTCGTGACGCTGTCGATGGTGACGACGCCCTTCCTGATGCTGTTCGCGCGCAACCTGGAATTCGCACCCGAGGTGGACAACGCCGTTCTGGCCGATCCGGGGGACGCGCCGCGCGGATCGGCGATCGTCGTCGGCTTTGGCCGTTTCGGGCAGATTGTGTCGCAGATGCTGCACGGCGTCGCCTGTTCGGTGACGCTGATCGACAAGAAGCCGAGCCAGATCGAGCTGTCGAGCCGCTTCGACACCAAAGTCTATTTCGGCGACGGCCTGCGTATCGACCTGCTCCGCCGCGCGGGCGCGGACGAGGCTCGGCTGATCATCTTTTGCATGGATGACGCGTCGGTCGATGCCGAAGCGATGAGGCCGATCGTCGACGCCTTTCCGAACGCAAAAATATTGATGCGCGTCTTTGACCGACGACAACTGCTCGCGCTCGATGGATCCGGTGTCGACAATGTCATTCGCGAAGTGTTCGAAAGCTCGATCGCGATGGGCCTGACGGCGCTGCGCCATCTCGATGTCGATCCAAGCGAGATGGACGATGTCGAGGCGACGTTGCGGCATCTCGACGAAACGCGGCTGCAGGCGCAGCTCGACGAGGGCGATATTTCGGCGGGCATGGACCATCGCTTCAAGCCCGGCGGCGGGCGCGAGGCCGACAGCATTCTCGAGAAATTCCGCCGCAAGCGGCTGGCGGCGAAGGCTTCGAAAGACGATCCGAAGGACGAAGAAAGCGAGCAGGCGTCGGCGATGAACTGACGGCTAGCCGTCGAGGAATTCCGCGACCGCACCGAGCCCAAATTCTTCGGTGACAAAGCTCTGCCCGATGCCGCGCGTCAGGATCAGCGGGAGCTTGCCGCCGCGCACCTTTTTGTCATGCGCCATATGGCCCGCGAGGGTCGCACCGTCGGTGTTGACGCCCGCGCTCGCGAGGCTGTGCGGCAGGTCGACGCTGGCCAGATGGTCGCGCACCCGCGCTGCATCTTCGGCTGGGCAAATCCCTTTCGCGGCAGAGAACTGGTGCGCGAGCACCATGCCCGCGGCGACCGCCTCACCGTGGAGCAGGCGGTCCGAATAGCCCGTCTCGGCCTCCAATGCGTGACCGAAGCTGTGGCCGAGGTTGAGCAGCGCGCGGATGTCCTGCGTCTCGCGCTCGTCGGCGGCGACGATGCGCGCCTTCGCGGACACGCTATGCGCGATCGCCTTGTGACGGGCGGCACTGTCGCCGGCGAGCAGCGCGGCACCGTTCGCTTCGCACCAGGCGAAAAATTCGGCATCGTCGATCAGGCCATATTTGACGACCTCGGCATAGCCCGCGCCGAGTTCGCGGCGCGGCAGCGTTTCGAGCGTCGTCGGATCGATGACGACGAGCGCGGGCTGGTGGAAGGCGCCGATGAGGTTCTTGCCCGCGGGGACATTGATCGCGGTCTTGCCGCCGACGCTGCTGTCGACCTGCGCGAGCAGGGTGGTCGGCACCTGGATGAAATTGCAGCCGCGCTTGACGATTGAACAGGCGAAGCCGACGAGGTCGCCGATTACGCCGCCGCCCAGCGCGATGACATGGTCGCCGCGCTCGACACCTTCGCCGATCAGCCATTCGGTCAGGCGCGCGAGGCCGGTCCAGCTTTTGGTGCCTTCGCCGGGTTCGAGCACGAAGGAAGAGAAGGAGATATCCTCCATCGCGAGCGACGTGCCGAGCGGGATCAGATAATGGTCGGCGACATGGCTGTCGGTGACGATCATCGTGCGCGGGCGCTTCAGCAGCGGCGCGACATGCGTACCGATGTCGCGGATCAGCCCGTCGCCGATCAATATCGGATAGCTGCGGCTGCCGAGGTCGACGGTCAGGCTTTCCATTGCGGATCTTCCCACTTTGACAGGGCCTCCAGGATCGCGCGCACCGTATGATCGTGCGGCGTGCTTGCCGAACTGACGCGAAGATGCGCCTCGGCATAGATGGGATTGCGGACCGCCGCGAGTTCGCGGAGCACCTCGCCGGGGTCGCGATTCTTGAGCAGCGGGCGGTGGCTGCGGCGGCCGACGCGCTCGACGAGGGTCGGAATATCGGCATCGAGCCAGATGCAAAGGCTGTCGCGCAGGATCAGCGCACGCGTTTCGTCGTTGATGAAGGCGCCGCCGCCAGTCGCGAGCACCATCGGCTTTCCGGCGAGCAGCCGGGCGATCACGCGGCGCTCTCCATCGCGGAAATGCGCTTCGCCGAACCGCTCGAAAATGTCGGAAATGCTGGTGTCGGCGGCGCGCTCGATCTCGTCGTCGGCATCGGCGAAGCGCATGCCAAGCCGCTGCGCGAGGCGGCGGCCGACCGTCGACTTTCCAGAGCCCATCAGCCCGACGAGCACGATCGACCGCTCGCGGATCGACGCGGGGATGGGCCCCGTGGTCATGGGGGCCGGGCTTTTCGGGTTTCGCGACATGGTCCGCGCGGCTATACCGCGAGGGCCGCGCGGGACAATGCTTTTGCTGCGTGTGTTATGAGACGAACGACAGGCATTGGATATTGCGCACGCGGGGCAGATCGGGAAAAGGCCGCTGGATTGCACGATTGATCGTGCTGGCGCTGATGCTGGTCGCGTTCTTTCTGTTCCTGCTGTTCCTGGGCCGGCCGATCGAGCCGCGAATGATTGAGGTGGACGTGACCGACAAGATTGCCGAAAGCGTGCCGCAATGAAGATGAAAACATTATCGCTCGCGCTCGGCCTGTCGGGAACCGCCATGGCGGCCGCGCTGGTGCTGCCCGCGCTCGCACAGGAATCGCTGTTGCCCGAAGGCTTCGGCAACCCCGCCGATGCACCGCGTCCGACGCCGGCGCCTTCATCGACGCCGACGCCTGCTCCCAGTTCGACGCCGACCAACGGGACCACTCCGCCGCCGGTTGCGCCGACCGTTGGTAGCACGTCGACGGCCGCGACCGCCGAAACCGGTGAAGAGGGTGAGGACGGCGAAGAGGTCGAATCGGGCGGGCTGAAATATGACCTGCCGCCGGGCGCGCGGCGCCTGCTCACGCGCATCGGGCCGCTGACCCCCGAAACGGGCGGGCTCGCACCCGACGCCTTCGGAGTGCGCGGCCAATATGCCGCCGCGATCATGAGCAAGACGAACGGCCAGCTCGCATCGCGTTGGGGGCAGATCCTGCTGCGGCGTTCGCTCGCCTCGGCGATCGATACGCCCGAGACGATCAACGGCGCCGATCTCGCCGCCGCGCGCGCGTCGCTGTTGCTGCGCATGGGCGAATCGATCACCGCGCGCCGGATCGTCCAGTCGGTCGACTACGACCGCGCGAGCCCGCGCCTCGTCGCCGCGGCGCAGCAGGCCTATCTCGCCAATGCCGATCCGGCGGGCATGTGTCCTTATGTGCCCGCAGGCCTTGCGCATGGCGACGAGCAGGCATGGCGGCTGTCGTCGGCGATCTGTTCGGGCCTGTCGGGCGAAGCCGGGCCCGCGGGCTGGGCGATCGGCCGCGTGCGGTCGAGCGGCAGGATCTCGAACTTCGACATATTGCTGGCCGAGCGCGTACTCGGCGCAACCGGCGCCGGTCGCCGCTCGACGACGATCGAGTGGGACAATATCGACCGGTTGACGAGCTGGCGCTTCGGCATGGCGACCGCGACCGCGATTCCCGTGCCCGAGGCGCTGCGCACCGCGGCGCCGTCCAATATCAAGAGCTGGACGGTGCTGGCGCCGATGACCGACATGGCAAGCCGTGTCGCCGCCGCCCCCGAAGCCGCTGCGCGCGGCGTGCTGTCGAGCGAGGCCTATGTGTCGCTGCTGAGCGCCGCAGCGAGCGAGGAAGAGCCCGCCGAGGCCGTGACGGCGCAGACCGATCAGCTGCGCGCCGCCTTCCGCCTGGCGCGCGGTGCCGATCGTTATGCCGCGATGGAACGGCTTTGGGGTACCGACGCCGGTCCGACCCAGCGCTATGCCGCGATGGTCGCGACCGCGCGTGCCGCGGCTGCGCTGCCCGTCGGTACCGAGGTCGGCGACGATCCGTGGCAGCTGCTCGGATCAATGCTCGCGGGCGGCTATGACGAAAATGCCATTGCGTGGGTTCCGACCGTTTCGGTCGGCAGCCGCGCGTGGGCTGTGCTCGCGGTGGGATCGCCGCGGCCGCTCACGGGGATGAGCGCAGGCGCCGTCGGAAGCTTTTCGGGCAGCGACGACAGCGCCGATACGCTGCGGTCGAAATTCCTGCTCGCGGGCCTCGCCGGTCTCGGCCGGCTCGATGCGAGCGCGACGGCGTCGGCGGCGAGCGACCTCGAGGTCGATCTTCGCAAACAGACGCGCTGGTCGCGCGCGATCATGGCGGCGGCCGAACGGCGCGAGCCCGGCATGGTGGCGCTGCTCGCGGCGGCGGGGATGCAGGGCGAATGGTCGAAGGTCCCGCCCTATCACCTCTATTATATCGTTCGCGCGCTCCGCGAAGTAGGCCTGTCGTCCGAAGCGCGGATGATCGCCGCCGAAGCGCTGGTGCGTGTCTGACGGTCTTTTGATCGATCGTTTTTTGGAGATGATGGCGGCCGAGCGCGGCGCCTCACGCAACACGCTGGCCGCCTATCGCCGCGACCTGGAGCAGGCTGCCGAATGGGTGAAAGGCCCGCTGGCAGGCGCGGATGCGGTGGCTTTGCGCAA
Source organism: Sphingopyxis sp. OAS728 (assembly GCF_014873485.1). Lineage (NCBI taxonomy): Bacteria > Pseudomonadati > Pseudomonadota > Alphaproteobacteria > Sphingomonadales > Sphingopyxidaceae > Sphingopyxis > Sphingopyxis sp. OAS728. The sequence goes on along the minus strand of NZ_JADBDT010000001.1, from coordinate 1,971,062 downwards.
ATTGATGGCGGATTATCAGTCGCTTGCAGCGAGCAGCGCGGCGCGCAAGCTATCGGCGCTGCGCCAGTTTTTCGCCTTCCTGCTCGATGAGGGCGAGCGCGCGGACAATCCTGCGCTCGATATCGCACGGCCCGCGACGCGCCGTCCCCTCCCGCGCATCCTGACCCACGAGCATGTCGAGCGGCTGTTCGAGCAGGCCGAGGAGGAAGCGAAGGGGGAGGCGCCGCCTGCGACGGCGGTGCGGATGTTGCTGCTGCTCGAACTTCTTTACGGATCGGGCCTCCGCGCCAGCGAGCTGGTATCGCTGCCGCGCCGCGCGATGGCCGGCGAGCGCGAATATCTGATCATTCGAGGGAAAGGCGACAAGGAGCGGCTGGTCCCGCTGTCCGAACGCGCGCGTGCGGTGCTCGATCGCTGGGTGCCCTTCCTGACCAATGGATCGCCCTGGCTTTTCCCGTCGGGCAAGGCGCATATCTCGCGGGTGCGGCTGTTCCAGATGCTCCGCGACCTCGCGGGCCGCGCGGGGATCGATCCGACCGCGGTCAGCCCGCATGTGCTGCGCCACGCCTTTGCCACGCATCTGCTCGAGGGCGGGGCCGATCTGCGCGCGTTGCAATTGATGCTGGGCCACGCCGATATCGCGACGACCGAAATTTACACGCATGTCGATAGCCGTCGCCTCGTCGAGCTGGTCAACAAGCGGCACCCGCTCGCGCGGATGGAGGACGCCCACCCCGAAGTTGACGTTGCGCCGCCATCGTCCTAGCGACTGCGCATGACAGCCTTTCTGGACTTCGAAAAACAGGTCGCGGCGCTCGATCGGCAGATTGCCGAGCTGCGCGAAATGGGGGACGACCCCTCGCTCAACATCGATAATGACATTGCGCAGCTCGAGGATAAGTCCTCGAAATTGCTGCGCGATATCTATTCGAAGCTGACACCCTGGCAAAAGACGCAGGTCGCGCGCCACCCTGACCGCCCGCATTTCAAACATTATGTCGCCGGCCTGTTCGACGACTGGATGCCGCTGGCCGGCGATCGCAATTTCGGCGACGATCAGGCGATCTTGGGCGGGCTCGCGCGCTTTCGCGGCCGCCGGGTGATGGTCATCGGCCATGAAAAGGGCGACGATATTCCGTCGCGCATGAAGCATAATTTCGGGATGGCAAAGCCCGAGGGCTATCGCAAGGCGATCCGCCTGATGCAGCTCGCCGACCGTTTCGGGCTGCCGGTGGTGACTTTGGTCGACACCTCGGGCGCCTTTCCGGGAATCCAGGCCGAAGAACGGGGGCAGGCCGAAGCGATCGCGCGCTCGACCGAACAATGCTTGGCCCTCGGCGTGCCGATGGTCGCGGCGGTGGTCGGTGAGGGCGGTTCGGGCGGTGCGATTGCGCTCGCCGCCGCGAACCGCGTGCTGATGTTCGAACATGCGGTCTATTCGGTAATTTCGCCCGAAGGCTGCGCGTCGATCCTGTGGCGCACGTCGGACAAGGCGGCCGATGCCGCTGCGGCGATGAAGATGTCGGCGCAGGACCTCTTGGGGCTGAAAATCATCGACCGGATCGTTGCCGAACCCGTCGGCGGTGCGCATCGTGCCCCCGAGGTCGCGATTGCGGCGCTGGGCGATGCAATCGCGCAGGAACTCGACGCGCTGTCGGGGCTGCCGCGCGACAGGTTGCTTGCCGCGCGCGAGGATAAATTCCTAGCCATGGGCCGCGCTTAGGCGCGGTCCGGCGGAACCCGATCGCGGGTTATCGCGTTCCTTTTTCGAAATCGGACGGCCGCGATTCATCGCGCGGCTTGCCTTGCCGTGCGATGGGGATATCCCATAGCGACGGCGTGCAGTGGGAGGATTTCGATGAGCTGGAAGACCGGGAAAAAACTGGCGGCGGTGCTGGCGATGGGCGGCCTTGCCGCGACCGGCGCGGCCGACGCGCAGCTGAAGGCGATCAAGACCGCGACGAGCATTTCGCCCGCCGAGCGCAAGCAGGGCACCGACGCGCATCCGCAGCTGATGGCCGAGTTCGGCGGGGCGTATAATGGCCCGCAGGCCGCCTATGTGAACCGCGTCGGACAGAATATTGCCGTGCAGTCGGGCCTGTCGCGCTCGCCCAGCGATTTTACCGTCACCTTGCTCAATTCGCCCGTGAACAACGCCTTCGCGATCCCCGGCGGCTATGTCTATGTCACGCGCCAGCTGATGGCATTGATGAACGACGAGGCCGAACTGGCCGGCGTACTTGGGCACGAGGTTGGCCATGTCGCGGCGCAACACAGCAAGAAGCGCCAGTCGGCGGCGACGCGCAACCAGATCCTCGGTGTGCTTGGCGCCGTGCTCGGCGGAGCGATCGGCGACAATGGCGGGCTGCTCGGAGGGCTCGGCGGACTGCTCCAGAATAATTCGATGCGCGTGGCGCAGCTCGCGACACTGGGCTTTTCGCGCAGCCAGGAATTGCAGGCCGACCAGCTCGGCGTCCAATATCTCCGCAGCGCGGGATATGACACGATGGCGCTGTCGACGATGCTGACCAGTCTTGCCAACCAGACGACGCTCGACGCGCGGCTGTCGGGCGGCGATGCGCGGTCGCTGCCCGAATGGGCGAGCACCCACCCCGACCCCGCGTCGCGCGTGCGCAACGCCCAGTCGCTGGCGAGCCGGGCGGGCGGCAGCGGCGGCAACCGCAATGCCGACGCCTTCCTCGCCTCGGTCGATAATGTGCTCTACGGCGACGATCCCGCGCAGGGCGTGGTCGAGGGGCGCGATTTCCTGCATCCCGATCTCAAGCTGCGTTTCACGGTCCCCAACGGCTATGGCATGCAGAATGGCGCCGACGCCGTGTCGGTCAGCGGCAATGGCGGACAGGCGCAATTCACGACCGGCGCATATAATGGCGACATGAACGCTTATATCGCTGCCGCGTTCAAGGCGGTGGCGGGCAATGCGTCGATCAGCCCCGGGGCGATCCAGCGCACGACGGTGAACGGTATACCGGCATCTTATTCGACCGCGCGGGTGAACACGCAGTCGGGACAGGTGGACGTTACCGTCTTCGCCTATGAATTTTCGCGGAGCAGTGCATTCCACTTCGTCACGCTGACGCAAGCGGGCGGTAGCGGCGTGTTCAATTCGATGTTCAATAGCGTGCGGCGTCTGAGCACGGCGGAAGCGGCGGCGATCAAGCCGCGGCGGATCGATGTCGTGACCGTGGGCCGCGGCGATACCGTCGCCACGCTGGCGCGGCGCATGGCCTATAGCGATTATCAGGCCGAACGGTTCCAGGTGCTCAACCGCCTGACCGCATCGAGCCGCCTGACCCCGGGGCAGCGCGTGAAGATCGTCGTCTACGCCAGCCGGTAACGACGGCCGCAACGAAAAAAGGGCGGTGGATTGCTCCACCGCCCTTTCCGATCTCCGCCGCCATAAGCGGCGCGAGCATAGCCAGATTAGGAGTTCTGGCCGTCGAGCTCGGTCGAAACCTTGTTGAACGTGTTGCCGACGCTGTTGCCGACGGCGCCCATCGCGGCGATACCGGCGACGGCGATCAGGGCCGCGATCAGGCCATATTCGATGGCGGTGGCGGCTTTGGTATCGCGAACGAACTTCTTGATGAACTTCATGACTGGTCTCCTGATTTCACTTACCCTGTTGACGGTCTGGTCTGGGTCAACATCCGGGGGTTTAGGGCGAATAGGTTTTGAAAATCTTAATGCTACCCGCCCGAAACCGGTGTGCGGCGAGCCCGAAATGGGACAGCCGCCGGGTTGCTACATATTATCTTCGGCGGCGTTCGAGATCTTGTTCCACATGTTGTTGGCGGAGTTGGCGAAATTGCCCACCGAAACGACAGCGCCCAAAAAGATAAGGGCCAGAATCAGCCCATATTCGACGGCTGTGGCGGCCCTGGTCGACCGCATCAGCCTGTAAAAGTTTCGCATTGTTCCACCCCTGACTGAATTATAGTTCCCGAGGGTGTCATGTTTACATAGGAAGGTTAACAATTTGTCTGCCACGAGCCCCGGGAAACTACCAAAAACGCCGCTTGTCGTCGTGGCGGCGGCGCTCGTCGACCGCGACGGGAGGCTGCTGGTCCAGCAGCGCCCCGAAGGTCTGTCGATGGCGGGTCTCTGGGAGTTTCCAGGCGGCAAGCTGGAACCGGGCGAAACCCCCGAGCAGGCGCTGATCCGTGAACTGAGGGAGGAGCTTGCGATCGATGTCGACCACGCGTGCCTTGCGCCCGCCTGTTTCGCGAGCGAGCCGCTCGGCGACCGGCACCTGCTGCTGTTGCTCTACGTCTGCCGTAAATGGCGTGGAACGCCCGTGGCGCAGCATGCCAGCGCGCTGCGCTGGGTGCGCCCGGTCGAACTACACGGGATCGCCATGCCGCCCGCCGACAAGCCGCTGATCGGCCTGCTGGAGGTGCTGGTCTAGGTCTTTGGCTTCAATGCCTCGGCGAGAGAGGCGGTGCCGCTACCGCGCCGCGCGGGTTGCGGCTGGTCGGGATGCGGCGCCCAGCCGCTGAAATGGACGAGGCGGAATGTTTCGCCGATGCGGCCGTCGGGATCGGCCTGGCCCGCGAACGCGGCAGCGATCCGCGCGGCCTCTTCGCGCGTCAATGGCGGGGGCGCGGGTGCGAGCCGGCTCGACAAGCCCGCGGCGCGGATATCGCGCACCAGGGCGAACCAGTCGCCGTACCGCACGGTCAGCGCATCGACATCGACGACGGGCAGCGTAAAGCCGACCCGCTGCAGCAAGTTTCCCATCGCGGCGAGGTCGATCTGGGGATGTAGCCGCGCGATCGATCGCACCCCGTCGGCCATCACCGCGCGGCGCAGCCGGGGCAGGCTGCCGTCGCCGACAAAGGCGCCGAGCAGCAGGCCATCGGGCGCCAGCAGTGCGCGCAGGCGGACGAGCGCGCCGGGTACATCGTTGATGCTGTCGAGTCCGCCGGGCCAGAGGATGAGGTCGAAACTGGCAAAGGGCAGGTCGATGGCGTCCGCCTCGACCGCGACGGCGCCGGTTTGGGCGGCAAGACGCGGCCCCGCCTCGGCGATGGTAAGGTCGGTGCCGGTCGCGCGCAGATGATCGGCGAGCACGGCGTCATGCGCGCCGATGAGCAAGGTACGCGGAAATTCGCGCGTCACCATCGCCAGCCGGTCGAGCAAGGTTTCGGCGATCAGCGGTGCGAGGAAATTGGCCGACGCGGGAAGGCGCGCCATGCGGTCGCGCTGGGCGCGGTGGCGGGCCGGGGAGAAGAGCGGGCGTGGGGACTGCGACATGCGCCGCTTGTGCCGTCCCCGGCGATGCTTCACAAGCGGCTGATGGCGACGACGACGGGGGATGTCGAAAAAGAAGACGCGTCGGCCGGGGGGTGGCTCGGCGGTTTACGCGTCGCAGCGCGCGCGTTCGTCGATTATGCGCTGCCGCCACGCTGTCCCGGCTGCGGCGTGATCGTCGGCGAAGATCGCCAATTTTGCCTGACCTGCTGGTCCTCGCTCGACTTCCTCGACGGGCCGTCCTGCGCGCGTTGCTCGATCCCGCTGCCGACGGCCTTGCCCGGCGCACCGATCGCTTGCGGCGCGTGCCTTGCCAGCCCGCCGCCGTTCGACGGCGCGCCAGCGGCGGTCGCTTATGGTCCCGTCGCGCGCACCGTGGCGCTCCGCCTCAAATATGGGCGGCGCACCGGACACGCGCGGTTGATGGCGCGGCTGATGGCCCGGCAACTCGCGATGCTGGGGACGATCGACGATATGCTGCTGGTGCCGGTGCCGCTGCATCGCTGGCGGCTGTGGTCGCGCGGGTTCAATCAGGCGGCGCTGGTCGCCGACGAACTGGCGCGGCTGACCGGCGCATCGCGCGACCATCATCTGCTGCTGCGCGTCAAGTCGACTGCATCGCTGCGCGGCAAGGGGCGGCGCGAACGCGAGCGGATCGTCGCTGGGGCCTTTGCGCTGGCAACGGGCGCAAAGGCGCGCGCGGCGGGCCGCCATCTGGTGCTGGTCGACGACGTCCATGCCAGTGGTGCAACGCTGCGCGCGGCGGCGAAGGCGCTCAATCGGAGCGGCGCGGCGCGTGTGTCGGCGTTAAGCTGGGCGCGCGTCGTTCCCGATGCATTGATGGACGGCAACATATTTGACTTTGCTTCGTTGGATTCCGATATGACGGATGAAGGATGACAGGATAGCCGCATGGCCAAGATCGAAGTATTTACCAAATTCTTCTGCCCCTATTGCTCGCGCGCCAAGGCGCTGCTCGAGCGCAAGGGCGTCGAATATCAGGAAATCGACCTGACGATGGACCGCGCCGGGTTCGACGCGATGGTCGAACGCGCGGGCGGCGCCCGCACCGTCCCGCAGATATTCATCGACGGAAAACATATCGGCGGCAGCGACGATATGGCGGCGCTCGATGCGCGCGGCGGGCTCGATCCGCTGCTGGGTCTGGGCTGACCTTGATCGTTTTCGACCTGTGCTGCGCCGCCGATCATCGGTTTGAAGCCTGGTTCGCCAGCAGCGAGAGCTTTGCGCACCAGCAGTCGCGCGCGCTTATCAATTGCCCCGTGTGCGGCGATGCCGACGTCAAAAAGGCGGTGATGGCGCCGCGCGTTGGCACCAAGACCAACCGGCAGACGATGGCTCAGTCGGCCGCCGAGCCGTCCAGTTCGGACGAGCTGGCGCCCGAACTGGTCCGCAAGCTGCTTGGTGATATTGCCGCAAAGCAGGCGGAAATGCTTCCGCAGTCGCGCTGGGTCGGCCGTGATTTCGCCGACGCCGCACGCGCGATGCACGAAGGACGCGCGGCCGAGGATTTGATCCACGGCCAGGCCTCGCCCGAAGAGGCAGCGGCGCTCCGCGACGACGGCATCGCCGCGATGCCCCTGCTCGTGCCGATCGTCCCGCCCGAGGCGGCCAATTGATCCATCGCGATTGACGCTTTGCAGCGCGCCCCGCTACACGAGCGGCGGCGCACCCGTAGCTCAGCAGGATAGAGCATCAGATTCCTAATCTGGGGGCCACTGGTTCGAATCCAGTCGGGTGCACCATTCCCCCTCGATGATGGGCACCGGATAGACCGGTCTTACCTATTCCCCTGGCTCAGCGGGCGCCTGCAGAGCTTGGAAATCGTCGATCCAGGCGTAGTTGAATGCCGCACTTCCGTCCGGATTGGGGCGGACCGTACGCGCGGCAAATACGCTGTTGAGCAACCACGGGGTGGTAGCCGGACCGAAATTGCGCCCCATCGAACTGCCCTGCTTGAATCCGTAGGTCGCTACGGCCAGGCGGCCCGTATCGCGGAATATCTCCATCTGGTGGCGGAGATAATGTTTGCGGCTTTCGAACCACGGGCTGTTTGCGAGAAACGCATCCCATTGCGCCTTTGGGAAGGGGGATTCGAGAGCGGTGCGGATGACCTGCCAGTTTTGCGTGTCGGCAGGCAGTTTGTATGCGGCGGCATAGGCGGCGGGGACAGGCGCTTTCATATGCTGCTCCCACCAACGGACGATCGAGAATTCGAGGACGAGAAATTTCTGATCGGGGCGCATCCGGGGAAGGATGTAATCGACGAACGCCCGGGTGCCCTCCATATCCGGCAGGTGGGCGTGGATATCGACCCCTGCGATTTCGGGGGTCTGTCTTGCAAACTCCATCCATCGTTCGGCGGACAGGGTGCGGTTCTCGGCCAGGTCGAGGCGATTGAGCGCGCCCATGTACAGCGCGGTCTTGCAGTTCGCGCCGCATCTGGTTTTGCGGAATGCAATCGCGCGCTTCGCCAGCGTCTCGTAATAGGCATTGAGATCGAGATCGCGATCGGCGCGCCGGCTCTCGATATAGGGTTCGTTCCCGATGACGAGGATATCGACCTTGCCCATCACATGCGGCAGTACGGCGTCGAGCCATGCCATTTCGCGCGCCATTTCGGCGCTTTCGGGCGCAGGAAAGTCGCGCCGGTTGCGCGGAAACTTCAGCGAAAGGATCGTCTTGTAGCCGCGCCGTCCCGCTTCGAGAATTGTCGTGACGGCGCCATGGGTCGCCGCGCCGCGGGACTCGAGTTCGGGCATGGTCAGAAACAGGCGGACCCAGCGGGCGTTCGCCTTGTCTAGGTCGCGATAGTCGACATCTTCATAATGTTCGTTGAAATTTGCGCCGAGCGCCTGCTGCGCCTGCCCCGGCGCGGCTACCCCGAGCGCCATGCAAATGGCCAGACCGCTCCGCACCCTTCTCTCCATCCTTCTCATCATCATTCTCGCCACTCTATCCTCCAATGAACCCTCGATACGCGTCGCACCGCATATTGGCCTGACATCTATCCCATCGATCTGGATGCAAAATGCGCTGCAACCGAACGGTTCAGGCCGTTTGGCGGAGGTTTTTGCTGACATTTTTCGGTCGGGCCAGTTCGAGTATATTGTCAGACCAATCATTGTCTGATAATTCAGATATGTCATCCATAAAATAATGGTTCGTTTTGGGGAGGAAATAATGGCTTCTGGCAATACCAAACTCTGGCTCGGGGTTTCGGCGTTCGCGCTCATGGCCGTGCCGGGAGTGGCGGCGGCGCAGGATGCGTCGACGTCCGACGTTGCGGCGCAAGATGAAGTCCAGGCGCAGGATATCGTCGTCACCGGTTTTCGCCAGAGTCTCGAGAACGCCCAGGCAATCAAACAGGAATCCGACCAGATCGTCGATTCGGTTCTCGCCGAAGATATCGGCAAGCTGCCCGACCAGACTGTCGCCGAAACCGCAGCCCGTATCACCGGCGTGTCGGTCGAGCGCTCCAATGGCGAGGCTTCGGGCGTCCGCGTGCGCGGTCTGCCGGATCTCACCACGACATATAATGGTCGCGAGGTGTTTACCGCCCAGGGTCGCTACGTTCAGCTACAGGATTTTCCGTCGGGCACGATCGGCCGGATCGACGTCTACAAGACGAGTGCGGCGGATCTGCCCGAAGCGGGCATCGCGGGCGAGATCGACCTCAAGGCGCAGCGGCCGTTCAATTTCAAGGGACTGCGGATCGCCGGCGGCATCGCAGGTGTGCATTGGGGGCAGTCGCAGCGACTGGGGTTCGACGCCAATCTGCTGCTGAGCAACCGCTGGGAAACCGGGATCGGGGAAATCGGCTTCCTTGTCGGGGGCTCCTATGCGCAGAACAAGGCGGGCGATTCACTGCGCCAGACATCGCTCGCAATCCAGGAACGCGCTGCAACGGGTGCTTTCGCCCGCGGGCGCTATCCGGCCGATATCAATTTCGACACGGTGGCATCCGATCGCACCCGTCCCTCGGTCAGCGCCGTCCTGCAGTGGCGGCCGAGCCCCGACCTCGAATTTTACGGCGATTTTCTGTATCAGGGGTTTCACAGCGAGGGCGGCGCACGGGCTGTGCGCGTGCAGGCCGGTTCGGGTGCGACGTTGTCCAATGTCGTCTATTGCCCCGGCAGCACCCTGTTGATCTGCGAAATGACCGCGACCGGCGGCAATCCGGTTACCAGCTATGCGTCGGCGCAGGGATCGGACACCGATACCTATCACGGCGGCGGCGGTTTCATCTGGAAGGTGGGAGGTGCCCGGATCACGGGCGATGTCGGATACACCGATTCGACCTTTACGACCGCAAGCTTCCAGCTGAATTCGCGCCTGAACGTCGTTCCGACCCGCAACTTCAATTTTGCCGAGCCCGACGGCGGCGGCTCGGCGCAGATTATCGGCGTCAATCTGGCCGATCCGGCGAGCTGGCGCGCGCTGAACTATAATGAAGGCGGGTCGCAGGCGGCCGGTCGCGGCTGGCAGGGCCGGCTCGATGCCGATATGCCGATCGAGGTGTCAATCTTCGACCGGCTTCAGGTCGGCGTGCGCTTCACGGATCGCGACGCGCGTTCCGAATCCTATACCGTCTCGCAGGCGATGGGCGCGTTTCCCACCGCGGCCGCCCAGCTCGCGGCGCTGCAATTTACCGCCCTGCCGCTGGACTTTTACAATGTACCGCCCGCGTTCAAGGGCGATCCTACCGATCACCCGAGAACCTGGATCGCACCGACGCGGGACAGCATTTACGAAAATCGCGACTTCTTCCGCGCGCTCGCGGGGCAACCCGTCGGCACGCCGGTGCGTGTGCAGCAATATCTGGCGAACGAGCGGACCTACGCCGCCTATGCGCAGACGCATTACGAGTTCGAAGTCGGCACCGTACGCTTCGACGGCCAGATCGGCCTTCGCGCCGTCCGGACCGAAAACGACATCACCACCACCGTTACGGGCAAGAGCAGCTACGAAGATTATCTGCCCAATATCAGCACGCGCATTCGTCTGACGCCCAAGCTTCAGGCCCGGTTCGCTTTCACAAAGACGTCGTCGCGGCCCGGCTTCAGCCAATTCAATCCGGTCGTTACCGTTGCGGGCGGCTGTGCGGCGGCGCCGACTTGCGCCAGCAGCGGTAACCCCGATCTGCAGCCTATCAAATCGACCAACTATGACGCGTCGCTTGAATATTATTTCTCGCGGTCGGGATCGGCGACCGTGCAAATCTTCCGCCGCGATGTGAAGGGCTTCATCAACAACACGACGACGATCGTCACCGATCCCGATATCGCGCCGGGCGAAATCGCGCTGACGCGGCCCGAGAACGGAGAGAAGGGATATATCCAGGGCGTCGAGGTCGGTTTCCGGACCTTCCTGAAGATCCCGTCGCTGCCGGACTGGATGCAGAATTTCGGCGTTCTGGCGAATTATACCTATCTCGACCACAAGACCGAACTGGCACAAGGCTCGGCCGCGACCCTGCCAGGTCTCCAGCCGATCGCCAACACGTCGTCGCATCTGGCCAATGCCCAGATCTTCTACGAAACGAAGAAGCTCTCGCTGCGCGCGTCATACAACTACCGCTCGAAATACTACGAATATGGCATCACCACCGACCCCGAAGTGACGCGGCTTGGTGGGACTCAGCTGACCCTGCCGACAACCGAGGAAGGGCGCGGCATCCTCGATTTGTCGGCCTCGATCAACCCGACCGAGTTCATGAGCATCAACTTCAGCGCGGCGAATGTGCTGGGAACGCCGGTCCGGACGTCGCGCGTGTTCAACGCCCGGGGCGAAAGCTACGATTTCCAGGTCGGCTATCGCGAGACGGTCTATCGTCTGGGTGTGCGCTTCCGTCTCTGACGGCCGTCGGCAAAGCGAAACTATGACTGGCGCCGCATGCTTTCCCATGCGGCGCCATTTTCGCTTGAGGGGCCTTGTCCTGATCGTTCCGCCAGAGATGTTCGGGAACGTGAAACGGCGTACGCCGGTATCGCCGGGACGCTAACCGCCCCGGCAATCCGATCTAGTCGAACAGGTTCAGCGGGATCGCCTCGCCCATTGCGAACTCCCCTTGATCATTGGGGTGGAGAAAATCTCCGCGGTGGAGCGCCGGGGCCAGCCGCTTGGGATTGGCGGGGTCGGCAACGACCTTCTCCATGTCGACCACGGAATCGAACGTCCCGGACGACCGGATCCAGTCGTTGATCCGTATCCGCATCGCCTCGCCCGCCGCGCTGTGATAGCCGGCACCCTCGAAGGGCAGGATGGTCATGGCGATCACCTTGATCCCGCGCCCGTGCGCGCGCGCGACGAGATCGCGGTAGCCCGCCATCAGATCCGCATCGGTGATCGTTGGCGCGGTGGTTCCGTCAGGCAGCGCGCGCCCCGATCCGCCGATGTCGTTGATGCCCTCGAGCAGCACAATATGGGTGACACCCGGCAGAGCCAAAACGTCGCGGTCAAACCGTTCGATCGCGCTGGGGCCTGTCCCGCGGCTGATCACCCGGTTGCCCGAGATCGCCTGGGTCACCACGGCGTGCGGCTTGCCGGCCTTCGCCAGCCGGCGGCCAAGTACGTCGCTCCAGCGGCAGACCGGCGTGGCGTCGATCGCGCAGCCCGGATTGTCGGTAATCGAATCGCCAAAGGCGACGATGACCGGACGCGCCGCATTGCCGAGCACGTCGATGCTGGCGAGAAGCGGCCGGTTGTCCGCGCGGCGCGCGGCGACGAAAGGCGCACGGCTATGATCGCCCGGCGCCGAGATCTGTGTCTTTGCGCCGCCCGCGGCATGGACCGTGTTGAGCCGCACGGATCCCGGCAGGTACAGCGACACGTCGACGACATCGAATGACTTGACCGTCATCCGGACCGGGTCGCTGACGATGACCCCGTTTGCCGAAACCTCCGTCGCGGCCTTGCCGCCGAAGGTTATCGGAACCGTCTTGCCATCGCGCAGTCGGATACTCGCCGCTCCGATCCGGAAGGCACTGCCATATTCGTTCGACAGGCGGATCCGCAGCGCCTTGCCGTCTGCCCCGACGCGGACCGCGAAGCTCAGCGTCGCATTGTCGACCGCGACCTCCTGTCGCGGATTCGCCGATTGCCACATGCTCGCGGTCCAGGCCGGCGTCCATTTCCCGTCCGGCGCGGTCGCTCCGACGAGGAGCAGCGCCGCTGCCGGTGCGGTCAGGGCCTTCCAAAAATATGTCATTCCATCTCCCTTCGTTTGCGATCCCGACTGGCGGGCGCGTGCGCCCCTTGTTCGGCCTGCGCGGGCATCAGCTGCGACCGGCGCGGTCGATACAGTCGAGTACGCGATCTATCAGCAATCTCATCGACGCCCGCGCGCGCTCGTCATCGGCCGCGCAGATCGCCTCGTAAACCGCATAATGGTCGGCGACATCGGTTGTTCGATCATGGAAACCCCCGCCGAACCGGATCGAGGTCTGCAGTGCAGCGCTGACCACGTCGCGGAACTGCGCGTAAAAGGGGTTCTGTGTCGCATGGAGGATGGAAACATGGAACGCGATACCCGCCGCGACGGGATCGTCCCATCCTGCCTTGGCAGCCTCGATCCTGGCCAGCCCCTCGGCAATCGCGGCCAAATGTCCGGCGGACGCGAAGCGGGCTGCCAGCGCCGCACCTTCGGGTTCGATCGCGGCGCGTAGCTGGTTGAACTGGCGCAGAAGATCGACCTCGAGCTTGCGGTCGACCAGCCAGCGTAACACGTCCGGGTCGAAGAGATTCCAGGACGATGTCGGAAGCAGTTGCGTTCCCTGTCGCGGCCGCGACATCAGGAGGCCCTTGGCGCACAGCATCTTTACGGCTTCGCGCGTTACAGTCAGGCTGACGCCATATCGCCGGACGAGTTCAGCCTCGATCGGGAAGGGCGCATCGTCGAACCGGCCGGTGACGATGGCCCTGCCGAGAAATTCGAGAAGGCCATAGGTGAGGTTGCGACCCAGGTCCGGCCGTTCGTGCGTTGTTGCCGTCGCGTGTCCCGCGAGAGGGTTGCCCGCGGATCGAGCCTGCGGGGGTGGGCGTAGCGGGGGCAGCTCCAACTTCATGGCGTGGCGGACGGCGCGTCGGGAAAGGCGGCGATGATGGCATCATATTGCGCGCGGTCGATCGCGATCATCGAACCGTGCCGGGTGCCGGCGGGCATCTCGAAGCGGTTCCAGCGTTGCACGCCGCTGTTGCCCTGTACCTGATACCAGGGACCTTCCAGCCGGGGCGCCTTCGACAGTCCATAGCTGACGCCGGCATATTGCTCGTAATAAAGGAGCCAGTCGCGATTGTTCGGCGCGCGGATGATCGTCGGAGCCTCGCGGAAATTGGGGCTGACCGGCGCGCCCGGCATGGGGTAAGGGCCGAGAAGCGTGGGGGCGCAACTGATCCGCACGGTCTTTCCCGTTGGCCAGTTGTACGACGGATAGCGCTCGTCCTTGACCATCGCGCAATAGCCCTCTCCATCGTCGCCCGGCACAATGACCGTGTCGATCGTAGCGATGTCCCAGTCGAATAACAGCTTGGGCGGCCCTTCGAACGTCTTGAGGTCGCTCGACAGGACATAGAGGGTGCGCTGACTGGCCCAATAGCGTTCCGGATCGGCCGGGGTGTGCGGGACATTGGGCGTATGCCAGGTCAGCAGATATTTTGCCGACGCCTTGTCGTAGAAGAGCTTTGGCGCGCCGAGCCGCTGGAGCGGATTGGCCATGCCCCGCACCTGCGAGAGGTCGGGCTTGTAAGTGCCATACGGGCTCCAGCGGATCAGGTCGGATGAAACCCAGAAGCGGACGAACGGATCGCTGTCGCTTTTATTGCCGACCAGAATATATCGTCCGTCGGGCATGCGGGCGATCGAGGCATGGCCGTGATATTCCTGCGAAACCGGTCGGCCGCCGTTGAGGCGGCGCCAGTTCAGTCCGTCGAGACTGACCGAATAATAAAGGACGCCATAGCGTTCCTTGGTCATGTGCGCGAAGAGATAGGCCTTGGCTCGATCGACATAAGGCGTCTCCGGCGCACCGGGCGGCACTTCGTCAGGCACGGTCCCCGGCACTTGCGCCAGTGCGGGGACGGCGGCGGAAAGCGCCAACCAGAACCCGAACATGGGTGCCCCCAGCGATCGGCGCCTGAGTGATCCGGACGTGTTGAAACCCATGCGTGTCTCCCCCGGTTTCGATGAACAGCGAAAGGGTGTTGCATCGATCCGCATTAGATTGGTAAGATAAATTCTATTATAGATACCTGACAGAAACAAGGAGGATTGCATGGCCACTCGACGAACCATGGGGCTGGGAGTGGGTTCGGTATTGGCCATGGCGGCTGCGGCGGCCGCCTGCGCGCCAATGGCGCGCGCCGAGCGCCCGGCGCCTGCGGCCGCGCCGGAGGTGAAGCTGTTCACGCGCTATTCGGACACCAGCCGGATCGGACAGCCCTATGCGAAGGATCCGTCCGTGATCCGGTTCGCAGGCCGCTACTTCATGTATTATTCGATCCCGCCCGCAAAGGATAACCGGCAGGGTGGCGACGGCTTTCCAACCGGATGGGCGATCGGCATCGCCGAAAGCCGCGATCTCAAGTCGTGGCGCAAGGTCGGTGAAGTGCTGCCCGTCCAGCAGGTCGAAAAGAACGGCATCGCCGCGCCCGGCGCGATCGTGATCCGGGGGAAAGTCCACCTGTTTTACCAGACCTATGGCAATGGCCGCCGCGATGCGATCAATCATGGCTGGTCGACCGACGGAATCAATTTCGAACGCGATCCGGGCAATCCCGTATTTCGTCCCGATCCGGTCGAAGCGACATGGAGCGCGGGCCGCGCGATCGACGCGGAGCCGTTCGTCCATGGCGACAAGCTGCTACTTTATTACGCGACGCGCGATCCGGAGATGAAGGTGCAAAAGATCGGTGTCGCATCGGCGCCGCTCGATTCCGCCTATGGCAAGAGCGACTGGACCAATTTGAGCAAGCATGGCCCTGCGCTGGAGCCCGAATTGGCGTGGGAGCGCAATTGCGTGGAAGGCGCGAGCATCATTCGCCGCGACGGCAAACTCTACATGTTCTACGCTGGCGGATATAATAACGAGCCGCAGCAGATCGGCGTCGCCGTCAGCAGCGACGGGGTGACGTGGAAGCGGCTGTCGGACAAGCCGCTGCTCACCGACGGCCCGCCGGGAAGCTGGAACGATTCGGAATCGGGCCATCCCGCCGCGTTTCAGGACGGGAAGCGCACCCTGCTGTTCTTCCAGGGCAATCCCGATCGGGGCAAGACATGGACGCTCGCGGCCACCGAACTCGGTTGGGGCAAGCGCGGCCCCTATCTCAAGTCCGTCAAATAAGCCGGCATCCGGCATACAGAAATCCAGGAGAGAAGATTGGCACTGGTCCGCATTCTGGCCGCACTCAGCGTTGCAGCCCTGACCCCGCCCCCGGCGCTGGCGCAGCAGCGCGTCGTTGCGGCCCGGGCGTTTCCGCTGGTCGAGGCCGGCGCCGCGCCGGCGATCTTCGTCAGCGCGGGCGACGCGCCGGTGGTCGAGATCGCTGCGAACGCCTTTGCCGGCGATGTCGAACGCGTCTCCGGGGTGCGCCCGCGCGTGTCGCAGGGGGCGCCCGGCGGGCAAAATGCTATCCTAGCGGGAACGATCGGCGGGTCGCCGTTGATTGACCGGCTGATCGCCGAAGGACGGCTAAGCGTCGATGCGGTGAAGGGGCAGAGCGAGGCCTATACGATCGCCGTGGTCGAAAATCCGGTACCCGGCGTCGCGCGCGCGCTGGTCGTCGCTGGTGCCGACCGGCGCGGCACTGCCTATGGCATCTTCCGCCTGTCGGAACAGATCGGCGTGTCGCCGTGGGTCTGGTGGGCGGAGGCCACGCCCGACCGCCGCGCGACGCTGACGCTCGACGCGAAGACGATCGTGCAGGGTTCGCCTTCGGTCCGCTATCGCGGCATTTTCCTGAACGACGAGGACTGGTCGCTGCGTCCGTGGGCAACCGCGAACGATCCGAGCGGCGACATCGGCCCCGCGACGCATGCCCATATTTTCGAGCTGCTGCTGCGTCTGCGCGCCAATTTCCTGTGGCCCGCGATGCACAAGGTCACCTCGGCGTTCAACCAAGTGCAGGGCAATGCCGAAATGGCAGATCGCTATGCGATCGTAATGGGCGCAAGCCATGCCGAACCGATGCTGCGGAACAATGTCGCCGAGTGGAATTTCGAACAGCGCGGCGAGTTCAACTTTGCGAAGAACCGGCTCAATATCGTCCAATATTGGCGCGATCGGGTTCGTGCCAATCATCAGTATGAAAATGTCTACACTGTCGGCATGCGGGGCATCCACGACAGCCCCGCCGAAATGAACCAGGGCAGCGACGGCGTGCGGCTGCTCGAGCAGGTCGTCGCCGATCAGCGGAACCTGCTCAAGGAAGTCGGCAAGGATCCCGCCGCCGTCCCGCAAGTCTTCGTGCCCTATAAGGAAGTGCTCGATATCTATCGCAAGGGCATGAAGGTGCCCGACGATGTGACGCTGGGCTGGGTCGACGACAATTACGGCTATATCCGTCAACTTTCGACCAAGGCCGAGCAGAAGCGGTCGGGCGGCGCCGGGGTTTATTACCACATCTCCTATTGGGGCGTACCGAACGACTATCTGTGGCTCGACAGCACGCCGCCCGCCCTGATCGGCGAGGAAATGGGCAAGGCCTATGCCACCAATGCGCGACGGTTGTGGGTGCTCAATGTCGGCGACCTCAAGCCCGGGGAAAAGGGTATCAACTACTTCATGGACCTCGCTTATGATTTCGAGGCCACTTCGAAACTTGGCCAGCGGGGGTGGCTGAAGCGCTGGGCGGAGACGACGTTCGGCCCCAGGCAGGCGGACGCGATCGCGGCGCTGCTCGGCGACTATTATCGGCTCAATTTCGCGCGCAAGCCCGAACATATGGGGTGGAATACCGCCGAAACCGCACCGCGCCCGACCGAGTTCTCGCCCGTCGCCTACGGCGACGAAGCGGGCATCCGTTCGGCGGAGTTCCGGGCGCTCGACGAGCGCGCCGAGGCGATCGCCGCGCAATTGCCGGCAGAGAAGCGAGAGGGCTTCTACCATCTCGTCCTGTACCCGGTTCGCGGCAGCGCGCTGATGAACGCCAAGATGCTGGGCGCCGACCGCAGCTTCCTCTACGCGCATCAGGGCCGCGCCAGCGCCAATCTCTACGCCGATTCCGCCGCGGAGGCTTATCGCGGAATCAAGAAGGCGACCGCCGTCTACAACGCGACCGGCAACGGTAAATGGGCGCAGTTCATGCACGATGAGCCCCGTTACCAGTCGGTGTTCAACATGCCCCCCGTCGGCCGGGTCACGCCGCTCGCGCAGCCCGGACTGGGCGTCGCGGTCGAAGGCGCAGTCGACGCTTGGACGCAGCAGTCACCCCAAATATTCGAAGCGGCCGATACCGCGCTGCGGGTCGACCGCTGGCGCACCCAAGGCGCGTCGAATGCGCGGCTGCCGGTGTTCGAGCGCGCGACCGATCGTCGCTATTTCATCGACGCGTTCAACACCGGCGTCGGCGCGCTCGACATCGCTGCCGCGGGATCCGCGCCGTGGATCGAGATCGAACGTGAAGCGCAGCCGGGTGGCGATCAGCGCCTGTGGGTGTCGATCGATTGGAGCAAGCTGAAGGCCGGTGCGAGCGCGAGCGGCGCGGTCACGGTTTCCGCTGCGGGAGCGAGCCGCAGCATCGCCATCGAAGCGCGCAATGTCGCCGCGCCAAGGGGCATGTTGGTCGAGGAGAATCGTATCGTCGCCTTCAACGCCGGGCGCTTTACCAGCGCTCAGCCGGGTTGGCAGCGTATGCCCGATCTGGGGCGTTCAGGGCAGGCGATCGCGACCAGTCTCGAATTGCCGAGTGCGGCCGATCCGGCGAAAACGCCCTATGTCGAATATCGTTTCCGCACGACCAGCAGCGGCACTGCGAAACTGCGTGCGACGTTGCTACCCAGCTTCGCGCTCAGCGCCGAGAACAAGCTGCGCTACGGCGTTTCGATCGACGGCGGACCGATCGCCGTGGTCAATGCCGACAAGCGCGACTGGGGCGATGCGGTCGAGCGCAATGCGATGATCTCCGCGACCGACTGGACGATCGCCAAGGCGGGAGAGCATCGGCTGCGCGTTTATGCGCTCGATCCCGGCGTGATATTCGACTCGTTCGTGCTCGATTTTGGCGGGCTCGCCCGTTCCTATCTGGCGCCGCCCGAGACGATCACACGCTGACGCAGTCCGCGCCCCGCGCCGGTCGGTGCGGGCTAAACTGCCTTGCGCGCGTCAACGCGGCGGAGTTGCTCGGCGAAATCCGCCTCGGCCTTCTCCATCAGCTCGAGCTTGGTCGCGTCGAGCAGGTCGTCGGTAACGCGGCGCAGATGGGCCCGCATCGCGTCCCGCGCCAGTTGGGGATCGCGCTGCGCGAGCGCATCGACGATGAGTTCATGCTCGTTGGCCCGCGGGGTCACGCCTTTACGCCGGGCCCGGGCGAACATGTGAACGCAGAGCGGGGATTGTTCGCGCACCGCCCATAGCATCTCGATGACCGACACGATCAGGCTGTTGCCCGAGGCTGCGGCGATGGCAATATGGAAGCGCTTGTCGGCCTCGAAGGCCGCATCGGTGTCGCCCTGCTGCTCCATCTCGCCCAGCAGTGCACGAAGCTCGGCAAGCTGCGGCGCGTCGATCGTGGCGGCGGCGAGCGCCGCCGCCTCGCTTTCGAACAAGGTCCGCGCTTCGATCAGCTCGAAAGCGCCGACGTCCAGTTCGGGAGTGATCAGCCCGGTGTCGAGCGGGGTGGTGCTGACATAGATGCCAGACCCCTTTCGTGCACCGACCAGACCACGGATTTCGAGGGCAATCATCGCTTCGCGGATCGTCGGCCGGCTCACTTCGAACTGCTCGGCCAGATCGCGTTCGGCAGGCAGGCGGGTGCCCGGCTGGTAGACGCCGCTGGCGATCTTAGCCGCGATTTCGTCGGCGATGCGCTGATAAAGCTTTTGATTGGGTGCCATGTTGCGGTGCCTGAAGAGAACGTCCCGCCTGATTGACCGATGGATAGCGCGGCGTCAATCATCCTCGAAAATTGGTCGGGCCAATAATCATGTCGGTTCGATGAATTACAAGGTCCGAAGGACCGCCGCAATTCGGTTGAACGACAGCCGGGCGGCTGGGGACGCTTGGTCGGAGCTACAGCCCGTGCCGGCGCGCGAAGCGTTCGAACAGCGACGGCCATGGGTGGTCCTGTCCCTTTTCGCGGAGCGGCAGACCGTGGCCGCCGGTCTCGAAAATGTGCAGCTCGGACGGAACCCGTGCCGCCTGGAGCGCGGCGAACATCGTCAGGCTGTTGGCTGGACGAACGACCGCGTCGTTCGCGGCGTGGGCGACGAAGGTCGGCGGCATATCGGCAGGCAGGTCACGTTCGGCGGAAAAGCGTTCGATGCGCGCCGGGCTGGTGTCCGCGCCCAGCAGTTCGCGCCTGGAATGGGCATGCGCGTCGGGCTCGGCCATGGTGACGACCGGAAAGAACAGACCTGCCACCGTCGGGCGTGCCGATTGCGTATCGGCGTCGTCGACGGGATCGTAGGTGGGCAGCGCAGAACGGCTCGCCAGTCGCGCGGTCAGATGGCCTCCTGCCGAAAAGCCGATCGCCGCGATCCGGGCCGCATCGATCCCCCACATCCCGGCGCGGTGGCGGATCAACCGCATCGCGCGCTGCGCATCCTGCAGCGGCGTATCGGGACCCGCGGCCCAGCCGTCGTGGGGCAACCGATAGAGAAGTTCGAACACCGTGTATCCGCGCGCGGCGAAGGCGTGCGCAATTCCCGATCCTTCGCGCCCCACCGCGACGCGGGCATAGCCGCCGCCAGGAATATAGAGGATCGCGCCGCCGTTGGGCGTGGCCGCGGGCACGACGTTGAGCATCGGGGTCGCGACATGTGGCCAGGCGATATCGTCGGCTGGACCAGCGGGCGAGCGCTTGACCGTCTCGTCGCGCACGCGCAATCCCGTGCCGCCGGGGGGCGGGCCCGGCCAGATCGGTATCCGCTCGACCGGCGCGGTCGCGGCGATAGCGGAAACCGGCAGCGCGGCGGCCGCCACGGCAGAACCCCGGAGCAGGCTCCTGCGCGTAATCGTCATGCCGCTCACCAGTTCCACATCGTCCCGTCCTCGAGACGGGCGACGGGAAGATAAGCGGGCTTGTAGGGGTATCGCGCGGCCAGTTCCTCGTCGATGTCGACGCCGTGCCCCGGCGTCTCGCCGCAATAGAGGTGGCCGTCCGCGAAGCGATAGTCATGTGGGAAGACCGCGTCGGTCTCCGCGCTGTGCCGCATATATTCCTGGATGCCGAAATTGGGGACCCAGGTGTCGAAATGCAGTGCGGTACCCATCGTCACCGGCGACAGGTCGGTCGCGCCGTGGCAGCCGGTGCGGATTTGATAGAGGCTTGCGAGGTCGGCGATCCGCCGCAAATGGGTGATCCCGCCCGCGCCGACTATTGTCGACCGGATATAGTCGATGAGCTGGTTCTGGATCAGATCCTTGGCGTCCCAGATCGAGTTGAAGATCTCGCCCACTGCCAATGGCGTCACTGTGTGCTGGCGGATCAGCTTGAACGCTTCCTGATTCTCTGCCGGCGTCGCGTCTTCCAGCCAGAACAGCTGGTAGGGCTCGAGCATCTTGCCAAGATTGGCGGCTTCCTGCGGCGTGTAGCGGTGATGGCCGTCGTGCAGCAGGTGATGCTCGAAGCCATAAGTGGCGCGCAGCTTTTCGAACAGCCGGGGGACATGGTTGAGCGCCTTGCGGGTGTCCCAGCCGGTTATGCTGGGCAGCGCGGCATCGGCCGGCTCATAATAGAGCTTGCCGCGTCCGACCCCATAAGCGTCCTTGATCCCCGGAACGCCGGTCTGGGCGCGGATGGCCTTGTACCCCAGGTCGATATAGTGGCCGACCGCGTCGACCGTCTCTTCGATGTTCGCGCCATTGGCATGACCATAGACCATCACACCGTCGCGGCTCCGCCCGCCGAGAAGCTGGTAAAGGGGCATCCCCGCCATCTTGGCCTTGATGTCCCACAGCGCGACATCGACCGCGGCGATCGCGCGCATCGTCACCGGGCCGCGCCGCCAGTACGCACCCTTGTAGAGATATTGCCAGATGTCCTCGATTCGGCGTGGATCCATGCCGATCAGGCACGGCGCAACATGATCCTGGAGATAGGATACGACCGACAGTTCGCGCCCGTTCAACGTCGCGTCACCAATACCGTGGACGCCTTGGTCCGTCTCGATCTTTAGGGTGACGAAGTTTCGCCCGGGGCAGGTGACAATGACACGGGCGGCAGTGATCTTCATAACAGCTATTCCAAATGGACGGGAGCTGATGCTTAGCATCTACCTAGCCAATATCAACAATATTGGTAAGGCCACTGTGTGTCGCGATAAGGGGCGGGCCGGGAAGGGGGCGTCCGCAATCCATGCCGAGCATGGGGCGTTTGCGGATCTGAGCGGCAAAAGGTCACGTGCAGTCGCCGGGGCGCGAAGCGCTGACGACTGCACGTGCAGGGGAGGGTTAGTTGGCTTTCGGAAATACCGGGGGCGTGTAGGCGCCGTTTGTGGCGACGTCCCACACCTCGATGCGTGCCCATTTGCGGCCGCTGAGGTTGATGCGCTTTTCGATGGTGCGCGCGCCGAATGGCGCGGCGCCGGTCAGGTCGATGCGATCGCGGTAGACTTTGGTGCCGTCGCCGCTGACGATCTCGGCAAAGGCGAGCGGGAAGGTCCATTCGATCTTCGCCCGCACCACGGCATTGCGCCCGAACGCGGCTTCTTCGCCGCTCTTCGCGCCGTCGATCGTGAATTCGGGGATCAGCACTTCGCCGGTGGTGGTGAAGAAGCGGCCGCCGCGCAGCGCGTCGAGCACGCTCTGCCAGCCGTCCGAATAGCGCGGCAGCGGTCCGTCGAGCCGCAGATAGTTGATGTTCATGTGCGCGTAGAGTTCGCTGTCCTTGGAGATCTGGAACACATCGACCTCGCCGGGGGCGAATTTGCGCTCGGACGGTTTCGCGGCCCAGTTGTTCATGTCGTCGAGCGTGTCGAGCACGCGCGTGCCGAGGCGCGGCAGCGAATAGTCCGACGGCATATTCTTCCACGCGCCGCCGAGGAAACGGTCGCTCTTGAAGAAGGGCGTGTCCTTATGCTTGTCGGGGAAGCCGTAACTGCCCTTGATCCGGGGATGCGCGGTCCACATCAGCCCTTTCTCGTCCTGCATCAGCTTCAGGACGTCTTCCTGCGATCCGACGTGATAGATTTTGCCGAGCTTTGGATCGGTTTCGACAAAGGGCTGTCCCTCCTTGCGGTCGAGCGTCCAATAGACCGGCTTGGGAAAGAAGCTGATCCAGTGCCCGCCGAGCTGGACGTTGGGCTCCTCGCCCGGGAGCAGCAGCAGCTTGTCGTCCGACAGGCGTTCGGTCTCCGCGTGCATCGTCTTGAGCAGGGTTAGTCGGTCGCCGGCGCGATCGAGTGCCTCGCGTCCGAGGTGGAGTTCGGCGAGATGGACGATCTCGACATTCATGTCCTTGAAGCGCTTGACGAAGTCGGGTGACTCAAGCCCTTCGGGTACGCCCGTCGATTGCTGGAATCGCTGCGTGTTCAAAAAGGCTTCGGTGTGCTCGACATGATAATGGCTGGTGAAAGTGCGATGTCCGTCGAGCGCCTTGAACCGGTCGCCGCGCGTATAGGCAAGCGCGGCTTTGGTGACGCTGGAGGCATCGCCCGCGTCGGGTAGCAGGAAGACGCCCATGTCCTGTGTCGTGCCCGGCGGCGCGTTGACCCAAGGCACATAGCGGCGGTCGCCCTCGAGCGTCTGGCGGACGCCAAAGCTCGTGCGGCCAGTGAGGTTGCGATAGTCGTTGCCGTACCACGCCGAATTGTCGTTGTTGGCGTAGTCGAGCGGATAATAGAATTGATGCGGCGGCGGGACGACGCCGAGCGAGCCACCATTGGCGCCCTCGGCGACGATCATGCGGGCGCGCACCTTGGGGGAAACGGCAGGCGCGCGCGACACTTCGCCTTCCTTACGCACAATCGCGTCGGTGAGCCCGGTGAACGCGATCGAGCGCCACGGAAGCGCCGCCGATGAAGCGACCCCAAGCCCCGCATCGAAAGTGTAGGCGGTGGCGGGGCGCTCGGTCGACATCACCATCGCTGCACGCACCAGCCGGGAGCCCGGATAGATGGTGAATTGATAGGTGCCCGAGAAGGGGCCGGCCGCCGCGCCGCCGACGATTACCTTGGTATAGCCGCCTTCCGCGCGCACGCTGATGTCGCTGCGCGCGAGCGTCAGCGGGAAGCTCTCGAACGGCCGCGTGCGCGGATTGTCGAAGAAGACCGTCCAGCCTTGTTTGAGGTCGCGCGTGCCGACGGTGACGACGCCGGCGGGGTCGATCCCGCCGAGCACCGTCTTGCCGCCGACCGAGATCGCCTCGATCAACGGCTTGCCGGGGTCGAGCGACAGGGCGAGCTGCGCGCGCTCCCCCTCGGCCGACGGCCAGTCGATTGTCACCGAGTCCTGCGTCCGCGCCACGCGCACGTCGCCGGGCAGCGCCTTGCTGGGCGCGCTGAGAACTGTCGCCGGCGCCTGCGCGTGCACCGTGCCGGTCAAGCCGACGGCGGTCAGCGCCGTTGCCAGCGCCAGCGCGGTGAAAATCCGTTTCCTGTTCAAACCATCCTCCTGTTTTTCGTCGATCGCGTTGCCGTCTTGCGCGTCAGAAGTTGAAGCGGACGCCAAGCGAGTAGGTCGTGTCGTCGTTCCGCACCTCGCGGACGAAATCCTCGCGCGATTCGAAGTTGCGCGTCTTCTGGCCGGTGATGTTCGTGCCCGCGAGGCTGACCGTGATGTTCGGCGTCACATCGTAATTGAGACCGAAGTCGAGCCGCCCGGCGGCGCGAATGCCGTTGAGCCCGACCGGGATCGAAACCGGCCGCAATGAGAGGCCGTTGGTGATGTCGCCGTCGAAATATTTGGACCGATAGGTGTAGATCATCCGCGCCGAGATGCCGTATTTCTCGTAAATCAGGCCGATGTTGTAATTATATTTGGAGACGCCGAGCAGCGGCAGGCCCTCGAGCCGGTCGCCGGGTGTCGTCACCTCGCTGTCGATCACCGTGAAGTTCCCGATCACGCCGGCACCGTCGAGACCCTCGGGAAGGAAGTCGAGGAACAGCTGGCCGCCGACCTCGACGCCCTTGATCTTGGCGGAGCCCAGGTTACGCGGCGTCGAGATTACATATTGCAGGCCGTCGATCGTCCGGACCTCGGTCCCGTTGATGATGCGATCGGTGATGTCGCGATAGAAGCCGACCACCGAGACATAATTGCTGCGGCCGAAATAATATTCGAGCGACGCATCGAAGCTGTCGGCCTTTTGCGGCCGGAGGTCGGGATTGCCGCCCGATCCGGAGTTCTGGATCGTGTTGACGTAAGAGACCACATAGCTGAGGCCGGGATTGAGCTGGCCGAAGCTGGGCCGCGACAGCGTCTTCGAATAGTTGAAGCGCGACTGGAGACCGCCGCCGAACTCGATGCGCGCGCTGGCATTGGGCAGGAGATCGGTGTCGCTAGTCGAACGCTGGACGAGCACGACACGCGAGGTGCCGGTCGCCGGATCGGTCACGCGCCCCGACCCCGCAATGTCGCGGTCGGTGCGGGTCAGGCGGGCGCCAACCATGCCGTCGACCGAGATCGCATCGGTCAGCGAGAATTTATATCCCGCCTGCAGGAAGCCGGCATAGCTTTTCTCCTGCGCATCGTAATCACGCGTCGGGTCGAACGCCGGCGTGTCGGGCGAGATGCGGTACAGCGTCCTCAATTGCCGCTTGATCGATTCCTGCGTCAGATAGCGCGGGTCGATCTGCAGGAAGGAGGCGCCGTCGTTCATCTGCGGCACCCCGGGCGCTTGCGACAATATATCGGCAGGAAGCCCGGCGGCGGTGAGCGGCGTCGCGAACGAGCCGCCGGGCGCGGGCGGGCCGCCGAGATATTGCTCGAACCCGGCCTTGCGCTTGGCGACGCGAACGCCCGCCTGAA
Organism: Sphingopyxis sp. OAS728; assembly: GCF_014873485.1. Classification (NCBI taxonomy): domain Bacteria; kingdom Pseudomonadati; phylum Pseudomonadota; class Alphaproteobacteria; order Sphingomonadales; family Sphingopyxidaceae; genus Sphingopyxis; species Sphingopyxis sp. OAS728. Next base: position 1,945,644 of record NZ_JADBDT010000001.1, on the reverse strand, counting down.
CATAATCGAGGAAGCTGCCGTCGAAGTCATATTTGGCGTCGCTCATCACCGACCACAACGTGCCGCGGCTGCGGTTGATATCTTCGGTCATGCCGTTGGCGAAAGCGAGCCCGGCGGGATCGTTCATGGGGTTGCCCGGCATCGTTGCGCTGACTTCGTGATTATTGTCGCGAACCTGCACCAGTTCGGCGATGCGCTTGCCGATATCGACGCGGAAGCTGTTGTTCTTGTTGACCGACGATTCATAAGAGATGTCGGTGTTCCAACTGAGCGCGCCGATCTCTTTGTTGAAGCCGGTGGCGATCACATAGATGTCGGTGCGCGCCTTGTTGGCGACGGTCGCCGTATAATATTCGAGGTTGCGTGCCGTATAGCCGGTGGCGTTGCACAGCTGGCGGATTGTGCCGGTGCCGGTCGGGTTGGTCGGGCTGCGCACATTGCCCGAATAATAGCCGTCGGGGCCGACCGCGAAATCCTCGCACGTGTCACCGGCGGTCGCCTCGAACGAGGTGCCGGTGAAGGCGCGGAAGGTCGGGCGCGCCTGATAGACATTGCCGCGATAGCCCGCGAACAGGCCCTCTACATAGATTTTGGTGTCGGTGTCGGGCGCCCATTCGAGCGAAAAATTGCCCTGCGGACGCTCATATTTGCCGAACTCGATCGCGGCGGCGAAGCCGGTGGGCGAGTGCAGGTTCTGCGGCGATCCGGCGGGGCCGGCGCTAGTCGCGCGCGTCCAGTCGTTCCATGCGACCGGCCGGGCATATTTGTTACGTTGGTAGGAGATGCTGGCCATCGCGGCGATCTCGCCCTCGCCAGCGTCCCAGCGGTTGGCGACGAGCAGGCTCACCGCCGGATTATAGGTGTTCTTCGAACCGGCCTCCTGCAGATAGGTCGCGCGCGCGCTGCCCGCGATCGTCAGTTCCTTGAAATCGAGCGCACGGCGGAGGCGCATGTTGACGCCGCCCGCGACGCCGCCTTCGAGCCGCTCGGCCGAGTTGGACTTGTAGACATCGACGCCCGCCAGCGCTTCGGCGGGCAGATCCTGGAACGAGAAGCCGCGGCCGACCCCGGTGAAAATCTCGCGCCCGTTGAGCGTGGTGATGATGTCGTCGAGGCCGCGGATGCGCGCGCCGACAATCTCGTTGTTGCCGCCGACAACGACCTGCACGCCGGGCACACGCTGGAGCGCCGACGCGGTGGTGAGGTCGGGAAGCTTGCCGATATCCTCGGCGACGATCGAATCGACCACAGCAGTCGACTCGCGTTTGATCTCGGCAGCGCGGGCCAGACTCTGGCGGATGCCGGTGACGACGATGTCGCCCGATGCATCCTGGGCCTCGCCCGCAGCCGGCTCGGCGGCGGGCGCGGTCTGCGCAATTGCCATGGGGGTGCTGCTAACGAGCGCGATCAGCGCCACAGAGGCGCGAAGACTGACCTTCAATGCTTCTCTCCCTATAATATATCGTACAAGAATGGCAGATTGATCTTATTATTCTGCTGGACGTAATTCGGTGCCTGGGTTGCCTTTCAGGTCTGTGATGTTGGGCTGGTTCAGCCGGTCGGGCTGTTCGAAGATATAAAGTCGTGCAATTCGCGGTGCCGCTTGAGGCTGCCGCTCATATGGGTTCGCGCCGCGATCCGCGCGGCGTCGGGGTCGCGGCGGATGATAGCGTCGAGGATCGCCTCATGCTCCGCGCTGATCACCGCCTTGTAGCTCGCACCGATGTAGGTCTGGCCTTGCCGCAGATAGAGCGAACGGGGCGGGACCAGACGAACCCCGAGGAAGTCTATCATCTTGGAATAATAGGTGTTCTTGCTCGCCCGGGCGATGGCGTTGTGAAATTCGACATCGGCCTTGACCGAATCTTCAAGACCGATCGCGGCTTCGCCAAGGCACTTGAGCTGCTCACGCATGCTCATCACGTCGACCTCGGTGCGCCGTTCGGCGGCCAGCGCAGCCATTTCCGTTTCGACGCAGAGCCGCAACTCGAGTAGTTCGATTACGTCGCCGAGATTCTCGATCTCGTCGCGCGTGATCTGGAATGCCTGATAGCGCGCGGTTTCGCTAACGAAGTGGCCCTTTCCCTGCCGGGCCTCGACCAATCCCGCCGCGGCGAGGCGGGCGATCGCTTCGCGAACTACCGTCCGGCTCACGCTCAGTACGTCGACGAATTCCGCTTCGGTTGGGAGCTGCGAGCCGGGGCGGTGCGTGCCGGACAATATGCTGGCGCGGATATGTTCGCAGGCGGCGTCGACCAACGAGGGCCGCCGCTTGCGAAGCGCCAGCCTGTCGTCATGCACAGCGTCGGTACCGCCCTGCGTCATGCGCCCATTCTCCCCTTGCCGACGCTTGACGCGCCCTATCTCCCCGATTGTACTAATTATATGTCATATGACAACTTAAATAATTTCATTTGATTTTAAAAGTCTCGATCAAACGAGCCAGCCCGTCAGGGCGGTCGGGAGGATCGGCAGTGCCGGTCGCTCTCGGATTCGTCGTGCGGACACGGAAGCGCTCGCGGAAGAAGCCGACCGCAATCACCTCGGATTCTAACATAATTTTGCGACACCTTTTTATCAGATAAATCGGTAGATTGGTCGAGCTGGACGGAATGAGGGAGTGAAAATGAAAATCTTGCAGCCGATGCGGAATGCATTTTTGGGTGCCGTGGCGAGCGTCAGCGCGTTGGCGCTGCTGGCAGCGCCGAATGCGATGGCGGCAGCAGCGGCGCAGCCGCAGGCCACGTCATTGGCCTCGCCAAAAGCCGAGCAGGCGAAGCGCCCCAATGTGATCGTGATCCTTGTCGATGACATGGGGTTTTCGGACATCGGACCCTATGGCAGCGAAATACCGACGCCCAATCTCGACTCGCTGGCCGCAAACGGCGTCCGCTTCACCCAATTCTATAACAGCGCGCGGTGCAGCCCGTCGCGCGCTTCGCTGCTCACCGGGCTCTATCCGCATGAGGCGGGGGTCGGCGGGCTCGACAATATCGTCCGCCCTGGCCTCGGCGGCTTTCAGGGGCGCATCGCCGACCGCGCGGTGACCATCGCCGAAGTGCTGAAACCGGCCGGCTATTTCACGGGCATGGCAGGCAAGTGGCACGTCGGCGCACAGCATGGCACACCGCCCAAGGCGGTTGGGTTTGACCGGTCGATGTTCTCGAAAGGCGGAACCTATTTCCCCGACCAGCGCGGCCCGGGACGGGGATTTGTGACGATCGACGGCCAGCAGGTGCCGACAGCTTCGCCCGAAGTGGGAAAAGGCGAATGGTACGCGTCGGACATGCTCGTCGACTGGACTGTGCGCTTCGTCGACGAAGCGAAAGCCGCGGGCAAACCCTTCTTCCTCTACCTGCCCCTGACCGCGGTTCACTTCCCGGTGATGGCGCCCGCCGAGGACGTCGCGAAGTTCAAGGGCAAATATATGGTGGGCTGGGAGCAATTGCGCCGCGACCGCTTCGAGCGCCAGAAGAAGATGGGGCTTATCGCGGCGGACGCGACGCTGCCCGGCGTGCTTCCCGAAGCCTATGACTGGAACAAGATGTCCGCGACCGACAAGCAGCGGTTCGACGAGATCATGGCGGTCTATGCCGCCGCGATCTCGCGCATGGACACGGCGATCGGAACGCTGGTCGCCGACCTCAAGGCGCGCGGCGAGTTCGACAATACGCTGATCCTGTTCATGTCGGACAACGGCGGCAACGCGGAAAGCGGCCCCGACGGACGGACCGGCGCGGCGCCGTGGGGCGGCAAGGATTCGAACGTCTGGGTCGGGCTCAACTGGGCGACGCTCCAGAATACCCCGTTCAGCTTCTTCAAACATTATGCCGAGGAAGGCGGGATCGCGACGCCGATGATCGCGTCCTGGCCCGCGGGCATCGCGCCGAAGGTCCGTGGTACGATGGTGCGCGACCCCGGCCATCTGGTCGACGTCATGCCGACGCTGGCTGAGCTTGCGGGGGCAAAATATCCTGTGCGCTTCGACGGGCATGATATTCGCCCCATGTCGGGCCGCAGCTTTGCCGCCGCGTTCGAGGGCGAGGCGCTGCAACGCAGCGTCCCGATCTTTTGGGAGCATGAGGGCAACAAGGCGGTTCGCGATGGCCAATGGAAGCTCGTTGCGCAGCTTGGCGCGCCATGGCGGCTCTATGACATGAACGCCGACCGCACCGAAACGCGCGACCTGGCCGCGAAGCGTCCGGACATTGCAGCCCGCATGGCGAAGCAATGGGAAGATTGGGCGGCGAGCAGCTTTGTCGACCCATGGACGCAAAAGGTCGACGGCGGGGTGGTCAAGGGCCGTCTCGAAGGCGGCGCTGCGCCGGGACCGGGCAAAGGAAAGCGCGCGAAAGGCAAACGCAAGCGGGCGGCAGCGGAGGCTGCGGGCGAAGAGTGACGCGGTGAGGCGCGGATCCAAAAAAGAAGGCCCGCAATCGCTGTCGCGATTGCGGGCCAATGGATCCCGTGGAGGATGGGATCAGAAGCGGAAGCGGACACCCACGCGATAGATCGTCTCGAGGAAACGCGTCTGCCACGGATAGGTGTTACCCTCGGCGTCATATTGCCGGTGGTTCGTCGCTGCAGCGCCGAGCAGGTTGGTCGCGCTGAACGAGATGGTGACATTCTCGGTCGGGTCGAGCGTGGCGTTGAAGTCGAGACTGCCGCGGCCATCCTCGACCACCGGCAGCGTCGGGCCGAGCACCGTGGCGCCGAGCGCCGGATCGTTCACCCGGTTATATTCGACCACGAAGTCGGAACGATAGTTGTACGAGAGGCGGGCCGAGAAAGACTTGATCTCGTAAAAGATCGACGCGTTGGCGAGATGATCCGAAACGCCGGCGATCCGCTGCATGCCCGGCAGGGTCGCCGCCAGCTCCTCGGGAAGCTCGGACGCATGGTCGATATAGGTGTAGTTCGCGAGCACGCCGAAGTTCTGCATCCATTCGGGCAGCTGCGGGAAACGCAGGAAGGTGCGGAACGCCGCTTCGATGCCGCGCATCCTGCCTTCGCCGCCGTTGAACGGGCGGGTAACGCGCAGGCGGCCATATTCGGCGTCGTCGACATCGGTCGTGAAGTTCGAGATGAAGCCCGTCACGTCACGCTGGAACGCGCCCAGCGTAATCGAGCCGCCGCGCGAGAAATACCATTCGAGCGAGGCGTCATAATTCTGCGACTTGATCGGCTGCAGGTCGGGATTGCCGCCCGATGAGGTGCGGACGCACTCGGGATCGTTCGGATCGGTGTTGCAGATCGCCGACGGGGCGCCGATCGTCAGCGACGGATTGAGTTCGCCAAAACCGGGGCGCGTGCGCGTTTCGGTGAAGGCGAGGCGAAGTTGCAGCTTCGGCGTCAGACGCAGGCGTGCGCTGATATTGGGCAGGAAGTCGGTGTAGCTGTTCGACTGCGACACCGGCGTTACCGTGGTCGTGCCGCCGGTCGTCACGCGGTTGAAGCCGTTGATTTCGGTCTCGGTGCGCACCGCGCGCAGGCCGACGAGGCCATCCACCGTCATGCTGCCGAGGTCGAAGGCGTAGCGGCCCTGGACATAGCCCGCATAGCCCTTTTCGTTGCCGAAATAGACGCGATCGAGCGGCGGGACTTCGGTGCGCCCGCCGGTGATCGAGCGCAGATAGTCCAGATTGCCCATGATGCTGTCGGTGGTCGGGGTCAGGAAGACGCGCGTGATCGGCACCTTGTCGCCGCGAAAGCCCGGCGCGACCGTGGAATATTCGAGCGGCAGGACCGAATAGAACTGGTTGGCCGGCGCGTTGCCGCTCGCCGAATAATTGGCGAAGTCGAAATCGCGGCTGTTGAAGCGAACGCCCGCCTGGAGGTTGGTGATGCCCTTGGGCCCGAACCGGTAGTCGAGGTCGAGGCGCCCCTGCCAGTCGCGGCCATGGCTGCGCTCGCCGTTTTCGCCGAGCCCGACCATGCGATAGCGCGCGGGATCGTTTACCGGAAAATTGTCGACGACGACCGCGCCGCCGCCCGCACCGATGTCGGTCTCGAAGTCGAAGGTGCGCGTCGGCTGCGGGACGACGAGCGAATAGTTGAACTGCGTCGTCCGCCGGGTGAAGGTCGAATCGGTGAAGGCCAGATCGCCCGTGACGCGAAGGCCGTCACGCTTCCAGATAAAGCCGGTGCCGGCCTGATAGGTGTCGGTCTTGCCCGTGACGATATTCTGGTTGCCGGTCGGGATGCCGCCGGCTGTTGCGGTCATGCTCTTGACCTTGTTCGTGCCGGGAAACAGCTCAATGTTGGTCAGGTTCGCCGCAGCGCCCGAGTTGATCTGAAGATTGCTGCCATAGCCGTCGCTGCGATAGCCCTGGAACAGGAAGTCGGCATAGAATTCGAGTTCGTTGCTCGGGCGCCATTGCAGCGCGGTCGCGATCGACGGCCGGTAACGGTCGGCCGTGTTGTAGTTTATGTTGACGAACGAGGGGTAGCGGATCGTCCCGAGACCCGCGACGTTGCGGCTGAGGATCGCCTGCGCGACGTTGCGCGCGGAATCGAGGAATTTGAGGTCGGTATACGACCCTTCGATCAGGAAGCCGATGTCGCCGATTCCGGTTTCCCAGCGCTTGCTGAGCAGAAGGTTTGCGTCGACGCCGAGCTTTTGCGACTGTTTCCAGTGCACGCCGCTGATGCCGCCCGCGATGCGGTCGCCCTTGAAGTCGAGCGGCTTGCGGGCGCGGACGTCGATCAGGCCGGCCACGCCTGGTTCGAGCAGGTTGGCGCTGCCCGATTTGTAGACGTCGAGGCGCGCGATGCTGCTCGAGGGGAAATCCTGCAGCGCGACGGCGCGGCCCTGACCGGTGAAGAGTTCGCGGCCGTTATAGGTGGTGGCGATATTCGGCAGGCCGCGGACACGCGTGCCGGCGGCGGTGCCGTTCGCATAATCGACCTGGACGCCGGTAATGCGTGCGAGCGATTCGGTGGCGGTCACGTCGGGTAGCTTGCCGATATCCTCGGCGACGATCGAATCGACGATCTGGTCCGAATCTTCCTTGATCGCCTGCGACGTTTCGAGGCTGCGCTGGATCGCGGTGACGACGATCGCATCGTCGGCGGTCGGATCTTCCGGCGCCGAATCGACGGTAATCTGGCCATCCTGATCCTGCGCCAGTGCAACCGACGGCATGGCAAAAAGCCCCAGAGCCGACGTCGTGCACGCCAGGATTATTCGGTTACGCATTAAACTCTCCCCCTTGGTTGTCGGTCACGTATAGAATTAATATGATAAAAGAAAGCGCGAGAATGCCGCTAAATCCTTGTTCGCCCGCTACATTGCGCGGCGGCGCGGAAGCGCCGGGGGCGGCAAGTCGGCAATCCATTTCGAAAGCTTCGCCGAAAGCTTGGTGGTGATCGCGGGCGCATCGGCCTTGCGATCGCGCTGCTCCTGCGGATCCTCTTCGATATTATAGAGTTCGGCACCGCTTCCGTCGGCGTTCATCAGCAATTTCCACGGGCCCGAGCGCACCGAATAGAGCGGACCGAAGGCCTCGCCGCCGGGGCGGGCGATATGGCTGTAGATGTCGGGGCGCGAGGCGATCGGCCGGCCGCGCCAGGCAGAGGAAATGTCGATGCCGTCGATTCCGGCAGGCTTGGCTGCACCGGTAATGGCGGCGAGCGTCGGCAGCAGGTCGACCGCCTGCGTGACGCTCTTGGCATCGCGTCCGCCGCCCGCGATATGGCCGGGCCAGCGGACGATCAGCGGCTGCCGCACACCGCCCTCGTAGAGGCTCGCTTTCCGGCCGCGATAAGGTGCCGCCGACCCCGGTGTGTTGGCGCCGATGGTCGGGCCGTTGTCGGAGGTGAAGACGATCAGCGTGTCGTCGAGTTCGCCCGCCTGCCGCAAACCATCGACGAGCCGGCCGATCTCGGCGTCCATCGCGACGAGCACCGCGAGGAACTGCTCCTCGCGCGGCGTTGCGCCTTTGCCTTTGACCGCCGCCAGCTGTTCGGCGCTGGGAACCCACGGCGTGTGCATGTCGGTCAGCCAGAGCTGTGCGAACCATGGGCGATCCTTACTGCGCTCGACGAAATCGAGCGTCTTGTCGACGAAGCGGCCCGTAATCTCGGCGCGCGGAAGCCATTCGACCGGTCCTTGACCGAGCTCGGCGCTCTGCTGTCCGAGCCGGTTGGTCAGGTCGGTCGGCAGGACGCGCGGCCCGAGGCCTTCCCACTGTGTATAGCTTTCGTCGAAACCATAGGCCGACGGCAGCGGCGCATCGCCGATGTCGCGTCCGCCGCCGAGGTGCCATTTGCCAAAATGCCCGGTGGCATAGCCCGCCTTCCGCATCAGGCGCGGCAGGACGGGGATCTCCGGATCGAGCCAATCGGCCTGGCCGAACTCGCGGTTGCGCTTGCGATCGTGGATATAGGTGACGAAGCGGTCGCGCGCGGGGAAGCGGCCGGTCATGAAGCCGGCGCGCGACGGCGAGCAGATCGGCGCCGCGTCGTAGAATTGCGTCATCACCATGCCGTCGCGGGCGAGTGCGTCGATATTCGGGGTCGCAACGAGCTTGTTGCCGGTCAGCGACAGGTCGGCGTAGCCCATGTCGTCGATCAGGATGAACAGGATGTTCGGTTTCGTGGCTGGAGCTTGCCGGTCCGACTTTGCGGACGCCGGGGGCTGGGCGAAGCCATGGGCGGGAGCAATTCCCGCGCCGAGCAATGCGAAAAGGGCGGCTCCTGCCGCCCCGATTGCCCACCGCCGTGTATGACGCGCCGATTTCAAAGCATTCTCCCTTGCCCGGCTCTGCACCTTCGTTATATCTGTATTATCGTATAATTAAGATGAGTCAAGGTTGCAGCCTGAACGGGGGATCACAGATGCGGAAGAGCTGGATTTTTGTGGTGGGGACCGCTGTCGCGCTTCAGCCGGGCACCGTTTCGGCGCAGGGCGCGCTGGGTGCGAACTTCAACGAGCATTTCGAGGATGTCGACTATGGCGAGCTCGACCGCGCGGGGGCGAAATGGATCCGCCTGTTCTTGCCGATGCCGCAAGTCGACCGCGGCGCGGCGCGGCATGGCGCCATCCGCACGACGCTGGAGGCCAGCGCGCGCGGGTATAAGACGATCTTCACGCTCAAATGGCCGCAAAGCGACCGCGACTTTCCCAAAGCGGGAAGCGCCGCGTTTGTCCGCGAACTCGCGCGGCTCGACGCCATGCTGCCGCTGGTGATGGGCAAGGTCGACATATTGGTGATCGGCAACGAGCCCTATTTCGAAACGCGCGAGCAGGATCGCGATCTCGACCTCAACGCCTTTTACGAGGCGATGGCGGGTCGGATCATCGCCTATCGCAAGGCCAACTGCGGCAGCGACTGCAAGACGAAGCTCTATATGGGCGCGCTCAACCGGCTCGACCTCAAGAAGAATATCACGCCCTCCACCGAGCGCTGGTTGGCCTATGTCAAGGCAACGCCCGAGATCGACGGCGTCAACATCCACCCACATGTCCCCCGGATCGAACTGTCGAAGCCTTTCCTCGACTATATCCTGCCGCGGATGCGGCCCGAGCAGAAATTCATCGTCACCGAATTCTCGCTTGTCGGCTGGTGGCAGCAGAATCTGGAGAAGCCCGTCGCGCCCGCCTTTGCCGACAAATATCGGGCGCCGCGTACCGCGCAGAACTGGCAGATCATCCAGGCCGCGCTCGAAACGCCATTTCCCAAGGAACAGTGGGATGACTTCCTGCGGATGAGCCCGTGGTTCGAGGGGCGGAAACATTATCTCGCCAACCAGATGAAGATATTCCGCGATAGCGGCCGGCTGGCGGTGGCGACCTATGGCTTCAAGCAGGGCAGTTCGATGTCGACCAATTTCGGCCCGAAGAAGACGCCTTGGCTGCTCAACAGTGTCTATGCCGGGCGCACGATCCGGCCCAATCCCGACGGCACGACGGCATTCAACTATGCCTGGATCGACGATTTCCGGCGCATGCAGGCAAAATAGCGCGGTCGCGTTGCGTGTTTCGAATAAATCAGATATATCCTACTCAAGTGGATAGGAGAGGGCTTTGAAGTCGATATTGTCGCGTCGGGCGCTGCTGCTGGCGGGCGCGGGGCTGGCTGCGCTGCCGCGGGTCGCGTTGGCGGCGCCGTCGCGCTCGATGCCCAATATCATCGTCATCTACGCCGACGATCTCGGTTATGGCGACCTTGGCTGTTATGGCGCGAAGGCGCTCAAGACCCCCAACGTCGACCGTCTTGCGGCGCGTGGCACGCGTTTCGTCAATGCGCATTCACCTTCGGCGACCTGTACACCCTCGCGCTATGCCTTGCTGACCGGCGACTATGCCTGGCGCGCTTCGGGAACGCAGATCCTGCCCGGTGACGCCCCCGCACTGATCCGCCCCGGTCAATTCACTTTGCCGCATATGCTGAAGCAGGCGGGCTATGCCACCGGCGTCGTCGGCAAATGGCACCTCGGCCTCGGCGACGGCAAGGTCGACTGGAATGGCGAGATTGCGCCGGGACCGCTCGATGTCGGTTTCGACTACGGGTATTTCATGCCGGCGACGCTCGATCGGGTGCCGACGGTGCTGATCGAGAACCGGCGCGTCGTGAACCTCGATCCAGCGGATCCGATCCGCGTCGACTACAAGGCCAAGGTCGGTGACGAACCGACCGGTACCGAGCATCCCGAACAGCTGAAGTTCAAGGGCGATCCCGAACATTCGAACACGATCGTCAACGGGATCAGCCGGATCGGCTATATGGCCGGGGGCAGGGCGGCGCGTTGGAAGGACGAGGAACTGACCGACCAGCTGCTGGGCAAGGCGGTCGATTTCGTGAGCGCGCGCAGGGACGCGCCCTTCTTCCTCTATTTCGCGATGAACGAGCCGCACGTTCCGCGCGCGCCGCATCCGCGTTTCGTCGGGGCATCGGGCATGGGGCCACGCGGCGACACGATCGTCCAGTTCGACTGGACGGTTGGTGCACTGATGGACAAGCTCGCCGAACTTGGCATCGCGGACGACACGCTCGTCATCCTCAGCAGCGACAACGGCCCGATCCTGTTTGACGGTTATGAGGATCGGGCGGTGGAACTCTCGGGTAACCACAAGCCGGCTGGGCCGTATCGCAGCGGCAAATACAGTATCTACGAAGGCGGCACGCGCGTTCCGATGATCGTGAGCTGGCCGGGACATGTTCGCGAAGGCCATGTGTCGGCGGCGCTGGTCGACCATGTCGACATGCTCGCCTCACTCTCCGCGCTGGTGGGGCAGGCGCTGCCGCGTGACGCCGCGGTCGACAGCTTCGATATGCTGATGCCGCTGATGGGGCGGAGCGAGCGTGGGCGAGAGCATGTGGTCGAGGATACCAAGCTGATGGTAACGACGGGCGCGACCGTTGCGAGCAGCGGCGCGCGCATCCTTGCGCTGCGAACCGGCGACTGGAAGTTCATTCGCGGCAGCACGGAGCCACACGAGTTCCACGGCAATGCGATCGGCACGCTGCCGCGGCACCAGCTCTACAATCTGGCGAATGACCCGGGCGAGCTAGAAGATTTGGCCGCGAAGAGGCCCGATCTTACTGCGAAGCTCGCAGCGCGGCTCGACAAAATCGAAAAGGACGGTCGCAGCCGGCCATGATCAGGATCAAGAGGAGATGAGGATGCGGGGATTATTGGCCGCCGTTGCAGCGATCGGCTGCCTGCCGGGCGTAGCGCAGGCGCAAGGGGCGCTTGGGGCGAATTTTAACGAGCATTATGAGGACGTCGATTATCGCGACCTCGAAAAGGCCGATGCACGCTGGGTCCGCCTGTTCGTGCCGATGCCGCAGCTCGACCGCGGGGCCGGCGAGCATGGTGCGGTTCGGGCGATCCTCGATGCGCATGGCCGCGGCTACAAGACGATTCTGACGCTGAAATTCCCCTATAACCGCGGCGACTTCCCCAAAACAGGTACGCCCGCTTTCGAGCGCGAACTTGCGCGTGTCGATGCGCTGCTGCCGCTTGTGGTCGGCAAGGTCGACATCCTCGTCGTCGGCAACGAACCCTATATCGAAAGCCGCGAGAAGGATCGCGATCTCGACCTAAACGCCTTTTACGAGGCGATGGCGAAGCGCGTGATCGACTACCGCGCCACGGCGTGTCCCGGCAACTGCAAGACGCGCCTCTATATGGGCGCGCTCAACCGCATGGACCTCAAGAAGAACCAGACGGCATCGACCGAGCGATGGATGGCCTTTGTCAAGGCGACGCCCGAACTCGACGGGGTCAACATCCACCCGCATATCCCGGCGATCCAGGCGTCGAAGCCCTTCCTCGACTATATCCTGCCGCGGATGCGGCCCGAACAGAAATTCATCGTCACCGAATTCTCGCTCGTCTGGTGGTGGCAGCAGAATATGAAGGGCGTCGTGAACCCCACCTTCGCTGAGAAATATCAGGCACCGCGCACCGCACAGAACTGGCAGATCATCAAGGCGGCGCTTGAGACGCCTTTCCCCAAGGAGCAATGGGACGATTTCCTGCGGATGAGTCCGTGGTTCGAAAACCGCAAACATTATGTCGCGAACCAGATGAAGATGTTTCGCGATACGGGCCGGCTGGCGGTAGCCACTTATGGTTTTAAGCAGGGACGATCGATGTCGAACAATTTCGGTCCCGACAAGACGCCGTGGCTGATCAACAGTGTGTTTGTGCCGGCGACGGTCCGCAAGAATGCGGACGGCAGCGCCGCTCCCAACTACACGATTTTCGACGACTTCAAGGCGCTCCAGAAGGGTAAATGACCGTGCAGACGAAGACCTGGATTACCGGCCTGACGTTGGCGGTGCTGTCGCTGGCGCCGGCAGCCGACGCGCAGCAGAAGCTGAAGGCGGCCGTCGCCGACGATATCTTCGCCGATCATCCGTCGATGGACAAGAATGCGACAGTGATGCCTGCGGCCGATGCGAAGCCTGTGGCGCCGATCTTTTCCGAGCGGCCGATCGGCGACGCTTCGGTCGCGCGGCTGACGAACGGCGGCTGGATATTGACCGGCACCTCGCTGCGCAGCGGCGCGCGGCACGGAGTCGAACTCTGGACCTCGCCCGACGCGAAGAAATGGACGCGTGTCGGGCCGGCGAAGATTTCGGGAGAGGGCATCGCTTCCGGAGACATGTCCGAACGCTATCTGGCGCCGTCGGTCACGGTCGCGGGCGACAAGCTTTATCTCGCATTCTCCGACAAGATGGGATGCGCGCGCATCGCGACAGGGTTGGCGGCGCAGCCGGGCGGCGCGTTCAAGGCTTCGCCCTGCCTTGTCGAGGATGCGTCAGACGTCACCCTGTTCGTAGACGAGGATAGCACCGGCTATCTGATCTGGGGCGGCGGCATGATCGCGAAGCTGGCACCGGGCTTTTCGAAGCTTGCCGAAGCGCCGCGCCTTCTGAAGCCCGATCAGGCGCTGTTCGCCAAGCACCCGCCGGTCGGCAAGGACTGGCCCGTGCGCACCCGCGTCGGCACACGCGGCGCGACGATGGTCCGCGACGGCGACCGCTATATTCTCGCCGCGAGCGAGGTTACCGGACGGATGCGGACCGCGACCGAGGACCTATTCGTGGCGGAAGGCCCGACGCCCTATGGCCCGTTCACGATGCGCGCGCTCGCGGTGCCGCACGCGGGTCGCGGCTCGCTCGTCCGCACCGACGACGGCAAGCTCGCGGCCGCCTATAATCCGAAATGCGACGACGGCTTCGCGATGTTCTGCGAGCAGGTCGGACTCGTGCCGCTCGAACGCGCACCGGACGGACGGTTGCGGCAGGCGGCGTCGGTGATCACCGAGGACAGCGCGGTCGCAGCGCGCAAGGCGCTGGTGACGAGCGAGACGATGCGCGACCCGTCGGTCGCGCTCGGCGGCGACGGCCATTATTATCTCGTCGGCACGCTCGACGGCTATGGCTATCACAAGCCCGACGGCGGGGTGAAATTGTGGCGCTCGTCGGACCTCAAGCAGTGGGACGAGGTCGGCTTCATCTGGAAATGGGAAGGGATGGGCTATGATTTCGGCAAGAATATCGCCGAACTCTGGGCGCCCGAAATCATGTGGTCGGCGCGTGACAAGACCTATTATCTCGCTTTCTCGGTGATGGAGAAAGGCGTCGGGGGCAAGACGTGGCTCTATCGCTCCAAGACGGGCAAGGCCGAGGGCCCTTATGAGAATGTGACCAAGAGCTTCTTCGTCAAAGGCATCGACGGTTTTCCGTTCGAGGATGACGACGGGCTCTATTTCCTGTGGGGCGGCGGTAGCATCGCCAAGCTCAACGCCGCGCGTAGCGGTTTCGAGGGGCCGGTACGCCAGCTGGTCGACGTCGACGGCGATCATGTCGGCTATGAAGGCAACGGCCTGATCAAGACGAACGGCGTCTATTTCCTGACCGGTGCCGAATGGCACGGCCCGCTGCGCACGCACGGCACCTATGACATGATGTACGGCACGTCGAAGAGCCTGTTCGGTCCCTATACGCAGCGCCGCATGGGCGCGCCGCACGGCGGGCACGGCACTGCGTTCCGCGATAAGGAGGGCCGTTACTGGTACACGATGTTCGGTAACGATCCGACCGCGCCCTGGCGCATGCAATTCGGGCTGGTGCCGATCGATATCGGCGACGCCGAATCGATCGGCCTCCCGCGGATCGACGCCGCGCGCGACTAGGCGCAGGCGGCCTTTTTCCTCTGCTCTCCGCATGCCCGCCATTCCATCTGGGATGGCGGGCTTTTTGCTGGTCAGAAGCGGAACGGGGCGACGGTGCGCCGCTCGGCGACCAGGAAGGCGTCGGCGACAAGCTGGAGCGGGCGGATATCGACATCGCTTTCGCCGGCTTCGACAAGGTCGGCGAAACGCGCATAGAGGCGCGGATATTCGCGATCTTCGCGGGTGACGGGATCGGCGCCCGGCAGTTCGAGCACACTGCCGCCCATCGACAGGCGCAGGGTGCCTTCGTCGGTTTCGACCTCGATGTCCCAGCTTTGCGGCCCGGTTTGCAGGAAATCGAGCTCGGCGGTGACCGCGGCGTCGCCGCTGCGCATCGCCATCGTCGCGGCGATCGGCGAGCTGCGCCCCTCGGGAATGTCGATTTGCGCCGCGTCGAGCAACAGCGGCGCCGGGAGGATCGCGGTCATGATCGACAGCGCGTTGATACCGGGATCGAAGACGCCGAAGCCGCCTGCTTCGAGAATCCATTCCTGGCCCGGATGCCAGCGGCGGATGTCTTCCTTCCACCGGATATGCGCGGCGCGGATATGTTTGTCGGCAAGCCATTCGCGCGCGCCCGCGACGCCGGCGGCCTCGCGCGAATGCCAGGTCGCGAACAGGCTGACGCCGCGTTCCTGCGCCAGATCGACGAGCGCCGTGATCTCGGTCGTCGTCGCGGCGGGCGGCTTTTCGAGCATGACATTCAGCCCCGCGTCGATCGCGGCCGCCGCGATCGCGTGGCGGCCGACGGGCGGGGTGCAGATGGAAACGGCGTCGAGTCCGTGATTCCCCGCGATCATCGCCGCGATATCGGCATGTCCCGGCACGCCATCGATCTGCGCATGACGGCTGGCGGTGGCGACGAGTTCGTACCGATCGTCGGCGCGGATAGCCGGAAGATGCTGGTCCCGCGCGATTTTCCCAATTCCGACCAATCCCAGGCGAATCATCATTCTTTATCCCATTTTCATTTATCTGATATATATGCTTCCTATCCGCCACAGTTCGCGTTATCAACCGATTCCGGCCTGAGGCTGAAATGTGCATCGAGAAGGAAATATATGGGAGAAGGGGCGAATACGCGGCCGGAAGGCAAAGGAGGGCTGCGGTCGCGTGCCTGGTTCGACAATCCGGACAACCCGGATATGACGGCGCTCTATCTCGAACGCTATCTGAACTTTGGTCTCAGTATCGACGAATTGCAGGCGGGAAGGCCGATCATCGGTATCGCCCAGACCGGAAGCGACCTGACGCCGTGCAACCGCCACCATCTCGAACTCGCGAAGCGTGTGCGCGACGGCATTCGCGACGCGGGCGGCATTGCGATCGAATTCCCGACGCATCCGATCCAGGAAACGGGCAAGCGTCCGACCGCGGGGCTCGACCGTAACCTCCAATATTTGAGTCTCGTCGAGGCGATTTACGGCTATCCGCTCGATGGCGTCGTACTGACTGTCGGCTGCGACAAGACGACGCCCGCGTGCCTGATGGCTGCCGCGACGGTGAATATCCCGTCGATCGCGCTGTCGGTCGGCCCGATGCTCAACGGTTGGTTCAAGGGCGAACGAACCGGATCGGGCACGATCGTGTGGCGCGCGCGCGAAATGCTCGCCGCGGGCGAGATCGATTATAAGGGCTTCGTCGAACTCGTCGCCTCGTCGGCCCCGTCGACCGGCTGGTGCAACACCATGGGCACCGCGACGACGATGAATTCGCTGACCGAGGCGCTGGGCATGTCGCTCCCCGGATCGGCCGCGATTCCCGCGCCCTATCGTGACCGGCAGGAATGCGCTTATCGCACCGGCCTCCAGATCGTCGAGATGGTGCACGCCGACCGCAAGCCGAGCGACATCCTGACGCGCACAGCCTTCCTCAACGCCATTCGCGTCAATTCGGCGATCGGCGGATCGACCAACGCGCCGATCCACCTGAACGCGATCGCGCGTCATATCGGCGTCGAGTTGACGCTGGAGGACTGGGAGACGCAGGGCGCCGACGTGCCGCTGATCGTCAACCTGCAGCCCGCGGGTGACTATCTGGCCGAAGACTTCTATCGCGCCGGCGGCGTCCCCGCGGTGATGGGGCAATTGCTCCGTGCGGGGCTGATCGAGGGCGAGGCGCTGACCGCCAACGGCCAGACCATAGCGGCGAATATCGGCGAGGCCGACACGCAGGACGTCGACGTGATTCGCACCCTCGATGCGCCGCTGAAGCCTGCGGCGGGACTGACCGTGCTGCGCGGCAACCTTTTCGACAATGCCGTCATGAAGCTCAGCGTTATTTCGCCCGAGTTCCGTGAACGTTATCTCAGCAATTCGGCCGACCCCGATGCGTTCGAGGGCGTTGCGATCGTGTTCGATGGGCCCGAGGATTATCACAGCCGCATCGACGATCCGGCGCTCGGCGCCGATGCCAATTCGATCCTGATCATGCGCGGCGCGGGGCCGATCGGCTATCCCGGCGGCGCCGAGGTCGTGAACATGCGGCCGCCGGTGGCGCTGATCCAGGCGGGCGTGCATGCCCTGCCGTGCATCGGCGACGGGCGTCAGTCCGGGACGAGCGGCAGCCCGTCGATCCTGAACGCGGCGCCGGAGGCGGTCGTCGGCGGCGGACTGGCGCTGGTGCAGACGGGTGACCGCATCCGCATCGACCTTGTGAAACGTACCGCCAACATGCTGGTCGACGATGCCGAGCTCGAGCGCCGCCGCGCCGGGCTCAAGGCCGACCCCGACTATATGCCGCCCGCGCAGACGCCGTGGCAGGAAATACATCGCGCGCTGACCGGGCAGTTCGACGGCGGCGCGGTGCTCGAAATGGCAGTCAAATATCAGCGTGTCGCACAGGCGCACGGATTGCCGCGAGACAGCCACTGATGCCGGACGTGCGGGTGATTGCGCGCGACCGGCGCGACCGGCTGGGCGAGGGGCCTCTGTGGTCCGCACGGCACGACGCGCTGTTCTGGGTCGATATCCTCGGTCGCCGGATCAACCGCATGACGCTGTCCGACAAGCATGTCGAAAGCTTCGAGCAGCCGCATTACGCGGCGTGGATCATCGAGCGCGAGGACGCGGGTTTTGTCGCGGGTATCGGCCGCGACATCGTCCGCATCGATCTCGATGGCGATGTCCGCGAACCGATTGCGTCGGTCGATCCGCGCAATGCCGCAAACCGGCTCAATGATGCCAAGGCCGACGCGAAGGGGAGAATCTGGGCCGGGACAATGCCCGTTACCTGCGACCGTCCCTCGGGCGCTTTCTACCGGCTCGATCCCGATGGCGCGCTGACGCAGGTCGACGGGCCCTACACGATCGCCAATGGTCCCGCGATCGATCCCGGCGGGCGCTTCCTGCTCCACACCGATACTGCGCGCGGGACGATCTTTCGCTTCGACATCCACGACGACGGATCGCTCGGCGAGGCTGCGCCCTTCATTGTCTTTGAAAAGGATTGGGGCAATCCCGACGGGATGACCTTCGATGCCGATGGTGGTCTGTGGGTTGCCTGTTGGGGCGCTTCGCGCGTGACGCGCTTCGCCCCCGACGGGACGCCCGATCGCCACATCGCGCTGCCGGCATCGCAAATCACCAGTTGCACCTTTGCGGGGCCGGATCTCGACCGGATGTTTGTCACCTCGGCGTCCGATGGCGTGACCGAGGAGCATGGCGGCGCCTTGTTCGAGGTCGATCCGGGGTGCCGCGGCCTGCCGACGCTGAAATATAGGGGATAGAGGAGTGAAGAAGATGACGAAACTGGCTTGGGGCGCAGCGGCGGCGGCATTGGTCGCGGCGACGCCGGCGCTTGGTGCGGAAGCAACGCAATCGACCTTCGGCAAGATGCCCGACGGGCGCAGCGTTCCCGCGGTGACGCTGACCAATGCCAATGGCATTTCGGCAACGGTCATCGCGCTTGGCGCGACGCTGCAATCGGTGGTGATGCCCGATCGCGACGGCAAGAAGGCCGACGTTGCGCTTGGTTACGACAATCTCTCCGACTATATCGACAAGCCCCAATATTTCGGCTCGACGGTCGGGCGCTTCGCCAACCGGCTTGCGGGCGGGCGTTTCAAGCTCGACGGCAAGACGTGGCAGACGCCGGTCAACAATGGCGCGAACGCGCTGCACGGCGGTACGCTCGGCTTCGACAAGGTCTTGTGGGAAGTGACCTCGGTCAAGAGCGGGCCGACTGCGTCGGTCACGCTGCGTTATGTCAGCCCCGACGGCGACCAGGGCTATCCCGGCACGATGACGGTCGATGCGATCTATTCGCTCGACGAGAAGAACGACCTCCGGATCGAGTATGTCGCGACGACCGACCGTCCGACGATCGCGAACATTACCAATCACGCCTATTGGAACCTGTCGGGCGAAGGCTCGGCGAACGGCGCGATGGGCCATGTCGTGACGATCCCGGCGGAAAGCTATCTGCCGACCGATTCGGGGGCGATCCCGACGGGCGAATATCGCCCTGTCGCCGGCACCGTATTCGATTTCCGCAAGCCGACCGCGATCGGCGACCGCGTTCGCGACGCGCGCGACGAACAGATCGTTTTCGGCCGCGGCTACGACCATAATTGGGTCATCGGGCGCAAGGTGACCGCCGACCAGCATCTGATGGCGCGTGTCGAGGATCCGGCATCGGGACGCGGGTTCGAACTCTGGTCGAACCAGCCGGGATTGCAGATGTATTCGGGCAATTTCTTCGATGCGACTACCCACGGCAAGGACAAGAAAATCTACCGCATCGGCGACGCGCTCGTGATGGAGCCGCAGATTTTCCCTGACGCCCCGAACCAGAGGAATTTCCCGGTCGCGCGTCTGGCTCCGGGCGAAACCTATCGCAATGTGATGACCTATCGCCTGACCACCGGGGCCAAGCGATAGCCACGAACGGCGCCGCCCTTATCCGGCGGCGCCATCGGGGTTGGCGGCATCGATCAGGTCGAGCACGTCACTGATGAGCGCCCGCATCGCCTTGCGCGCCTTGTCGGGATTGCCCGCTACGATTGCGTCGCGCACCGCGGCATGATCGGCAACGTTGGCGGTACGGCCCTTGACGCGATTGGTGAAGCGGATCGATGTGCGCAATGCGGTGCTGACGACTTCGCGGAACTGGACGTAGAAGGGATTGCGCGAGGCCCGGAGCACCGCGATGTGAAAGGCGATGTCGCTTTCCAGCGTATCGTCCTCGCCGCGCTCGGCCCGTTCCATCCGTTTCAAACCCGCGTTCACCCGCTCGATATCGTCGGCGGTCGCGACGCGCGCGGCAAGCGCCGCCGCTTCGGGCTCGATCGCGACGCGCAGTTCGTTGAACTGGCGCAGCAGGTCGATCGAAAATTGCCGCTCGAGCAACCAGCGAAGGACATCGGTGTCGAACAGGTTCCACGACGTCGTCGGCTGGACGATCGTGCCCTGTCGCGGGCGCGCGCTCAGCAGCCCCTTCGCCGTCAGCATCTTTACCGCCTCGCGCGTCACCGAGCGGCTGACGCCATGCTGCTTGGCGAGCTCGGCCTCGGTCGGAAAAATCGCGCCGTCATAGTCACCGACCACGATCGCGCGCCCGATCGCGTCGAGCATGCCATAGGTCAAATTCCGGCCAAGCTGCGGCCCCGCATCCTCGATACCCAATCCCGACATGTTCGCCACGTTCGTCTCCACGCTATATATTTTGCCCGGCCTTATCACCGATCCTGCACAGGAAGCTAGACAAGCAGTTTAAATAAGATAAATGTGATTTCAATAAGCAGCCAAGGGGAGAGTTCGCATGGCGGGCCTGTCGCAAATCGATATCATCGTCATCGTCATATATGCCATCGGCATTTTCGGCCTCGCGCAATGGGTAAGCCGCGAAAAAGCCGGGCATGCGAAAGACACGTCGGACTATTTCCTTGCCTCGAAATCGCTGCCCTGGTGGGCGATCGGCGCGTCGCTGATCGCGGCGAACATCTCGGCCGAACAGATCGTCGGCATGTCGGGATCGGGCTATGCGCTCGGCCTTGCGATCGCCTCCTATGAATGGATGGCCGCGCTGACGCTGCTGATCGTCGGCAAATATTTCCTGCCGATCTTCCTCAAGAATGAAATCTATACGATGCCGCAGTTCCTCGAGCAGCGGTACGGCAAGACGCTGCCGGTGATCATGGCAGTCTTCTGGCTCGCGCTCTATGTCTTCGTGAACCTGACCTCGATCATCTGGCTCGGTTCGATCGCGGTGAACAAGGTCGCGGGCGTCGACCAGAATGTCGCGCTGATCGTGCTTGGTGCCTTCGCGCTGCTCTATCAGCTCTACGGCGGGCTGAAGGCGGTTGCGCTCACCGATATCGTGCAGGTGACCCTGCTCGTCATGGGCGGCCTCATCATTTCCTATCTGACGCTCAACGAAATCAGCGGCGGGCAGGGCGTGATGGCGGGCTTCTCGATCCTGACCGAGCGCGTCCCCGGCCATTTCGACATGATCCTCGCGCCCGATCATCCCTTCTACAAGGATTTGCCCGGCATTGCCGTGCTCGTCGGCGGCATGTGGATCGCGAACCTCAGCTATTGGGGCTTCAACCAATATATCATCCAGCGCGCACTCGCCGCGAAGAACCTCGGCGAAGCGCAAAAGGGCGTGATCTTCGCTGCGTTTCTGAAGCTGCTGATGCCCGTCATCATCGTGCTGCCCGGCATCGCCGCAGTCGTCCTCGCGCCCGATCTTGCCAAGCCCGATGAGGCCTATCCGACGATGATGCGCCTGCTGCCCCCCGGGTTGCTCGGCCTCGTCTTCGCCGCACTGATCGCCGCGATCATCGCGTCGACCGCGAGCAAGATCAATTCGATCGCGACGATCTTCACGCTCGACCTCTATGCCAAGGCGCGCGGCCTTTCGAGCGACGCCGAGGATGGACAGCGCGGCGGCCGCGAAAAGCATCTCGTGCTGGTCGGCCGCATCGCCGCCGCGCTGGCGGTCGTGATCGCGTTGCTTACCGCCCGCCCGCTGCTCGGCAATTCGGATCAGGCGTTCCAGTTCATCCAGGAATTCTCGGGCTTCTTCACCCCCGGAATCACGGTGATCTTCCTGCTCGGCCTGTTCTGGAAAAAGGCGAGTGAGGCAGGGGCCATTGCCGCCGCCGTCGCGTCGGTCGCCCTGTCCTACGCTTTCAAGATCGGTATGCCCGACTTCCCGTTCATGAATCGCATGGGCCTCGTCTTCCTGATCAGCCTCGCGCTCGCGGTAGGGATCAGCCTTATGTTCAAGGGCCGCGGCGATGCCAATCGCATCACGATGCAGGGCGTCAGCTTCGCGACCCCCACGATGTTCAACGTCGCGGGCGTCGGTGTGATCCTCGTCCTCATCGCGCTGTACGCGACCTGGTGGTGAGCGCGCCGTCGGCCTTTCTCGCCGTCGACTGGGGCACCACCAACCGGCGTGTGTTCCGCTTCGAGGACGGCGCCGTCGCGCATACCGAGCGCGATGGTCGCGGCGCCGCGTCGGTCACCGACTTCGCGGGCGAGGTCGCCGCGATCCGTGAACGCTTCGGCGACCTGCCGATGCTGCTTGCCGGCATGGTCGGCTCGACCGTCGGCTGGCGCGTGGTTCCCTATGTCGCGGCACCCGCGGGGGTGGACGAACTTGTCGCGGGGCTTGACTGGATCGACGACCGCACGGCGATCGTTCCGGGCGTTTCCTGTTCGAAGAACGGCCGCGCCGACGTGATGCGCGGCGAGGAAGTGCAGTTGCTCGGCGCTGTCGCGGGCTGGATGGTGCCGCCCGATGCGCTGCTCGCGCAGCCCGGGACCCATTGCAAATGGGCCAGGATGGAAAATGGGCGCATCGCCAGCTTCACCACCGCGATGACGGGCGAGTTGTTCGCCCTGCTTCGCGGGCATAGCCTGCTCTCAGGGTCGCTGACCGCCAATGTTACGGACGGCGACGCATTTCGCGAAGGGTTGGCCGAGGGCGCACGGCGCGATCTCGCCGCGTCGCTGTTTGGTATCCGCGCGGCTTCGGTGCTGGGCTTGCGCGACGATGCCGATGCGGCGTCCTTCGCGAGCGGCGTGCTGATCGGCAGCGACGTCGCCGCACGCATGGACGATTGCGCGTTCGAGCAGATCCACATTCTTGCCGATCCCGAACTCGGCAATCTTTACGCCGCCGCCGTCGCGGCGACCGGCCGCGAGCCGGTGATCGTCGACAGCCACAGCGCTTTTGCGCGCGGCATCCTTGCGATTGGAGACAAAGCCCTATGACCCATGTTGCCGCCTTCGATGCCGCGTTCGCGCGCTGTCCGCTGATCGCGATCTTGCGCGGCGTGAAGCCGGACGAGGTCGAGGCGATTGGCGAGGCATTGGCCGACGCCGGTTTTGCCCTGATCGAAGTGCCGCTGAACTCGCCCGATCCGCTGGACAGCATCGGCCGCCTTGCTAATCGGCTGAAAGGGCGCGCCGTCATCGGCGCCGGCACCGTGCTGACGACGGCCGATGTCGCTGCCGTAGCCGACGCCGGCGGGACGATGATCATTTCGCCCAACACCAACGTCGACGTCATCGCGGCGTCGGCAAGTGCGGGTCTCGTCTCGCTCCCGGGTTTTGCGACCCCCAGCGAAGCCTTTGCCGCGCTCCGCGCGGGCGCCACCGCGCTGAAACTGTTTCCTGCCGAAGCGGCCAGCCCGGCCGTGCTCAAGGCGTTCGGAGCGGTCGTTCCGCCGGGGACGCGCTTGCTGCCCGTCGGGGGGATTGCGCCCGAGACGATGGCGCCATGGCTTGCCGCAGGTGCGGCCGGCTTTGGCCTGGGGTCGGCGCTCTACCGGCCGGGATTGAGCGCGAACGAGGTTGGCGACCGCGCGCGCGCCTTCATTGCCGCGCTAGGCCGATAAAAATCATAATCCGGGAGATAATCGATGTTCAAATTCAACCGGCGCGACCTCGTCCTTGCGACGAGCGTCATCGCTTTTTCCTTCGCTTCGGCTGTGCCGGGGCAGGCGCAGGGTGATGGCGGCCAGGCGGCTGCGAAGCCCAATATCGTGATCTTCCTCGCCGACGATCTCAGCTACGCCGACGTTCCGCTCGGCGGCGATGCGAATGTCCGCACCCCGGCACTGCAGCGTCTCGCTTCCGAAGGGATGTCGTTCGACCGCGCCTTCGTCGCATCGCCTGCATGCGCGCCGAGCCGCGCCGCGCTGCTGACGGGTATGATGCCCGCGCACAACGGCGCCGAGGCGAACCATGACCGGGCGAATGCCACGATCCGCAAGCTCCCCTCCTACCTGCAGGAACAGGGCTATGAAGTCGTCGCCTTTGGCAAGGTCGCGCATTACCAGCACACCGGAACCTATGGCTTCGACTATTATGCCAACGACACCTTCCACGATCACAAGGGCATCCCTGCGGCCGCCGAATGGCTGAAGGCGCGCAAGGACAAGCGTCCGCTCGCGCTGTTTGTCGGCACCAACTGGCCGCATGTGCCATGGCCGCGGACGACCGAAGGCTATGACCCGGCGGCGATGAAACTGCCGCCCAAGACGGTCGACACGCCGATCACGCGCGATGCGCGCGCGCGCTTCTATGCCGCAGTGACGCGGATGGACCAGGATCTTGCCTCGACGATGGATGTGGTCGACGCCGTGCTCGGCAAGGATACGTTCGTCCTCTATTCGACCGATCACGGGACGCAGTGGCCGTTCGGCAAATGGAACCTCTACGACACCGGCACCCGCGTACCGATGGTTGTCCGCTGGGGCGGTCATGTGAAACCGGGCACGCGGACCGATGCGATGGTCAGCTGGGTCGATGTGCTGCCGACGCTCGTCCAGCTCGCCGGCGGCAAGGCGCCCCAGGGCATCGACGGGATCTCCTTCGCGGGCCTGCTTGGCGTCGGACCGGCGACTACCGGGCGCAAGGAGATTTTCACGACGCATAACAATGACGTGCGCGTCAACGTCTATCCGATGCGCAGCATTCGCACCGACCGCTGGAAATATATCGAGAATCTGCATCCCGACTGGACCTACACGACGCACATCGACCTCAAGGTGATGCGGACGGACTCGGGTGCCTATTTTCCGTCATGGCGTGAGGCGGCCGAAAAGGATCCCGCCGCAAAGGCGATCGTCGACAGCTATTACAAGCGTCCCGCGGAGGAACTCTATGACCTGCGGGCCGACCCTGACGAGAAGGTGAATCTTGCCAAGGATCCGCGCCATGCCAAGGAATTGGCGGAGCTTCGCAGCCGCTTGGCGGCCTGGCGCAAGTCGCAAGGCGATGCCGGGCAGGTCAGCGCAAAGCCGCGCTTCGAGCGCGGACCAATGGGCGGCGAGGGCGACTGACCGGCCACGAGCTTCGCAGAACGACGACCGCACCGGACGCACGTTCCGGTGCGGTTTTTTTTGGTCGAATCACCCAACGCGACGATAGACCGTTGATCGTTTCTCTGTTTTATCTTATTTATCGTTTCAAGAATCGCCACCCGACCAGCGGCGGCGAACGAGCGCGCGAAACGCGCCACATAGGGAGAGGGTTTATGCGCAAGGCTTTGTTGGGCGCCGTATCGGTAACGGCGATTTTTGTTTCGATGCCGGTCGCCGCGCAGGAAACTGCACCGTCGGAAACAGCGGACGCCACGGAGCAGGCGGACAGCACCGATGGCGACATCATCGTCACTGGCGTCCGGCAGTCGCTTGAACGCGCAGCAGAGGTGAAGCGTACCGCGGTGCAGGTGGTCGATTCGATCGTTGCGACCGATATCGGCAAGCTGCCCGATCCCACCGTCGCCGCGGCGCTGCAGCGCGTGCCCGGTATCCAGGTCCAGAACGACCGCAATAACGAACTGTCCACCGTCCGCATCCGTGGTCTCACCGACATTTTGACAACGGTGAACGGGCGCGAGGTCGCGACCACCACCGGTCGCGGCTTCGACCTGCAGGATGTGCCGGCCGAAGCGCTGGCGCGGATCGACGCGTTCAAATCGCAGACCGCGGACCAGATCGAGGGCGGGGTCGCGGGCACGCTCGACCTCAGGCTAAACCGCCCCTTCAGCTTTCGCGACCCGACACTGGTCCTGACCGCACGCCAGAATTATGCGACGATCGCCGATGCGAGCAATCCCCAGTTCGGCATTCTCGCCGCTGGCAAGACCGAGACGTCGATCGGCGAGTTCGGGGCATTGGTCAATGTGACCTATTCAGAGGCCCAGAATATCCGCAGCGTTACCAACCTCGGCGAGCGCCGCTCGTCGAGCGGCACGCCGTTGAACACCCCCGGCTATCTGGTGCCGCAGGTTCTGCGTAACATGCCCGACGTCGGCGACATCACGCGCTTCCAGGCCAATGCCGCGCTGCAATGGCAGGCAACGCCCGAACTGCAATTTTATGTCGACGGCCTCTACACCTATTTCCGGAGCACGACCGGCTTCGCCGGTTTCAATCCACAGCCCTTCACCAACAATTCGCGGATGTCGGAAGTCACGGCGAGCGACTATTGCTTCGACGCGCGCGTCAATTCGGGCGGCACCAACCCGACGCTGGTCAACAATGCCGACGGCACGGTCGGGATCCAGCCGTTCACCGTCCAGCGATTGTGCGAAATCAAGAGCGCCCGCTTCGACAATGTCGTGATCAATCAGAACAGTTCGTCGGAAGACATTACGCAAAAGAACAAGATGGTGGCAGGCGGTGCCCTTTTTGAACAGGACCGCCTCAAGCTGACCGTCGATGCCGCCTATCAGACGTCGCGGTCCTTCCTCCAGAATTTCAACGCCGAGGTCGGCCAGCGTGTTCCGACGGTGTTCGTCGAATTCAACGATAACGATGGGCCGTCCTTCACAATCGATCCGTCGATTCCCTTAAGCTCGACCAACCTGTCGCTCCGCAATTCGATCAACCAGAATTATACGCTGGGCGAAGGCAATCTGCTGCAGGCGCGCGCCGACGGCGAATATGAAGTCGGCGGCATTCTGCCCAAGATCAAGGCAGGGCTCCGCTACGCCAAGCGCGAGGCACGGTTCCAGGAAGTGCGCCAGACCAACACGGTGCAGTCGATCGGCTTTGGCAATATCGGGACGCCGACCGAAGCCAATGCGCGGTTGATTTCGAGCTTGCCGCTCTCGCCCGATTTCCTCGGCGTGATCGGGGTCGCGCCGCGGCTCAACGGCGGATCGGCATTTCTTGGCGTGAATCCGGCCTATCTTCGCTCGGAGCGCGGGCGGAACGAACTGCGCGCACTATTCAACCTGCCGCTGCGCCAGCCCGACTTCGATCCGACGAAGGAGTTCAATGCGGACGAGACGACCTACGCCGGCTATGTCGAGGGTAGCTACGAGATTCCGCTCGGCTCGCTGACGCTCGACGGCGTGATCGGCACGCGTATCATCCGCACCGATCGCACGATCTCCGGATTCGAGCGGACGGGCAAGACCTTCACTCCCATCGTTGCCAAGCGGTCGGATACCGACATCCTGCCGTCGGCGACGGCGCGGCTCAAGTTCGGGGAATCGTTCCAGACGCGCTTCACTTACTCGCGCTCGATGCGGCGCCCCGACTTTGCATCTCTCAATCCCAGCGAGTCGCTGACACTGGTCGGGAATGTGTTCCTGCTTAACAACGGGACACGCGGGAACCCCGACCTTCGTCCGCAAAAGTCCGACAGCTTTGACGCGACGGCTGAATATTATTTCCCGAGCGGCTATATCGCTGTCACCGGCTATTATCGCTCGATCAAGGATCGCGTCGTCAATTCGAACACGCAGGAAACGATCGATGGGCTCAACTTCCTGATTTCCAGCCCGCGCAACGTCGGCTCGGTCGACCTCAAGGGGATCGAGGTCAGCGCGCAATATTTCTTCGACTTCCTGCCAGGCGCGCTCTCCGGTTTCGGGGTGCAGGGGGCGTTCACGCTCGCGGATTCGACGATCAAGGGCGACGACCCGCTCGCGGGCAACCCGCTCGTCGGCGTGTCCAAATATAATTACACCGCCGGGCTGCTCTACGACAAGAAGGGGCTCAGCGCGCGCCTGATCTACACCTTCCGCTCGAAATATATCAACGCCGACAATACCGGCGGTGTCGCGCTGCGTCCCTTCGATCCGGACCGGGTGAACGAGGCCTATGTGCCGGTCTTCCTGTCCTATGTCCGGCCCGCCGGCCGCCTCGACTTCAGCGTCGGTTACGACGTGACCGAGGCGCTGCGGCTCGACATCGGCGGGACGAATATCCTGCGCAACAAGACGTCGACCTATTGGGGCGACGAGCGCGTCGTGTTCCAGCTCAACGGCGACGAGACAGTCTACAGCATCGGTGCGCGCGTGAAATTCTGACGGGAGGTTTAGTGAAAAATTGGTGGAAGCAGGGCGCGGCGGGGTCGATCCGCCGCGCCGGCATAGAGAATGACGGGCGCCGGTTGCGCCCGGTTGCGCTGCTGGCGGCCGCCTTGCTCGCAGGGTTGAGCGGGCCCGGCGCGGCGGAGGTTCCAGCCGCCCCGACCTTCACCAACCCGCTGCTGACGTCGGGGCCCGATCCATGGATCACGCAGGAGGGCGGCGTCTATTATTACACGCACACGCTCGGCAATCGCCTGATGCTATGGCGCACCGACAATATCGCCGACCTCGCGAAGGCGGAGAAGCGCGTCGTGTGGACGCCGCCTGCCAAGGGTGCGAACGCGCACAGCATCTGGGCGCCCGAGCTGCACCGCCTCGACGGCAAATGGTATCTCTATTATTCGGCGACCGCGAGCGGCTTCAAGGACGATGCGCACCGCGCAGTCTTCGTGCTCGAAAATGCCGGCCCCGATCCGATGCAGGGTGAGTGGGTCGATCGTGGACGCGTCAACACGGCGCGGGCGGGTATCGACGGCACCGTGTTCGAACATGGCGGCAAGCGCTATTTCGCCTACTCGCCCTATATCGGTTCCGACAGCGGGCTTGCGATCGCGGAGATGAGCAATCCCTGGACGCTCACCGGAGGTGAAAGCGTGATCGCCATGCCCGACAAGGCCTGGGAAAAACAGGGCGGGCGCCAGATCCTCGAAGGACCCGAGTTTTTGCGCGGGCCGAAGGGCGATCTGTTCCTGACCTATTCGGCGAGCGCCTGCTGGTCCGACGATTATTCGCTCGGCCTGCTCCACGCGCCTGCGGGGTCCGATGTGCTCGATCCAAAGGTATGGACAAAGACCGCGCAGCCGGTCTTCAAGAGCGCGAACGGCGTTTATGCGACGGGGCACAACGGCTTTTTCACCTCGCCCGACGGCAAGGAAAGCTGGATCATCTATCACGCCAACCCGGGGCCGGGGATGAAATGCACGCCCGCGCGTGCGCCGCATATCCAGCGTTTCGGATGGAGCGACGCAGGCTGGCCCGAGTTTGGCGAGCCCGTTGCCGGCGATACCCCGCTTCCGGTTCCATCGCGCGGCCGCTAACGCCCTTATTCGTGTAACAAAAAAGGCCGCGGGGTTGACCGCGGCCTTTTCTTTGTCTCCGAGCTCGTCTCAGTTTTTGCGAGGTTTGCCATTGATCGGCCGTGCCGCGGGCTGGCTGTCGAGGATCGCGTCGAGTTCGGCGCGTATCTTGGGCAGCGCGCTCGCCTGATTGCGCGTCTCTTCGGGATCGGCGACGAGGTCATAGAGCTCATAGTCGCGCGCGCCGGTCTTTTCCTCGGTCCAGCGGACGAGGCGATAGCGGTCGGTACGGATTGCCTGGCCGAGACGCCCGGGGCGGGGGTAGGCGTGACAAGCATAGCCCCGCACCCGTGCCGCGGGGTCGTGCAGGACGGGCGCGAGCGAGGTGCCGTCGATCGGCTGCGGTCCCTTGGGGGCGGGCAGCGCAGCGAGCGCGGCGAGCGTGGGATAGATATCGACAGTTTCGGCGAGCTGGCGGGTGCCTTGTCCGCGCACGATCCCGGGGCCGGCGAAAATCAGCGGAATGCGGGTCGCCTGCTCCATATTGGTGTGTTTGGTCCAGATGCCATGATCGCCGAGGTGATAGCCATGGTCGCCCCACAGAACGACGATCGTATTGTCGGCGAGGCCTTCGCGCTCGAGCGCTTTCAGCACCTTGCCGATCTGGACGTCGACATAGGACACCCCGGCATAATAGCCATGGAGCAGTTGGCGCTTCATCTCGGGGGAGAACTGGTCGCCGCGGACATTTTGCGGCGGCTCCCGATAGGCGTTGATCTCGCCGCCCTGCTTGTCGGTGTAGGCGGGTGCGCCTTCGGGCAATTGTTCGAAGCCCGGCATCGGAAGCTTCGCGGGATCATACATGTCCCAATAGCTTTTGGGGACCGAGAAGGGCAGGTGCGGGCGCGCGAAGCCGACGGCGAGGAAGAAGGGCTGGTTGCCCTGTTTCAGCGCCTTCAGCCGTTCTTCCGCGCGCTTGGCAGTGCGGCCGTCGGCATAGGCGTCGTCGGCGACATCGGGCATCTCCCACGCCGCGCCGCGCGCGAGCGTGCGCGCATAGGCGAAGGGGTTGCCCTCGGGCACCGGGATTTCCTCGAACAGCGCCTCTTCCTGCGTCGGCTTCCCGCCAGTGCTCGCGGGATCGACATATTCGATCACCTTTTCCTTGTGGTGCGGGACCGACCAGCCGGCGGTGTCGCCAACGGTGCCGTGGCCGATATGATAGACCTTGCCCATGCTTTCGGTGTGGTAGCCCGCGCGCATGAAATAGTCGGGCAGCGTCACCGCGTCGGGCATATAGTCGCGCAGGTTCATCCCGAAATTATAGATGCCGCTGCTCGTCGAGCGTGCCCCGCTCATCAGGTTGATGCGGCTCGGGGCGCATACGGCCTCGTTGGCATAGGCGAGGTCGAAGCGCACGCCGCGCGCCGCGAGCCGGTCCATGTTGGGGGTGATCGCAGTGCGGTCGCCATAGGTGCCGAGTGCGGGCTTGAGGTCGTCGATCAGGATCAGCAGGACGTTGGGCCTCTGCGCTGTCGCTGGCGCCGGCGCAGGGAGGCCCGCGCGGGGCGCGGGCGCCTGCGCGCATGCCGACGTCGCAGTGATCAGCAGGGCCAGCATGGCCCTGCGGGTCCAGTGCGTGGTACGTGGCATGTTCATTCTCCCTTTCGTCGCGACACGCAGCGAAAGCCGATGTGGCTCGTTGCGCTGTCGACATGTTGCGGATGCCGCGCCGCCGGGCGGTAACGCTGGCAATAGTTGACGGCGCAAAGATGCGAACCGCCCTTCAGGACCTTGCGGCCGATGCGCGCGCCGGGGGCGCTGCCATCATAGCTTTGCGCGAGCGTCGCGCCGCGCGGGTTGGCGATCGCGCAGCACGGCGACCGGGTCTTCGCCGCTTGCGGCGCAGCATACCAGTCGCGGGTCCATTCCCAGACATTGCCGATCATGTCGACGAGGCCATAGCCATTGGCCGGAAAGCTGCCGACCGGCGTTGTGCGATAATTGCCATCGGCCTTGGTCGTCGAAACGGGAAACAGGCCGAGCCAATAGTTGGCGAGGATCGCGCCGTCGGGTGCCAGCTCGTCGCCCCAGGCATATTCCTGCCCATCGGCTCCGCCGCGCGCCGCATATTCCCATTCGGCCTCGGTCGGCAGCGACTTGCCGGCCCATTTCGCATAGGCTTCGGCGTCGCAATGCGCGACATGGACGACAGGATGATCCTCCATCCCTTCGATCGAGCTTTCGGGGCCGGTCGGATGGCGCCAGTCGACGCCGGGGACGAAGGCCCACCATCCCGACGGATCGTCGAGTGGGATCAGCCCGTCGGCTTTGCGGAACAGGAGCGATCCGGGCTCGACGCCTTCGAGGTCTGCACCGGGATAAAGCTTCGGGTCGACCGGCAGCTCGGCCAGCGTGCGATAGTCCGTCGCCGCGACGAATTCGGCGAAAGCGCGGTTGGTCACCGGCGTCTCGTCGATCCAGAAGCTGTCGACCTTGACGCGGCGCTGCGGTTGTTCCTCGGGATAAAAGCGATCGGAGCCCATGGTGAAGGCGCCGCCTTCGATGAAGCGCATTCCTTCGTGCGACGGGGCGGGGGCTGGGGCGGCGGTGCGCGAAGCGGCTTTCATAGTCGGGGGCGTCTCGTTCGGTGGTGGCTCGGTGCTTTGCTGCACGATCATTTGGGCAGCTGGGCAAGCCATTTCTTGAGCTTGGCGAGCAACCGCCCGCGCACTTCGGGTTCACTCGCCGCCAGATCCTGTTTTTCCATCGGATCGCGCGCGAGGTCATAGAGTTCGACGTCGGCGCCGCCGTCGTTCGCGAGCAGCTTCCAGTCGCCCTCGCGCACCGCAAAGCGCGGCGACACGTCGATCGGCTGGCTGGGTTTGCCCAACATGGGGCGGCCTTCCTTGCCATAGGCCCAGAACAGGTCGGGCCGGCCGGTGACCGGCTGGCCTTGCAGAGCCGGTGACAGATCGATTCCGGCGGCACCCGCCGGTTTCTTGGTGCCGATGATGCTGGCGAAGGTCGGGAGCAGGTCGACGCCCTGCGCCACCGTCTGCTCGTCGCGCGTTCCCGCCTTCATATGGCCGCGCCAGTGCATGATCAAAGGCTGGCGGATACCGCCTTCGTAAAGGCTGAACTTGCGGCCGCGCAGACCCTCGGTGCTCCCCGGCGCGGTTTCGCCGCGCTCGTGATAACGCGCGAGCGACGACGGTCCGTTATCGGAAGTGAAGAGGACCAGCGTATTGTCCAGCTCGCCCATCTGATCGAGGCGTTCGAGCAGACGTCCGAGCGTCTTGTCCATCTTGACCAGCGAAGCGAGCATCTGGTCGTCGTCGGACGACGCGCCCTTGCCCATGACGTACGACAGGCTTTCGTCGTCGGGCGCCCAGGGATCGTGGATGTCGTTGAGCCAGAGGTTCACGAACCAGGGCTTGTCCGAATTCTGTGCGACGAAATCGACCGTCATGTCGGCGTACAGCCCGGTAAGGTTGGTCTTGATTTCCCAGAAGCGCGGCCCTTCGCCGAGCTTGTCCGACTGCTGGGCCAACGACCGTTCCTCGTCGGAAACAAGCACGCGCGGCCCGAGCCCCTCGAAGGTCGTGAAGCTCTTGTCGAAGCCATACGCCGTCGGCCACGGTGCATCGCCGATGTCGCGGCCGCCGCCCAGATGCCATTTGCCGATATGCGCGGTCTTGTAGCCGTTCTGCTGGAGCAGCCGCGCGATCGTCGGCAGCTGCGGATCGAGCCAGTCGACCTGTCCGATTTCGGCATTGCGCGCGCGCGCCGCCGTGATGCCGACGAAACCGACGTCCGCCGGGAACCGCCCGGTGAGGAAACCGGCGCGCGACGAGGAACAGATCGGTGCGGCGTCGTAGAATTTGGTGAGCAGCACGCCCTCGCGGGCAAGCCGGTCGAGGTTCGGCGTCGCGACCTTCTTGTTCCCCATCACCGACAGATCGCCAAAGCCCATGTCGTCGACGAGGATGAAAAGGATGTTCGGGCGACGTTCGGCCTGCGCTGCTGCCTTGGGAGCGTGGGGCGATGTCTGCGCCAGAGCCGCCGTGGACGGCAGTGTCGCGATGGCCGCCAACCCCATCGCCGCCGTCGCGAAAAATCGCTTGGTCGCGGCGGAACCGGCTTGGCCGCGCTTCTTTCCAGCGAGCGATGTGGGGGCGGTGGATGACCGATAGAACATATTCTCTCCCAGCCTCCCGGTTCCCGTCGAGGCATTTATGTATATTTATCGTATTAATTAGGCTTGTCTAGTTTTCTGTTGGGTTTACCATCGGAGTCAAGGTCGATTTGCGGCCACGCATAAGGAGACGCTGACCGTGTCGTTCGAACAATCGGGACTTGATCATGGCGACGCGCCGGCTTCGCTCGGGCGCAACCTGACCTATGGGTTGCTCGACAATCTTGGGCGGGCGATCGTCACCGGCCAGTTCGACGACGAAGCCTTCCCGACCGAGGCCGAGTTGACCAAGCGCCATGGCGTCAGCCGGTCGGTGACGCGCGAGGCGGTGAAGATGCTGACCGCGAAGGGATTGCTCAGCGCGCGGCCGCGGCAGGGAACCGTGGTGCAACCGACTTCGTCGTGGAACCTGTTCGACACCGACGTGCTGCGCTGGCTGCTCGAGAGGCAATTTTCGATCGAGCTGCTCAAGCAGTTCAACCAGCTGCGGGTCGCGATCGAACCCGAAGCGGCGGCGCTCGCGGCGCAATTCGGGCGCCCCGAAGAGCTCAAGCGCATCGGCGACGGGCTCGACCGTATGGCGGCGGCCGAGCGGGGCGAGGATGATACGCTGGAGGCCGATATCGCCTTTCATGTTTCGATCCTGCGCGCGTCGAACAATCCCTTTTATGCGCAGTTTCGCGACGTGGTCAGCACCGCCTTGCGCACCTCGATCCGTTTTACCAACCGGATCAAGGGGCGCAGCGCGAGCGTGGCCGACCATGCCGCGGTGCGCGACGCGATCGCGGCGCACGATCCGGATGCGGCGCGGAGCGCGATGCGCCACCTGATCGGCGACGTGCTGACGCTGATCGACGACGCGGAGAAATAGCCTAGCGCATGTCCAGCGGGGCGATCGTGCCATCGGCGCGATAGGCGATCGGTTGCACGGTGAATTTGCGGCTGCCCTTGTACGGACCGGGGCCAGTCTGTCCTTCCCAGCGGTGATAGGCGATATACCAGCGGCCATCGGCGGGATCGTGCAGAAAGGCATGATGGCCGGGGCCCTTGAAGCGCGCGTCGCTCTCGACGACCTTGCCGCGCCAGGTCCAGGGGCCCGTCGGCGACGGTGCGGTCGCATAATGGACCTGATAGCTGTCGTGGCGATAACTGCCCGACGAATAGGACAGATAATAGGTGCCGCCGCGTTCGTGCACGAACGCGCCTTCGGTGAAGTGCGGCGGCGTTTCGACCGGGATTTCGCGATCGATCGTCACCATGTCGGGTTTGAGCACCCAGACGCGCAGCTTCGCGCCTGCGCTGCCGCCCGCATAAAGATAGGGTGTTTTGGTGGCCGGATCGACGAAGACCGCGGGGTCGATCGCTTCGAATCCGGTGCCGCCAGTGATCAGCGGCTTGCCGCTGTCGGTGCACGGCCCTTCGAGGCTCGCACAGCTTGCGACGCCGATCCGGCTCGGCGTCGGATTCTGCGGGCCGACCGAGAAATAGAGATAGTGACGCCCGTTTGCCGCGACCATGTCGGGCGCCCACAAGGCATGCCGCGGCGCGCCGTCGTCGCCGATCCAGCCGATCTGGTCGAGCCGGATCAGCTCGGCGCCCTTTTGCCAGTGGCGCCGGTCGGGCGAAGTCCAGACGTGCAACTGTCCCGTCCCGCCCGAATTGGTCGGATAGATATAATAGCGCCCGTCGGCGGCTTCGATGTCGGGATCGGCGCCGTCGAACGAGAGCGGGGCCGGCGCCTCCGCCGCCATCGCCGCCGCGCCGACGAGCAGCGCGGCGAGGAGAGCGCGGGACACCGGCCGCCAGATCACTTGGCGTTCGCCATCGGGACCACGCCCTTGGGCGCGGCGGCAAGGCGCTTGATCAGGTCGACTTCGGCCTGGCGATAGGGCTTGCCGTCCGCGCGGAAGACCTCGTGGAACCAGATCGTCGGC
Organism: Sphingopyxis sp. OAS728; assembly: GCF_014873485.1. Classification (NCBI taxonomy): domain Bacteria; kingdom Pseudomonadati; phylum Pseudomonadota; class Alphaproteobacteria; order Sphingomonadales; family Sphingopyxidaceae; genus Sphingopyxis; species Sphingopyxis sp. OAS728. The sequence continues at coordinate 1,910,457 of NZ_JADBDT010000001.1, read as the reverse complement.
TCGTCATAGGTATAGGGCTTTTTCCAGCTGTCCCACGGCAGGCGCGTCTGCGTCTTGCCGTCGGCGAAACCCCAATTGTACATGCCGATATTATATTTCTTGCCGAGCGGTAGCGAGCCGTCGAAGGTCGATCCGTTACCGCGCGCCATATATTCGGTGCAGAGCACCGGCCGGCCATAGCTCAACATCTGTTTCGCGCGCTTCTCGAAGGTTTCGGGCCAGCTGTAATCGTGAAAGCTGTTGATGTCCGACTGGGTTAATTGCGTGCGCTCGACCGCGTCGACCTTGTCCAGATTATCCCAATCTTGCCCTATCCAGACGCCCGAGGTCAGCGGCTGGGTCGGGTTCGCGCTGCGCGCCCATTCGAAGACCTGGGGCAGGAGCAGCGCGACATATTTGTTCTTGTCGGGGATATGCTCGTAATTGCCGCCGCCCTTGTTGTTCGGTTCGTTCCACACGTCCCAGGCGATGATGCGCGGGTCGTTGGCGAAGGTGCCGACGATGTCCTTCACATAGCCCTCGAGCTTGCCGTACTGGCTCGCGTCCTTCAGCCGCGCTTCGCCCGGCGCCTGCACCCAGCGCGAATTGTGGACGCCGGGGATCGGCGGGCTTTGCAGGCCATAAACGGGATTGGGATCCCAGACGCTGTCGAACAACACGAACATGATCTTGATCTTATGCTTGTCGGCGATGGCGAGAAACTCGTTCATCCGCTTCTTCGTGCCCTCGGGGTCGTTTTCCCAGAGCAGGTTGTGCAGGAAGACGCGCATCGTGTTCATGCCGATGCCCGCGGCCCAGCCGAGTTCCTTGTCGATCGTCGCGGGGTCGAAGGTGGGCTCGTGCCACATTTCGAGTTCGTTTACCGCCGAGCCGGGGTTGTAATTGGCACCGATCAGCCAGGGCTGCTTGTCGTACCATTTGTTCGCCTGTTCCTTCGTCCACTGCTCGCGCGCCATGGCAGGCTGGGCGGCGGTGGCGGCGATGGTGAAAACGGCGGCGGCGGTGAGCAGGAAGCTCCGGCGGATCATCTCTCTTCTCCCTCTTCTGGTGTCCTTGGCGGGAGTCGGTTCGCCCCCGCGTTACAACCGATGGACCATTGATAGATTCGATTTGCGCCGATAGGAAGCATATATATCGTATAATTAATGTGAAGGCGGCCAACCGCCTCGACGGCCCGCAATTGAAAACGGGGAGAGGCGGATATGGACGACATCGGCGCGGCGACGGTCCGGCGCATCACCTGGCGGCTGATGCCGCTGCTCTGCCTGCTCTATCTGGTCGCCTATATCGACCGGCAGAATGTCGCTTATGCGAAGCTGCAGATGGTCGGCGACCTTGGCCTCAGCGAAGCCGCCTATGGATTGGGATCGGCGCTGTTCTTCCTCGGCTACTGCATCTTCGAAATACCCAGCAACCTGATCCTCGAGCGCATCGGGCCAAGGCTGTGGTTCGCGCGGATCATCGGGGCGTGGGGTCTTGTGACGCTCGCGCTCGGTTTCGCATGGACACCGACGAGCTTCTACATCCTCCGCTTCCTGCTCGGGGTGGCCGAGGCAGGCTTCTTTCCGGGTGTCCTCTATCTGCTCACGCTCTGGTTCCCGCAGGCGGAGCGCGCGCGGGCGATCGGACTTTTCCTGATCGCCAGCGCGTTCGCCAATGCCGTGGGCGCGGCGCTTGGCGGGCTGCTGCTCGAACTCGACGGCACCGCCGGGCTGCGCGGATGGCAATGGGTGTTCATCGTCACTGCGATCCCGGCGCTGCTGCTCGTCCCCGTCGTGCTTACGCGCCTGCCGCGCGGGCCGGCCGAGGCGCGATGGCTGAGCGACGATCAAAAGGCGTGGCTCGCGGCAACCCTCGCCGCAGAGGGGGGCACGCGCGAACATGCCAATCCGCTACGCGCGCTTGGCGACCTGCGCGTGTTGCTGCTCTGCGTCGCCTTCCTCGGCTTTCCGCTCTCGGCCTATGGCCTCAGCTACTGGCTCCCGACGATCGTTCGCGGTTTCGGCGTGAGCGATGCGACCAACGGCCTGCTCAATATCATCCCCTGGCTCGCGGTAGCGGCGGCCTTGTGGTGGCTCCCGCGCCTCGCGGCGCGCAGTGCCGGGTCGCGGCGCTTCACGGTGGGGCCGGCGCTGGTGGGCGCCTTCAGCTTGGTATTGGCCGCAGCGCTGCCGTCGCCGGTGCTGCAGTTCACCGCATTATGTATCGCCGCCGCGGCGATCTTTGCCGGCCAGCCTTTTTTCTGGGTGCTCCCGGGGCGTTTCCTGACCGGGGCGGCGGCGGCGGCGGGCTTCGCGGCGATCAATTCGGTTGGCAATCTCGGCGGTTTCGTCGCGCAGGCGATCGTGCCGAAAATCCATGATGCGACCGGCAGCGACCTTGCTCCGATGACCTTCCTCGCTGCCATGCTCGCTTTTTCGGCCGCCGCGATCTTTCTGATCGAACGCCATATTCCGCGCGGAGGGCGCGACCGATTTCCGGTTGCCACGTCCGGCGACTCTTTATAAAACACATTGATCATATAAATTGGGAGGGTCCGATGAAGCCTGTTTCGAAGTTGCTTGTGGTTGCCGCGCTCTTGGCGGGTAGCGCCAGCATTGCCGCCTATGCGCAGACCGCCGCGCCGCCGCCGAAGAAGCCCGCCAATTCGACGACCAACACCGCAGGCTACACTGCGCCGGGCAGCACCGAGGGTGGGCCCGCCTATGTCGGACCGATCATGTCCGAGTGGGGCCGCAAGGTGACGCCGGAAAATGCATGGCGCAGCTATCCGCGCCCGCAGATGGAACGCGACACGTGGATGAACCTCAACGGGCATTGGGATTATGCGATCCGCCCGGCGAACGAGCCGCAGCCGGCGACGATGGACGGCAAGATCCTCGTCCCCTTTGCTGTCGAGTCGAAGCTGTCGGGCGTCGCGCGCAAGCTGATGCCCGACGACCGGCTGTGGTATAAGCGCAGCTTCACGCTGCCCACGAAATGGCCGGGCCAGCGCACTTTGCTCCACTTCGGCGCGGTCGATTTCGAATCGACCGTGCTCGTGAACGGCGTGGTGGTCGGCAGCCACAAGGGCGGCTCCGATCCGTTCAGCTTCGATGTCACCCGCTATCTGCGCGCCGGCGCGAACGAACTGGTCGTACAGGTCACCGACCCGACCTCGACCGGCGACCAGCCGCGCGGCAAGCAGACGCTCGAACCGCGCGGTATCTGGTACACCGCGGTCAGCGGCATCTGGCAGACGGTGTGGCTCGAGCCCGTCGCCGACCTCCACATCGCCGACCTTCGTGCGGTACCCGACATCGACAAGGGCGAATTGACGGTCGATGTCGCGCTCAGCAGCACGGCTACGCCGAGCGACGCGGTCCGCATCACCGCGCGCGACAAGGGCAAGGTGATCGCGAGCACGATCGTCCGCGGCAACCGGCAGGGCGTGCTCAAGATTCCGAAGGCGCGGCTCTGGTCGCCCGACGATCCCTATCTTTATGACCTGTCGGCCGAACTGGTGAAGGTGACGCCGCCGACGGGCGCGGGGAACGACCGCACCGGGCTGCCGCCGATGACCGGACGCGAGGCGGAGGCTTATGCCGCGGCGACGGTAACCGGCTCGCCCAGCGACAGCGTCAAAAGCTATTTCGGGATGCGCAAGATTTCGACCGGCATCGATCCCAAGACGGGCAAGATGGCGCTGCTGCTCAACAACAAGCCGCTCTTTCACAACGGCACGCTCGATCAGGGCTGGTGGCCCGAAAGCCTGCTGACCCCGCCGTCGGAGGAAGCGGCGCGCAGCGACATTGTCTTCCTGAAGAAGGCCGGCTTCAACATGCTGCGCAAGCATATCAAGGTCGAGCCCGCGCAATATTATCGCGACGCCGACCGGCTCGGCATATTGATCTGGCAGGACATGCCCTCGGGCGCGTTCGGCGATCAGGCCGTGCGGCGACCCAGCGACCGCGAGGCGACTTTCACCTCTGGCGGCATGGCGCAATATCAGGCCGAACTGGCGCGCATGATCGGTGCGCTCCGTGCCTTCCCGTCGATCGTCATGTGGGTGACCAACAACGAGGGCTGGGGCCAGTATGACGTTAAAACCGTCGGCGCCATCGCCAAGAATATGGACCCGAGCCGCCTGGTCAACAATGCGAGTGGCTGGTTCGACGTGCCGGGCAGCGGGTCGGACGTCTATGACATCCACACCTATGACGAGGTGCCGCTGGTCCCCGAACCGCAGGCCGATCGCCCGATCGTGACCGGCGAGTTCGGCGGCGTCGGCCTGCCGATCCCCGGGCATCTCTGGTTCACCGATCGCGACGCGCGCATCTATCAGTTCGCGACCGACAAGGAAGATTATCGCCGCCGCTATAAGATCAAGTTCGACGAGATCATCCGTCAGGCGAAGGAAGTCGGGCTCGCCGCATCGGTCTATACCGAGACGAGCGATGTCGAAGGCGAACTCAACGGCCTTCTCACCTACGACCGTGCGGTGTCGAAGCTGCCGGTCGAGGACTTCGCGAAGATCGCAAAGCCGTTGTTCGAGGATAAATAGGCGAGGGGAAAGCCGATGGCACGACGCACCGCGATGGCCCGCTGGGCCGCGACCACCATGCTCGCGGCGCTCATGGGCGTCGCGGCGCCCGCGGGCATGGCGGCTCCCGCTGCCGCCCCGCCGGCTTCGGCTAAACCGGCCGGCAAGCCCAACATCCTGTTCATCCTCGTCGACGATATGGGCTTCGGCGACCTGTCGGTGATGGGGAACAAGAAGGTCCAGACGCCGAACCTCGACCGCCTCGCGCGCGAAGGCGTGTTGATGACGCAATTCTATGACGCGGCGCCGATCTGTTCGGCATCGCGCGCGGGGCTGCTCACGGGGCGTTTTCCCGCCGAGGTCGGTTTCATCAACTATGTCAGCGACCGCGCCTATAACAAGGCGATCGGGCAGGCCGACTGGCTTGACCCCAAGCTGCCCAATATCGCGCGGCTGCTGAAGGGGGCGGGATATGAGACGGCGCACATCGGCAAATGGCACCTGGGCGGCGGGCGCGACATCGGCGATGCGCCGTGGCCGACCGCCTATGGCTTCGACCATAGCTTTACGACCTTCGAAGGGCTCGGTCCGCGCGTGCTCGTGTCCGACGAGGAACGCTTTCTCGCGCAGCAGTCGGACGAGCTCGGAGAAGGTCCGCGCTTCTGGGAGATCAAGACCAATCTCACGTCGCTCTATGCGAATATGATGGTCGATTTCGTCGCGCAGCACGCCGACAAACCGTGGTTCGTGAACCTCTGGCTCAATGACATGCACGACCCTTGGGCGCCCGACGACGAAAGCCTGTCGGACGTCATGGGCAAGGGCACATCCTCCGACGACGACCGGATGCTCGCCTCGCTGGTCAAGATGGACAAGACGCTCGGCCGCCTGCTCGACCGCCTCGACCAGATGGGTGAGATGGACAACACGCTGGTCATCGTCACCAGCGACAATGGCCCGTCGTCGGCGCAGCGCTATTACAAGGACGGGCAGGTCGCACCCGGCAGCACCGAGAATCTGCGCGGGCGCAAATGGAGCCTCTACGAAGGCGGCATCCGCCAGCCGCTCATCCTTTCCTGGCGGGGTCACGCCAAGGCCGGCCACCGCGACGAGCGGACTGTGGCGCAGGGCGTCGATCTGCTCCCGACGCTCGCAAATATCGTCGGCGCGCGCGTTCCGGCGGGCGTCGACGGGATCGACCTGTCGCCGGTGATCGAGGGGCGCTCGGTTCCGCGGCGGCCCGACCTCTATTGGGCCTATGGCAAGGAAGGCGCGGCGAAGGAGCCGCCGCAGCCCGCGCTCGAACGCGACCAGGCGCCGCCCTTCGCGATCCGCGAGGGCGACTGGAAACTTCTCGCCGAAGCGGGCGGCGCCAGCCCCCAGCTCTTCGATCTTGCGAGCGATCCCGTCGAGGCGAACGATGTCGCGGCGAGCGAGCCTGCGGTCCGCGACCGCCTGCTTGGCAAGCTCAAGGCCTGGATGGCGGCGCTGCCCCCATATCGGGCGCGATGAAATATCCCCGCCGCGCGAACGCGGCGGGGACCCCCCTTTTGTCAGAATTTCACCCGGACGCCCGCCGACCAGGTCGTCTCGTCATACGCCATCTCGTTGTTGATATTCGTATAACCGGGATAGTCGTAATAGGTCGATGTGTTGCTGCCGAGGATATTGGTGCCGCCGACATCGACGCGGATCTTGTCGGTGATGTCGTAGCCGATGTTGAAGTCGAGCCGCCCCGCGCCGCGCGCATAGGTGACGAGCGCGGGCACCGCGACGACGTCGATCGTCTCGTCGGTGAAGGGGCGCAACGTCGGTTCGCCGCTCGCGTCGAGCGACAGATATTTGGAACGGTAGGTGTAGACCAGCCGCGCGCTGACCCCGCTCTTTTCGTACAAGAGGCCGACGGTGTAGTTATATTTCGACACGCCCTGTAGCGGATATCCCGCGAGCGGATCGTCGCCGCCAACCTTGGAATCGGCGAGCGTGAAGGCGCCCTGCACCCCGAGGCCCGACAGCGCACCCGGCAGGAAATCGAGGAAATATTGGGTGCTGAGTTCGATGCCTTTCAGCGTTGCCTGCCCGACGTTGCGCGGGCGGGACACCGAATAGTCGACGCCGTCGATCGTTTCGACCGCGCCGCTGGTGATGACGCGGTCGGTGATGTCGCGGTAATAGCCGGCGACGGCGATATAGCCGCTCGGGAAATAATATTCGAAGGTCGCGTCGAGGCTTTCGGACTTTTGCGCCTTGAGGTCAGGGTTGCCCGCATTGCCCGTGCTCTGGACGAGCGGGTTGTTCGACTGGTTGAGTGTGATCGCCGGGTTGAGCGACGCGAAATTGGGCCGGCGCAGCGACTTTGCGTAGCCGAAGCGGATCTGGATATCGTCGCCGATCCGGAAACGCGCGGTTGCGTTGGGCAGCCAGTCGTGATCGACGGTTTTTGCGGTCAGCCGGTCGAAGGCGCCGCCGCCGGCCGGAACGTTGGTGCCGATTGTCCGGCTGGTGCGGATGTAGCGCGCGCCGACAACGCCATCGAGCGTGATGCTGTTCGACAGATCGGCCTCATATTTGCCCTGCACATAGCCCGCAATCGAATCCTCGGTTGCATCGAATGCGCGTCCCGGGTCGTAGGCGGGACGTCCCGCGGGCAGGCGGAAATAGGCACGCGCGGCGTCGAGCCCTTCCTCCGACAGCAGGAAATCGGGATTGGGGATATAGAAGCGCGATCCGCCGTTTAGGTCGGGCGCAGCGGAGCCGAGTACAAGGAAATCCTCGGGCAGGCCGGTATTCGATACCAGCACCGCCGCTGCGTCGTTTCCGGTGCCGATATTGCCGCCGGGAGTCGCGGTGTTGAGGTTGACCGACTGCTCCTCCGCCGACCGGTGCGCATAGCGGACGCCGACCGCGATGTTCGACAGGAAAGAATCGAGGTCGTAATCGACATCGCCCTTCGCCTGGAACAATTTGCCGCTATTCTCGGTGAAATTCTGGATCAGCGCGTTGCGGATGTAGAGACCGTCGCGGCTGAGCAGCGCATCGCCCGGCACCGTATATTCGGCATGGCCGTCGACATCCATCGTCACGGTCAGGCTCGGAAGCCGCTTCCCGATGTCTGACGTGATGTTCTGAAGCTTGTACTTCGACGTTTGATACGCGACGTCGAAGACCGCGTTCAGCGCCCCTTCGTTGTATTTGAGGCCACCCGCGAACTGCTTGTTGCGCTGGTTGAGGTCGCGCGCCTGCGTCGTCTGGTTCGACACCAGATTGGCAAAGGTCATGCTTTCGGGCTGGCACAGTTCGACCTTGTCATAGGGGGTCAGCGTCTGATTGCCCGCGGCATCGGTCTGGATCACCGGATTATTGCCGTTGTTGCGGCGGACGCGCGTCTGGATACAGCTGTCGCCGGGGGTGACGCTGGTGATCGTCGTGCCGGTGGTGAAGGGCTGGATATTCGCGCCGTTGCGGCTGCCGCGGTCGCGGAAATAGGTATAGAAACCCTCGACATAGGCTTCGAGTGACGACGACGCTTGCCATTGCAGCGCACCGTTGAGTTGATGCCGTTCGATAAAGCCCTGCTGGGGGAAATTCTGAAGGATGCCGGGGATGACATATCCCGGCCGGTTGAACGGCGCGGTATTGGTGCTGCGCCGCTGGAACAGCACGGTCGTCGCGCGATAATAGTCGGATTTCGAATAGGTGCCGTTGATCAGCGCGCCGATCTCGCCGATGCCCGTATCCCAACGGTCGGTCGCGAGCAGGCTGAACTGCGGATTGATCTTGTCGACGCGGTCGCCGTAGTTCGCGCGGCCGCCGAGCACGACGGTCGGATCCTTGAAATTGAACGGGCGGTTGAGCTGGAGGTCGATCACGCCGGCAAGACCGCCTTCGGTCAGGTCGGCGGTCTGCGATTTGAAGACGTTGACGCGCGACAGTGCCTCGGCGGGCATGTCCTGCAGGTCGAAATTGCGGCCGATGGTCGAAAACACCTCGCGGCCGTTGACCGTGGTCAGCACATCGGGAAGGCCGCGCACGCGCACGTCGCCAAGTTCGTTGTTGCGGTTCACCGACACCTGGACGCCGGGCACGCGCTGCAAGGCGGCGGCGGTTGTGGGATCGGGCAGCTTGCCGATGTCCTGCGCGACGATCGCGTCAACGACCTGCACCGAATCGCGCTTGATATCGGCGGCGCGTTCGAGCGAGCGGCGGATCCCGGTGACGACGATGGCATCGTCGGCCTCCGGGGCCGCGGTGGCGACCGCATCGGTGGCGGGCGCATCATTCGTATCGGTGGATTGTCCCCATGCCGGCGCGCTCGCGACGAGCGCGAGCACCGATACAGCGGCCGAAAAACCTGTCTTCCTCATCCTGTCCTCTCCCAACGTCGATCGGGCATTTTTGCCCTTGAAGCGTCGGGAAGGAGGAGGGCTGCCGGGAAGCCGGGCGGTGTCGCGCGGGCCGCGATCCCGATTTCGAGCAGTTATCCGCACCTTCTCGTCGACGCCTTGACCGCGAAGTTGACCAAGCGGATAAAGAAAGTCAATATATATATGATATATAGGTTATAACGCGATTCCAAAGGGAGAGAATCCGGTGAATATCAAACGCGTCGTCCGCCTGCTGACCCATACGAGTTGTGCCGTTGCGACCCTCGCGGCGACCATTTTGCCTTCGGCGGCGATCGCGGCTGAGGCGCCGACCCACCCGCAGCCAACCCGGCCCAACGTCGTCGTCATACTGCTCGACGATGTCGGCTTTTCCGACATGGGCGCCTTCGGCGGCGAAATCCCGACGCCCAACATCGACGCGCTGGCGAAGGGAGGCCTCGCCTTTACGCAATTCTACAATAATGCGCGGTGCAGCCCGTCGCGCGCCTCGCTGCTGAGCGGCACCTATCCGCACCAGGCGGGATTGGGGCATTTGGAGTCGGTCGAAGTGCCCGGGTCGAAGGGGCTGCACAGCAAGCTGTCGGACCGCGTCGTCACGCTGGCGGAAGTCATGAAGTCGGCGGGCTATTTCACTGCAATGGCGGGCAAATGGCACCTTGGTATCTCGCGCGGGGTCGGACCGTGGCAGCGCGGTTTCGACCGGTCGCTCGCTTCGCCCTCGGGCGAGCTCTATTATCCCGACCAGCCCCAGCCGCTTGCGCAATCGGTGTATATCGACGGCGAGCGCGTTCCGGCCAGCTCGCCGCGCGTCGGCAAGGGCAACTGGTATTCGTCGGACATGTTCGTCGACTGGCAGACGAAGTTCATCGGCGAGGCGCGCGAACAGCATAAGCCCTTCTTCCTCTATATGCCCTTCGTCGGCGCCCATTTTCCGCTGATGGCCCCGGCCGAAGATGTGGCAAAATTCAAGGGCCGGTACATGCGTGGGTGGGAGGTCATCCGCCGCGAACGGTTCGAACGGCAAAAGAAGCTCGGCATCATCGCCGCCGATGCCGAACTGCCCGCCGCGCTGCCAGGCAGCTATGACTGGAATAAATTGTCGGATGAGGAGAAGGATCGTTTCGACACGATGATGGCGGTCTACGCTGCGGTTATCCACCGCGTCGATCGCGCGATCGGCACGCTCGTCGAAAGGCTGCGGCAATCGGGCGAGCTCGACAATACGCTGATCCTCTTGATGAGCGACAATGGCGGCACCGCAGAAAGCGGGCCCGACGGCCGCCTGAGGGGCGAAGGACTGCCGGGCAGCGCGCAGTCGGTCGTCTGGACCGGAATGAACTGGGCGACGCTGCAGAACGCGCCCTTCCAATATTACAAGCACCACACTTACGAGGGCGGGATCGCGACGCCGCTGATCGCGCACTGGCCGCGCGGGATCGCCGCAAAGACGCGCGGCACGCTCGTCCGCGAGCCGGGACACCTGATCGACGTCATGCCGACGCTCGTCGAACTCGCCGGCGCGACCTATCCCCGGAATTTCAACGGGCATGCCATCCTGCCGATGGAGGGACGCTCGATGGCTCCTGCCTTTCGCGGCGAGGCTCTGACGCGAGGCAAGCCGATCTTCTGGGAGCACGAGGGAAACCGCGCCGTTCGCGACGGAAAATGGAAACTCGTCGCGGGTTTCCAGAAGCCCTGGCAGCTTTTCGACATGACGTCCGATCGCGCCGAGATGCACGACCTTGCCGCCAGCCATCCGGACCGCGTGCGCACGATGGCGCAGCAGTGGGACGATTGGGCGGCGCGCAGCTATGTCGATGCGTGGAGCGACGATTATGACAACAACCTCAAGGGACGCGCGCGTCAAATCTGGGGCGGTGCCGACACCCCGCAATTACCGGGTGCGATGGTGAACGGAAGCTAGGCTAGCGCGCCTTCAGATCGGCAAACGCCTCGTTCGACGCATGGAAGCTGAAGGAGTGGATCGGGGAGGGGGAACCTCAATCATACGAAGGTTGGCGCACCCGCTCTGGTTTGCCGCGTCGATGCCGCCTATCGTCCGCGGACCGATGGCGAGCCATCCGAAGGAGGGGACATAGCGCGCGTGATGGATCAGGAATGGATGCCTTTGCCCGGACGCCGCCGGGCACCGCTCGCCGCCGCCTTTTTTATCGGGCTCGGAATCTTCGTTGCCGATCTCCTCAGCCCGCTGCAGGGCGCGGTGGCGGTGCTCTACATCATCGTCGTGCTGCTGGTGGCCCGCGCGTGCGGGCCGCGCGCGGTGTTCGTCGCCGGCTCCGTCTGCGCCGGGCTGGCCTTGACCGCCTTCGCCGCCGACCATCTGGGCGACCCGATCGACGCCGCTTATGTCCGGCTGGGCGTCAGCCTGGTGGCGATCGCCGCAACGACGCTCTTGTCGATCGGGCAATTGCGGACCGAGGCCGAACGGCGGCGATCCGAACAGCGCTATCGCACCATATTCGACGGGGCGGGCTTTCCCATCTGGGAATCCGACTGGTCGGGGACGCGGCAATATCTTCTCGATACGGTGCCCGCGGACGTCGATCGCCGCGCCTGGCTGGCCGCGCATCCGGACGCCGTGCGCGCTGCGGTTGGCAAGGCCGTCATCGGTCAGGCGAACCAAGCGGCGGCCGACCTGTTCGGCGGCACCCGCGCCGAAATGGTCGGGCAGAGCCAGGCCGGCGAGCATGCCCCCGGTGCCGAGCCCGCGCTCGTCGACATATTGGTATCGCTCGCCGAGGGCGCCGAGATGGCCGAGAACGACGTGCGCTATGTCACGCGCGACGGCCGCACTGTCGATGTCGTGCTGCGCGTGCGGCTGATTGCCGAGGGCGATCCCTGGTCGCGCGCGCTGCTGATCGCGCTCGACGTGACCGAGCGCAACGAGGCGCGCGCGCGGGTCGAACAGACGATGGCCGAACTGGCGCATGCCGCGCGCGTGTCGACGCTCGGCCAGCTCGCCGCCTCGATCGCGCATGAAGTCAACCAGCCGCTCGCCGCAATCGTCAACTATGGCAAATCGGGCAAGCGCTGGCTGGTGCGCGATGTGCCGAACATCGACGAGGCGGAGGGCTGTTTCGATCATATCGTTGCCAACGGCAATCGCGCCGCCGAGGTCGTCGCGCGCGTCCGGTCACAAGCCCGCAAGACCGTGCCCGAACCCGGGCCGCTCGACCTTCAGGAACTGGTGGAGGAAGCGACCGGCCTCGTCGCTCGCGAAGCGGGCGCGGCGGGCGTTTCGGTGGAGATCGCCGATGGGGCACCGGTGCCGCATGTGATCGGCGATCGCGTCCAGGTCCAGCAGGTGCTCGTCAACTTGCTCGTGAATGCGATCCAGGCGATGCGCGCGAGCCCCGCGCCGCGCCGGCTGCAGGTTCGGCTGGACCGGGACGCGGATGCGGTGCGCCTCGCGGTGATCGACAGCGGCGTGGGCATCGCCGGCGACCCGGCGCGGATTTTCGATCCCTTCTTCACCACCAAAGGCGACGGCATGGGCCTTGGCCTGTCGATCTGCCGGTCGATCGTCGAGGCGCAAGGCGGCCGCATCGCCGCGGCGAACAATATCGAACGCGGCGCCACCATCGCCTTCACACTGCCGATCGAAACCTCCGTATGATGGAAATGCCGGCCCGCGCGCGGCAACATGATGCGAATCCCGGCCAACGACGGCCGGACGGAGCAGAGTTTTGAAGCGATACCCGGTCATTTGTGTCATCGACGATGACGAAAGCGTTCGTTCCAGCCTCGCGAATTATCTGCGCGCTGCGGGGCGGGAGGTGCGGACCTTCGAGTCCGCCGCCAGCTTCCTCGCATCACCCGATCGCGGCGAGACCGGCTGCCTCGTCACAGACCTGCACATGCCCGGCATGGACGGGCTGGCGCTTCAGCAGCAACTCAATCATATCGGGCGCGCATTCCCGGTGATCGTCATAACCGCTTATCCGACCGCGGCGGCGCGCGAGCGCTCGGCGGAGCTGGGCGCGGCGGCCTTTCTGGAGAAGCCGGTCGACCCGGACGGATTGCTCGAACGGATCGACGCGATCCTGAGCGGCCGCGAAACGACGGAGTAGTCAATGACCGAGCATGCCGATGAACAGCCGCCCCTGATCTGCATCGTCGACGACGACGCCGGCGTTCGCGGTTCGCTCGACAGCTTGCTGCGCTCCGCCGGTTTCGCGGTCCTCGCCTTTGCCGGGCCCGACGATTATCTCGCCTCTGCCGATGCTGATCGTGCCGCCTGCCTGTTGCTCGACATCCAGCTCCAGGGCGCCAACGGCCTCGATTTCCAGCAGGCGCTGCTCGACAGCGAATTTCATGTGCCGGTGATCCTGATCAGCGGGCATGGCGATATTCCCCAGACCGTTCGTGGTATGAAGGCCGGCGCTGTCAGTTTTCTCGCTAAGCCGTTCGATGAGGAGGCGCTGCTGCTCGCCGTCCGTGAGGCGGTCGAAGTCGACCGCCGCCGCCGCGACTCCGAGGGGCGCGACCGCAATGTCCGCCTGCGCTTCGACACGCTGACAGAGCGCGAGCGCGAGGTCATGGCGCTGGTGACCGCAGGGCTGATGAACAAGCAGGTCGCGGGAAAATTGTCGCTCAGCGAGATCACTGTGAAAATCCATCGCGGCAATCTGATGCGCAAGATGGCGGCCGGATCGCTCGCCGACCTTGTCCGGATGGCCGAGGCGCTCGGCGCGCGCGACACCAGCGTCACCCGTTACCATCGCCCCGGCTGAGGCCGGCGGAAAAAACATCGGCCGCTTCTTGACGCGTCGCATCGCTCTTCCCAGATTGTTTTAGATTATAATCGACATCTAATTGTGTCGAATGCCGAAGGAGCTTGAACCATGACCCACGCCGTCATCGCGGGATATGCACGCACCCCGTTCCATTTTTCGCGCAAGGGGTTGCTCAAGGACAGCCGTCCCGACGATCTCGCCGCGCTGGCGATCCGTGCGCTGGTCGATCGTAGCGGGCTCGACCCGGCGTTGATCGAGGATGTGCTGCTCGGCTGCGCCTATCCCGAGGCGGCGCAGGGCAATAATATCGCCCGAATTGCGTCGCTTCTCGCTGGCCTTCCGCAGGAACTGGGCGGCGGCACGGTCAATCGATTCTGCGGTTCGTCGATGTACGCAATCCATATCGCCGCCGGGCAGATCGCGATCGGCGCGGGCGAGGCCTTTATCGCAGGCGGCGTCGAAAGTATGACGATGGTGCCGCAGGGCGGCTTCAACTTCTCGCCCAATCCGCGTTTCCCGTTCCGCGGTGAGCCGGGCACCGATCAGGTCGTCGAAGCCTATATCGCGATGGGGCAGACGGCAGAAAATGTCGCTGCGCGCTACGATATCGCGCGCGCCGAGCAGGACCTGCTCGCCGTCGAATCGCACGCCAAGGCGGCGAAGGCGCAGGCGGAAGGCCTGCTCGCCGAAGAGATTGTGCCCGTTGTGCTGCCCGACGGCACGATCGTCGACCAGGACGGCTGCATTCGTCCCGGCACCTCGCTCGACGTGCTGGCGGGCCTGAAGCCGGCGTTTCGTGAGGATGGCCTCGTCACCGCCGGAACCTCGTCGCCGCTCACCGACGGCGCGGTGGCGACGCTGGTGACGTCCGAGGAATTCGCCGTGAAGCACGGTCTCGATATCCTCGCGCGCATTCGCTCGACCGCGGTCGCCGGGGTCGAACCTGAATATATGGGCATCGGCCCGGTCCCCGCGACGCGCAAGGCGCTGGCGCGCGCGGGCCTGACGGTTGGCGATCTCGATGTCGTCGAACTCAACGAAGCCTTTGGCAGTCAGGCGGTCGCCTGCATGAACGAGCTCGAAATCCCGCGCGAGATCGTCAATATCGACGGCGGCGCGCTCGCGCTCGGCCACCCGCTCGGCGCGACGGGCGCACGCATCACCGCGAAGGCGGCGCAGATATTGCGGCGCACCGGCGGCCGCTACGCGCTCGCCACGCAGTGCATCGGCGGCGGGCAGGGCATTGCGACCATTCTCGAGGCCGTCTGACAGGCCGGAAAGACAGGCAGGAACGAGCGACATGCGAATGAACCGAGAGGAAGCCGCGCGAAACCGCGACAAGATCGTCGGTGTCGCCGCGCGCCAGTTCAGGGAATTTGGCTATGACGGCGTCGGAATCGCGGGGTTGATGGAGGCCGCCGGGCGAACCCACGGCGGCTTCTACAAGCTGTTCGCCGACAAGGATGCGCTGATGGTCGAGGCGACGGCGCGGGCGCTGTCCGACAATAAGGAAAATTGGGCCGAAGCGATGGTGAAGGCGCCGGATGATCCGGTGGCGGCGCTGCGTCGCTGGTATCTGTCGGGGGCGCACCGCGATCATCCCGCGAACGGCTGCGCCTATGCTGCGCTCGCCGCCGAGGCGCCGCGGCATTCCGATGCGCTCGGAGCGGCTTTCGAGACGGGGCTGGAAGCCTCGATCGCGCAAATATCGGCCGTTCTTCCCGATGGCGAGGACCGGGAAGGGGCGATTCGGGTCATTGCGCAGTTGATCGGCTCGCTGATCCTTGCACGTGCGGTGCGATCCCCCTCGCTGGCGACCGAAATTCTGCAGTCGGGTTACGGCGACTAGCACCTATCTGACCGCGTTGCGCGCCGCGCTGGGCGCAGACCTGTTGACGGTGCCCCGGGATTGGCAGCTCATTCGAACTGATGAACTGGCGAGCCCCGACCGAGGCTTGGTGGGCTTTTGCCATCATTTGAGTTCGAAGAGTGTCGGTTCGTCCGGTGGCGGCGTTTCGATGACCAACAGGCCGAGGTGCATGGCCTGGGTGATCAGATGCGCGCGGTTTCGCGCATTGAGCTTTAGCCGCACATTCTCGATATGCCGTTCGACGGTTCGTGGAGCGATATTGATTTCGAGCGCAATCTGCTTGGCCGAGCAGCCCACTGCTACCAATTCCAATATTTGATGCTCACGAAAGGTCAAATGCGGTTCGACGTTCAAAGCGTTTCGATGCACGGTGCAATCCCCTGACACCCAAGGCGTAGACACTTTGCGACCGACGAGCATCTTTTGCGCGGCAATGCCGCAACCCACCTGCTCTGGCTCCGATGATATCCCTTTGCGCGCTGTTTAGCAATTAACCTAAGCTAATTAAGCATGTAGCGGCACGGTGCGTGCCAATACATCTATGCTACTGAAATTCAGTCTTAATCTTTCCTGAAATGCTAAGGAAAATTACGTAAGTGATTTTGCTAGGCTGTTCATACACACTAATTTCTTGGTTTTTACCCGGATGGCGTCTGCCGCCACAAAGGCAGATGAGACTCGCAAACGGGGTCGCCGCAAATACCAATTTGAGATTGGAGACGTGGCGTGCAAGGGCTTTCGGCAGAGTTTCAACGCGGTTCGATTCCGCAGGATACGATTCTAAAATTTCGTAAGGGCGAGATCATCTTTTCGCAGGGTGATCCGGGCGATTGCTGGTTCGAGGTCATCTCGGGCACGGTGAGAACATGCCATTTCCACGTTGACGGTCACCGCCAGTTGACGGGATTCTTCTATCAGGGCGACGTGTTCGGCGTCGAATATGGCTCGCGCGATGCCGCCGCCGAAGCGGTTACCAACACGATCCTGACGCGCCGTCCGGCACTGAACGGCGACCCCGATTCGTTTGGACAGAATCGCGCGCTCGAACGGGCGCTAGACAGCGCGAATCAGTGCATATTCCTGCTCGGCCGGCGGAACGCCAACGAACGTGTCGCAGCATTTCTGCTGATCGCAGCGAAGCGGCTGTCGGCACTTGGCAGCATCCCCCTGCCGATGACGCGCGGCGATATTGCCGATCATCTGGGCCTCACGATCCATACGGTCAGCCGGACGATCTCGGGCTTTGTCCGCCAAGGGCTGATCGAGCTGGAGGGGCCGCAATTGTGCCGGCTGGTCGACCTCGACGGGCTTCGCGCGATCGCCGGCGAAGAGATGGGCGTGGCGATCGACAAGATGGGCGCGATGCGGTCGCGGCGAGGCTTTACCGGGCAGGGGGCGGGTGCATGAGCAACTTGATAGCGCCGCCCGTGCTGCGCCATGTCGGCGTGGCGGCCGTCGGGCTGTCCGCGGTTTTTTCGCCTTCGCAGGCCAAGGCGCACGAGACGCCAGCGCTTGAATGCCTGTGCGACGCACTGCCATTCCTCGACACTGCGCCGACATGGAATGCCGCGGCCGCGGGTGCGGGCGCTGCGGCCGAAAGCCCGCCGGCGGCGAGCGTCGAGAGCGAGATCGATGCGCAGCGGCGAATCCTGGCCGAACAGCGCGCGCTGATCGACCAGCAAAATGCGATGCTGGTGGAGCAGCGGCAGCAGATTGTGAAGATGCAGGGGCAGCTTATCACGCAGCAGGCGCAGATCGACCGGCTCTCGTCCTTCGCGCTCGCAGAGGCGCCGCTGGAGATGTTCCGCGGCACCGGCATGGGGGGACAAGGCGTTGCCGGCCCTGCGCTTCCCGGCCCGGGCAGCGACGCGGTCGCCTTGCCCGATGCGCCCGTGGGCGAAGCCCCGCCACCGACCGAGTCGACCGCCGAACGCGTCGCGGCGGTTCCCGAAGGACAGGGCGTGTTGACCCGCGCCGGCCACCTCATTTTCGAACCCTCGCTCGAATATACGCGCTCGTCGACCAACCGCCTCGTCTTTCGCGGGATCGAACTGATCCCGGGGATCCAGATTGGCCTGATCGAGGCGACTGACGCTGATCGTGATACGCTCGTCGGAACGGCCTCGATGCGCTACGGAATTACCGACCGGCTCGAAGCCGAAGTGCGCATACCCTATCTTTATCGGAACGACCGGATCGAGGTTGTCCAGCAGCGTGACGAGGGCATCGTCCGGTCGATCGCGCTGCGCGAGGACGGGGTCGGCGACGCCGAATTCTCGCTCCGGTACCAATTCAATCGCCCGGTCGGTCAAAAGCCGATCTTCGTCGGAACGCTGCGGGTCAAATCGGACACGGGCAAAGGGCCGTTCGAGATCGGCTACGACGAATTCGGCGTTGCCACCGGACTCGCGACCGGATCGGGTTTCTGGGCGGTTCAGCCGGGGGTCAATTTCCTGATGCCGTCGGATCCCGCGGTGATTTACGGCGGAGCAGCCTATCTTTATCACATCCCGCGCGACGTGAACAAATTGGTCGGCGACGTGCTGATCGGACGCGTCGACCCGGGCGATGCAGTGTCGGCCAATATCGGCTTCGGCTTCGCGCTCAACCCGCGCTTTTCCTTCTCGCTGGGATATCGGCACAATTACATCTTCCCGACCAAGACCGAGATTGGCGATACGCAGCAGAAATCCAACTATATCCACGTCGGTTCGCTCAACTTCGGAATGTCCTATCGCCTGACCGAGCGCGACGTTCTGAACATGGGCTTCGAAATCGGCGTGACCGAGGATGCGCCCGACGTGTCGATCACGCTGCGCATGCCGTTTGGCGGGAAATTATAACCCCCCTCCCGACCGCCTCTTCTCGCAAACGCCCATCCTCGCAAAGAAAAGCCCCGCCAAAAGAGGCGGGGCGAGGTGACCGTCCCCGTCGAAACGGGGACGGGGGGTCGTTCAGTTGCCGAGCGCGCTGAGGGTCTGTGCACCCATTGCGGCGCCGATCGCGTCGCTCATACGCGTGGAGGCCAGTCCATCGCGGAACCCTTCATAACCGCTGATATCGAGCACGGCGTCGACCTGTTGGTTCAGCGAGACGTTGCTGGCGGTGTTGACGAGTATATTCTGGATCGCATCGGTGTTCTGGATCAGCGCCGTCTGGCCATTGTTCGCGAGGAACACCGGCTCGTCGCCGACGCGCATCGTGATGCCGCCGCTTGTCAAAATGCCGCCTTGAATCTGCGCGGCGTCGACCGCGGTCAGCGCCGGCGATACGAAGCGCTCGATCGAGGATCCCTGCGGGGTCCAGCTGACGATCGTGCGCAGCGCAAGCTCGTCGTTCACGAAGCTGCGAATGTCTGCACCGAACGCGATCACCATGCCCTGAAAAGCGAAGCCGCCGCGCTGTGTCGCCAGCACCTCATCGGGCACCGTCTCGGCGTCCGCGAGCGGATCGTCGGCCGTCGGCTCACTCGCCGCGAGGAGTATGGGCGCAAAGGCGAGCAGGAGGATGCGGGGGGACATGGTCGGCCTCATTTCACGGTGCCGACGCGCACATCGAGCAGGATCTGCGGCGTCAGCTGATATTGGGGGGGCAGGTTGGTCGTCAGATCGCCGACCGAGACGTGAAGCGACCCGTCTGCTTCGAGCGGCGCCTGTGACCAGGGGCCCCAGTCGCCAGCGAGGTTGAACGCGGGCCGTTTGGTGCCGCCCTCGACGATCGCAAGCGCGATGCCGTTCCAATGTTTTTCGAAGTCGCTGAGCGAATATTCGTTGAGGCCGAGCACCGAGTCGCCCGTCAGCACGCGGTCGCCGCGAACGCCTTTGACGACGACGAAATGCTTGAATCCCTTGAGATCCATCAGGACGATGGTCGGACGCTTCACCTGTTTCAATTGCTCGGCGGTGATCCGGAAGCCTTCAGCGCGAAAGCCGCGCGAGGCGAGGTAGGTTTTCATGTCGAGCATCGAGAAGCCGACCTTGCGAATCGCCTCGCGGTCGCCCTTTTCCCACATCGCGCGAAAGGGCATCGTCTCCGATGTCGGTGCGCCATAATGATAGGTTAGCAGGGTCGCGATCGCGGCTGAGCCGCAGCTGAAATCATAACGTTGGCGAATAACGGAACGGAAGGGGATGTCCCACCAGGTCATCACCTGGAGCTGATAATTGCCGCCCGTTTCGGGGCCGGTCAGCCGGACTTCGGCGGCAGCGGGCGCCGCGGCTGCGGCGCACAGCAGACCCGCGATCAAGGTGCGCAGGGCCCGCATGGTGCGCTCAGTCGCCGAGGTTGATGGTCAGGTTCATGCCGCTCTGGGCACTGACCTGCGCGCCGGTGTTGATCAGCAGATTGCCGACACCGTTGAAATTGGACAGCGCGAGGTCGCTCAGCGTGACCGATCCCGCCGTATAGTCGCCATTGAGGACGTTGCCGCTGACGATCGAGTCCATCGTCTGATTGGTGATGACGAGCGACTGGCCGCCGCGCAGCGTATCGAGCTCGGTATCCTTCAGCATCGGCGATTTGCGTTCGGGCGCCACCGGAAGGGCCGGGGCTGCGCGAACTTCGGTCGCGGTGGCCTCGGCCACGAGGGGAGCGGCGGGATCGGGTGGCGGCAACTGCGCCGATACGGGCGCGGACAGGCCCGCCAGGACCAGCAAGACCGGGACGATCGGGGGTTTCATGACACGGACGCTCCTTGAACGCGAAACTTTGGGAAATGGCCGGCCCGTCAGTGGAGCCGGGCCGGCCATCCGGGGGGACTTGATCAGTCGCCGCCGCCGCCACCGGCGCCGCCGTTGCTGCCGCTGTCGCCGAAGCTGACAGTGCCGCTCGCAGCGATGTTGGTCGCGGCCTGGGTGTTGGCGTTGATGCCCGTGTTCCAGGCGGCGTTCAGGATGCCGGCGTAGGCCGCAAAGGCGCTGCCGCGCACCGAGTTGTTGCCGCTGTTGTAGCCGACGGGCGTTTCGCTGCCGTCTTCACCGTCCATATCGACGACTTCGTCGAGATTCTGGTTGGTGTTGGTGGCGCTCAGCGTTTGGGTCGCGACAACGAGGCTGTTGCCGTTGAACGAGCCATTGCCGTCATTGTCCTGATCGTCGTCCGAGAAGGTGTCGGCGGCATTGTCCTGAACGAACAGGTCGATCAGATCGTTCACAACGACGGTGTCATTGTCGCTGTTGTTCCCCGAAGCACCATTGTTGTTGGCGTCATTCTCGGCTTGAGTTTGCGCGAACGCAGGTGCGGCCGTGACGGCAAGCGCCAGCGTCGACACCGCCAGCATGACTTTCTTCATCATGACTTCTCTCCTAAAAAGGGGATGGCTCGCGATGCCGAACGGCATTGCTGATGCGGATCCTCCCCGACTCCGTCCGCATCGGTGCGAACAAGGTGATCATGATGCGCACCGGCATGGCCCGCTTTGCGAATTGGCAATGTCGGGGGCGGAGAAATACCCAGATGATCTCTGTGGGTGGATTTGCTGGCGATCAATCGAGACGGGGATGGTCTGAGCCGCCGGAAAGATAATCCTTCAGGCGCTTCCAGAGGCTTGCGCGCCGCGCGCCGCCATAGGCGAGGTTCGCCCCCAAAGTGACGGACACGACCGTTCCCTGTCCGGGCGCGCTGTCGATCGCGAATTTGCCGCCGATCCTCTCGGCGCGTTCGCGCATCGTAACCAGCCCGAAATGGCCTTCGCGCCGCCCTTCGCGAAGGATATCGGCGGGGATCCCCGCGCCATTGTCGCGAAACCGGATCGAAAGCTCGTCGCGCCCAAAGTCGACGAGGATGCCGACTTCGGTCGCACCGGCGTGATGCGCGATATTGAAGAGCGCCTCGCCACCGATAAGCGCCAGTTCGGACGCGACAAGCGGATCGACGGGGCGCGCCGCGCCCTCTATCGCGACCCGCACCTCAACCGCGGGGTAAAAGGGATGCGTCTTGACGAGATTGTGGACGACGGTCTCCAGATCGGTGGCGTCCTGATGGCCGCGGAGCGCCTGAACGCGTTCGCGTCCTTCGAGGATGACGTCGTCGGCAAGGGTCAGCGCTTTTTGAAGCGCGGCGCGTTCACCGTTGTTGCCCGGCATACGGTCGGCGATCGCCTGAAATTGCAGCACAAGGCCCTGCACGCCTTGAAGCAAGGTGTCGTGGAGGTCACGGGCGATCCGTTCGCGTTCGCCGACGCGTTCTTCGAGCCGGCTGCGCATGCGCCGCATTGCTTCGGCATAGCGCCATTGCAATATCGCCCACAGGAGAAGAACCCCCGCCGCCACGCAGAGCAGCAGGAACCAGCGCGACTGAACAAAGGTCGGCGGGATTTCGAACGCGACCGTGGCGCCCGCTTCGTTCCACACGCCATCGTCGTTCGCGGCGATAACGTGGAAACGATAAGTTCCGGGGGCAAGGTTGGTATAAAAGGCCTGTCGCCGCGTTCCGGCGTCGACCCATTCGACGCCCTGTCCCTCGATCCGGTATCGCACGCGCGTCGCGCGCGGGTTGGCGAAGCTGAGCACCGCGAAGTCGATCTCGATGTCCGACGTTCCGGCGGGCAGCTTCACGCGCTGTGGATCGCGGTAGAGCCGATCGGCGGAGAGCGCACTGACGTGGACCTTCGGCGGCCGGCGGTTACGCGCGATGTCGCTCGGGTCGAGCCAGAGCGTTCCCGTTTGCGTCGCGATCCACAGCCGGCCATCGCCGCCCCGAACGATCGAGCGGCGGCTATGGTCGTGCGGCAGGCTTCTGAGGCCGTCGAGCGCGCCGAAAACCCGAAACGCCGGTGGTGGACCGGGATTGGCGAGGGCGGCCGCCAGACGGCTCGACGGGATCTGCATGATCCCGGCGGGACCCGCGAGCCAGCTATCGCCATCGGGCGTCTGGACCATCCCGTTGACGCCGCTGAGCACGGGCGCGCGGCGCGCCGATATCGTCTGGACGCGTCCGTCCTGAAAGCGCGCGAGGCCGAAACGGCCGGCGACGAACAAGCCGCCGTCGGGTGCGTCATATAATGCCGCATCGTCGGGCTCATAGCCGTCCCATGGGATCGGCACGGTGCGACGTCGGTCGCCGTCGATCCAGCCGAGCATGCGATTGGTCCACTGCACGGCGATGCGGCCGTTGCGGTCGGCCACCATCGATTTCGGGATAAAGTCGCCGCGCGCGGGTCCGAAAGGCTGGTCCCAGCGGCCCGCCCGGAAGCGCGCCATGCCGCCGAAGGACGCCGTGACCCAATAATCGCCGTTCGCATCGAACGCGCAGTCATAGATTGTCCGGTTCACCGGAACGCGCCCAGGCAGCCGCCGCACCCGGCCGTCGCGCCAGATCACGACCTCGCGGCCGACGCCGATCCAGATTGCGCCGTCGGGCGCCTCGCACAAGGTGCTCGGCTCACCCTGGGTTTTGAAAATGACCTCGGGGTGGCCGCCGGGGCGGACGCGATAAATGGCCGACGCCTGACCGATGTAGACCGCGCCGTCCGATGCCTGAAGCAGCAGGTCGCCAAAGGCCGCGGGGTCGGTCAGTTCGGATTCAAAGCGAAGCGTCGCCGGCCAGAAGCGGTCGATGCCATTTTCGGTGCCGGCCCAGACATTGCCTTCGTCATCCTGCCAGATCGCGGTGGTCGCGTTCGATGACAGCCCGTCGCGCGCGGTGAAATGCTCGACGCGGGCGATGGCTTCCGCGCGGGTCGTCGCGCCGCGGGGATCGGGGCGGGCGACGCGCTGGATCCCGTCATAATAGGTCGATATCCACAAATTGCCTTCGCGATCGAACATCGGCCAGCCGCGAATCTCGGCGGCGTCGGTCGCATAGGCGTGGCGCAGCGGCGGCGGGTCGCCGCGCCCGCCGACGCCGGTGATCGGATAGGTGCCGTCGATCTCGGTCAGCCAGATGCGCTCCTGCGGATCGATCGACAGGCGGCCGAGCGCGCGCAGCTTGCTTCGCACCGTCTCGAAATGCGTTTCGCCGGCGCGCAAGCGGGCAACCGATCCGGTGAAGGAGACCCAGACGGTGCCATCGCGCGTCACCACCATGCTGAAGGGATTGTCGACCGGCGCGCCAGCCTTCGCCCCGAATTGCGTCCATTTGCCGTGGCGATAGCGCAGCAGCGGCAATCCGGTTCGCTCGGTCAGGACCCAGATCGTACCGTCGGCGGCCTCGTGCATCGCTTGGACCCGATCGGGCGACCGCGGCGCGTCGAGAAAGCGCAAGCGGCCGCCGCGATAGACGGCGAAGCGCCCCGATCGTTCGAAATTGGTCCAGATTTCGCCGTTGCGGCGGACGAGGATCGCCGATGGCGGACCGTGCTGGACCAGGTCGATGCCGTCGCTGACATTGTCGAATCGGATGCCGTCGAAACGGAACAGGCCGCTCGCAGAGGCGACCCACATGTAACCGCGCTGGCCCTGTTTCACCGCGAAGACCGGTTTCGGCGCGTCGCTTTCTTCGCTCCAGTGGCGGTGGTGATATTGAAGGATCGACCGCTCGAACGCCGCCATCGCCCGACCCGGCAGCAGGGCGAGCAGGATGCAGATCAAAATTGCGATCGATTTTCGCACGCTGGCCCCTCCAACAGGAGAGACACTAGCTTTGGGCGATGCGCGGGCGAAGTCTAAAATGCGTGTGGATCAAACTTGCGACGGCCACCGTGTTTGCGGGGTGACGCGGCTCAGGGGGAGTTTGACGCGAACCGCGGCGCCGCCGCCATCCAGATTTTCGATCGCGATACTGCCGCCATGCTTGCCCACGATCGACTGGCAGATTGCAAGGCCGATCCCCATTCCGGTTTCTTTCGTCGTGAAAAATCCTTTGAAGACCTTGTCGATATGCTCGGCGGCAATGCCGGGCCCCGAATCCGTCACCGCGAGTTCCACCCATCCCGGACTGCAGCCGCTGTGGATATCGACCCACCGCTCGTCACCGGCCCCGGCGTCGATCGCCTGAAAGCTGTTCACGAGCAGATTGATCAGAAGCTGGTGCAACTGAACCCGGTCTCCATTGATCGTCGGCAGATCGGGATCGAGGTGCGTGCCGATCCTGATCCGCTTCTCCCGGCTTTCGCGTTGCATAAAGCGAAGCGCCTCTCTGACGACGTCGTTCATGTCGAGATTGGTCCATGCCGGTTCGCGATTTGCCGCCATGCGCTGGATGCGCAGGATGATCTCGTTGGCGTGTTCGGCGCTCTCGATAATGCGTTCGATCCGGTCGGCGACCCGGTCGAGCGCGCCGCCGCGCGAAAGCCAACGCATGCTGGCGCCGCCATTGGCGACGATCGCGGTCAAAGGTTGCTTCACTTCATGCGCGATCGTCGCGACCATCTCGCCCAACGTCGAAATCCGCGCGGCGTGGGCAAAATCGGCCTGCAATTGGCGCAGTTCCGTTTCGGCGCGGATTT
The DNA here is from genome assembly GCF_014873485.1 of Sphingopyxis sp. OAS728. Lineage (NCBI taxonomy): Bacteria > Pseudomonadati > Pseudomonadota > Alphaproteobacteria > Sphingomonadales > Sphingopyxidaceae > Sphingopyxis > Sphingopyxis sp. OAS728. The sequence continues at coordinate 1,885,538 of NZ_JADBDT010000001.1, read as the reverse complement.
GATCGGTGATGTCGATCATCGTGATGAAGGTGGTCTTCATATCCTCGGGCGGCTGGGGGAAAGTGATCAGGAACAGAACGTCGAGCGTGCGGCCATCGAAAGTGTTGATCCTGATCTCTTCGGCATGATTGCATTTGCCGTTGTAATGGGCGGCGGTCACGCGCGCGGCCGCGTTCGGCGTCGCCTCGAAAATATAGCGTACGGGATTCAGAAACTGCGCTTCGGTGCCGCCGAGCAGCGTGATCGCGGCACGATTAACATCGGTCACGACGACCGTGTTGCACGCGAACTCGACGAATTTGGGATGTTCGGCCAGATACGCCTCGATGTCGGTAACCCCCTGGTCGCGCAATGCTTCGAATGCGTGGCCGGGGCTTCGGGCGTCGACCTGCCAGAGCGGCACCGGCATATGCTCTAGTAGTCGCTTGAATACGCCGCGTTCCCTCGCGACCGCACCCGGCTGGACCTCGGTTGGAGCGTCGCGCGTAGCGTCCGGATCGACGAGCGACCGGTCATCGAGCGCCGGGACCGGTCCAAATTCGACAAAGCCGATGGTTTTTCCGTCCGCGCCTGAACGCCGGATCAGCCGTATCGGGACGTCCATGAAAAGGCCGTCCATCCGGCGGCGGGACGTTGTACCCGACCATTCATCTTGATCGCCGATTTCGTCCCAGTCGATCCAGTCGCGTAACGCCAGTGGGTCGAGACGATGTCCGACTGCGGTGCTGGCGGGCCAGCCATAGAGCAGCGTGGAAGCGGGATTCCAGGTGCGAACGGTTCCGTCGGCTTCATAGGCGATAATGCTCTGTGTCGCCTGATCGATGATGTCGAAGCCGTGCGGCTCGTTATGATCGATTGGCCCCGGCACTGTCGCAGTAGCGGCTTTACGCACCTTGGGCGCAGGTGCCCGATCTCCGCCCCGGCGCTTTCGTTGCTTCGCCGCGGTTTCCATTCGTCATTCCGATCTCGAATCCGATGGAGTTCCTCGACAATCCTGCGGCCGGTTGCCGCAAAATTCGAGCCCCGAACGGGGAGGGCATTTGCCCCGGTGAAGAATGCCTAGGTGCCGTAAGCCCGGTGAGGCCGCAGAGGATTGGCTGATTGGGCGGCGGCGGACACTTCCACGGGCACCGATCGCGGAAGGTGGGGCGCCATGGTTTCCCACGACCGGACGAGATCGCCGGCCGAGGCGAGGTTCATTTTCCGCATCACGTTGCTGCGATGCAATTTTATCGTGACCTCCGTAATGCCAAGGTCATAGGCGATCTGCTTGTTCAAGCGCCCCATCGCGACATGCCGCATGACCTCGCGCTCGCGCGGCGTCAGGGCCGAAAACCGTTCGAGATGGTCGTCGCAAATCCGGCTCGCCTTGCGCTGGGCGAGGTCGCGTTCGATCGCGGTCTGGATCGCGTCGAGCAACGTCTGGTCGCGAAATGGCTTGGTGAGAAAATCGATCGCTCCGGCCTTCATCGCCTGTACCGACATTGGAATATCGCCATGCGCAGTAAGGAAAATGACCGGCTTTCCGCGGTGCGGCCCGGTGCCGAGTTGGCGCTGAAAGTCGAGACCGCTCGCACCGGGCATGCGGACGTCGAGGATGAAGCAGCCGGGCCGATCGGGCAGCGACGCCTGAACGGCCTCGACCGGCGACCCAAATCCGACGGCGTCGATGCCCACAGAGGCAAGAAGATTGGTCACGGCGTCGCGAATTGCGTCGTCGTCGTCGACGATCACGATGAGCGGTTCACCATCCTCCATGACGTCCTCCAGCCCTGTCAGGGAGTAGCCGCGCACATGCGCGAGGTCGCGAAACGGGCACGGTCCCCGAGGTCAGGATAGGCCGCCTTTGCTCGTCCACCATCCCCGACGTCGGGGGTTCGCACTGCCCCATTCGGGGGTGGCGCTAGATTTCCAAAATCCCTCGCTCCATCGCCACGGTGACCGCGCGCGTGCGGTCATTGACGTCGAGCTTCAGGAAAATGTTCTTGAGATGCGCTTTGACCGTCTCTTCGGCGAGGCCGAGTTCGGCCGCCGCCTCCTTGTTGGCGTGCCCCAGTGCAATCAGTTCGAGAACCGACAGCTCGCGCTCGGTCAGCTGTTCGTCGGTGACGTGCAGCGCAATCTGTTCGGACACGTCGGGCGCTATATGTCGACGGCCGGCATGCACGCTGCGAACCGCATCGACGATCTGCGTCCGCAGGCTGTTCTTGAGCAGATAACCCGTGGCGCCGGCGCGAAGCGCACGCACCGCCTGAACATCGCCGGCGTAGGTTGTGAGGACCAGGATCTTTGCCGACGGGGCCTCCGCGCGAATGGCCATCGTCGCCTCGATCCCGTTCATGCGCGGCATTTGCAGATCCATGATGACGACATCGGGTTGCAGGGCGCGAAATTGGGACAGCGCCTCTGCGCCGTCGGCCGCCTCGCCGACGACGGCGAGATCGTTTTGGTTCTCCAGCATGGCCGCGACCCCGGCGCGAAGCACGGGGTGATCGTCGACGACCAATATCCGGATAGCCGGAGGATTGTCACTCATGACCCGAATGTCCCACCCCCGCGGCCCCGGCAACCTGCGGGTAAGTCCCTGTGCATCGATATTACCCCGATCGGGGCCAAAGGAACAGCGACAAGTTCGCGCGTCATTTCCGCCATCAGGACAATTTTGCCCGCATCGTCGCGCGTCCCGTCGCGTCGCGCGCCCACATCCGCGTACCGCCATCGTCGTGCGCAAGGCAGAGGTCGAAAGGGGCGCCATCGATCAGCGGCGCTTCGGCGCGGAAATCGAAGCAGCGGGGGGAGAGGCCCGCGCGCAGGGCATGATCCATCAGCAATGTCGCGATAAGCGGACCATGCACGACGAGCCCGGCATAGCCTTCGACATCGCGGGCATAGTCGCGGTCGTAGTGGATGCGGTGCGCGTTGAAGGTGAGCGCTGAGTAGCGGAACAGCAAAACCGGGTCGGGGGAGACGCTGCGCACCGCATCGGCGGGGTCGGGTTCGGGCGGCGCGAGGGGAGCGGCGGCGGTTGCAGGGATCATCGGCGCGGGTTCGCGAAAGACGATGTCCTGCTCTTCGCGGATCGCGGCGACGCCGTCGGCGGCAATGTCGTGCCGCAGCGTCACGAAGAGCAGGTCGCCACTCGCGCCCCGCTTGGGCTTGATCGCGTCGATCGTTGTGACGCGGCTCAACGCGGCACCAACCGCAATTGGTGCGAGGAACTCGATGCGGCTGCCCGCCCACATACGGCGGGGCAGCGGGACGGGCGGGAGCAAGCCTTCGCCGTCGCGGCGCGGGTGGCCGTCCGCACCGATCTCCGACTGGGGCGCGGTGGGCAGGAAATAGAGCCAGTGGCCGAGCGGCGGTACCTCGCCCGAAACCCACGGCGTGACGTCATGATCGAGTAGCGCGGCAAGGCCCGCAAGCGGTGCTGCGGTGGCAACATCCTCGCGCGTTTCGCTGCGGCCGACACAGGCGGAATAATCGTCCATCAGAAACTCTTGGGCAGGCCGAGCGCGTGGGTTGCGACATGGCTGAGGATCAAATTCGTGCTGATCGGTGCGACCTGATAAAGCCGCGTCTCGCGAAACTTGCGTTCGATGTCATATTCCTCGGCAAAGCCGAAGCCGCCGTGCGTCTGCACGCACATGTCGGCGGCGTACCAACTCGCCTCGGACGCCAACATCTTCGCCATGTTCGCTTCAGTCCCGCAATCGGCGCCGACGTCGAACAGGCGCGCGGCCTTGTCGACCATCTCGGCGGCCGCCGCGATCTGCACATAGGCGCGCGCGATCGGGAACTGCACACCCTGATTTTCGCCGATAGCGCGGCCGAACACCGAGCGGTCCTTGGCGTAGGCGGTCGCGCGGTCGATGAAGAAACGCCCGTCGCCGATACATTCGGACGCGATCAGTATGCGCTCGGCGTTCATGCCCGACAATATGTAACGAAAGCCCTTGCCCTCCTCGCCGATCAAATTGTCGGCGGGAACTTCGAGGTCGTCGAAGAAGAGTTCGGTCGTTGCATGGTTGAGCATCGTGCGGACGGGGCGGATCGTGAGGCCATTACCTGCGGCCTCGCGCATGTCGACGAGCAGCACGCTCATCCCGTCGGAGGGCTTGGCGCATAGCTCGCGCGGGGTGGTGCGGCAGAGCAGGACCATCAGGTCCGAATGTTCGGCGCGGCTGATCCAGATTTTCTGGCCGTTGACGATATATTTGTCGCCGACCCTGTTGGCGAAAGTGCGGATGCGCGTGGTGTCGGTGCCCGCAGTCGGTTCGGTGACGCCAAAGGCCTGCAGGCGCAGCTCGCCGCTGGCGATGGCGGGCAGATAGGCCTGCTTCTGCGCCTCCGACCCGTGCTTGAGCAGGGTGCCCATCGTGTACATCTGCGCGTGGCACGCGCCGCCGTTGCAGCCCGAGCGATGGATTTCCTCGAGCACGGCGGTCGCGGCGCCGAGACCGAGGCCCGACCCGCCATATTCCTCGGGGATCAGGACCGAGAGGAAACCCGCCTCGGTCAACGTGCGGACGAATTCGGTCGGATAGATACGGTCGCGGTCGAGGCGCTGCCAATATTCGCCGGGGAATTCGCCGCAGAGTCGGCGCACCGCCTCGCGGATTTCAGGGTAGCTCTGCGGCTGGGCTTCGGACATCGGCGTTCGGCTCTCCCCTGATCTTCGGGGAGAGCCTTAGAATGCGAAGCTGTTTCGGCGCAACTGAAACAAACGTCAGATGCTCGGCAGGTCGAGCCCTTTCTCGCGCGCGCAGTCGATCGCGATGTCGTAACCTGCGTCGGCGTGGCGCATCACGCCCGTGCCGGGATCGTTCCAGAGCACACGTTCGAGCCGCTTTGCCGCTTCGGGGGTGCCGTCGGCGACGATCACCATGCCGCTATGTTGCGAATAGCCCATGCCGACCCCGCCGCCATGGTGGAGCGACACCCAGGTCGCGCCCGAGGCGGTGTTGAGGAGGGCGTTGAGCAGCGGCCAGTCGGAGACCGCATCCGATCCGTCGCGCATCGCCTCGGTCTCGCGGTTCGGGGAAGCGACCGAGCCCGAGTCCAGATGATCGCGGCCGATCACGACGGGGGCCTTGAGTTCGCCCGACGCGACCATCTCGTTGAACGCGAGGCCGAGCCGGTGGCGGTCGCCGAGCCCGACCCAGCAGATGCGTGCGGGTAGCCCCTGGAACTTGATCTTCTCGCGCGCCATGTCGAGCCAGTTGTGGAGATGTGCGTTGTCGGGGAGCAGCTCCTTCACCTTCGCGTCGGTCTTGTAAATATCCTCGGGATCGCCCGACAGCGCGGCCCAGCGGAAGGGGCCGATGCCGCGGCAGAAGAGCGGGCGGACATAGGCGGGGACGAAGCCGGGGAAGTCGAAGGCATTTTCGACGCCTTCGTCCTTCGCCATCTGGCGGATGTTGTTGCCATAGTCGGTCGTCGGCACGCCGGCGGCCTGCAGGTCGAGCATCGCCTGCACATGCACCGCCATCGACGCTTTGGCGGCCTTCGCTACAGCAGCGGGGTCGCTCTCGCGCTTCGAGAACCACTCGTCGAGCGTCCAGCCGGCGGGGAGATAGCCGTTCACCGGATCGTGCGCCGAGGTCTGGTCGGTGAGCAGGTCGGGGCGGATGCCGCGGCGAACGATTTCGGGCAGGGTTTCGGCAGCGTTGCCGAGCAGGCCGACCGAGACGGGCTTGCCTTCGGCATGGCTCGCTTCGATCATCGCGATCGCCTCGTCGATGCTGCCTGCCTGCTTGTCGAGATAGCCGGTGCGCAGGCGCATTTCGATGCGGCTCGGCTGGCATTCGATCGCGAGGCAGCTCGCGCCCGCCATGACCGCCGCGAGCGGCTGCGCGCCGCCCATGCCGCCCAGCCCGGCGGTGAGCAGCCAGCGGCCCGCGAGACTGCCGCCATAATGCTGGCGGCCCATTTCGACAAAGGTTTCGTAGGTGCCCTGAACGATGCCCTGGCTGCCGATGTAGATCCAGCTCCCGGCCGTCATCTGGCCGTACATCATCAGGCCCTTTTTATCGAGCTCGTGGAAATGCTCCCAGTTCGCCCATTCGGGGACGAGGTTCGAATTGGCGAGCAGCACGCGCGGAGCATTCTCGTGCGTCCGGAACACGCCGACGGGTTTGCCCGACTGGATCAGCAGCGTTTCGTCGCCTTCGAGCCGTTTCAGCGTCTCGACGATCCGGTCATAGCTTTCCCAGTCGCGCGCGGCGCGTCCGATACCGCCATAGACGACCAGCTCGTGCGGTGCCTCGGCCACGTCGGGGTGGAGATTGTTCATCAGCATCCGCATCGGCGCTTCGGTGAGCCAGCTCTTTGCGCTGATCTCGGGACCGGTCGCCGGGCGGATCACGCGGCTGTTGTCGAGGCGGGTGGTCATGACTTTCCTTTCGCAAAATCGAGGGTCGCGGCGATCACCTGTTCGAGCACGGGCCGGATCGCGGGATTGGGATCGAGGGGGGAGGGCCAGTTGGCGTGGGTGATCGCGTCGGGCTCGGCCATATAGCCGCGCTGCGCGAGCTCCATCTGGATCGCGTGGATGCCGTTGTCGGGCTGGCCGTAATGCTGCGTCGTCCAACCGCCCTTGAAGCGGCCATTGACGACATGGCTGCGTCCGCTCGCGGCGCAGATGTTCGCGACGATGGTTTCGAGCTCGGGCGCGCAGGTCGCGCCGCCGTTGGTGCCGATGTTGAACTGCGGCAGCTCGCCGTCGAACAAGCGCGGCACATGGCTGCGGATCGAATGGGCGTCGTAGAGGACAACGCGGTCGTGCGCCGATTTCAGGCGGTGCAGCTCTTCGCTCAGCGCCTCATGATAGGGCCGATGATAGAGATGGAGGCGCTGGTTGATTTCGGTCTCGTCGGGGTCGTCGAAACGATAGAGCCGATCGCCGTCGAACGTCGTCGTCGGGCATAGTTCGGTCGTCGCCTGCCCCGGATAGAGCGACGCGCCCGATGGGTCGCGGTTCATGTCGATCACGCTGCGCGAGATGTTCGTCGCGACCAGCGTTGCACCCATGTCGGCCGCAAAGGCGTAAAGCTCGGCGATGTACCAGTCGGTGTCGATCTGCGCATGCCAAGGCGAAACATATTGCTCGTCGAGGCCCGCGAGATCGGTGCCGCCGTGCGGGAAGGCGATGACGAGCGGCGCGTCGCCGCGGTGGACGCGCAGCCAGTCCATCAGCCGACGCCCGGCAGGCTGGCGGGCACCGCCGCGACGAGGCTGCCGGTGCGGATCAGCGCGGTCGCGGTTTCCATGTCGGGATGGAAGTGCCGGTCATCCTCGAGCGTCGGCACGTCGGCGCGCAAATGCCGGTGCGCGGCCTCCAGCGCGTCGCTCGATTTCAGCGGTGCGTGGAAATCGATGCCCTGACACGCCGCGAGCAGTTCGATCCCGATCACCGCGCTGGCATTGTTGGCCATGTCGAGCAGGCGGCGCGCGCCGTGCGCGGCCATCGAGACATGATCTTCCTGATTGGCAGAGGTCGGGATCGAGTCGACACTCGCGGGATAGGCGCGCTGCTTGTTCTCGCTGACGAGCGCGGCAGCGGTGACCTGCGGGATCATGAAGCCCGAGTTGAGGCCGGGGCGCGGGGTGAGGAAGGCGGGGAGGCCCGAGAGCGCCGGGTCGACGAGCATCGCGATGCGGCGTTCCGCAATCGACCCGATCTCGCAGATGGCCATCGCGATCATGTCGGCGGCGAAAGCGACGGGCTCGGCGTGGAAATTGCCGCCCGACAGCGCCTCGTCGGTGTCGGCAAAGATGAGCGGATTGTCGGAGACGCCGTTCGCTTCGATGCCGAGTGTCGTTCCCGCCTGCCGCAGCAGGTCGAGCGCCGCGCCCATCACCTGCGGCTGGCAGCGGAGACAATAGGGGTCCTGCACGCGCGGATCGTCGACCGCGTGCGACGCCCGGATCGCCGAACCGGCCATCAGACCGCGGAGCGCATCGCCGACCTCGCGCTGGCCGGCGTGACCGCGCAGGGCATGGATGCGCGCATCGAAGGGGGCGTCGGAGCCCTTGGCGGCCTCGGTCGAGAGCGCGCCGGTGATCAGCGCCGAGCGGAAGATGGTTTCCGCGCGGAAGAGGCCGGCGAGGGCGTTGGCGGTCGAAAATTGCGTGCCGTTGAGCAGCGCGAGGCCCTCTTTGGGGCCGAGGTCGAGCGGGACGAGGCCTGCCTGTGCGAGGGCGTCCGCGGCGGGCAGCGTCTTGCCGCTGGCCTCGATCTCGCCGACGCCGATCATCGCCGCCGCCATATGCGACAGCGGCGCAAGGTCGCCGCTCGCGCCGACCGAGCCCTGCGACGGGACGACGGGGGTGAGGCCTTTCGCCAGCATGGCTTCGAGCATCGCGACGGTCTCGCGCTTCACGCCCGACGCGCCCATGCCGAAGCTCGCGAGCTTCAGCGACATCATCAGCCGAACGATCTTCGTCGGCGACGGCGCGCCGGTCCCTGCGGCATGGCTGAGCACGATATTGCGCTGGAGCGTCGCCAGATCGTCGTCGGCGATGCGGACGCTCGCAAGCTTTCCGAAACCGGTGTTGATACCATAGACCGGCGCGCCCTTGGCGACGATCCGCGCGACCGCGGCGGCGCTGGCGTCGATCGCGTCCCATGCGGCGTCGCTCAATTCGGCGCTCGCGCCCTCATAGATTTCGCGCCAGTCGGCGAGCGAAATATGCCCGGGCTCGATGATCATTGTCCGTCCTTGATACGTTGGTGAAGCGGGTTGAAGCCGATGCGATAAACGAGCTCGGCGGGGTCGCGGACGTCCCAGATCGCGAGGTCGCATGCCTTGCCGGGCTCGAGCGTACCGAGCTCGGCGCTGAGCCCGAGCGCGGCGGCGGCGTTGACCGTCACACCGCGCAGCGCCTCGACCACCGTCAGCCCGAACAAAGTCGCGCCCATGTTGAGCATCAGCAGCAGCGAGGTGGTCGGTGAGGTGCCGGGGTTGTTGTCGGTCGCGAGCGCGATACGCGTGCCATGGCGGCGCATCGCGTCGATCGGCGGCAGCTTGGTCTCGCGCATGAAATAATAAGCGCCGGGGAGCACCACCGCGACGGTGCCCGCCTCGGCCATCGCGCGGACGTCGTCGTCGGTCGCATGCTCGAGGTGGTCCGCCGACAGCGCGCCATGGCTTGCGGCAAGCGCGCTGCCGTGGAGCGCCGACAATTGTTCGGCATGGAGCTTGACCGCGAGCCCGTGCGCCTTCGCCGCTTCAATGACGCGGGCGCATTGCGCGGGCGAGAAGCCGATGCCTTCGCAAAAAGCATCGACCGAGGTCGCGAGCGGCGCGGCGGCGAAGATCATCTCGTTTACGACGAGGTCGATATAGGCGTCGCTGTCGCCCTTATATTCGGGGGGCAGCGCGTGCGCGCCGAGGAAGGTCGGTTCGACGCGAATGTTGCGGTGTCCGGTGAGCGCCCGCGCGGCGCGCAGCATCTTGAGTTCGTCGTCGGTCGACAGGCCGTAACCCGATTTGATCTCGATCGTCGTGACGCCCTCGGCGATCAGCGCGTCGAGGCGCGGGAGGGCGCTCGCCACCAGTTCGGCCTCGCTCGCCGCGCGCGTCGCGCGCATCGTCGAGACGATGCCGCCGCCCGCGCGCGCGATCTCTTCATAGCTCGCGCCTTCAAGCCGCATCGCCCATTCGTTCGCGCGGTTGCCGCCGTGGACGAGGTGGGTGTGACAGTCGACGAGGCCCGGGGTGATGAGCCGGCCCTGGCAATCATGGACGGTTCCCGTGGCCGCCGGGGCGCCATCGGCGGGTCCGGTATAGACGATCCGGCCGTCCTTCGCCGCCACGACGCCGTCGTCGATCAGGCCGAGGTCGCCATCGGCCATCGTTGCGAGTCGGGCGTTCGTCCAGCGTTGCTCCATCTGGACACTGTCGTTCGGATGCGCCATTATGTCTAGACATAATATGAGGACGAACGACAATGGCTCTCTGGTTCGAACGCGCGTGGATCGACAATCGTTGGGCGAAGGACGTGCGGGTCGGTGTCGCCGACGGCCGGATCGCGTCGATCGAGACCGGCGTCGCGGCCGAGCATGGCGATGAACGCCACCGCGTGGCGCTGCCGGGCCTGTGCAACGTCCACAGCCACGGCTTCCAGCGCGGCATGGCGGGGCTTTCGGAACGCCGCAGCCGGCCTGACGACAATTTCTGGAGCTGGCGCGAGATCATGTACCGCTTCCTCGATCGGCTGACGCCCGAGGATGTCGCGGCGATCACCGCGCAGGCCTATGCCGAGATGCTGGAGACGGGCTTCACGCGTGTCGGCGAGTTTCACTATCTGCATCACGATCCGGCGGGCGCCACCTATGCCGATCCCGCCGAGATGGCGGGCGCGATCGCGCGCGCGAGCGGTGACACGGGCATCGGTCTGACGCTGTTGCCGGTGTTCTACGCGCACGGCAATTTCGACGCGGCGCCGCCGAGCCCCGGACAGCGGCGTTTCCTGAATGACGTGGACGGCTTCGCGACGTTGCTCGATGCATCGCGGTCTAAGCTGTCGGGCGACGCCAATATCGGCATCGCGCCGCATTCGCTGCGCGCCGTCACGCCCGATGAACTCGCGGCGCTGCTCGAACTGTCGTCTACCGGCCCCGTGCACATCCACGCCGCCGAACAGGTGAAGGAGGTCGCCGATTGCGTCGCGTGGAGCGGCGCGCGGCCGGTCGAATGGCTGCTCGACAACGCCGGGGTCGACGAACGCTGGTGCCTGATCCACTCGACTCACCTTGACGCGAACGAAGTGTCGCGGCTCGCCGCGAGCGGCGCGGTCGCCGGGCTGTGCCCGATCACCGAGGGCAATCTGGGCGACGGCATTTTCCCGGCGGTCGATTATCTCGCGGCGGGTGGCCGCTTCGGAGTCGGCACCGACAGCAATATCCTCGTCGACGCAGCGCAGGAATTGCGCGTGCTTGAATATTCGCAGCGGCTGGCGCAGCGCGCCCGCGCGCTGCTCGCCAGCGAGGAAGCACCCTTCGTCGGCGCGAACCTGTTTGCACACGCGGTGCAGGGCGGGGCGCAGGCGCTGGGCGTGCCGGCGGGGCTCGCGGTCGGCCATGCCGTCGACATCGTCTCGCTCGACCTCGACCACCCCGCTTTTGCCGGAACCGACGATGCGACCCTCCTCGACCGCTGGATCTTTTCGGCGCGGGCGGGGGCAGTCGACAGTGTATGGCGCGCGGGCGTCAAGCGCGTCGAAAGGGGCCGGCATGTCGAGGCGGACGCGATCGGTGCCGCCTATCGCGCCTGCATCGCGCGGCTGCTCGCGTGAACCCCGCACGCCGCATCCGCGACGAGATTGCCGCATCGATCCAGTCGGGCGAATGGCGCCCCGGCGACCGCGTCCCGACCGAACAGGAACTCGCCGCGCGCTATGGCTGCGCGCGCGCAACGGTGAGCAAGGCACTCGGCGAGCTCGCGGCATCGGGGTTGGTCGAGCGGCGGCGCAAGGCGGGGACTTTCGTGGCACATCCGCCGGTCCATTCGGCGGTGATGACCGTGCCCGATCTCGCCGAACTCATCGCCGCGAGGGGCGAGGCCTATCGCTGGGAGCTGGCATCGATCGAAACCGCGGATGCGGGCGACGATCTGCTCGCCGGTCCGGCGCTGCGGATCGAGGGTGTGCATATGGCGGCGGGCGAAGCCTTCGCGCTCGAACGCCGCTTCATCGCGCTCGGCGAGGTGCCCGAGGCGGCGGGCGCGGATTTTGCAAACGAAGCGCCGGGGACATGGCTGCTCGGCCATATCCCCTGGACACAGGCGCGCCACGTCATCCGCGCGGTGACGCCGACGCGCAAGGAGGCGGCGCTATTGACGATCGGGGCGGGCGCGGCGTGCCTTGAACTCGACCGCACGACCTGGCGTGCGGGGCGTGTCGTGACGCATGTCCGGCAGCTTTTCCGCGGCGATCGCTTCGATCTGGTCGCCGAATTCAACGCCAGCCCCTAGCCGAAGGTGAAGGAATAGGCGCGCACGCCGGGATCGAGGAATTCGATCTCGAACGTCCGCGCTCGTGCTCCCGCCGACTGCCGCACCAGCTGGTATAGGCGGTCGCTCGTCACGCTGCCCATCCCGTTCGCATCGACATCGACGCCGTGATCGGCGGCAGGCGGCAGCCCGTCGAGCGTTACGCGAAAGCGAACCGGCTTGCCGTCGGGCCGTGCGCCCAGCACCAGATGCAGGTCGCGGGCCTGAAAACGATAGCGTATCTTGGCCGACGGCGCGTCGGCGCGGGCGGACTCGCCGCCGACGGTCCATCGTCCGGACAGATTCCATTGGTTCGCGCCGATCGACGCCGGGGCGTCATATTGCGCCGAGGTGTCGGATTTGAGTCGTTGCGAAGGCGCGAGGTTCGCGGCCTGCCGATAGCCGACATAGGTTTCGCCCGTGCGGATACCGTCCCAGTCGGGCGAAGCTTCGATACCCTTGCCGATATCGCCGGTGAGCGGCGCGTTGACCGGCTTGCCGTTCGCCTCGGTCAGCAGTTCCTGCAACAGCCGCTCGGATGCGGCATAATCGCCTTCGCCAAGGCGATGGTGGCGGACGCGGCCCTTGGCGTCGATGAAATAGAAACCCGGCCAGCCGTCGTTGCCGAACTTCTGCCAGGTCGCATAATCGCTGTCGAGCTTGACGGGCCATGTGACGCCCAGCTCGGCGGCGGCGCGGCGGACATTGCCGGCATCCTTTTCGAACCCGAATTCGGGCGTGTGCACGCCGACGACAACGAGGCCGTCGTCCTTGTACTTCGCCGCCCAGTCGCGAAGATAGGGCAGCGGGCGCAGCGAGTTGATGCACGAATAGGTCCAGAAATTGACGAGGACGACCTTGCCGCGCAGCGCCTGCGGCGCGTCCTTTTCCAGCCAGGGACCGCCCTCCGCCAACGCGGCGAGCGGCCGCGAAACCGTCTCGGCGGCGCCGGCGACCGGAATCGTCCGGTTGGCGAGCGGTCCGCCGGGAATGTCGCCGAAGCAGGTGACGACAGCCCCGATCGCGGCGATCGCCGCGACGCTGGCAAAAGCCCATCGGCGTCCTTTGGGTGGCATAAACTGGCTGTCCTTCGATGGTGATCGGTCGAGCAGGCGCGAGATGGGACGACCGCGCGCCTGCCGCTATGACACCTTCGTCTAAGCCGGCCAGAAAGTTACGCCGCGCGGGTCGATGGAGTATCGTCGTCCATCCACGGGGCCAGTCGCTGCTTTCGCAGCTGATGTGCCGGGATGCGTTCGCTGATCGTAGCGTAGCGATTCCCGTCGACGAGCACTTCGGGCACGATTGCACGGCAGTTATACGTCGACGCCATCGACGCTCCATAGGCGCCCGCCGTTTTGAAGAGGGCGAGGTCGCCCTCCTGCACGCGATCGATCTCGCGTTCCCTTGCAAAGGTATCGCCGCTTTCGCAGACCGGGCCGACGATATTGGCTACAAATGTCCCACCTGCGGGGCGGACCGCCGTGAATTCGTGCCACGCGTCATACATCGCGGGGCGCGCGAGGTCGTTCATCGCCGCGTCGACGACGACAAAGGGGTGGCGGGCACCCGGCTTGACCCACAGCACGCGCGTCAGGAGGATTCCGGCCTCGGCCGCGATGAAGCGCCCGGGTTCGAACAGCAAAGTGGCGTCCCAGTCGCGCGTGACCTCGGCGACCATGTCGCCATAGGCTTCGGCATCGGCGCCCGGCTGGCCGGGACGGTAGGAGACGCCGAGCCCGCCGCCGAGATCTACATGGTAGACGCGGTGCCCCCGCTGGCGCAGCGCGCGGATAAGATCGCCAATCTTGCGATAGGCGGCCTCGAGCGGCGCGAGATCGACGATCTGGCTGCCGATATGGACCGCGAGGCCATGGAGGTCGAGGCCGGGAAGCGCCGCGAGCCGATCGTACATGCCAAGCGCCTCGTCGATCGGGATGCCGAACTTGCTGTCGAGCCGACCCGTGGTGATCTTGGCATGCGTGCTGGCATCGACGTCGGGGTTGACGCGGAGCAGGGCCGGCGCGCGGCGTCCGCGCTGCAATGCGAGCGCCGACAATAGCTGCCCTTCGCGCTCGAGCTCAAGATTGAAGCGACCGATTCCGGCGTCGAGCGCGGCGATCAGTTCGGGCGCGGTCTTGCCGACTCCCGAATAGACGATGTGGTTCGCGGTGATCCCCGCGCCGAGCGCGCAATCGAGTTCGCCGCCCGACACGATGTCGGCGCCGTAATTCTGATCGGCGAGCACGCGAAGCACGGCGGGCGAGGGATTGGCCTTGACCGCGAACATCAGCTGCTTGCGCGGCACCTTGCCGAGCGCGGCGCGGAAGCGCTGCGCCGAGCGGCGCAGCGCGTCGGCCGAATAGACATAGGCGGGGGTGCCGACCGCCGCAGCGATGGCGGCGAGGGGAACCGCTTCGGCGTGCATTTCGCCGCCGAGCAAGTGAAAGGAGGACATCAAATTGATCCTTTGGTGAGATGGGTTTAGCGCTGGTCGCGCCGGGCGCGGCGCGACGCGCGGATCGCGCCCGGCAGTTCGCGGTGGCGGCTCCGCTCGACGCGCAGCGCGAGCGCAGCCTTCTTGCCTGCGAGCAGGAGGAGAAGGCCGGCCGCGGCGACGAGCAGGCCGACGATGCCGATGAGGTCTGCAGCTGCATTGGTCGCGACGCGGGTCAGGGCATAGCCGATGCCGACCAGCGCCGCGCCGGCGGCGCGCCACAAAAGGTCGCGTTGGGTCATGACCGCTCGCGCTCCCGCTGCGCCTTGCGGTCCCACAACACGGTGTCGGCCGCCGTTCGGGCGAGAGCCGCGCGTTTGCGCGTGCCGGTATCGGATGCAGGGCAGAGCAGCAGGTCGGCCGGATATTCGGCCTCTTCGCGCATCGCTTCGTCGGGGTCGCCCTGTTCGAAGACGAGGCCGATCGCCGGATCGCTCTGCCGCGCGGCGGCGCGGCACGCGCTAGCGATCAGGCGCGGGTCGGCGTCGATGCCGCGACCTTCGATCGCGACGAAGCCCATCTCGCGTGCGCGCCGGACGGCGTGGATCAGCAATTCACCGGCGCCGCAATCGGCGTCGACGATACGGATGCTGCGGCGTCCGCGTTTGCGCAGACCCCGGAGCTTGCGAAGCATCGCGGGCCAGCGGCGATCCTTATCGGCGCGATCTTGCGCGCTCTGTGCCGATGCACCCCACATGCCCGTGGCGGGGGTCATCCAGACGATGCCGACGGGGGCACCATAGGAATAATGCATCACGAGCCTCCTCAAGCTGCGCGGTCGATCGCGCATTCGTCGTGGCGTAAAGGCTCGAACGATACGGCTGGGATCAGCGGACGCAGCGCGGCAACGATCCGCGCGCCGGGAAAGCCGCGGCACTCGGACCGGGCAAAGGCCCAGGCGGCGGTGCGCGAAACGAAGCGACCTTCAAGTTGTCCTTGGTGGCCCTGAACGAGCCAGTGACCGGCCGCATCGCGGCCGACGAATATGATTGACCCCGAAGGGTCGGGCTCCGCGGAAATCGCAGAAGTCATGGTGAGATGCTCCTTGGCTACTCAAATCGACCCCCGAAAACCGGGACTCGATGCGGGCAATCTATGGGGTCGCGCATAGGGATTCGAGATCGAGGAAGGGCGCCGCCCATTGTATTTTCATTTGTTTTCGAGGGCTCGCGCATGCGCTCCGAAAATCTGCAAAATCATATGCAAATACTATGCGAGCGATACTTTCGGTCTCTCGAATTCAAACGTGCGCCTCACCTATTTGGGAGTCCGCAGACGACTCGTGCCACGTCCCGTGGCCAGCGCCATGCTGGAGCAAACCCATGCAGGATCTCATCTGGGTCGGCATCATCCTCGCCCTGCTCGCGGCCACCCTCGGCTACGCGCGCCTGTGCGACGACGCATAAGGATTGATGCCATGACTCTCGACCTTTGGTTCGCGGGCGCGACCGCGCTCGGCCTTCTCATCTATCTCGTCGCCGTGCTCGCACGGCCCGAACGCTTCTAAGGGAGACGATCTCATGACCTTTCAGGGATGGTTTCTCATCATTGCGTTCGTCGCCATTCTGCTCCTGCTGACCAAGCCGATGGGACAGTGGCTGTTCGCGCTTTACGAAGGGCGCCACACGCCGTTGCACCGCATATTCGGGCCGGTCGAGGCAGGCTTTTACCGCCTGTCGGGTATCGACCCGAACGAAGAGCAGGGCTGGCGCCGCTATGCTGTTCATATGCTGATCTTCAATGCGGTTCTGTTGCTCTTTACCTACGTGATCCTGCGCCTTCAGGGCGTGTTGCCGCTCAACCCGCTCGGCTATGATGGCACGACGGCGGATCTTGCGTTCAATACGGCGGTCAGCTTCACGACCAACACCAACTGGCAAAGCTATGGCGGCGAGTCGACGATGTCGAACCTCAGCCAGATGCTCGGCCTGACGATCCACAACTTCCTGTCGGCGGCGACGGGCATTGCGCTCGCGTTCGCTCTCTTCCGCGGCTTTGCACGGCGTCAGATGAAGACGATCGGCAATTTCTGGGCCGATATGACGCGCGTGACGCTCTACCTGCTGCTGCCGATCTGCATCGTCTATGCGATCTTTCTGATCGCGAACGGCGTGCCGCAGACGCTCGCCGGTTCGGTCGATATATCGACGCTCGAAGGCGTCAAGCAGACGCTCGCGCTGGGACCGGTCGCGTCGCAGGAAGCGATCAAGATGCTTGGCACCAACGGTGGCGGCTTCTTCAACGCCAACTCGGCGCATCCGTTCGAAAATCCGAACGCGGTGACCAACCTCGTCCAGATGCTGTCGATCTTCATGATCGGTTTCGGCCTGACCTGGACCTTCGGCAGGGCCGTCGGAAACACCCGCCAGGGCTGGGCAATCCTCGCCGCGATGGTGACGATCTTCCTCGCGGGCGTCACGATCACCTATTGGCAGGAAGCCGCCGGCAATCCGATCCTCCACCAGCTTGGCGCCGCCGGCGGCAATATGGAGGGCAAGGAAGTTCGCTTCGGCATCGCTGCCTCGGCGCTCTTCTCGGTCGTCACCACCGCGGCCTCGTGCGGTGCGGTGAACGCGATGCACGACAGCTTTACCGCACTCGGCGGCATGATCCCGCTGCTCAACATCCAGCTCGGCGAAGTCGTGATCGGCGGCGTCGGCGCGGGCATCTATGGCTTCCTGCTCTTCGCGATCCTCGCGGTGTTCGTTGCCGGGCTGATGGTCGGACGCACGCCCGAATATGTCGGCAAGAAGATCGAAGCACGCGAGGTCAAGCTCGCGGTGCTTGCGATTGCGGTGCTGCCGCTGATGATTCTCGGCCTGACCGCCATCGCGTCGGTGACCGAGGCGGGGCTCGCCGGGCCGCTCAACAAGGGGCCGCACGGCTTCTCCGAAATCCTCTACGCCTTCACCAGCGCGGTGGGGAACAACGGGTCGGCCTTCGCCGGGCTTACCGCCAACACACCCTTCTACAACGGCCTGCTCGGCCTTGCGATGTGGCTCGGCCGCTTCTTCATCATCATTCCGATGCTGGCGATCGCGGGTGGGCTTGCAGCGAAGAAATATACGCCGGAATCGGCGGGCAGCTTCCCGACAACGGGGCCGCTGTGGACGGGTTTGCTGATCGGCATCGTGCTGATCGTTGGCGGCCTGACCTTCCTGCCCAGCCTCGCGCTCGGTCCGATCGCCGATCATCTCGCGATGATCAACGGCCAGCTTTTCTAAGGATATCCAAATGGCTCGGTCTGAAACCAAGTCCCTGTTCACGGCTGACCTGATCGTTCCGGCGATCGGCGACGCCTTCCGCAAACTCAACCCGAAGGAACTGATCCGCAACCCGGTGATGTTCACCACCGCGGTCGTCGCGACCTTGCTGACGCTGCTCCTCGTCGTCGGCCACGACGGCCTCGCGACCGGCTTCAAGCTGCAACTCGTAATCTGGCTCTGGCTGACGGTGCTCTTCGGCACCTTCGCCGAGGCGCTCGCCGAAGGGCGCGGCAAGGCGCAGGCCGCCTCGCTCCGAGCGACCAAGGCCGAACTCACGGCCAAGAAGCTGAAGGGCGAGGGAGATGCCTATGAAAGCGTCCCCGCCAGCGCACTCCGGGTCGGCGATATCGTGCTCGTCGAAACCGGCGACCTGATCCCGTCGGACGGCGAAGTCGTCGCGGGCGTCGCGTCGGTCAACGAGGCGGCGATCACCGGCGAAAGCGCGCCGGTGATCCGCGAAGCGGGCGGCGACCGCTCGGCGGTGACCGCGGGCACGCGCGTCATTTCCGACGAGATCCGCGTCCAGGTGACGGTCAATCCGGGGCAGGGTTTCCTCGACCGGATGATCGCGCTCGTCGAGGGCGCCGAGCGGCAGAAGACGCCGAACGAGATCGCGCTGACGCTGTTGCTCGTCGGGCTGACGATCATCTTCCTGATCGCGGTCGGCACGATCCCGAGCTTCGCAAATTATGCCGGCGGTAGCATCCCCATCGCGATCCTTGCGGCGCTTCTGATCACGCTGATTCCGACTACGATCGCGGCCCTGCTCTCCGCCATCGGCATCGCGGGCATGGACCGCCTCGTGCGCTTCAACGTGCTCGCCAAATCGGGCCGCGCGGTCGAGGCGGCGGGCGACATCGACGTCCTGCTGCTCGACAAGACCGGTACGATCACCGTCGGTGATCGGCAGGCCACCGAATTCCGCCCGGTCGGCGGCCAGTCGATGGCGGTGCTCTCGGAAGCGGCGCTGCTTGCCAGCCTCGCCGACGAAACCCCCGAAGGCCGCTCGATCGTCGCGCTCGCGCGCGAGAAATTCGGCCAGACGATGACCGCATTGCCGGCGGGCGCCGAGATCATCCCGTTCACCGCGCAGACGCGCATCTCGGGCATCAAGCTCGGCGATAGCGTGATCCAGAAGGGCGCCGTCGATTCGGTGCTCAAGGCCAATCCGGGCGCGGGGGCAACCGCCGCCGCAACCGAACTGCGCCGCATCACCGACGAGATCGCACGCGCCGGCGGCACCCCGCTCGCGGTCGCGAAGGACGGGCAGTTGCTCGGCGCGATCTTCCTCAAGGATATCGTCAAGGCGGGCATCCGCGAACGCTTCGGCGAGCTGCGTGCGATGGGCATCCGTACGGTGATGATCACCGGCGACAACCCGCTCACCGCCGCCGCGATCGCGGCAGAAGCTGGGGTCGACGATTTCCTCGCGCAGGCAACGCCCGAGGACAAGCTCGAGCTGATCCGCAACGAACAGCAGGGCGGCCGCCTCGTCGCGATGTGCGGCGACGGCACCAACGACGCGCCGGCGCTCGCGCAGGCCGACGTCGGCGTCGCGATGAACACCGGCACGCAGGCGGCGCGCGAGGCGGGCAATATGGTCGATCTCGACAGCGATCCGACCAAGCTGATCGAGGTTGTCGGGCTCGGCAAACAGCTCCTGATGACGCGCGGCGCGCTCACGACCTTTTCGGTTGCCAATGACGTCGCCAAATATTTCGCGATCATCCCGGCGATGTTCATCGTGCTCTATCCCGGATTGGGCGTGCTCAACGTGATGGGGCTGACCAGCCCCGAGAGCGCGATCCTGTCGGCGATCATCTTCAACGCGCTGATCATTCCGCTGCTCGTGCCGCTCGCACTGAAGGGCGTTGCCTATCGTCCGATGGGCGCGGGGCCGCTGCTCGCACGTAACCTCGCCGTCTATGGGCTTGGCGGCCTCGTCGCGCCCTTCATCGGCATCAAACTCATTGACCTCGCCGTTGGCGGCTTGGGTCTGGTCTAAGGAGACCGATATGAACAAGGATCTCATCAGCTCGCTGCGTCCGGCGCTCGTTATGACGCTGCTGTTCGCGCTGCTTCTGGGGCTCGCTTACCCGCTGGCGCTGACCGGCATCGGGCAGGCGCTCTTCCCGAACCAAGCGAACGGCAGCCTCGTCGAGGAAAATGGCAAGGTCGTCGGTTCGACCGTCGTTGGCCAGGCGTTCACGTCGGAGCGCTATTTCAACACGCGTCCGTCGGCGGCGGGCAAGGGCTATGACGGGCTCGCGTCGTCGGGCTCCAACCTCGGGCCGACATCGCAGGCGCTTGTCGACCGCGTGAAGGGCGATGTCGAGAAATTGAAGGCCGCCGAACCCGGCAAGGCGGTCCCGGCCGATCTCGTCACCGCATCGGGTTCGGGGCTCGACCCCGACATCACCCCCGAAGCGGCCTTCTATCAGGTCGATCGCGTTGCCAAGGCGCGCGGCCTTGCGCCGGATGCCGTCCGCGGGCTGGTCGAACAGAGCGTCGACAAACCGCTTCTCGGGATTCTCGGCGAGCCGCGCGTCAATGTGTTCAAGCTCAATCGACGGCTCGATGCTTTTGGGGCTAAACCCGCCGCGTGACAGACAAGGATCGACCATCTCCAGAGGCCTTCCTGCGCCAAGCGGCGCAGGAAGGCCGTGGGCGTTTGAAGGTGTTCCTCGGCGCCGCGCCCGGCGTCGGCAAGACATGGGAGATGCTCACCGACGGACGGCAACGGCGCGAGGCCGGAGTCGATGTCGTGATCGGCGTCGTCGAAACGCACGGCCGGCGCGAGACCGAAGCGCTCGTCCATGGCCATGAGATCATCCCCCGCCGCGACGTCGACCATCAGGGGCATAGCCTTGGCGAAATGGACATCGACGCGATCCTCGAACGGCGGCCCCAGCTGGTGCTCGTCGACGAGCTTGCGCATACCAACGCGCCCGGCAGCCGGCATCCCAAGCGTTATCAGGACGTAGAGGAACTGCTCGATGCCGCCATCGATGTCTATTCGACGATCAACATCCAGCACGTCGAAAGCCTCAACGACGTCGTCGCCTCCTTCACCCGCGTCCGCGTCCGCGAGACGGTGCCCGACAGCATTCTCGAAAATGCCGAAATCGAGGTCGTCGATATCCCTCCCGACGAACTGATCGAGCGGCTGCGCGACGGCAAGGTCTATATTCCGCAGGAAGCGACGCGCGCGCTCACCCATTTCTTCTCCAAATCGAACCTCACCGCGCTGCGCGAACTCGCACTCCGTCGCGCCGCGCAGGCGGTCGATGCGCAGATGCTCGACCATGTCCGCAGCCATGCGCTCGCGGGAAGCTTCGCGGTCGGCGAGCGGATCGTCGTTGCGGTCAGCGAACTGCCCGTCGCCGCCGAACTCGTCCGCGCGGGCAAGCGGCTCGCCGATGCGCTGAAGGCGCCGTGGAGCGCGGTCTATATCGAGACGCGGCGCAGTCAGGGCATGACCGACGATGATCGCCGCCAGCTCGCGGACACGCTGGCGCTCGCCTCGCGGCTCGGCGCCTCGACCGCGACCGTGCCTGCGGCGAGCGTCGTCGAGGGGCTGCGCGCCTTTGCCGCCGACGCGCGCGCGACGCAGATCGTGATCGGCAAGTCGGCGCGCCCTTGGTGGTTCGAGATGCGCCACGGCTCGGTCGTCGACCAGCTCGTGCGGACGATCGACGATGTCGCGGTGCATGTGTTGCCCGGAGAGCCCGACGCGAAGGCGGCTCCACGCAGCGCGGTGGTCGTTCCCGGTCGCTGGGGCAGACCGTCGGATTATCTGCTGGCGCTCGCCATGGTCGCGCTGATGACCGCGCTTGGCCGTCTGCTGCTCGAGGTCATCGACCTCGGCAATATCTCACTGCTCTATCTCGTCCCCGTGATGTTCGCCGCCGCGACCTTCGGCGTGCGCGCGGGCCTGTTCGCGGGGCTCGCGTCGAGCCTCGCCTATAATTTCTTCTTCCTGCCGCCGACGGGCACGCTGACCGTCAACAATCCGGAAAATGTCGTCAGCATCCTCGTGCTGCTCGGCGTGGCGATCGTAACCAGCCAGTTTGCGGCGCGGGTGCGGGCGCAGGCCGACCTCGCGCAATCGAGCGCGCGCCAGAATGCCGCGCTCGCCAGCTTCTCGCGGCTGCTCACCGCGGCACCCGATCAGGATACGCTGATGCAGGCAATCTGTGCCGAGGTCGGCCGTCTGCTCGATGTTCGCACCGTGCTCCTGCTGCCGTCGGCCGACGGGCCGACGCTCCGCGCGGCGGTGCCACCCGAGGACCGCCTCGAACAGATTGAGCGCGCCGCTGCACAATGGGCGATGGACAATGAGCAGCCAGCCGGGCGCGGATCTTCGACGCTCACCGCGTCGGACTGGCTTTTCCACCCGCTGCGCACGACGCGCGGGGTGCTCGGGGTGCTCGGCCTCACCCGCAACGATGCGCGCGAGCCGGTCCGCTCGGATCAGGTGCCGCTGCTCATGAGTCTGCTCGATCAGGCGTCGATTGCGCTCGACCGCATGGAGCTTGAAGAGGCGTCGCTCCGCACACGGCAGGTCGACGAACGCGACCGGCTGCGTTCGGCGTTGCTGTCGTCTGTCAGCCACGACCTCAGGACCCCGCTTACGACGATCCTGTCGGCCGCGCAGGAGATGCGGCGCCATCCGTCGCCGCAGCTGGCCGAGACGGTCGAGACCGAGGCGCTCAGGCTCAACCGCTTCGTCTCGAACCTGCTCGACATGGCGCGCGTCGAAGCGGGCGCGCTGCCGATGAAGGTCGAGGCCACCGACCTGTTCGACGCCGCCGCGAGCGCCGCGCACGACACGCGCGCGTCGCTGCTGGGGCATGAGGTCAAGGTCGACATCTCGCCCAATATCCCGCTGGTGCGCGTCGATCCGGTGCTGCTCCACCATTGCCTGATCAACCTGCTCGACAATGCGGGGCGCTATGCCGATCCGGGCACGCCGATCACCATTCGCGCCCGGCGCGGGGCCGACGCGATCTTCATGTCGATCATCGACCAGGGGCCGGGGATCACACCCGGAAACGAAAAGCGCGTTTTCGAGACATTCACCCGCCTCGAGGGCAGCGACCGCGTGAAGCATGGGACCGGCCTCGGCCTCGCCATCGTCAAGGGCTTTGCCGAGGCGATGGGGCTGTCGGTCGAGGCGAGCAACAACGACGATCCGCACGGCGCCTGCTTCACCATTCGCATCCCCGAGGGGCTGATCATCACGCATCTGAACGACAAGGAACTACCATGAAAGTCCGCCACAAGGTGTTGATCGTGGATGACGAGCTCCATATCCGCCGGCTGATCCATGCCGCGCTGGCGCGCGCCGACTATGCGATCGTCGAGGCCGAGAACGCCCGCGAAGCGCTCGACCTGCTGCGCGACGAGCGCCCCGATATCGTGCTGCTCGATCTCGGCCTGCCCGATCGCGACGGGCTGGAGCTCGTCCCCCTCGTCAAGCAGCAGTCCGATACGACGTTGATCGTCGTCTCGGCGCGCGATGCAACCGACCAGAAGGTCGCCGCGCTTGATCTGGGCGCCGACGATTATCTGACCAAACCCTTCGACACCGACGAATTGCTCGCGCGCGTGCGCGTCGCCTTACGTAACCGCATGACCCGCGACGGCGGCATGCTGGCGGTGACCGCGGGCGATGTGACGATCGACCTGATCGCGCGCACGGTCGTCAAGGCGGGGCGCGAGGTCCATCTGACCCCCAAGGAATATGCGGTGCTGGCGCAGCTTGCGCGGCACCCGGGCCGCGTCATCACGCATAACCAGATCATGGCGGAGGTCTGGCCGCGCGAGGTCGAACATCATGTCGAATATCTGCGCGTCCTCGTCCGCACTTTGCGCCAGAAGCTCGAGAGCGATCCGCAACAGCCGCAGATCATCAGCAACGAACTCGGCATCGGCTATCGCCTGCGCTCGGTAGGCGAAGAAGCCGGGCAGGGGCAATAATCGCGCAAATACTATGCCGATCATATGAAGTCCGGTCGGACCCGCTCTCGATTTCAAATGCGGTGCACGCCTATCTGATTGTCATGATAGGCGACGATTTCAAAAACCCGCCCAGTGCTTCGCGACACGACCGGGTCATCGACTGGCTGGGCGCGCAAGGGCCCTCGACACTCACCATCTATATGTGCGCTATCGTGGCGCTGGTCGCGTTTCTTGCCGACAAGATGAGCTGAACCCCGGTCCTCCCAAATTATACGCAATCTCAATGCGCCGCGCTGTTTCCCGATCTCGAATTTCTACGCGATGATGCGTAATTGGATGGCCTCCCTGCTGGAGGTCGCAATATGAAGAAATGGCACGAAAACCGCGCCGCCGATATCGGTCTGCGCGCCGGGGGCGCCGCGCTGCTCGGCATCGTCTGGCTGCTTGCCCTCAGGCTCCATCACATGGCCCAGGCGACCACGCCGCGCGATGCGAGCTCGCTGATGATCCTGCTGTCCGCGCTGACCTTCCTCTGCGCAAGCGCCGGCAGCGCGCTGCTGTTTGTCGGCGGCGGTCTTTGGGAAAGTGTCGAGGTGTCGGCGCGATGGAAGCGCGTCCCGACGCTCGCCTCAACCTCACCGATTTTCATCGAGCGCGACTTGGAAAATGATGTCGAGCCCGCGATGCAAAGTCGATCCGCCGCATAGTGAAATCACTATGCAAATGAGCGTCCGGCGCTCTCGATTTCCAATGCCGCGCTGATCTAGTTGGGCGTCCTCGCCAGCCTCCCCACTCCGGAAAGAGGCCCATCAAGAGGACAATATGAAGATCATTATCTCCGCCGCCGCGCTTCTCGCGGCAATGCTCCCGGCCGCCGCTTTCGCGCAGGACGAAGAGGCAAAGTCCGTCACGATCACGGGCTCGACAACCATCGCGTCCGACTATCGTTTCCGCGGCGTGTCGCAATCCGACAAGGAAATGGCGGTTCAGGGCGGCGTCACCCTGACGCATAAAAGCGGTCTCTATGCGGGTGTCTGGGGCTCCAACCTCGCCGGCTGGGGCACCTTCGGCGGCGCCAATATGGAACTCGACCTGATCGGCGGTTACAAGATGCCGCTCGGTGAAAAGGCCGCGCTCGACGTCGGGCTCGTCTGGTACATGTATCCGGGCGGCGCCGACGAATCCGATTTTGCCGAACCCTATGTGAAGCTCACCGGAACCGCGGGTCCCGCGACCTTGACCGCCGGCGCCGCTTATGCGCCCAAGCAACATGCCCTCGCCAATGTCTCGAATGCGCCCAACAGCCGCGGGCAGAAAGATGACAATCTCTATCTATGGGGCGATGCGGCGGTCGCGATCGCGGGAACGCCGTTCGCCGCAAAGGCGCATATCGGCTATTCCGACGGCAATCCCGGCCTCGGCCCCAACGGCACCAGCGTCGCGCCGACGGGTCGTTATTGGGACTGGTCGCTCGGCATGGATGCGACTTGGCGCAACTTGACCCTCAATCTGTCCTATGTCGATACCGACATCAGCAAGTCGGAAGCAGCGCTCCTGCAGCCCAATTTCAGCAAGGGGGGTGATGGCACCGGTTCGATTGCCGACGGCGCGGTGGTGGCGAGCGTAACGGCCGCCTTTTGACATGTGCACGGCCCGGGGTCTGCCACCCGGGCCGCTTTGCTCCATCGTGGCACACCAAATGCTATCCGCACGGATCATCTTGTATCCGGCACGTGCCCGCGCGGTCCGCTTGTATTCCCTGACGTTCAAGACATGTTGCATTGCAACAATATAACGCGAACCCCAGGGAGCTCCCCATCCCATGACCAAAATCGACTTGGCGCTCCAAGGCGCACCCGTTCGGACGCCGCTCGCGAAAGCGGCGCGGCGCGATGCCAAGATATGGCTCTGTTTGGGGCTGATCGCCTTGGACGGCGCGGCGCTCGCGGCCGGCTTTGCGGTGACGCTGATGATCGAGCAGCCCCGCACCATATCCGAGGGACTGTTGACCGCGATGCTGGGCGCCTTGTTCGTCCATTTCGCGATCGCTTTCCAGAATCAGGCCTATAATCCGCGGTGCCTGACCCGTCCGGTCAAGAGCGTTCGCCAGACCTTGCTGTCCTTCGCGACGACGCTGTTCGTCTTTCTGCTGGTCGCCTTTTCGTTCCGGCTGACCGGCAAGATGCCGCGTCTGGCGGTCGGCATGGGGATGGTGACTGCGGTGACCTTGTTGGTAAGCCAGCGGCTGTTGCTGTGCCGGATCGTGCGCCGGGCTTTCGGCGACATGACCGCCGAGCTCGTGATCGTCGATGGCGCGATCCTTCCGGCCACCTATTTCGGCCGCGAAATCATCGACGCGCGCGCGTCGGGACTCCGCACCGATCTCGACGATCCCTATATGCTCGATCGCCTCGGCACCGTGCTGCAGGATTACGACCGGGTGACGATCGTTTGCGCGCCTGAATATAAGGTCGAGTGGGCGCGCGCGCTCAAGGGCGTGAACATCGTCGGCGAGATTGTGATGCCCGAAATTGCGGCACTGGGGCCGCTGACGACGCGGCAACGCGGCGGGGTGACGACGCTGGTGGTGTCGTGGGGGCCGCTCAATCGCGCCAACCGTGTGAAGAAGCGTGCGCTCGACCTCGCGGTGACGATCCCGGCGCTGCTGCTTCTCGCACCGCTGATGGTGCTGGTGGCACTCGCGATCAAGCTCGATTCGTCGGGCCCGGTCTTTTTCCGTCAGGAGCGGATGGGGCGCGGCAACCGCATCTTCCGGATCCTGAAATTCCGCAGCATGCGCGTTGAGACGACCGACGCGAACGGCGCGCGCTCGGCGAGCCGCGACGATGATCGGATCACGCGCGTCGGCAAATTCATTCGCGCGACGAGCATCGACGAGCTGCCGCAGTTGATCAACGTGCTGTCGGGCGAGATGAGCCTCGTCGGGCCGCGCCCGCACGCGCTGGGGTCGACTGCGGGCGACGAGCTGTTCTGGCGGGTCGACCGGCAATATTGGCACCGCCATGCGCTGAAGCCCGGCATCACCGGCCTCGCCCAGATCCGCGGCTTTCGGGGGGCGACCAACACGAAGCGCGATATTCTCGACCGGCTCGAGTCCGATCTGGAATATCAGCATGGCTGGTCGTTGCTCCGCGACGTGTCGATCCTCGCGCGTACCGCGCAGGTTCTGGTTCACCGCAACGCTTATTGATTGACCGGCGCGCTTGCGCGCCGGTCTAGCCGTCGACGATCAGCGGCGCGCGGCAGGCGAGCGCGGTCTCGAACGCTTCGGCGCGATGCGTCGCGCGCATCAGCCCGGCATAATCGGCCGTCCACTGATCGGCGAAGCCCGCGACCTTGCCATAGCTGTTGTCGAGCAGCACGTGCGGGATATCGAGCAGCAGCGAGAGGATGTGCGCGTGCAGCCGGTCGGTGACGACCAGTTCGCCCGCCGACAGCATCGCGAGCCCGCGCTGAAACCGCCATTCGGCCAGCCGCTGCTGCCGCGCCGCGCGCTGCGTCATCGGGTCGCGGTTGAAGAGGCGGCCGAGCTTCAGCGATAGGCGCAGGCGGCGTTTCTGGCCGGCATCCTCCTCCAGCCAGTCGTCGGCGACGACGCCGGCGGGAAGCGTATCGGGCTGGCCGGCGGCGCGCTCA
This sequence comes from Sphingopyxis sp. OAS728, assembly GCF_014873485.1. NCBI lineage: Bacteria > Pseudomonadati > Pseudomonadota > Alphaproteobacteria > Sphingomonadales > Sphingopyxidaceae > Sphingopyxis > Sphingopyxis sp. OAS728. The sequence continues at coordinate 1,858,161 of NZ_JADBDT010000001.1, read as the reverse complement.
TGATCGGTGCGCAGCAGCGCGAAAACGGGCACGGTGGCGGCGCTCCGCTGCTGGCGGCCGAGCATCAGCGCGGCGTCGGGGCAGAGATGGATCGCGCAGTCGAAATGCTGTTCGGCAAAGGCGAGCGAGCGCGCGTCGCGAACGAGCAGCGTGAACTGGCCATGTTCGCGGATCGCTTCGGCCATCTCGGCCGCCGCGGCGGGATCGGCATAGTGGATCGATTCGGGCATCTGGATGATCGGGCGGCCGCGGTGCGTGCGGAGCAGGTGGAGGCGGAAGGCTTCGTGCTTCGGCCACAGTGTGCCCATATTGCCGCCGCCATGGATCAGGATCGCCCCGCCGCCGATCGCCGCGCGGCAGGCGGCATCCTCGAAATCGGCGATCGCCGAATAATAGGCCGGAAGGCGGCCGCGCTTGCGCAGATACGCCATCTCGCCGAGCCAGATCGCCGAATCGCCGACATTCGAGTGATCGGGAAAGTCGACCAAGGCGAGCGGGCCCGCGGGCAGCACGGCATCGAGCACCCGGGCGAAACGCTGCGCGAGTTCGCCGACGAGCTGGTCGGCGGTTTTCTTGGTCATGTCGGAATCTTTCTAAAGCGTCTGAACAGGGAGAGGAAATGGCCGCGCCACGATCCGGAGATGGCGAGCAGCGCGATGGCATAGAAAAATCCGCCGATCGCGATGAGCAGCAGCAGTGACTGCCAGTCGGGCAGACGCGCATCGAGCAGCCGCATTGCGATCGCGAGCGCGACACCCATCAGCGTCGAGGCGAACAGCGGCGCGCGCACCGCGCGGAAGCTGTCGATCGGCCGAATTCCGGAAGCGCGGCGCAGCAGCCATATCTGCATCGGCAGCGTCAGATAGGCGCGCCCGACATAAGCGACGGCGACCGCGAACAGCCCATAGGGCAGCGCCGCGAGGGTCAGGATCACGCCCAGCGCCAATTGCGTCGTCGAAAGCGAGATCAGGCTGCGCGACGCGCCCAATACGCTGAGGGAAGGCGAGGCGAAGAAGTTGAGCGTGAAGGGCACCGCCATGAAGGCGAAAATCTGTGCAAGCTGGCCGGCTTCGTCCCATTTGGCGCCGAACACCGTCGGGATCGCGATCGGCGCCAGCGCGCCGAAGCCGACGAGCGCGGGAAAGGAGAGCGCCGAGGCGCGCGAGATCATCCAGCGATAGGCCTGCCGCAGCTCGGCGGGCTCATCCTTGACGCGCGCGAGCGTCTGCACCGCGACCTGCGTGAAGGGCTGGATCGCGCCGCGGCCGATCAACTCGACGGTGCGCCACGCAGTGCGATAGACGCCGACGGCGGCGAGCCCGATCCCGGCGCCGATCGCCATTTCCTGCACGCGCACGGTGGCAAGGAAGGCGAGCTGGACATAGATCAGGCTGGCGTTGAGCATGATGTTGCCGCGCAGGATCGCGCGCTCGAATTGCCATCCCGGCTTCCAGTCATAGGACGCGCGCGACAGGATGACGCCCACGATCTCGGTGACGAGCCGCTGGATGACGAGGCTCCAGAGGCCGAGCCCGGAAAAGGCGGCGACAACCGCGGCAGTGCCGCCGATCAGCCCGCCGACGACCGAGCGGAGCGCGGTGGTGCGATGCCCGAACTCGCGCAGGCGCAGTGCCATATGCGTGGCGCCGAACGAGGAGATCGGCAGCGCGAGGCTCATCACCGCGAGGGGGAGGGCGATGCTCGGCGCGCCCATCCAGTCGGCGATCGGCTGCGCCAATATCATGATCAGAAACGCGGATATGAAGGAAAAGGCCTGCTGCGAGCGATAGATGGTGTCGAGAAACGCCGGGCTCAGCTCCTTCTTTCGCGCGATCGTCTGGACGAGGCCCGCGGTTGCGATGATGCGGAACGCCTCGGCGGTCACCGCCATCACCGCAAAAGCGCCGATGTCGGCCTGCGTCAGCAGGCGCGCGAGGATCACGAAGACGACGAAGGAGAATATCTGGTCCGACAGGAAGCGCGTGATCGTCCAGCCGATCGAGCTGCGACTGCGTGCGCGGAGTCCCGCGTCGAAGCGGGCGGGGAGTTCAGCGCTCAAGCAGACGTCTCGCTTTCAGCATCCGCATGCGTGCGCGTTCGATATGGCGCCACGCCCGTTGCTTCATCGAATGATAGAGCGGGTCGCTCTTGGGCCCGAAGCGCGAATTGCCGATGTCCGACACGATCGCCGCCTCGAGGATCGGCGCGGGATAGAGCGCGAGATTGGGCAGGCCGTGCGACCAGGAACGGTCCATCGCATCGTCGATCGGGCGGCGGACGGTGCGGCAATGTTCGACCAGCGTCCGCGCGCCGTCCAGCGTGATCGCATAGCCCTGCGTGCCATAGGCGAGCCCCACGAGCTCGACGATCGTGCGCGAATGCTGGAGGAAATCGCGCCGGACTACGCGCTGCCAGGTCGGCCGTTTGGCGTAGAGCCTGAGATAATCGATGCCCTCGGCGTGGAGATCGGTGCGCGCGAGCGGTTCGAGATAGGCCCAGTCGACCACCGTGTCGTCCTCGAGGATGATCGCCTGCCGCACGCCGCGCGCGATCAAGTCCTGCCAGATCGAGAAGTGGCTGGCGTAGCAGCCGATCTCGCCCTTGCTCATCGGCCGGCCCTTGTTGCGGCGGATCGCGGCCTCGTCGATCACCATGTCGGGTGCGGGGCCGGTACACGCATCGAAGAATCGCCACGCCAGCGACGTGTCCGCCGCGCGCGCGGCAAAGGCCGCGCGGCGGGCTTCGGCGGATTCGAGCGACACCACCAGCACTTCGGCGGCTTCGTCCGATTCGGGCAGGATTTCACCCACTAATGTCGCTTTCTTCATACGGCTTCGGACGGCTGCGCAATGCAGCAGCGCCGACGGGCCCGGGCGGTCCTTGGTAGCGGGCAATGATGCGAGAGCGAAGGCACTCGGCCTCCGGTCGTCCGGTCAACAGGGCAACTCGTCTTCGCAGGTGCAGCATACAGTTGACCGGCATGGTGTCAGCGGCCGATTGCAGCGTCGCGGGGGCACTGAACAGGCGGATAAATGTTTCAAGTCGCAGTCATTGTACCCGTATGGAATGGCGAAGCCGTGCTCGGCCGTTGCCTTGATGCGCTCGTGCGCCAGACGGTCCCGCGCGACGCCTATCAGATCATCGTCGTCGACAATGGATCGAGCGACGCGACAGCCCGAATCGCGCGCAGCTATTCGGGTGTCGAACTGCTCGAAGAAAAGCGCCCCGGCTCTTATGTCGCGCGCAACCTCGGTATCGGACGCGTGCGGGCGCCGATCACGGCCTTCACCGACGCCGATTGCGAACCTGCCCCCGACTGGCTCGAGCAAGTTCTTCGCGCCGCGGTAGCCAATCCGGGGTTCGGCGTGCTCGCCGGCAAGATCGATCTGTTCGACGAGATCGCGCAGGAACGTGAGGTGTTCGGCGATTACGAACGGCTATTCAGCTTTCCCCAATCGCATGCCGCGCGCGGTAATTGCGCGACCGCCAATTGGGCAAGCGAGACGGCGTTGCTCAAGGCGCTCGGTGGGTTCGACGCCGCGCTGAAATCGGGCGGCGACCGGCAGATGGCGCTGCGCATCCGCGACAGCGGCCATCCGCTTGTCTATATCCCCGCGATGGTGGTGCGCCATCCGGTGCGCGCGAGCCGCGCCGAACTGGTGCGCAAGCGCCAGCGGCTGAGCGGCGGGCGCTGGGACCGCACCAAACAGCGCCCGCGCCTCGTTCATGTGCTGGGGGTCACGGCGGTGGATACGATCCGGCGATTGCGCCGCGCGGCGATCTCGCGCGAACTGTCCTTGCGGCGACGGCTGGCCGTGATGCTGCTGACATTGCAGCTCGCCGGGGTGGCGGTGAGCGAATTTCTCAATCTCGCGGGGGGACGGAAGGCAGCACGCGACTAATGACGAACCCCCATGACGCGCCCCGTTTTTCGGTGGTGATGCCGCTCTACAACAAGGCCGCGCATGTCCGCGCCGCGATCGAAAGCGTGTTCGCGCAGACTTTCCCGGCGCATGAAATATTGGTCGTCGACAATCGCTCGACCGACGGCGGGCGGGATATTGTTGCCGCGATCGGCGACGAGCGGATCAAGCTGCTCGACCTGTCGACGCCCGGGCCGGGCGGCTACGCCGGGCGCAACATCGGTATTCGCGCCGCGCGCGGCGACTGGATCGCGTTTCTCGATGCCGACGACCTCTGGGCGCCCGACCATCTGGCGGTGCTCGCCGAAGGAATAAGCGCCGACCCCGGCGTGCGCGCCGCGGCGACGCGGTTCGATCATGTGTTCGAGCATCGCTCGCAACTCCAGCGGATCGCGCCGCAGCTTGAGCAGGCGTGCAGCTTGGACTTCACCGGCTTTCTTTCGGCATGGCTGGCGGTGCGCGAATGCCCGATGTGGACGGGCGCGATCGCAATCCGGCGCGATACATTGTTCGAGGCAGGCCTCTTTCCCGAAGGACGCGCGGTGCGCGGCGGCGATAAAGACCTTTGGCTTCGCGTGCTCGCCAAGGGCGCGCTGCGTTACGACCCGCGGGTGACCGCGGTCTTCCACCGCGACAGCGAGAACAAGGTCAGCAAGTCGACCACGACGCTCGACGTGCCATGCCTTGTCGCGACCGCACGCGCGATGATGGCCGATGCCACGGCACGCGAAGCCGCGTTGCTGCGCCGGCTCGTGAACCAGGAAATCGCGCATTATGCCCGCTATGCGATGAAATATCCGGGCCGCACGGCGATCCGCGTCGGCGACCTCTATCTGCCCGAGGGGGCCGGAACCGCGGCGCTCCTTCTTGCGGCGAAACTGATCCCGGCGTCACTGCGGCAATCGAGCTACGCGCTGCGCAACCGGATTCGCGCGCGGGCGTGAAGCTCGCCCGCACCTTTGGCATCCTGCTTACCGGCGGGGCGTGCGTTGCCGCCTGGCTGTCGCTCGCGGGCGCGTTCGTGCCCGCGCTGGACGCTTTCGCTTCTTTCCTGCCGCTCTTCGGCGTGGCGACCGTGCTGGGCCTGCTGCTCGCACGGCGGCTCGGTTGGACGCTCGTCGTGGCCTTGCTTGGCCTAACGCCGGTGGCGCTCCGTATGGTGCCCGAACTGACGCGCGAGATACCAACTGCGCAAGGGGGCGCGCCGCAAATCCGCCTGCTCACCCATAATGTCTGGGGGCGCAACGCCGATCCCGCCGATACGGCACAGGCGATCATCGACGCCAAGCCCGATGTGGTGACGTTGCAGGAGGTCGACGGCAGCTTCCGCCCGATGCTCGCGGCGCTGAACCAGCATTTCGCCTATGCGACAAAATGCCCGCCGGGGTGCGACCTTGCCATCGTCTCGCGCTGGCCGATCGCCGACAGCGACTATTTCCTGAAGGACGCCGAAGGGCGGAAATTTGGCCCCGCAATGCTCTGGGCTCGGGTCGTCGGACCCGGCGAACAGCCCTTCACCGTGGTGACACTCCATTATCCACGGCCGACCTCGCGCGATCAGGCGGTGCGCAGGCGCGACGTGGTGCAGGCCTTGGCACGGATCGAACGCGGCCCCTTGATCGTTGCAGGCGACATGAACCTGACCCCTTGGGCCGCGGCGATGCGTGGGCAGGACCGCGCGCTCGCCCCACTCACCCGCATGACGCGTGCGCTGCCCAGCTGGCCGCGCGCTTTTCCTGTGCTGCCGATCGACCAGCTCTACGCCGGTCCCGATTGGGGGCTCGTCTCGGCGCGCCGGTTGCCGGCGACCGGGTCGGACCATGTGCCGGTCCTCGTGACGCTGGCGCGCCGATGAAACGCGCGATCACCTTTGCGCTGCTTGGCAGCTGCGGTTTCGCCGCGCCCGCGCACGCCCAGCAGTCGGATGCGACCGACGGGCTCGGCTCGGTATCGACCGAGAACAGCTTCGGCCGCGACCGCAATATCGCCGTGCTCGAGCGTCGCCGTCCCGATTACACGCCCGAACCCATCGAGCTGGGCGTGCTCGAACTGATGCCGCGGATGGCGATCGGCGCGGGCTATGACGACAATCTCTATGCGCAGGAAAACGACCGGATCGGCGACGGATATCTGCGCATCCGGCCGCGTGTCTCGCTGGTGCGCCCCTCGCCGAACCTCAAATTGTCGCTCGACGGCGAGCTCGACCTGCTGCGCTATGCCAGCCGGACGAGCGAGAATGCCACGCAATATTCGGTCAACGCCGGCGCGCTCTACACGATCAGCAGATCGAACACGCTGAACATCATGCTGCGCAACGGACGCTACAGCCAGGAACGTGTCTCGCCCGACAGCCCGACGCAGGCGGATCGGCCGATCCGGTTCACACAGAGCGGCGGGACGGCGACCTATACGCATGTCTTCAACCGGCTGCGCGTGCGCGGCGTGCTCGATGTCGAAAACCGCAACTTCAGCGACAGCGTGACCCCCGACGGCACGCCGATCGACCAGGATTTCCGCGATCACACGACCTACACCGGCAGCGCGGTCGGCGAATATGCGCTGAGCCCGAGCATCGCGCTCTTCGTCGCCGGCTCATACAACAAGCGCGATTATCGCGAGCGCATCGGTCCGGTCGCGGCGCGCGATTCAACCGGCTTCGACCTCGCTGCGGGTGCGAGTTTCGAAATCGGCCGCAAGGCGCGCGGCGCGCTGCGGCTCGGCTATCTCCATCAGGATTATCGCCCGGCGGAGTTCGAGGATGTCTCGGGCTTTCTCGTACGCGGCGAACTCGCCTATTTCCTCACCCCGCTGGTGACGATTACCGGCACGGTCGACCGCGGTATCCGCGAGACGGGGGTCAACGGCGCGACCGGCTATCTTGCGACCAATATGACGCTGCGGGCCGATTACGAACTGCTGCGCAACCTGATCCTCAGCGCGGGCGGCGAGCTCGAAAAGCGCGATTTCAACAATATTGACCGGCGCGACGACCGCTGGAGCTGGCGCGGCAGCGCTTCCTATCTGGTGAGCAAGCGGATGGCGCTGCGGGTCGACGTCCAGCGCCGCACCCAGTCGAGCTGGGGTGCGACGCCGGGCCGGGAATTTTCGGACAATCGCGTCTCGGTCGGCCTCACCTTCTCGGGCTTGTGAGGCGACCGGTCAGGCGGACTTCGCCGCGCGCGATCCGTAGAGCGCGCCCTCGCAGGCCGCGAGCAGTTCGGGCGGGGCGAGGCGATTGATATAGCCGTCGGATCCCTGGTCGGAGAGCAGCTTCGCGGGAATTCCGCCGACCACGCCGCGTTCGGGCACATCCTTGGTCACCACGGAATTGGCGCCGATCGCGGCCTCGGCGCCGATATGAATCCCGCCGATCACCTTCGCGCCCGATCCGAGGAAGGTGCGGTCGCCAATCACCGGCGCGCCGCGCCGGCTGCCACGGTTCATATAACCCAGAACCACCCCGTGGGTGATATTGACGTTGCTGCCGAGCACGGTGTCGCCATGGAAATAGAAGCCGCCAAAGCGGTTGAGGAACAGGCCCGGTCCGATCTCCATATATTCGGGGATCGCGAAGCCATATTTGTACCGCGCGCGCAGCAGCATCCACTTGGCGAAGGGGTAGAGACCGAACGCCTTGGCGGGTTTGAGCTTGAGCCAGCCGGCGGTGCGCATCAGCACCGTATATTTATACCCCGGCGTGAAGGCATAATGTTTGGCAAAGGCACCAAAGCTGACGCGCCCGGCGTAGCGATAGAGATCGGCAGCGAGCAGCGCCTTCAGCTTGGCGAAGCTCACCGGGCAGCCGCGCAGATGCGGCTTGCCGCTCTCGTCGGATATGGGTTCCTCGAACGCCGGGGCGGGCGCGAGCGATGCGGTGGCCATGTCCATCAGAAATAACGCTCGCCGAAACGGATCGTGTCGCCGGGAAGCACCGCGAAATCGGCGGTCATCGGATATTCCTGCTCGCCGGCCTCGCCCGCACGCTTCAGGAAAACGCGCTTCTCGTTGGCGCGATAGGTAAAGCCGTCGGCCTTCGCGACCGCGCCCCGGATCGTCAGCCCCTGCGTATAGGGATATTCGCCGGGCTTGTTTACTTCGCCAAGGATATAGACCGGCCGGAAATTGGCGACCTGGATCGAGACTTGGGGATCGAGCAGATAGCCGTCGCCGAGCTGCGCCTCGATCGCCTTCGACAGTTCCTCGGTCTGCAATCCCACCGCCTTGACCTCGCCGATCAGCGGGAAGGCGATCGTGCCAGCAGGCGAGATCTCGAAATCGCCGCTGAGTTTTTCTTCGCCAAAGGTGGCGACCTTGATCTTGTCGCCGGGGGAGAGGCGGAAGGCCTCGGCGGGCGGGGGCGCGGCACCGCTTCCTGCGAGCGGGGTCTGCCCGGCGCACCCGCCGAGCGCCATCAGCGCCCCCGCGAGCGCGATTTGCACATAGAATTTCATGACCTTACTCCCGGACTTCATGCTGCAATTTCTCTGATTTCGGACGCGGCGGACGACGCAGCCAGCGCCGCTTCGATCCGTTCCCAGTAATTTCGGGCCGCCTGTTCCACGCCATAAGCGCGCGATCGTTCGCGCGCCCGCACGCCGCAGGCGCTGCGCCGCGGTTCGGCGAGGACGCGACCAAGTGCGGCGGCAAAAGCCTCGACGTCATTGGTGGGCACCAGCGCACCCGCGTCGACATCGATCGCGCCGGCGATCGTCTCGCGCGGCCGGTCAGCGAGAATTTCGGACGGACCCGAGGCGCAATTCGTCGCGACCACCGGCAGCCCGCAAGCCATCGCCTCGACCAATCCGTTGGGGAAGCCTTCTGCATTGGAGGGCATCGCATAGGCCTCAGCCCGCGCGACCACCGCAAAGGGATTGGCGACAAAGCCGGGCATATCGACCCGGTCGGCGATACCAAGCGACGCCGCTAGCGCCTCGAGCGCGCCGCGCTCGGGCCCTTCGCCCAGGAGGACAAGGCGTTCCAACGGAGCGGCCTTGGCATAGGCGCGGAGCAGGAGCGGAAAATTCTTGTTCGGCATGAGCCGGCCGGCCGCGACGATATAGGGGCCGGGCGGCGTGAAGCTCGGCTGCTCCGCGGCGAGTTTGGCTATGCGCTCGTGGTCGACCGGATTGGCAATCGACGACATCCTCGCCCGTGCGACCCCGAAATTGGCGGCGAGATCGTCGACGACGCCGTCGGAGACCGCGATGACATGCGCCGCGCGCGGATAGACCATGCGGACCATCGCCTTGGCGGCGCGCGCGCTGCCCAGATGCGCGCTGGTGTTGACCCGCTCGCTGATCAGCCACGGCCGCCCGCGCCCCGCCATCGCCCAGGCGTTGGCGACATTGGCGCGCGTCAGGAAGCTGAGCGTCGCGTCGGGTGAAAGCCGTCCGACGAGCGCACGGAGCTGGGTCAGGCTCGGCAGAAATTTGTGCCGGGCGTCGAGCTGATGCACCTCGACCCATTCGGGCACGTCATAGGCGCGCGGCTCGTCGTCGAGCAGCGCGAGGTGGATGTCGTAACGCTCGCGCCATGGCGTCGATCCGCCGAGCAGCGTTGCAAGCACGCGCTCGGCACCGCCGCCCGCGAGCGAGTTGATCGCGAATAATATCCGCTTTCTGTGCAGCATTTTTCCTCGCTGGAATTGGGGGCTGAATTCGCCTCGGAACAACTCTTACCACGGCCATTTGTTGCGGTGCACACAAGGCGGCCCGCTTCATCGTCCGGGCGGGGCGGCTGGCCGAATAGAAGGGCCGGCGCGGTGGTTTCGCCCCGCGATGCGTCTATCAAGGCGGGCATCGACGAACGATTGCGGAGGTGTGAAATGGACATTCGGCGAGTCGAGTGTCTGGACGGCCTGCGCGGTGTCGCGGCGCTCTGGGTGCTCATCGGGCACATGATGATATTGACCGGGTTCCGCTTGCCGTTGGTGAGCAAGCCGGACCTCGGCGTCGACCTGTTCATCCTGCTTTCGGGCTTCCTGATGATGTTCCAGTACCGGCTGCGCGCGGGCAGCGAGGACTGGAATGCGCCCGCCACCTGGGCGTCCTTCTGGACGCGCCGCTTTTTCCGGCTCGCGCCGCTTTTCTATGTGACGCTGGCGGCCGCGCTGATCGCGGGGCCGATGATCTATGCCGACCGGGTGGCGATCGACACCTTCCTTGGCCAGGCGCTCCAGCCGCGCGAACGCTATACCGATGGCAGCCTCACCAACATCGCGCTGCACCTGACCTTCCTGTTCGGCTTGCTCCCCGATTATGCCTTCCGCACCCCGCTGCCCGACTGGAGCCTCGGGCTCGAGATGCAGTTCTATCTGCTCTTTCCTTTCCTGATCCTGCTCGGGCGGCGGATCGGCTGGGTGCCATCGGCGCTGGTCGCGGCGGTCGGCGGCGTGGTGGTCGCATTGATCGCGGGGGCGGCGGGGCTCGAATTTCCGATGCCCTCTTTCCTGGCGCTCAAGCTCCAGCTCTTTCTGGCGGGCATGCTGATCGCCGTCGATCGCGATGCGAGCCGCGCGCAGCTATGGGCACGACTGGGTGTGGCGATGCTGCTCGCGGCGATCCCGATCGGGGGCGAACAGGATCTGCTCCATTTCGCGATACGCGAACTGCTCGTCTTCGGCTTTTTCGCGCTGGTGCATTTGCGTTCGCTCGGGCTGATCGACTGGGTGTCACGCCTGCTGGGCAGCCGGCCCTTCTTCTGGCTGGGCGAGCTTTCCTATGGCACCTATCTGATCCACCTGCTGATCCTGCAGCCCGTCGCGGCGGCGGTGATCGGGCAGTTCGGCACCGGGCTCGGCGCCGCGGGGCGGTTCGCCTTGACGGGAGCCGTCGTCATACCGGCGACCTACGTCCTGGCTTTCATCACCTACAAACTGGTCGAACTACCCGGCCAGCGGCTGGGCAAGGCGGTGATCAAGCGCGTGATCGGCGGCAATACGACGCGCGCGTTTCAGACGGTGCCCGAGAAGCTCGCGGCGCCGTGACGGAAGTATAGGAAAGCAATAGCGATGGATCGACGAACGCTTCTGGCTTCGATCGGGGCCGCTGCCGCCGGCAGCGCGTGTAGCGCGAAAGACGATAGCGGCGCCGAAAAGGCCGGCCGGCCGACACTCGCGATCGATTCCGACCGAGCTGGCCACTGGCGCATCCGTAGTTGGCAGTGGCGGGATAATGCGTGGCGACCTTTGATCGCCCGCGCGAAGCAGACCGAAGCCGGCATCGTCATCAGTGGGACGATCAGTGCGGCGGACCGGGCGGAAGTTGCCGCCCGGCTCCGTACCTAGCCTTCGACGACAGCGCCGGGCGTATTGGTCGGGCGCGGCGGTTGCACCCGACGCGGCGCGAGTGCGGCGCGATAGACGTCGAGCGTATCCGCCGCCGCCTTGTCCCAGCTGAAGCGCGCGCGAACGCCGTCACGGTCGACCTGAAAGTCGGCGCAATCGGCATTCAGCCTTTCGGTAAGCGCCGCGACGTCGCCAACCGGGAAATAATTCTGCGGATCGAGCCCGATGTCGAGATTGGCGGGGATATCGCTCAGCATCATCCGCGCGCCGCAACTCGCGGCCTCGAGCGCTGCGATCGGCAGGCCTTCGTGATAGGACGGCATCACAAACATTGCACAGCGCTCGTAGAGACATTTCAGCGTTGCGCGCGACTGGACGCCGGCGAAGATCACGCGGTCGCTGGCGCGCGCGAGCAGGTCGCGGGCATATTCGCTTTCGTGATCGGCCGACCCAGCGATCACCAGCTTGGCGGTGCAGCTCGACTGCTCATAGGCTTCGATCAGGTCGTGCAGGCCTTTTTCGGGAACGAGCCGCGCGACAGCAAGGAGGAAATCGCCGGCTTCAAGCCCCAGTCGTTCGAGCACCAGCGCCGGATCGGCGTCGCCCGGCAGGTCGGACGTGCCATTCGGGATATAGGTGACCGCTTGCGCGCGTGCGGGAAAGCTCTCTTTCAATTGCGCGGCGAGCGAAGGCGAAACCGCGATGACGCGGTCGGCGAAGTTGAGTGCCAGCCATTCGCCAGCGCGCAAGGCGCTGCGCGCGAGCAGGCCCCATTTGGCGCGGTGATAGTCGGTGCCGTGATGCGTCACGACCACCTTCAAGCCAAGTAGCTTGGCAAGCGGCGCCAGCAAGGCGGGGCCGATCGCGTGGATGTGGACGAGGCCGGCACCGCGCTTTTTGGCGTCGAGAACCGCGAGGAAGGTCGACACGACCGCCTCAAGATTTTTCGAACGCGGGCAGGGGATGCCGACGATCTCGACGCCGCGATGTTCGCCCACCGGCTCGGGCAGATAGGGGGCGCGGCCAAGTACGACCGAGCGATGTGCGGGCCACAGCGCCTTGATCCGCGGAAGCAGTTCTTCGCAGTGGCTTTCGATCCCGCCCATCACATGCGGAAAGCCGCGGAGGCCAGTCACGCAGATGATCGGCGACCCCGCGGGATCGCTGGAAGACACACTTGTCCGTTGCAGCATTATCAAACTCCATTAGCGCCCGGCCGGATTTTCCGGCTCAGGCCACCGCTGCCATCGGCCCTCTTCCACCATTTTCGATTTCGCCCAGATACCAGTCGACGAAGCGTTCGATGCCGCGCGCCAACGGTACCTTCGGGCTGTATCCGGTGAGCGCGTTGATCGCCGAGATGTCGGCATAGGTCGCGGTCACGTCGCCCGGCTGCATCGGCCGCATCAGCTTGATCGCCGGGCGACCGAGTGCGCGTTCGAGCGTCGCGATCATGTCCATCAGCCCGACGGGATTGCAGTCGCCGATATTGAGCAGCCGGTGCTCGCCGTTCGCCGGCTTCTTGTCGAGCACGCCGACGACCCCGTCGACGATATCGTCGATATAGGTGAAGTCGCGCGCCATACGGCCTTCGCCAAACACCTCGATCGGCTGGCCGAGCAGGATTTTCTGGGCAAAGCCATAATAGGCCATGTCGGGCCGGCCCCACGGGCCATAGACGGTGAAGAAACGCAGTCCGCTGAGCGGCAGGCCATAGAGCGTGGCGTAGCTCTGGCTCATCAACTCGCAGCTACGCTTGGTCGCGGCGTAGAGAGAGACGGGCGCGGTGCAGGGCTCGTCCTCGCGAAAGCCGGTGCCGCCGAGCGGGCGCTCGCCATAGACCGAGCTCGACGAGGCATAGACGAGATGCTCGATATGGCCGGCGTGGCGCGCTGCCTCGAGCACCGCGAGATGCCCTTTGAGATTGCTATGCTCGTAAGCGAAGGGGTTTTCGATGCTGTAGCGCACGCCCGCTTGCGCGGCGAGGTGGACGATCCGGCGCACGCTGTTCGCCTCGACGAGTTCGCTGACCAGTCCCGGGCTGGCGATGTCGCCGTCGATCAGCCGGAAGTTGAAATTGTCGACCAGCCGCGCGATGCGCGCCTTTTTGAGCGAGACGTCGTAATAGTCGGTGAAATTGTCGAGCCCGATCACGCGCTCGCCGCGCGCGAGGAGCCGTTCGGACACCGCATGGCCGATAAAGCCCGCGGCGCCGGTTACCAAAATGGGGCTGTCGTCGGTCACGCGGCCTGCCTTTCGCTCGAGGTTTCGCCCTCTTCGCCCGGCCGGCCGATGCCGACGTAGCGCAGACCCGCTGCTTCGGCCTGGGCCGGCGGATAGATGTTGCGCAGGTCGACCAGCACCGGCTCGGCCATTGCGGCCTTGATCCGCGGCAGGTCGAGCGCGCGGAACGCGTCCCATTCGGTGACGATCACCGCGGCGGCGGCGCCTTCGACCGCGGCATAGGCAGAGGCGGCATATTCGACGTCCTTCAGCACCGCTTCGGCTGCTTCCATGCCCTCGGGGTCATAGGCGCGCACCTTGGCGCCTGCATCCTGCAGTGTCTGGATGATCGCGATCGACGGCGCATCGCGCATGTCGTCGGTATTGGGTTTGAAGGTGAGCCCGAGCACCGCGACGGTCTGGCCGCGAACCTCCCCATTCATCGCTGCAAGAACCTTGCGGCCCATCGCGCGCTTGCGCTGCTCGTTGACCGCGACGGTCGCCTCGATCAGCCGCAGCGGCGCATCATGGTCCTGCGCGGTCTTCATCAGCGCCAGCGTGTCCTTGGGGAAGCACGAGCCGCCATAGCCGGGGCCGGCATTCAGGAACTTCGCACCGATACGGTTGTCGAGCCCGATGCCGCGCGCGACTTCCTGGACATCGGCACCGACCTGCTCGCACAGGTCCGCCATTTCGTTGATGTAGGTGATCTTCATCGCGAGGAAGGCGTTCGCAGCATATTTGATCAGTTCGCTGGTGCGCCGGCGAGTGAAGACGATCGGCGCCTTGTTGAGCGACAGCGGGCGATAGACTTCTTCCATCGGCCCGCGGGCGCGCTCGTCCTCGATGCCGATCACGACGCGGTCGGGGCGCTTGAAATCCTCGATCGCGGCGCCTTCGCGCAGGAATTCGGGATTGGAGGCGACGGCGAATTCGGCGACGGGATTGCATTCGCGAATGATCCGTTCGACCTCGTCGCCGGTGCCGACGGGCACGGTCGACTTGGTGACGATCACCGTGAAGCCGCCGAGCGCCCCGGCGATTTCGCGCGCCGCGCCATAGACGTAGGAAAGGTCGGCGTGACCGTCGCCGCGGCGGCTGGGGGTGCCCACGGCGATGAACACAACGTCCGCTGCGCCGACCGCCTCGGACAGCTCGGTGGTAAAGGTCAGATTGCCCGCCGCGACGTTGCGCGCGACCAGATCGTCGAGACCGGGCTCGTAGATGGGAATACCGCCGGCGCGAAGCCGGTCAATCTTGTTCGCGTCCTTGTCGACGCAGGTCACATGATGGCCGAAATCGGCAAAACACGCGCCAGAAACCAGCCCGACATAGCCGGACCCGATCATTACGATACGCATTACGCGCTGCTCCCTATTTATATGAGATCGGCTTTTTGCTGCACGTGCGAACAATCGCGTCGCGAGGGTTAACGGTCAACTTGCCAGCTTTGAGCGGAGGCAATTGGAAGGCGAAATGATCGTTCACAAAATCCCGCCCCAGAACGGGACAAGGTAAGAAAATTCAATATATTAGGCGTAGGTAATCCGGCGCTTTGCCTAAACGACGGCTAAGCCGATTGGCTGCAATGCGACGAAACGCTTCGACTTGATCTTGCCACGGGTCGGCGTCGGAGTAGAAGCTGGGCAGGATAAGTTGAGGGATGGGTAGGATGCTGGAAGCGCAACGCGCGGCCTTTTTTGCCGACTTGCCGGTGTCGCTCGCGACGCGACGCGATCGGTTGCGGCGCGCGATGCTGATGATCGAAAAAAATGCCGACGTTCTTTGTTCCGCGCTCGCGGCCGACCAGGCGAATCAAGATGTTGATTCGGCAAAGCTTACCGAAGTGGCACCGGCGCTGGCCGCGCTGTGCGGCGCTATGGAGCGCGTCAGCCGCTGGATGCGGCCCGATGGCGGACGGGGACTGCTCGCGCGTCTTGGTGGGGCCGGCGACTATGTCGAATATCTGCCGATCGGGGTGATCGGCATCGCGGCGCCGGCATCGCTGCCGTTGCTCCAGACGGCGAGCATCCTGGCCAGCGCGCTCGCGGCGGGCAATCGGGTAACGCTGACATTCGACCCCGGCTCGCAGCACCTCGGCCGGCTGATCGGCGAGCTCGTGCCCGATTTCTTCGACCCGCTCGAACTGGCGGTCGCGCCCGATGGCGTCTTTACCACGCTCGCCTTTGACTTGCTCGTGACGAGCGAGGAGCAGGAGGCGGACGGGGTGACGATCGCGCGTTCGGAAAAATCGCCGGTGCTCCTCGGGCGTTCGGCCGATTTCGCCAAGGCGGCGGACGACATCATCGCGCGCAAGCGCATCAACGGCGGGCGCGTGCCGCTCGCGCCCGACTATCTGCTCGTGCCCGAAGAGCAGGAGGAGGCGATCGCCGACTGGCTCTGGCGCGCGGCGATGCAGCCGGGGACCGACGCGGCGATGCTGACCGACGCCGAGCAGGAACAGGTCGCGCGGCTCTTGGACGACGCGCGCGCGCGTGGGGGCGAGGTGATGACCGCGCAGTCGCGGGGTTCGGCGATGCCGCTCCACATCGTTCGCCACGCCAGCGAGGACATGCTGGTGATGCAGGAGGACAGTCCGGGACCGATCCTGCCGCTGCGCAACTATGCGCGGATCGACGATGCAATCGCCACGATCCACCGGCGCCCGCCGCCGCTCGCGATCTATTATTTCGGCCGTGATACCGCCGAACGCCGGCATATCCTCGCGCGCACGCTGTCGTCGGCGATTGCAATCGACGGGCGAGTTCCGTCGGCGGTGAAGGCCGACGCGGGCATGACGCTCAATATCGACCATGGCGAGGCGGGTTTCCGCCGGTTCAGCCGGACCCGGCACGTCTGTCGCCAACCCTCGCGCGGCTTCGCGCGCCGGTTTGCGGGCGCGACACCCGCGCTGCACTGATCGCGGCCGCGCCACGCGGCGCCGCAGCGCGCTCGCTTGGCCTCGGGTCTTCGCTTACGCGGCGGCATGGCCGACACATCCTCCCGCGTCGCATCGCGCGTTCCGATCGCCGCCGAGGGCGAACCGGTCTATTTCGTGCGCTCCGGCGCCGCCTATCGCGGCGTGCATGCGCGCGACGTCGGTAACGGCCTGTTCGTGATCCGCGAGCCGGTTCGGGACGTGCAAATCTCCGATATCCGGGTCGAACGCGGCTACCGCGTGATCGAGAATAGCGCGGCATCCAGGCAGACGCCCGCCGGCTGCGTCGGGCTGCGCGTGCGCGGCGCCAGGGCTAGCAACCTCGAACGCGGCTTCGCGCGCATCCGTTACGACAGCCACGACGGCGTGATTTCGGACGTGAGCGCGAGCGGCATGTTGACCACCGGCGCGACCGACCTGCCGGTCGGCATCGCCTTCGACGATACCGCGCACGATTTCCGTATGGAGCGCTGCGTCATGCGCGGCTTTCGCTGGAAGCGCGCGGCGAAGAAATATTGGAACGGCGACGGTTTTTCGACCGAGCGCGGCAATAAGCGGATGCAGTTCCGGCAATGCGCCGCCTGGGACAATAGCGACGGCGGGTTCGACCTGAAATCGAGCGAAACCTTGCTCGACGATTGTGTCAGTGGCCGCAACGCGCGCAACTTCCGGTTGTGGACGAGCATGCGCGCGACGCGGCTAACCAGTCTCGATCCCGCGAAGATCGGGGGGATCGGCGATACGACCCATTTTGCGATCATGGCCACGCCGGGCGGCCCGTCGCTTGTCATTACGATCGATCATCTGATCGTGAAGAGCGACCGTGGCTGGCCGATCTTCGATGTTCACAAGGGGGTGGCAAAGATCATCGTTCGTTCGCACGACATCCATGTGCCGTCGGGCACGCCCTTGGTGCGTTCGCGCGGCGGTGGCTCGATACCGGGAGGAGTGTCCTTTGCCGGGACACCTCCGAAGCTCTAACGGTCCGGGCGCAGTTTGGACACGCTTCGACGACGGGCTCTTGCTGCAATGCAGCGTAAAGGCGCACATCGCGCGCTGTCGGCACGTGGCGATCGTGTCGGCAAATCCGAATGCTGGTTTTTGGGGGGGGAACCCAGTGACCAGAAAAGGGTGAAAAGATGCGAAAAGTACGCAAGGCCGTATTCCCCATTGGCGGCCTTGGAACCCGGTTCCTTCCGGCGACCAAGTCCATGCCGAAGGAGATGCTGCCCGTCGTCGACCGGCCATTGATCCAATATGCCGTCGACGAGGCCCGCGAGGCGGGCATCGAGCAGTTCATTTTCGTGACCAGCCGCGGCAAGAGCCTGATCGAGGATCATTTCGATCATGCGTTCGAGCTGGAAGAAGCGATGGCGCGGCGCGGCAAGTCGCTCGCCTCGCTCGACGGCACGCGCCCCTCGCCCGGCGACATCGCGATCGTGCGGCAGCAGGAGCCGCTCGGACTCGGCCATGCCGTCTGGTGCGCGCGGCGCCTGATCGGCGATGAGCCCTTTGCGGTTCTGCTCCCCGACGATCTGATGGTCGGGAAGCCCGGCTGCCTCAAGCAGATGGTCGATGCGCATGCCGAACTCGGCGGCAATCTGATCTGCACCGAAGAGGTGGCGGCAGAGGACACGCATAAATATGGCATTATCACGCCGGGCGCGAGTGCCGGGGCGATCACCGAGGTTAAGGGGCTCGTCGAAAAGCCCGCGGCCGACGTCGCACCGTCGCGGCTCGCGATCATCGGCCGCTACATCCTTCAGCCCGAAGTGATGGACGTGCTCGGCAGCCAGGAAGAAGGCGCGGGCGGCGAAATCCAGCTCACCGACGCGCTGGCGCGGATGATCGGCCAGCAGCCGTTTCACGGCGTCACTTTCGAAGGCAGGCGCTACGACTGCGGCGACAAGGGCGGCTTCGTGACCGCAACGCTCGCACTCGCGCTCGACCGGCCCGACATCGCGCCCGCGGTGCGCGCCTTCCTGGCCGCCGCATAATATGGACGCAATGGTACGGCGTGCGCCGCCCCAGAGGCAAACGGACCCGCAGGTCGATCGCGGTGCGCTGATCGACCTGCGGCGCGTCGGCGGCGTGGTGCGCCGACGCTGGATGATTTTGTGCGCGGCGATGCTCGCGGCGATCGTGATCGCCGCGGCAGCCTATCTTGTCGCCGAGCCGCGTTACCTGGCTACAGCGCAGGTCGCGCTCGAGCGGACGGCCGAACAGGTGATCAAGGTCGATTCGGTGATTCCGACGACCGATCCCGATTCCGCCGCAGTGGATACCGAGGTGCAGGTTCTCCGCTCGCCCGAGTTGATCGGGCGCGTGGTCGACCGGCTGAAGCTCGACCGCGATCCCGCGTTCAACGAAGCCGCGGGGCAGGGCGCGCCGGCGAAACAACCCGATCTGATCGGGCGCCAGCGCGCGATCGGCACGATATTGAGCGGCCTGACGGTCAAGCGTGACGGGCTGTCCTATTCCATCAGCGTCTCGTTCGAAGGCGCGACGCCGGTGCAATCGGCGCAGATCGCCAACGCCTTGGTCGACAATTATGTCTCGGGCCAGACCGGCGCCAAGACCGAGGCGACGCACCGCGCGCGCGGTTTCCTCGAGCAACGGCTCCAGGATCTGCGCGCGCAGGTGGTCGGTGCCGAGCGCGAGGTCGCCGACTATCGCGCCGCGCACAGCCTTTTCGCTGTCTCCGAAGCGAGCACGGTGACGCAGCAGGAACTCTCGGGGCTTTCGACCCAGCTCGCGCAGGCCAAGGCCGAGAATGCCGCGGCGCAGGCACGCCTGTCGGCCGCGCGCGCGCAACTCAATGGCGGGCGGAGCGGCGAGGAACTCGGCGATTCGCTCGATTCCCCCGTCGTCAGCCAGCTGCGCGCCCAGCGTGCCGAGGTCGGACGCGAAGTCGCGGCGCTCGAGAAGCGCTATGGCCCGCGCCATCCTGACCTCCTCCGCGCGCAGAACCAGCTCCGCGAGGCCGACCAGCAGATCGCGGCCGAGGTGCAGCGCATCGTCGCCAACGTCTCGATCCAGGCGAGCATCGCGAACCAGCGCGCGGGCTCGCTCGCGGGGTCGGTGGCGCAGTCGCAGGGCAAGCTCGCCAGCGACAACGAAGCGTCGGTGCGGCTCAATGAGCTCGAGCGTAACGCTGAATCGGCGCGGACGCTCTATCAGGCGTTCCTCGACCGCTATCGCCAGACGGTTGCGCAATCGGGGCTCGAACGCAGCGATGCCTATATCGTCAGCCGCGCGCGTGTCCCGGGCGCACCGAGCTCGCCCAACATGCTCGTCTATGCGGCGATGGCCGTCGTCGGCGGGCTGGGCATCGGCGTGCTGCTCGTCGTGCTGCTGCAACTGCTCGAACGCGGGCTGGAGACGAGCGATGCGATCGAGAATGCGCTGGGACTGCCGACGCTCGCCGCGATTCCGGACGCGACCACGCTGCCCGGTTATCGCAAGGCGGGACTGCCGGCCCCGCCCGCGGAGCTGCTACTCAAGCGGCCGCAATCGACCTATGCCGAGGCCTTCCGCACCCTGCGCACCTCGATCCAGTTCGCCGAGGCGGCAAAGCCGATCCGCGTCGTCGCGATCACCTCGGCGGTGCCGGGCGAAGGCAAGACCACCACCGCGATGGGGCTCGCTCGCGCGATGGCCGCGGCGGGCGGCAAGGTGCTGTTGATCGACGTCGATGCGCGCCGCCGCGCGTCGAGCCGTCAGTTCACCGACAAGGTGGCGTTCGGGCTGGATGAGGTGCTGGCGGGGCAGGCGACGCTCGATCAGGCGATCGTCAAGGACAGTATCTCCGATGCCTGGCTGCTGCCGCAACGGCTCGATTCAAAGGGTATCGGGCTGACCGAAAGCCCGCGGCTCGCCGAGCTGATCGAGCAGGTGCGCGAGCGTTACGACCTCGTCATCCTCGACACGCCGCCCGTGTTGCCGGTCGACGAGGCGCGCGTGATCGCCAGCATGGCCGACGGCGTGGTGTTCCTCGTGCGCTGGCGCAAGACCGCGTCGAAGGCGGCTTCGGTGGCGCTGCGGCGGCTGTACGACGTCCATGCCGAAATATTGGGCGTCGTGCTGACGCTCGTCGACGTGCGCGAGCAGGAGCGCGCGGGTTACGAGGATGGCGGCACCTTCCTCAAGGCCTACCGCTCCTATTATGCCGACTGATCGGGCGGCGCCGTGACCGCGCAGGCGCTGCCCTATGGCCCGTCCTTCGGGCTTGGCGTCCTGTTGCCGGTGACGGCGCTGCTGCTCGTCGCGCTCGTTATCGCGGCGCGACGGGCGGGCAGCATGGCGGGGGCGTTCGTCGTGGTGGCGCTGTGGATGCGCTACACTGCGGGCGCCTATCATCTCTATATGTTCAAGCCGCTCGCGGGCGGGCTTTCGGGCAACGCCTTGCTCTCGATCGGGGTGACCGCCTTCGGGCTGCTCTTTGTCGTGCGGCCGGCCAATCTGGCGCTCAAATCGCTGATGCCGGTCTATGCTTTGGTGGGGCTCGCGCTGTTCAGCGCGGCGTTGAACGGCGACGTCGCCGGCGGGATCAACGTCGGGGTCAAATATGCCTATCTGACCGTGATACTGATCGCGGTGTTCCAGGCGCTGCGCATCGATCCCGATGCGCGGTTCCTGGCCTGGGCGATGGTCTCCTTCCTGCCGCTGCTCGTCTTTCAGGCACTTTCGCTCGCGCTCAACCTGCCCAAGGGGTCGGAGGATGGCGACGGGCTGGTCTGGATCGGCGGTTATAATCACGAGGCGGCCTTTTCGGTCGCGATGATGACGGGGTTTCTGGTCGGTGCCTTCGCCAAGTCGGCGCCGCGCGGCGTCCGGGTCGCCTTTCTGGCTGCAACCTTCCTCGGCGTCCTGCTCGCGGGTTATCGCACCACGATCCTCGCCTTCGCGCCGCTCGTGCTGGCTGTGTTCCTCACCGGGCTCACGCTCAGCGTGCGGCGCGACCAGCGCGCGCCGATGTCGGTCACCGCCGTGGTGGCGGGCGTGCTGCTCGTCTCGGTCGCCGCCTTGTCCTATCAGGAAAGCTTCGCGGACCTCGCCGCCTTCCTCTCGGATCCCGCCGGGCTGATCAAACCGCCGCGCGACTTCGATCTTTTGGAACGTCAGGTGATGTCGGCGCGTCCGCTCATCTGGAGCAGCTATATCTATGCCTGGGCCGAAGGCACACCGCTCCAGCACCTGTTCGGCCTCGGGCCGGAGAGCTGGGAGGGCGTGTTCAAAGTCTATCCGCACAACACGTTGGTCGCGACATTATACGAACTCGGCTGGTTCGGGATCGCGGCGATGATCGCGCTGTGGACGGTGATGTTCGCTGCGGCGGCGTCGGCGTACGGCGAGCGTTTCAAGCTGCTCGCAGCACATTTCGCCTTCTTCCTGCTCAACATGGCTACGATGCCGTTCTGGCATGTTGAGGGGCTGGCGCTCTACGGGCTGCTCTGCGGCTATACCGTCTATGCCGCGCGCAGCCGTGGGTCAGGCACCGCGCGTCGCCCGGCTCTTGTCCAATATCCCGGCTAGCGACGTCCACTTCGCGTCGCCGACGCTGTTTTCGATCGCCGCCTCGACGAAGGCCATCGTCCTGAGGCCGTCGTCGATGCCGGGGAACCAGTCGGCCGCGCCCGGCGCGGGCGGGACCGTCGCGCCCGTCCGTACCGCGCGGCCGAAGCTGCGGTAGAGATTGGCGAACGCCTCAATATAGCCCTCCGGATGGCCTGCCGGGGTGCGGAACTGCGCCATCGTCAGCGCATCGAGGCCGGGCCCGCCCGCGCGGATCACTTCGATCGGCCGATCGAGCCAGCGCAAGGTCAGCGTGTTGGGCTCTATCTGCGACCAGTCGAGCCCGCCCTTTTCGCCGTGGATGCGCAGGCGCAGGCCGTTCTCGTCGCCCGCGGCGACCTGGCTGGCCTTGAGCACGCCGCGCGCCCCACCCGCGAAGCGCAGCAGCGCCGCGACATCGTCGTCGAGGCGGCGCCCCGGGACATGCGTGGCCACATCGGCGCAGAGCTGCTCGACTGCCAGCCCGGAGACATATTCGGCGAGCTGGAAGGCGTGGGTGCCGATGTCGCCCAAACAGCCGCCCAATCCCGCGCGCGCCGGATCGGTTCGCCATTCAGCCTGCTTGTTGCCATCACGGTCGATCGGCAGGCTCAGCCATCCTTGCGAATATTCGACCTGCACCAGCCGGATCGCGCCGAAATCGCCGCGCGCGACGCGCTTCCGCGCTTCCGCAATCAGTGGATAGCCGCTATAGGTGAAGGCGAGGCCGTAGAGCTTGCCGCTGCGCGAAACCGCCGCCTCGATCGCCAGCGCTTCGGCGAGGTTCAGCGCCATCGGCTTTTCGGAAAAGACATGAAACCCGGCGTCGAGCGCGGCGATCGCCATGGGCGCGTGGAGATGGTTCGGGGTGACGATCGCGAGCGCTTCCATCCGCTGATCCACGGGAAGGGCGGCTTCCGCCGCAAGCAGGGCCTCGAGTGTCGGATAGGCGCGGTCCGAATCGAGTCCCAGCGCGTCGGCGCTCCGCCGATTGCGGTCCGCGTCGCTGCTGAACGCGCCGCATACAAGAGCAAATTCGCCGTCGAGTGCTGCGGCCATCCGGTGCACAGCGCCGATGAATGCACCCTCGCCGCCGCCGACCATGCCGTAGCGCGTTTTTGACTGCGTATTCATCGCATTCCCCTGACAAGAATTTCCAAATTTGTTTGCATAATTCAATTTCGAACGCTTACATGGTCCGACCGGCTGTTGCCAGACGGGAGAGGATAATGAAATTTTTAGTCGCCCTGCCGACGGCCGCGGCAGCCTTGATTGCGCTGGCGCTTGCGTCATCGCCCGCGTCGCGAGCGGCCCCCGCCGATCCCGGTGCGCAGGCGTTCGCAGCGTGCCGCGCCTGTCACACATTGGAAGCCGGCGGCAAAAGCACGATGGGGCCCAATCTGAACGGCCTGTTCGGCCGGCAAGCCGGTTCGGTGGCCGGGTTCAACTATAGCCCCGCGCTCAAGGCCTCGAAAATTCGCTGGGACGCGAAGGGCCTCGATGAATATCTCGCGGCGCCGACCAAGAAGGTCCCCGGTACGCGCATGGTCGTCAAGGTGGCCGATCCCGCGCGCCGCGCGGCGCTGATCGCTTATCTCAAGACCGCTACATCCAAATGATCTTTGTACGGAAGGGAGGGGCGGCATGAAGGGCCCGGCGGTTTTCCTCGCGCAGTTCATGAGCGATACGGCGCCGTTCGACACCTTGCCTTCCGCCGCGCGCTGGATGGCCGATGCGGGCTATGTCGGCGTCCAGATTCCGACATGGGACAGCCGCTGCATCGATCTGGCGCGCGCCGCCGAAAGCCAGGATTATTGCGACGAACTCGCCGGTACCTGCCGCGAGGCAGGCGTCGAGATCACCGAGCTGTCGACGCATTTGCAGGGCCAGCTTGTCGCCGTGCACCCGGCCTATGACGTGGCGTTCGACGCCTTCGCGCCCGAAGCACTGCGCGGCAAACCCGCCGAGCGTCAGGCGTGGGCGGTCGAGCAGCTCAATCTCGCGGCGAAGGCGAGCCGGCGGCTGGGGCTCAATGCACACGCGACCTTCTCGGGCGCGCTCGCCTGGCCCTATATCTATCCTTGGCCGCAGCGCCCCGCGGGGCTGGTCGAGGAAGCGTTTGGCGAGCTGGCGAAGCGCTGGCGGCCGATCCTCGATGCATTCGAGGAACAGGGCGTCGATCTCGCCTATGAAATCCATCCGGGTGAGGATCTGCACGACGGGGTGAGCTTCGAGCGCTTCCTCGCGGGCGTCGACAATCACCCGCGCGCGAACATCCTATACGATCCCAGCCATTATGTGCTGCAGGCGCTCGATTATCTGCAGTTCATCGACATTTATCACGAGCGGATCCGCATGTTCCACGTCAAGG
Organism: Sphingopyxis sp. OAS728; assembly: GCF_014873485.1. Taxonomy (NCBI): domain Bacteria; kingdom Pseudomonadati; phylum Pseudomonadota; class Alphaproteobacteria; order Sphingomonadales; family Sphingopyxidaceae; genus Sphingopyxis; species Sphingopyxis sp. OAS728. The sequence goes on along the minus strand of NZ_JADBDT010000001.1, from coordinate 1,833,868 downwards.
ATGCGGAGCTCAATCCGACTGGACGCTCGGGGGTCTATGGCGGGTTTCAGGATTGGGTCGACCGGCCCGGCCGCTTCCGCTCGCTGGGCGACGGGCAGGTCGATTTCGCCGGCATCTTCTCGAAGCTGACGCAATATGATTATGCCGGCTGGGCGGTGCTCGAATGGGAATGCTGCCTGAAGCATCCCGAGGACGGCGCGCGCGAAGGGGCACCCTTCATTGCCGCGCACATGATCCGCAAGGCCGACCGGGCGTTCGACGATTTCGCCGGGGGAAGCGACCCGGCGCTCAACCGCAAGATGCTGGGATTGACCTGACCGCGCGCAAGACGACGGCCTAAAAGATAATAATCAAAGATAATAAACAGAGGGACGCAGGATGACGACATTGAACAAGGGCCGGTTGTTCTGGCTCGGCGTGCTCGCGCTGTTCACCGCGGCGGCGAGCCTCGCAATCCGCGGCGCGATCGCCAGCGGGCTCAAGGCCGAATGGATCGACCCGATCGCCCCGCTGCAGGCGGGCGAGCTGGTCGCCGCCGCGCTGGGCGCCGCGTTCCTCAGCTTCGCGATCACCCTGTTCGTCGCCAGCGCGCTGCTCGACCAGATCGGGATGAAGCGGTGCCTCGCCGGCGCGGGGCTGTGCTTCATCCTCGGGCCGCTGATGATCGTCACTGCGGGCCATGTCGCGACCGGCATGACCATCTATTGGCTCGTCTGGACCGGCATGCTGCTCAGCGGCATCGGCTGGGGCCTGACCGAGGCGACGATCAATCCGCTGACCGCGCAGCTCTACCCTGACGACACCACGCACCGGCTCAACGTGCTGCACGCCTGGTTCCCCGGCGGCATCATCGTCGGCGGACTCGCCGGCTTCTTCCTGTCGGCGGCGATGCCGTGGCAGGGTATCATGGCGCTGGTGATGATCCCCGCCGTCGCGACCGTCGTGATTGCGCTGACCACCACCTTCCCACCGCCACTACGCAGCGAGAGCGGCGTCAGCTTTGGCGAGATGGTCGGCGAGGTGTTTCGCCGTCCCAGCTTCTTCATCTGGTTCGCCGCGATGTTCCTGACCGCGGCGTCCGAACTCGCGCCCGGCCAGTGGATCGACGTCGCGCTGTCGAACCGCGTCGGCATGCGCGGCATCTTGCTGCTCGTTTATGTCAACGCGCTGATGTTCGTCTTCCGCCATTTCGCCGGGCGGCTCGCCAACAAAATCTCGAACCCCGGCCTGCTCTGGGTGTCGAGCCTGCTCGCCGCGATCGGCCTGTTCATGCTGAGCCAGGCACAGTCGCCGGTCGCCGCGATCGTCGCCGCGACCGTCTGGGGCCTCGGCGTCTGCGTGATGTGGCCGACGATGCTCGCCTCGGTCGCCGAACGCTATCCGCGCGGCGGATCGTGGGCGATGGGTCTGGTCGGCTCGGCAGGCGCGCTCGCCAGCTTCTTCGTACTTCCGCAGCTCGGCGCGATGTTCGATCAGGCGAAGATCGAGTTCGCCGGCGGTCCCGAAGCCTTCGCGGCGCTGACCGGCGCGGCGAAACTGGCGGTCGAGGATGCGGCGGCGTCGCTGTCGTTCCAGCGGCTGGCGATCCTGCCGCTCATCCTGCTCGCGGTGTTCGGCTTCATCTGGCTGCGTGAGCGCGGCAAATCGCGCGCGGCGCTCGCCGGCGAAGCCGCATGAGCCTGACGCGCCGGACGGTGCTGGCGGGCGGCGCCGCCGCGGCGGCCGCAGTGGCGACGCTCGCGAAGGGTGCCACGCCGTCGAACGCCGCCCGCTTTTCGCTGAACTACGCCCCGCACGAAGGCAGCTTCGCGAGCCGTGGGGGCCGCATCGAACAGATCGCCTTCGCCGCCGATCAGGGCTTCACCGCGTGGGAGGACAATGAGGCTGCGACGCGCTCGGTCGCCGACCAGACCGCGATGGCGCGCGCGTTGCAGCAACGGGGCATGACGATGGGCGTGTTCGTCGTTAGCATGCCGCGCTGGGGCGATTTCCGGCCGCAGCTCGGCGGCAACGACGATGCCGATCGCGAGCGCTTCCTTGCCGATATTCGCGCCTCGGTCGACGTCGCCAAGCGGCTCAATTCCAGGCATATGACGATCGTCACCGGCTTCATGGACCGCAAGCTGCCGGTCGATATCCAGACCGCGCGCGTGATCGACGTGCTGCGCCGCGCCGCCGACATCTATGAACCGCACGGGCTGGTCATGGTGATGGAGCCGCTCAACACGCTGGTGAACCATCCCGGCGTGTTCATGACGACGGTGCCGCAAGGCTATGCGGTCGCGCGCGCCGTCGACAGCCCGGCGATCAAGGTTCTCGCGGACCTTTATCACGAGCAGATCCAGGCCGGGAACCTCATCAACACGCTCGACACCTGCTGGGACGAGATCGCCTATATCCAGTTCGGCGACAATCCGGGCCGCAAGGAGCCGGGCAGCGGCGAAGTCAATTATCGCAATATCGTTCGCTGGCTGCGCGCAAAGAAATTCGCCGGGGTGATCGGCATGGAACATGGAAATTCGATCGACGGCCGCGCTGGCGAAGAGCGGCTGGTCGCTGCTTATCGCGAGATCGACGCGGCATGAAGGAGGCATCAGTGAAGCGTATCGCATGGGCCGCGGCAATCGCGGTCGCGGCGGTGGCGGGCAGTTCCGCTACTGCACAGGAAAAGCCCGGATTCAAGGACACGCCGATGCTGCCGGACGGCAAATGGCTGGTCCACGACGCCGACCGGCCGCTGCCCGAGGTGGTGACCCCGGGGGCGACGCCGGGCGCGGCGCCGTCCGATGCCATCATCCTGTTCGATGGAAAGTCGCTCGACGCATGGCGGGCGAAGGCGCGGCCGTGGCCGATCAGCGATGGCGCGATGACGTCGATCCCGCCGCTCGGCGGTCGCGGCGAGAATGCGCTGGTCACCAAACAAAGCTTTGGGGACGTCCAGCTCCATCTCGAATTCCGCTCGCCCAATCCGCCGCTCCACAGCTCGCAGGATCGGGGCAACAGCGGCATCTGGTTCATGCAACGCTACGAGATCCAGATTCTCGACGGCTATCAGAATCCCACTTATGCCGACGGCACCGTCGGCGCGATCTATGGCTGGAAGCCGCCGCTCGCGAACGCGTCGCGCAAGCCCGGCGAGTGGCAGAGCTATGACATCGTCTTCGAGCGGCCGCATTTCGGGCCCGACGGCAAGCTGCTGCGCCCCGCCTACATCACCGCCTTCCTCAACGGCGTGCTCGTGCAGAACCGCCAGCCATGGCTGGGCAGCACCGTCTGGCGCAAGGTCGGGGAATATGAGGCGCATGGCGATGCCGCGCCGATCCAGTTGCAGGACCATGGTTCGCCGGTTTCGTTCCGCAACATTTGGGTGCGCCCGCTGCCGGAAGCCGCCGCTAGCCATGATTTCGAAGGAACCGTGAAATGATCGATCGCAGAGATGCGCTGGCCGGCATGGCCGCGATGTTCGGGGCGGCCCTGTTCGCGCCGATCGCGCGCGCGGCGGGGGTGGCGGTCGCGCCGGTGATCAGCGACGGGCCGCCGTCGGCCCCGGTGTTCACCGCGCAGCAGCGCGCACTGATGACCGCGCTCAGCGAACGCGTGATGCCGACGACCGACACGCCGGGCGCGATCACCGCCGGGGTGCCCGAATTCATCGAAAAGCTGCTTGCCGACTGGGCGGCGCCCGCGGATCGCAAGCCGATCGTCGCGGGGCTCGACGCGATCGAGGCGCGCAGCCGCAGCGATTACAAGGTGGCCGCCGACAAGGCGACGTCCGCGCAGCAGGATGCGCTGCTGACGCTGGCGATGGAAAACAAGCTGCCGGGCGGTGCGGATTTTTTCGACAAGTTCCGCCAGCTCGTGCTCACCGGTTATTTCACGTCGGAGGTCGGCATCACGCAGGAGCGCGAATATCTGCCCGTCCCCGGACAGTATGACGGCGCTTATCCCTATTCCAAGGTCAACAAGGTCTATTCGTCATGATGATCAGCCGGCGGCAATGGATGGTGAGCAGCGCGGCGCTTGCGACGACGCTCGCGACGGGCCCGCTAATGGCGAAGAGCCTGAAGTCGAAGCCCATCGGAATCCAGCTTTACACGCTGCGCGAACTCTTCGCTGCCGACCCGATGGCGACGCTCGAGAAGGTCGCGGCGATCGGTTATCGCGAGGTCGAATATGGCGGCGGCGGTTATGACAAGATGGACCATGCCGCGCTCCGCAAGACGATGGACCGGCTGGGGCTGACCTCGCCCTCGGTGCACATCGGCTATGACGCGCTGGCGTCGGATTTCGATGGCGCCGTGAAGATGGCGAAGACATTGGGCGCCGACACGGTGGTGCTGCCATGGATGGCCGAGGCGCAGCGCAATGCCGAAGGCTGGAAAGCCGCGGTCGCCAATTTCAGCCGCTGGGCCGAGCAGCTCAAAAAGGCGGGGCTGGGCTTCGCCTATCATAATCATGATTTCGAGTTCACGGTGAAACTGGGCGGCACCAGCCTGTTCGATATGCTGGTTGCCGAGACCGATCCGGCGCTCGTCAAGATCGAGCTCGACCTGTTCTGGACGGTCGCCGCGGGCGAGGATCCCAAGGCGATCATCCGGCGCCTGCCGGGCCGCATCTATGCCTATCATGTCAAGGACCGCACCGCCGACGGCAAGATGACCAGCGTCGGCAAGGGCGTGATCGATTTCGCCGATATCTTCACGCTCAACCGGACCGCCGGCGTGAAGCATTTCTATGTCGAGAATGATCAGTCGCCCGCGCCTTATCTGCCCGACATCCAGACCAGCTTCGCGGCGCTCAGCCGCCTCCGCGCATAACAGATATTCGAGGATTTATTCATGGCAGCGACCGACAAGTTCGACGCGATCGTCATCGGCTCCGGAGTGAGCGGCGGTTGGGCGGCAAAGGAATTGACCGAAAAGGGCCTGAAGGTCCTGATGCTCGACCGCGGCGTGATGGTCGAGCACGGTGAGGATTATGATTTCGACGGCAAGCCCGCCTATGAAATACCCGCGCGCGACATGATGCCCAAGGCGCTGATGGACAGCGACTATTTCATCGCCAAGCACGGCTATGTTTCGCCGTCGAACCGGAAATTCTACAACAACGACCGGCTCAATCCCTATGCGTATGACGAGGGCGACAAATTCTACTGGATCCGCCCCGCCGCCGTCGGCGGCAAGTCGCTGATCTGGGGGCGCTGGAGCTTTCGCTGGGCGCCTGAGGATTTCGAGGCGAACAAGCGCGAGAATGTCGGGATCGACTGGCCGATCCGCTACGACGACCTCGCGCCCTGGTACGATTATGTCGAAAAATATATCGGCGTGTCGGGATCGCGCGAGAACCTGCCGCAACTCCCCGACAGCGCGTTCCAGCCGCCGATGCAGATGAACATCGCCGAAAAATGGGTGAAGGAACGGCTCGAGGCGACCTCGCCGGGACGCAAGCTGATCCATACGCGCCTGTCGAACATGACCGAGGACAAGGAGGAGCAGGGCCGCAGCAAATGCCAGTTCCGCAACCAGTGCGGACGCGGCTGTTCGTTCGGTGCCTATTTCTCGACGCAGGCGGTGACGCTGCCCGCCGCGCGCGCCACCGGCCGACTGACGCTGCGATCCGATGCGGTGGTCACCAACCTCGAATATGATCCTAAGACGAAGCGCGTCACCGGCGTCCGCGTCGTCGACGCCAATACCAAACAGGCCGAAATCATCCCGGCGCGGATGGTGTTCCTCTGCGCCTCCGCGCTCGCCTCGACGCAGATCCTCATGAACTCGCGGATCCCCGGCAGCGGCAAGAGCCATTTCGACGCCAGCGGCACGCTCGGCGGCTATGTCATGGACCATATTTTCCGCGTCAATATCTGGGGCGATATCCCCGGCATGACCGACTTTATCGAATATGGCCGGCGTCCGGGCGGGGTCTATATCCCGCGCTTCCGCAACGTCGGCGGCGAGGAGGGCATCGGCTTTCGCCGTGGTTATGGCTATCAGGGCAGCGCGCGGCGCGACCCCGCTGGCCCGGTCGGCTTCGGCGCATCAATGAAGCAGGCGATGCGCGGTTATGGGCCGTGGAAGTTCAGCATGGGCGCGTTCGGCGAATGCCTGCCTTATGAGGATAACCGCGTCAGCCTGCACGCCGACAAGGTCGACCGTTTCGGGGTGCCGCTGATGCGCTTCGACGTCACCTTCCGCGACAACGAGATCCGTATGATGAACGACGCGCGGACCGAGGGCGAGGCGATGCTGCGCAAGGCCGGGCTCACCAATGTGAAGAGCGAGCAGCGCGAGCATGTCCCCGGCGATGCGATCCATGAAATGGGCGGCGCGCGCATGGGCGCCGATCCGCGTCAGTCGGTGCTCAACAAATGGAGCCAGGCGCACGACGCGGCCAACCTGTTCGTCACCGACGGCGCGCAGATGGCCTCGATCTCGTGCGTCAATCCGTCGCTGACCTTCATGGCGCTGACCGCGCGCGCGGTCGATCATGCGGTCGGGCAGATGAAGGCGGGTGCGATCTAGCGCCGGCGCAGGTCAAGCGCCGCAGGATTCGCGGACGATCAGGTGCGTCGGCAGATAGTCGAGAAACTGCTCGGAATGCGCGTCCATCACCTGTGACACAAGGCGTCGCCCGGCTTCGAGCGTGTCCTGCTGGATTGTCGTCAGCGCCGGGGTGCTCAATCGCGCGAGCAGCATATCGTCGTAGCCGACGACCGAGACGTCCTTGGGGACCGACAGGTTCGCCTTGCGCAGCGCGCGGATGGCGCCGAGCGCGATAAGGTCGCTCGACGCGATGATGCCGTCGAACTTTCGCCCGCGCGCGAGCAATTGGCTGAGCGCGCGTTCGGCCGATTCAAAACCGAAGTCGACGCGGATGTCGAGCGCGGGATCGGCGTCGAGGCCGTTCGCCTCCAGTGCTTCGAGATAGCCTTGGCGGCGCTGCATCGCCTCGGGGTCACTGCTGCCCAGGAAGGCGATGGCTTTGCGCCCGAGGCGCGCGAGATGGAGCGTTGCGCGGCGGCCGCCGAGCACATTGTCGGACCCGACCGAGCGATATTTCTGCCCCGGCAGGTGCGCGCCCCACACGACGAAATTGCTGTTCGCTTCGGCCAGCTGGTTGAAGCCGTCGTGGAGCATGCTCTGCCCGAGGAAGATCACGCCATTGGCGCGGCTGGTCGTCATCACCGCCATCAGATCGTCGAGATCGCGCGGCGCGGTGTGGCTGACGGTGAAATCGCAGTCGCGCGCGCGCGCCGCCTCGCCGATGCTCGCGAGCAGTTCGAGGAAGAAGGGGTGCGACAGCGGCAGCGGACGGCCGTGCATATGCGGGGTGACGACGACGATCGACCCTTCGGCCCCGACGGGCGCGGCGGGCATGTAACTGCGGAACGGATAATTATGCTCGCGTGCGAGCGCCCAGACTTTCTTCTTGGTTTTCAGGCTGATCAGCGGATGGTCGTTGAGTGCGCGCGATACGGTCGAGATCGACACACCGGCCATCCTTGCCAAGTCTTCCAATCTCGTATTGTTGGTGCTCATAAAGATGCTGTCCGTGCCTGACGTCGGGATGCGATAGCACAGGAAGGGGGAGGTAATGCAAGATTTGCATTCCGATGCCCCGCTAAAGAGCGGGGGAGAAGCGATGTCGCGCGGCTTTGCCGCGACGAATTTGCATATCTGGAACATGTGTTTTGCATTGTTCGGCATCCAGATCGTCTGGGCGCTGCAGAATGCGAACACGACCCGCATCTTCCAGACGCTCGGCGCCGATGTCGCGGCCTTGCCGGTGCTGTGGATCGCGGGCCCGATCACCGGGCTGATCGTCCAGCCGATCGTCGGACATCTCAGCGACCATTCGCGTTCGCGCTATGGCCGGCGGCGCCCTTTCCTTGTCACGGGCGGGATGCTCACCGCCATCGCGCTCTTCGTGATGCCCAATGCGACGACATTGTGGGCAGCGATCGCCGCGTTGTGGCTGCTCACCGCCTCGATCAACATCACGATGGATCCGTCGCGCGCGCTGGTCGCCGACAATCTGCCGCACGCCCAGCGCGCCAAGGGCTATGCCGTGCAGGTTTTCTTCATCGGCACGGGCGCGGTCTTTGCCTCGTCGCTGCCCTGGATGCTGGTGAACTGGTTCGGGGTTGCGGGCACCGCTGGCGGCGGCGCGCTGCCACCGTCGGTGCGCTACGCCTATTATATCGGTAGCGCGTGCCTGTTGCTGTCGGTGTTCTGGACCGCCCTGTCGACGCGCGAGCGGCCCGCGATGGGGGCTGCCCTGGCGGATGACCGGCCGGTGGCCGCGCCGGGGCCGATCGTTCGCTTCAGCCTCGGCGGCTGGACGCCGGCGCTGGCCGGCGCGGTACTGCTGCTGCTCGCGCTGCTGCTGCGCTGGCAGTGGGAAGTGCTCGTTCTCGCGTCTGCAGCGCTGATCGGAGGGATCGCGCAACTCGCGGCTGGGCGGCGGCGTGCGCGCGGCGACCGCTCGCTGGGCCTGCTTCAGATCGGCGAGGATTTCCTGCGCATGCCGGCGGCGCTGCGCCGGCTGGCGGCGGTGCAATTCTTCACCTGGTTCGGGCTGTTCGCGATGTGGATCTATGCCGCGCCCGCCGTTGCGCAGCGGCATTTCGGAACCGGTGATCCGGCATCGGCACCCTATGCTGCCGCCGCCGATTGGGTGGGCATATTGTTCGCGACCTATAATGGCGTCGCCGCGGTCGGTGCGCTGGCGCTCCCGGCGATATCGGCGCGGATCGGCGAGCGCGCGACCTATGCGCTGTGCCTGCTTGGCGGCGCGGCGGGCATGGCGGGTTTTGTGCTGGCGCCGGGGCCTGAATGGCTGTGGATAGCGGCCGCGGGGATCGGCGTCGCCTGGGCCGCCATCCTGTCGCTGCCCTATGCTATCATCGTCAACGCCGTCCCGCCGGGCAAGGTCGGCGTCTATCTGGGCATCCACAATATCTTTCTCGTCATTCCGCAGCTGGTCGCGGCGATCTGCCTCGGCCCTGTCGTGCAGCATCTGTTTGGGGGCGAGCCGACGCTGGCCCTCGCGCTGGCGGCAGTATTCCTTGCGTTGGCCGCGCTCGCGGCGCCGCTTATCCCGCGCACGCAGACCTGACGGCGTCGAGCGCTGGCCGCAAAAACCGCATTTCACGTTGTTTTAGTGCAAATATTTGCATAACGACATTGGCGTGCAAACGTATGCGAGCGATGCATGTCGTACCGTCGTGATCGCCAGTAATCTCACCTAAAATATTGATATATCTATATTAAATGGGAGAGTTGTATCTTCTCAAAAGAGGCTTGCCATTTGTGCAAGAACACGCAAAAACATGCAAATGGGCGAGCGGGGGATTCCCGCGTCGTGCCGATAAGGAAAGCCCCGAAGAAAAGGGGCGTCCGTGGGAAGGGGAGAGCGATGAGGCTCAAGGGATTCGCGAATTGTCGTGGGCGCATGCTGTCGGGCGGCGCCTCGCTGCCGGTGCTGGCCGTCGGCCTGTTGATGACGTCGCCGGCGATGGCGCAGGACGCGCCCGAGGGCGCTTCGGGCAATGACGAAATTGTCGTTACCGGTGTGCGCGCCGCACTGGAGGATGCCGCGGGCCGCAAGCGCGACGCGCTGACCGTCGTCGACTCGGTGACCGCGACCGATATCGGGGCCTTTCCCGACAAGTCGGCGGCCGAAGCGCTGCAGCGCATTCCGGGCATCACGGTCAACCGCCTGCAATCGGCCGATGACTCGACCCACCCGTCGGGCGAGCCGACCGACGTGCTCATCCGCGGCCTGACCAATGTCCGCACCGAAATCAACGGCCGCGACAGCTTCTCCGCCGACTCGGCGCGCGGGCTGCAGTTCAACGATATCGCGCCCGAACTGCTCGCCGGGATCGACGTCTACAAGAACCAGACGGCGGACCTGATCGAGGGCGGCATCGCCGGTACCGTCGATTTGCGCACGCGCGTGCCGTTCGACCAGAAGGGGCTCGTCGTCACAGGGACCTTCCGGATCAATTATGGCGACCGCTCGGGCCGCTGGACGCCCGAATTCTCCGGGCTGATCAGCAACACCTGGGACACGGCCATCGGCCGGTTCGGCATCCTCGGCAGCTATGCGGAGAGCCATCTTGTCACGCGAACCGAAAGCGTGATCATGGACAAGATCGATACCTATTGTTCGGCTGGATTTGGCACGACTGGCCCCGACGGCGTCGTCCGCGCCACGCCCGGCGCCGACGGCAGTCTGCCATGCACCGCCAATCCGTTCGGCGGGACCGGCTGGGCCTATGCCCCCGACGGCATCCGTTATTCGCAGGTCGATTATGACCGCAAGCGGCGCGGCATCGCGGGCGCGCTGCAATATGAGAATATTTCGGGCAGCCTGCGCGCGACGATCCAATATATCGACTCGCATTACACCAATGCCTGGCTCGAGCGCGCCAGCCACGCCATCCTCGACGGCAATTATTTCGGCACGCGCGCCTATAACCCGCGCACCGGGTCGCTCATCGCGGGCAGCAGCGGGCTGACCTTTGGCCCCGACGGCATGCTGACGGGAGGAATCCTGACCCAGCCGCACGGCAGCTTCAGCGGCACGACCGAGAGCGTGCAGGCGGCGATCAACGCGGGTTCGGCGGTGCCGGGCCAGCCGTTCGTCAACTATTGCGGACCGGGTCCCGGCGGCGCTTGCACGACGCAGCGCGACGGGCTCTATTTCCAGAACGAAGCGCGCAATTTCGACCATCGCGAAGGAACGCGCGACCTGTCGGCGAACATAAAATGGGATGCAAGCGACCGGCTGCACTTCAACCTCGACGCGCAATATATCGATGCATCGACCTATAATAACGACATCTTGGTCGCGACCGGGTCGATGGCCGATTACGATTATAGCGTGAACGGCGACGGCACCCCGCACGTGACGTTGCTCCCCGGATCGAACGTCAATTATGCTGCGGGCGGTCTCGCCAACGCGCATAACTACTGGATCCCGTTCATCCAGGGCCATGTCGAGGACAATGACGCCAACGAACTCGCGCTGCGCGGCGACGCCGAATATGATTTCCCCGACAGCGACTGGCTCGACTCGCTGAAGGTCGGGGTGCGCTACGCCGACCGCAAGCAGACGGTGCGCTATTCGACCTTCAACTGGACGCCGATCGCCGCGAGCTGGAACTGTAATGGCCCGGGCTTCAACGCCGACAATACGACGGGGGGCGCCTATCCGACCGATACGGGCAATTGCGGCGGCAATACTGGCCATGCGCCCTTCCAGGGCTATGGCGCGGGCATCTGGGAATCGCAGAGCCTTGGCGATTTCTATAATGGCAGCGCCTATCCCAATGGGCCGCTCGTCTTCCTCAACCGCGATACGCTGCGCGATTTCCCGCGCTTGATCCAGTCGCTGAGCGGCGCAACCACGAACTCGCCGCTCGGCACGGGCTATACTGCCATTTGCGATCGGCCCGAGGCGACCGTCGACGAATGCTTCACACCTGGCGAAAAGTTTCGCGTTCGCGAACAGACCCAGGCGGCCTATGCGATGATCAAGTTCGGCGGTGGCGACAAGCTGATGCTCGGCAGCGTCAACCTGCAGGGCAATGTCGGCCTGCGCGTCGTGCGAACGAAGATCGCGAGCACGGGCAGCGTCGCCTTTCCCGCGACGAACATCTTCGACAATCTGGTGCCGTGCAACACGCCTTTGACGGGCAACAATGTCGTCAACCCGCGCTGCTATCTGACGCCGGAGATTATCGCCTTCGCCAACGGCGCCGCGACGGAGGACAAATATAAGACGACGCGCACCGACTGGCTTCCCAGCCTTAACCTGCGCTTCGGCTTCGACGACAAGACCTTTGTCCGCTTCGCCTATTCGCGGGCGATCTCGCGGCCGCAGTTCGGTTTCCTGCGCAACACGCTCGCGATCAATGCGCCGATCATCAACACGACGGCCGACTCGCCCTACATCGTCCGCAACGCGGCCGGGGCCATCACCGGTTATAATTTCGTGTTCCTCGCCAACTCGGGCAATGCGGCGCTGAAACCGCTGCGTGCGGACCAGTTCGATCTGACGTTCGAACATTATATGGGATCGAACAGTGCGATCACGGCCGGGGTCTTTTACAAGAAGCTGACGAACGCGATCTCCTTTGGCCAGTTCGGCCGCGACATCACCAACGGGACGTCGACCCAGACGGTGCAGGTCAACGGACCGAGCAATGTCCGGAAGGGCGGCGAGATCTGGGGCGGCGAACTCGCCTACCAGACCTTCTTCGACTTCCTGCCCGGCCTTTTGAGTGGGCTCGGCATGCAGGCGAACTACACCTATGTGCATCAGTCGGGGATCAACAACTCGAACCTGTTCACCGCATCGTCGAGCGGCGACGTAGGGGCGTTCGGCGCGGGCCAGCAGTCGCTGGGTGGCACCGGCTATGTTCTCGACTCGCACAAGCTTGCCGGGATATCGAAGCACACGTTCAACCTCGTCGGGCTCTATGAAAAGGGACCGGTCGGGCTCCGTGTCGCCTATAATTGGCGGTCGCGTTACCTGACGCAGAACCTCGACTGCTGCATCGGCTTGCCGGTGTTCCAGAAGGCGGCGGGCTTCCTCGACGCGTCGCTGCGCTTCTCGCCGACCAAGTGGCTGGAGCTTTCGGTCGACGGCACCAATCTGCTCAACACGACGACCGTCTATCAGCAGCAGGTCTTCGGCGACTCTCCGCAGACCCCGGGCGCGGCGGCCAAATATTTCGACTCGGCGTGGAGCCGCGTCGACCGCCGCTTCCAATTCGGCGCGCGTGTGAAGTTCTGATCCTCCACTGGGACGCGGCCGTTCCCTTGCGGCGGCCGCGTCTTCGTTTTCAAAGGGAGTAAGGAACCGGTCATGACCGAGCACGCACCCTATCGGATCGTCATTTTGGGCGGCGGCACCGCGGGCTGGATGTGCGCATCGGGGCTGGTTGGCCTTCTCGCAGGCGCCGACTACGACATCACGCTAATCGAGAGCGACGAGATCGCCACGGTTGGCGTCGGCGAAGCGACATTGCCGCATATCAAGACCTTCAATGACATGATCGGCATTGACGAGGCCGAATTCATGCGCGAGACCGCCGGCACCATCAAGCTCGGCATCGAATTCGTCGACTGGCTGCGGCCCGGCGTGCGTTATATCCATCCGTTCGGCACGTTCGGCGATCGCTGGACGGGCGCCGACTTCCAGCATCATTGGGCGCGTGCACGGCTGGCGGGAACCGACAATCGTTCGCTGCAAGACTACAGCTTCGCGGTAGCCGCCTGCCACGCCAATGGCTTCGAGCATCCGAACAGCGACCCGAAATCGATCCGCTCGACCTACAGCTATGCCTATCACTTCGACGCCGGGCTGTACGCCGCATATCTCCGCAAATGGGCGACCGCGCGCGGGATCCGGCGCATGGAGGGCAAGGTCGTTGATGTCGTCCGCGACGCCGAAAGCGGCGATGTCGCAAGCCTGACGCTCGCGTCGGGAGCGGAGGTTTCGGGCGATCTTTTCATCGACTGCTCGGGCTTTCGTTCGCTGCTGCTCGGGCAAACGATGGAGGTGCCGTGGGTCGACTGGAGCGATTGGCTGCCGTGCGACCGCGCGTTTGCGGTGCCCTGCACCGGCGTCGAGCCGCTTACCCCCTATACGCGCGCGACCGCGCAGCGCGCGGGTTGGACCTGGCGCATCCCGCTCCAGCACCGGATCGGCAATGGCTATGTCTTTTCAAGCCGCTTTTGCGGCGAGGAAGAGGCGCGGCAGACATTGCTCGGCGCGATCGACGGCGAAGCACTCGACGAGCCGCGCCTGCTCCGCTTTCAGGCGGGTCGGCGGCAGGTTGGCTGGGCGGGCAATTGCATCGCCGTCGGTCTTGCGAGCGGGTTCCTCGAACCGCTGGAGTCGACGAGCATCTTCCTGATCCAGGCGGCGACGATCGACCTTGCCGGCCTGATCCCGAGGCGCGGCGAAAAGGTCGATCCGCGCATGGTGCGCGAGTTCAACAGGTTGTTTGCGGTCCACTATGACCGGACGCGCGACTTCCTCGTCCTCCACTACACCGCGAACGAACGTGTCGGCGAACCGATGTGGGATCATGTGCGCAACATGACGCTGCCCGACAGCCTTGCGCACAAGATGGCGCTGTTCCGCGAAAGCGCCGCGGCGCCCGAATATCGGCTTGGCCTTTTCTCACGCGACAGCTGGCTGTCAGTGCTCGAGGGGCAGGGCGTTCTGCCGTCGGCGGCAAATCCGCTAACCCATCGCTTGTCGGCGGCAGATTTGCAGGCGCGGCTCGACGATTTGGCGGAACGGATCGTGGTCAACGCCGCCGACATGACGCCGCATGCCGAATTCCTGGCGAGCTATTGCGCTTCGGAGGCCAAGGCGCGGCCCGGCGTCCCGGCGAACGCGGCGTGAGCGCGGTGCGCGATATCACTTTGCTCGGCCGCGATGCGCAGCTGTGGCTGGCGGCGGCGGCACTGCAACGCGCGCTGGCGCCCGCGGGCGTGACGGTCAGGGCGGTGGCGTTGCCCGATGAAAACAGTCCGGCTGATCTCTACGCGACGCTGCCGGCGATCGAGGCACTGCACAACCAGATCGGCATCGACGAGGCGGCGCTGCTGCGCGGCGTGCGCGGCGCTTTCACGCTCGGTCAGAATTTCGTCGATGCGAGCGGAGCGAGGCAGGCTTCCTTCCTTCACAGCTATGGCGCGTTCGGCACCGGCATTAACGGCGGCGATTTCTTTCCGCATTGGGTGAAGGCACGTCGCCATGGGCTCGGAGTCGGGCTCGACGATTTTTCGCTGACCGCGACCGCCGCGCACAACGGCCGGCTGTTTATTCCCGACGAGGACAGCGAGATCTATGGGCGCAGCGACTATGGCTATCATCTACCCGCGGCCGCCTATGCCAAAAGCTTGAAGGCGATCGCGCAGCATCTGGGGGTCGAGGTTTTCGAGACCGCAAGCGTCGCGGTCGAGCGCAGCGATGATGGCATCGCCGCGCTGCTGCTCGATGACGGAAGCCGGGTTGAAAGCGCCTTGTTCGCCGATCTGACGCGCGAAGGGCTGCTGCGCGAGGCAATCGGCGGCACGTTCGAAACCTGGGCGATGCCCGGCGACCGGATGCTGACCGCGCTGGCGCCGCGCTTTGCCGCGCTGCCGGTCTATGCCGAGATCCGCGCGGGCACGGACGGTTGGACCGGACTATTCCCCAGCCTGACCCACACGCATGTTGAGCATGTCTTTTCGAGTGCGGCGACGAGCGACGAAGCGGCGCTGCAAGCCGCTGCGACCGCGAGCGGTGTGGCTTTGGAGGCTGCGACAATCCGCGCGCTTGCGCCCGGCGCGGCAAGCGCGCCATGGGCGGGCAATGTCATCGGGCTTGGCGAGGCGGCTTGTTCGTTCGACCCCGTTCACGGCCTTGGATTGCACGGGCTGCAACTCGGCATCGTGCACCTGCTCGGCGTTTATCCGGCCGAGGGCGACAGCTATGCAGCGCGGCGCGCCGAATATAACCGGATCATGCGCTCGCATTTCGCGCGCGTCGCCGATTTCCAGGCCGCGCACCATACGCTGCAGAATTACGCTGGCCCCTTCTGGGAGGCGGCGCGCGCGCTGCCGGTTTCGGACGAGCTGGTGCATATGATCGATTTCTTTCGCGCGCGCGGCGAGCTCGCGCCGCAGGAAGACGAGAGCCTGCCGCCCGACAGTTGGCGCGCGCTTTTCACGGGGCACGGGATCGTCCCCGAAAGCTGGCGTCCCGCCGTCGACCGGGTGCCGCCCGACGAGGTTAAGGTCCATTTCCGCAAGATGCTCGGCTTCGTGCGCGAACAGGTGCTGCGCCAGCCGACGCACGACGCCTATCTCTCGCGCATCCTGCAACGCCCCCATGGCTGAGCCCGCGCGCCTCGGTGCCGCTGCGGCGCAGCCGTCGCCGCTCGACGCGCTGCCGCGCATTGCCGCGCGTGGCGCTCCGGCTCCCGCCGATTTTGCCGCGCTCGTCGCGGCCGAAACTCCCGTCGTCATCAAGGGGCTGTTTGACGACTGGGTCGCACTGGCGGCCGGGCGGCACTCGCCCGGCCGCCTAAACGCCTATCTCGCGGGAATGGATCGAGGCGCGGCGGTGCCGGTGATGGAAGCGCCCGCGCGAGCCGCTGGACGCTTCGCCTATCGCGCCGACATGCGCGAATTCACCTTCACCAAAAGGAGCGCGCCGCTGCGCGAGACGCTGGCGCGGATCGAGGGGCTGATCGGGCAGGAGAATGTGCCGACAGTCGCGATCCAGATGCTGCCGCTCGCCGACGCCTTGCCCGAGTTCGTGCGCCAGAACCCGATGCCGCTGCTGCCTGCCGACGTTGGCCCGAAACTGTGGCTTGGCGGCAGCGTGAAGACGCAGACGCACAACGACCGCGACCATAATCTGGCGTGCGTGATCGCGGGGCGGCGGCGCTTCACCCTGTTCCCGCCCGATCAGGTCGCAAACCTTTATATCGGCCCGCTCGATAATCCGCCGCCGCTGTCGCTCGTCGATCCCGAGAACCCCGATTACGATCGCTTCCCGCGCTTTCGCGAGGCGCTCGCGGCGGCGCGTGTGGCAATCCTCGAGCCCGGCGACGCGATCTTCATCCCCAAATATTGGTGGCATCATGTTGCCTCGCTCGATCCCTATAATGCGATGGTCAATTACTGGTGGGGCGACACCGCCAGGGGGATCGAAAAGCCTAACGACATCTTCCTCGCGGCATTGCTTGCGCTGAAGGATCTGCCACCCGGCGAGCGGGCTTATTGGCGGGCGATGTTCGACGCCCATGTGTTCGGCGATCCCGATAGCGCATCGGGCCATATCCCGGCGGCGCTGCGCGGGACGCTCGGCGCGATGCGACCCGATGAGCGCGCCGCGCTGCGCCAAAGGCTGCTTTCGGCTTTCCAGAAATAACCCACGCCTCCCCAGCAAAGAGAGAATGAAATGATCCCCAAAACGTCCCTTTTGTTCGGCCTGTCGATGCTGGCGTTCGCGACCCCTGCGGTGGCACGCGAGTGCGCCCAGTCGCCGGAAAAGGTACTGGAGCTGTGCGTTTCGGTGGAAGGAGGCGAGGCGCTCTACGAGGTCAAGCGCGGCAATGTGACGGTGATCGCGCCGTCGCGGCTGGGGCTGCGCTTCGCGGGCGAGGCCGATCCGCGCTTTGCCGAAATCGGCAATGTGAAACGTGCTTCGGTCGATACGCTCTGGGAACAGCCATGGGGCGAACAACGGTTGATCCGCGACAATCACAATGAACTGTCGGTGACGCTGGCGGGCGACACCGCGCTGAACAAGGCGGTCGGCGTAACCTTTCGCCTGTTCGACGACGGGTTCGGCTTCCGCTACGACTATGCCGCTATTCCGGCGGGGCAGGCGGTCGCGGTGACCGCCGACGACGCCCAATTTCGCACCGTCGGTGCTTATCAGGCGTGGTGGTATCAGGGGCTCGGGCAGGAACGCGACGAATATCTCTATACCCAGACCGATGCGCGGCGGATCACGCTCGCCGAAACGCCGCTCACGCTGAAGGGCGACAATGGTCTGTATCTGAGCTTCCATGAAGCCGCGCTGGTCGACTTCCCCTCGATGCTGCTCGAAGGCAATGGCGCGGGAACCTATAACGCCTGGCTGATGCCATGGCCCGACGGGACGCTGGCGAAAAAGACCGGGCCGTTCACGACGCCATGGCGCACGGTGCTCGTCGGTGAAACCCCCGGCGCGCTCGCCGACAGTCGGATCACCCTCAATCTCAACGAACCGAGCAAGCTTCCCGACATCGGCAAATGGTTCAAGCCGGGAAAATATGTCGGCATCTGGTGGGAAATGCATCTCGAGAAATCGACGTGGGGCAGCGGGCCGACACACGGCGCGAACACCGCGAATGTGAAGCGCTACATCGACTTCGCGGCGAAATATGGCTTCGATGGTGTGCTCGTCGAGGGGTGGAACAAGGGCTGGGACGGCGACTGGATCGCCAATGGTGACAAGTTCAGCTTCACCGAAGCCTATCCGGATTTCGACCTTCCCGAGATCACCCGCTACGGCAAGACGAAGGGCGTGAAGCTGATCGGGCATCATGAGACTGGCGGCGGTATCGAAAATTACGCGCGCCAGCTCGATGACGCGCTCAAGCTTTACGCCGATAACGGCGTGTCGCTGATCAAGACCGGCTATGTCCGCCACAGCGGCGCGATCGCCGACGCCGACGGCGGGATGCAATGGTTCGCGGGCCAATATGCGGTGCGCCATCATCTCGACGTCGTGAAGCGCGCCGCGAAATATCATATCGCGATCAATACGCACGAGCCCGTGAAGGACACCGGGCTGCGCCGCACCTGGCCAAACTGGGTGAGCCGCGAGGGTGCGCGCGGGCAGGAGTTCAACGCGTGGGGCAACCCGACCAACCCGCCCGAGCATATGACGATCCTGCCCTTCACGCGCATGCTTGCGGGGCCGATGGATTATACGCCGGGGATCTTCGACATCGCACGCCAAGGCAAGGAACTGACGCGCCGGGTGCAGTCGACGCTCGCGACCCAGCTTGCCGAATATGTCGTTATCTATTCGCCGATCCAGATGGCGGCTGACCTGCCCGAAAATTACGAGGCGCGGGTCGACGCCTTCCAGTTCATCCGCGACGTGCCCGCCGATTGGGAACAGTCAAAGACGCTGCAGAGCGCGATCGGCGACTATGTCGTCGTCGCGCGCCAGCCGCGCGGGCAGGGCGACTGGTATCTCGGCGGCATCACCGACGAGGCGGCGCGGAAACTGACGCAGCGGCTCGATTTCCTCGCCCCCGGCAAGCGCTACGAAGCGCAAATCTATTCCGACGGGCCGGGCGCCGACTATCGCACCAACCCCGGTGCGCTGACGATCAGCAAGCGGGTCGTGACGAGCGCCGACAGTCTCGATCTGGACATGGCGCCCGGCGGCGGCGTAGCGATCCGCTTCAAGCTGCTGGACGCGCGTCGGTGACCGCCATCGACGCAGTATTGGCCGCGCTCTTTCGGTAAATCCCAATTCCCTTTGGTCCAGGCGAGCCGCTTCAATCGGCGGCCGCAGCCCCGGTCGAGGGCACTATCCATCGGACTGTACCGCAGCATGGGCGGTCGGCTATGGCGCGGACGATGACGGGCCTACCGATCCTCTACAGCTTCCGCCGCTGCCCCTACGCGATGCGCGCGCGTTTGGCGCTTTTGGCGAGCGGCGTTTCTTATGAGCATCGCGAAGTGCTGCTGCGCGACAAGCCCGCCGCAATGTTGGCGGCGTCGCCCAAGGGTACGGTGCCGGTTTTGGTGCTCGCTGACGGAAGCGTGATCGACGAAAGCATCGATATCATGCGCTGGGCGCTCGAACAGAGCGACCCCGAAAACTGGATGGCGCGCGCCGACGCGGCGCTGGTTGCCGATTATGACGGTGCGTTCAAACATCATCTCGACCGCTATAAATATTGGGGGCGCTACGGCGTCGATCCTGTGGAGCATCGCACGGCAGGACTGGCGATGCTGGCCGAGCTGGACGCACGGGTCGCCGATCGGGCATATCTGGGAGGCGCCACGCGGGGATTCAGCGACGTCGCTATCTTTCCGTTCGTGCGCCAGTTCGCGGGCGTCGATCCGCCCTGGTTCGAAGCCCATGCACCGCAACGGGTGCGCGAATGGCTCGGGGCACTGGTCGCGTCGGAGCTGTTCGAGCGGGCGATGGTGCGGCTCGCACCCTGGGCGCCAGGCGGGGGCTGAAATCCATCTCGTGATCGGCCGGGCCTGCCGGTCAGATCAGCGACTTCAACCGGTCGATCCCGGTTGCCTGCCGGATGATCCGGGCCGCGAGCGCATTGCCGTTCGCGGCGTTGGTGAAGACGACGATCGCCCGCCCGCTTCGGGCATCGCCAACGCCCATCGTTTTGAAAATCCCGTAATTGCTGCCGCTGTGCTGGAATAATAGGCCCGTCGGCGATTGCTCGAGTTCCCAGCCCAGCCCTCGCGAAATGTCGCGCCCGCGCACGTCGAGCCGCGGGGTGAGCATTGCCTGCCGGGCCGCATCGCTGATCTCCCACGCCGCCCGCTCCGGCCGATCCATCATCAGCGCCATGAACTTCGCATAATCGGACACGGTCATCAGCAGCCCGCCCGCCGAATTGACCAACAGGTCGTGGGTCGACGGCGGCGTCTTTGGATCGGTCTCGCGCATCGCGGCGACCGAATCTTCGAAGGTCCACGCCGCGATTGGCTTGCGCCATTTCGCAGCGACCGGCAGCAGCCGGTTGCCGAGATCGCGCGTCGGCTGGGCGGGAAGCGCCTGCTCGCCTTCCGGCGGTTCCGAATGGCCGAAGACCGTCGACGCTGCGATCTCCTCGTCCCAGCCGAAGCTGCTGTTGGGCATGCCGGCCGGGTCGAACAGCTTGGCCCGCATCACGCTGCCGAGGCCCATTCCCATGATCGTCTCGACGACCAGCTGGAGCCAGATGAAGGCTTCGCCCGAATAGCTGTAGCGCGATCCGGGCGTGCTGCTGGTGACGAGCGGTTCGGACGCCCAGTTGGGCAGGCCGCTCGAATGCTCCAGCACGTGCCGGGCGGTGATGCGCTCGAGATTCGGGTCGCCACCCAAGTTCGCCGGCCGGCGATACTGGACAAGCGGCTTGTCGAGGTTGAGGCGTTTTTCGTCGGCCAGCCGCATCACGACATAGGCGAAGATTGGCTTGGTCATCGACGCGGCTTCGAACAATGTGTCGTCGCGCACCGGGTCGCCGGTGAGAATATTTTTGACGCCGAAGCTCCGGCTCCAGGCGAGTTTCCCGCGGTCCACGACCGCGATGGCGGCGCCGGGCACCCCGGCGATCCGCATCAGGCGCGGAAGGTCGCGGACCAGTTCCCCGGACGGGATCCACGTGGCGCTGCTGTCGGGGCCTTGGCCGGCGCGGGCGCGGGTGGATGCCGCGCTGCCGACGATCAGTGCCGAAGATCCGAACAATAAGGCCCGCCGCCCGAATATCGTCATTGGCTTCCCCCTCGCGTCGATCATTCGCTGGGCCCGAAATCGCGCGCAAGGAGAAATATTGTCGGCAGGAGAATTTCTGGCCAGAAGACATTGAAAAACCTGAAAACATCTGATGGACTCTCCCGCAGCAGAGCGGGGCGCGCGTTTCGGTGCACAAAGTGGGGCGCATTTTGCCCGGGTGGCCGTTTTAGATAGGAAACGGAACGGGAGGAGCGGGGGTGGCAGCGGAATCTGTCTCCGAACTGGAACGGCTAACCCGGAAATTCCGGCCGCCGCTGATCGCCTTTTTTTCGCGTCGGGTCGCAAGTCTGGCCGAGGCCGAGGACATGACCCAGGAGGTTTTTGTTAGGCTGATGCGGACGCAAGCGAACATCGAGGAAACAAGTGCCGCGTATATCTTCCGGATTGCGGCGAATCTTGTAACGGATCGCGCCCGACACGACCTTGTGCGCCGGCATTTCTCCGACGCTGTCCGAAGCGAAGGCAGCGCGGGCATCGACCCGCTCGATCCTTTCCGGATCGCCTCGGCGCGGGAGAGTATTTCGGTGCTCTGGGCCGCGATCCAGGCGCTGCCCGAACCCACGCAGCAGATATTCATCTTGTACCGCGTCGAGGATATTCCCAAGCAGACGATCGCCGACAATTTCGGATTTCACCTGCGAACGGTCGACAAGCATATTTCGCGCGCGCTGGTTTTTATCGCCCGCCGGATGAGGCTGCAGCCATGATCCCGCAGAACGACAACGACGGCTTCGCCGAACAGGAGGAACAGGCAGCCGCCTGGTGCCTGCGGATTGCCGAGCGGCCGCTCACACCGGCGGAACAGGCCGATTTCGACGAATGGCTCGCCGCCGACGAACGCCACGCCCAATGTTTCGAACAGATGGTGGCGGTTTGGCAGTGCACCGACGCGATCGCAGAACTTCCAGGCTTTCTTTCGCTTCGCGCCAAGGCGTTGATGATGATGGAAAATGCCCGGAACCATGATGAGCGGCCTTTGCGCGGCCTGACCCGCCGCCATGCCTTCGCGGCATTGATGGCGTTCGCGCTGACGGCGGGCGGCGGCGCCTGGTACTGGGCGCAAAGTCCCGACGTTTATGCCACCGCGGTCGGCGAACGGCGGACCGTCCGGCTCGACGACGGATCCAGCGTCTCGCTCGATGCTGCCAGCCGGATGCTTGTGTCGTTCACCGACGAGCGGCGTGCGGTCACGCTCGAGCGCGGCCGGGCCAAGTTCGACGTGGCGAAAGATCCGCTGCGCCCGTTTACCGTGACCGCGGGATCGCAGTCAGTGGTGGCGGTCGGGACGAGTTTCAGCGTCGAACTGCTGCGCAACCAGCTCCGCGTCCTGCTGTTCGAAGGACAGGTCGCGGTCGTTCCGCGTGCGGTCGCGGCGGCCAATATCAAGGTTCGGCGACCGGCCCCGGCGACCACCCAGCTCGTGCCCGGCCAGGAATTGGTGGCCGATCTTTCGTCCGGAACCGCGGAGGTCCTGCCAGCCGAAGCCGAGCGCTCGCTCGGCTGGGAAGGCGGCCGCGTCGATTTTGTCGATATGCCGCTGGCCGACGCGGTCGAGCGGATCAATCGCTACGCCGCATCGCCGATCGTCCTCGGCGATGCGGCTGCTGGCCGCCACATTGTCAATGGCGTGTTCGATGCCGGCGACACCGACAGCTTCGTCAAGGGCGTGACGTCGCTCTACCCGCTGTCGGCACGCGAAGAGGGGCATCGCATCGTTATTAAAACAGTAAATTCCAAAGTAGATGAAGAAAAAAATAGCCAAAGATAAAAATCAAAGGCTGAATTTGACGAATGGATCGTCTTTATGACAGAGGGGCGGAAATATCGATCCCTCGCATAAAGGGGGAGAGAAATATGTCCAACCGTCGCTATTTGTTGTCGAGTCTCGCCGTCGGCGCGCTGGTTTCTGTGTCGGCGCCTGCGCAGGCCGAAGCGCGGCAGGTTAAACAGTTTGATATTCCGGCGCAGGATCTGGGCGGCGCGCTGCGCGCCTTCGCCCGCGCGTCGGGCGTGCAGGTCATCTTCGACGGCAAGGCGGTGCGTGGCAAGCGCAGCGAAGCGCTCCGGTCGCGGTCGGACGCCGAAGAGGCACTTCGCGTGCTGCTTCGCGGTACCGGAATGGCCTATCGCCGCAACGGCAAGATCTTCATCGTCAGCCCGATGCGGCGGGTCGCGCAAGTTCCGGTCGAGATGGCGAGCGCAGCGCCGCTCGCGGTGGCGGCGCAGGACCCGGCGAACGAGATCAGCGACGTCACCGATATCATCGTGACGGCGCAGAAGAAGGAAGAAAAGATCGGCGACGTGCCGATCGCGATGACGGCGCTGTCGTCCGCCGCACTCGACGACCATAAGATCGAGGGAGGCGCGGAACTGCTGCGGGCGGTTCCGAACATGAGCTTCTCCAAGGCCAATTTCAGCATGTACAATATCTCGATCCGCGGGATCGGGACCAAGGCGGTATCGGCATCGACCGACCCTGCGGTGGCGGTGAGCTTCAACAACACGCCGCTGATCCGCAACCGCCTGTTCGAATCCGAATTTTTCGACATGCAGCGGGTCGAGGTGCTCCGCGGGCCGCAAGGGACTCTTTACGGACGCAATGCCACCGGCGGTGTCGTCAACCTGATTCCGGCGCTACCCGATCTTCAGGATTTCGGGCTCGATGCGAAGGTCGAGGTCGGCAATTACAAGACGATGCGCGTATCGGGCATGGTCAACGTGCCGGTGTCGGACACGCTGGCGGTGCGCGTCGCGGGGGCGCTGACCAGTCGCGACGGGTTCGATTATAACACATTTACGGAAAGGCGCGTGAATGGCCGTGAGCTGTGGTCGACACGTGCCTCGATTGCCTGGGAACCGAGCGACCGTTTCCGCGCCAATGCAATCTGGCAGCATTTCGATGAAGACGATAATCGTTCGCGTACCGGGAAGCAGCTTTGCGCGCGCGATCCCGGACGGGATACGGTCGGCGGAATCCGGGTGCCCGACGGGACGCGCGGCGACGGATTTGGCGGCACGGAAATCGATCTGCGTGGGCGAATGAGTCAGGGCTGCCTGCCCATCTCGCTCTATGACGAGCGCTCCTATGATGCTCCCAACGCCAGCGGTTACGCCCCGATCGTCGCGGGCTCGACCGAATATGTCTATATGGGGTATACGCCGAGCGGCAGCCGCTCTCTCGTCTCTGGCCTGAAGCGCGGCGATCCGTTCGCGGGCGTTCAGCAATCGCGCGACCTGCGCGAAATCGCGACGAGCATCGATCCGGTCTTTCGCGCGAAAAACGATATCTTCCAGCTCAACCTGGATTTCGATGTGAGCGACGCGCTGAAGCTTGTGTCGCAGACCGCTTATGCCCGCGATCGCTATTATTCTTCGCAGGATTATAATCGTTATGTCTCGGGGCCGGTGTTCAACGATACCTCGGATCTGGTGGATCGCCGCCGCAATGCCCTGCCGATCGACCAGTCGCACGCGGCGCCGGGCGGTGTGTTTTGCGACCCGCAGCTCGGCTGCTCGGACCGGATGCTGTCGATGGATCTCAGCCGATCGCGCAACCGGCAATGGTCGCAGGAGCTTCGTCTTCAATCCGCGTTCGACGGTCCGTTTAATTTCAGCCTTGGCGCCAATTATCTGAACTTCAAATCGCAGGACGATTATTTCGTCTTCAACAATCTCTATACGTTCATCGCCTATAACCGAAATAATCGGCTCGATGACGGCGCCCCCGGCAGTCTCTTTCGCTATCGCGATTGCCCGCCTGATGTCGTCGGCCGCGACTGCGTGTATGTCGACCCCAATCCGATCGGTTCGCTCGACGAGCAGGGGCATAATTATTTCCGCAGCCGCAACAATGTCCAGACGAAATCCTGGGCGATATTCGGCGAAACCTATTGGAACGTCACCGACGCGTTGAAAGTCACCGCCGGGCTGCGCTTCACGCGCGACGACAAGCGCGCAATCCTCTATCCCAGCCAGCTCCTGCTCGGCGGCGGCGGCACCGGCGCCAGCGGCGGCAACATCAGTGGCGGGTACAAGGCGAACGACCCGCTCAACCAGCGCTGGTCAAAACCGACCGGGCGTTTGGTGATCGACTGGAAACCCGATCTGGCCTTCACCGACGACACGCTGGTCTATGCTTCGGCATCGCACGGCTACAAGGGCGGCGGCGCCAACCCGGCGCGCCCGGACATCAACCGCGCCAATGTCCAGTTTTCCGATATTTCGCCGACCTTTAAGCCTGAATATGTCAACGCCTTCGAAATCGGGACCAAGAACAGCTTCGACGGCGGGCGCTTCACGTTGAACGTGACCGGTTTCCTGTATGACTATAAGGATTATCAGATATCGCAGATCGTCGACCGCATCGCGCTCAACGAAAATTTCGATGCGACGATCTGGGGACTTGAGTTCGAGGCCGCATGGCGGCCGTCGCGCGCGTTCCGTGTCGATGCCAATCTCGGTTACCTGAGAACCCGGGTAAAGGATGGGGCGCAGTCGATCGACGTGATGGATCGGACCCAGGGCGATCCCGACTGGATCTTGCTTCGTCCCTTCCTCCAGGTTCCCTCGAACTGCATCGCGCCGCGCGCCTATGTCGAACGAATATTGCGGGATCCTGACGGCTCTGCGCTTTATGCACTGTGCGGCCAGTCCAACGGTTTCGGCAATTTTGACCCAACCACCCCGCTTGGCAATCCCGCAATACGCTACGGCTTCGCTTATGATCCCTCCGCGCCCTATGACCCCGCCAAGGTCGGTGCGATCGTTCCCTTCGATCCGGCGAACCCCAATGCCTGGCGGAGCCAAGTCAGCGGCGCACCCAATGGCGGGCGCGGGTTCTTTGCCGATCTTGGCGGCAACGAATTGCCCAATTCGCCGCGGATCACGGCCAATATCGGTGCGCAGTATACATTTTTCATGGGCGATTGGGATCTCACCTTCCGCGGCGATTACTACCGCCAATCGAAAAGCTTCGCGCGCATCTATAACACGCCCTATGACCGGCTGAAGGCGTGGGACAATGTCAATCTGGCCGTGACGCTCGCGCGACCCGATTCAGACCTGAGCTTCCAGTTCTATGTCAAAAATCTGTTCGATGACGCGCCGATCACCGACTTCTTCACAAACAGCGACGATTCGCTGCTCAGCACCAACGTCTTCACGCTCGATCCGCGCATCATCGGATTTAGCGCGACGAAGCGGTTCTGATGCCGAAGCGGCCGCTACGCGTCCGATCCCGTTTCGGATTCAGAATCGTAACAGCAATTACTGATTGATGATCAATTAATACTGATAAGTTCAAAATATCGAAGTCCGGTATGCGAAAATCAAGTTTTCGTAGTGAGTGGTATTTTGCATTTTACTTTTTAAGTAATAAATGCGTATTATAGTGAATTTGTATTTAATATTGACTGATTTTTATCGAGCCGATATTTTTAATATGCATCGATTCGTTTGATGTTTAATTATAATTACATCTGAACAGGAGAGTTGATATGAGGAATATTGTTGCTCTTTGCGCAACAGCGCTTGCACTCGCCAGTCCTGGCGTCGCACAGGCGGCGGACAATTTTGGTACCGACGGCACCTACACCTTCGCGGGACCGGTCACTGTGCAGAAGAATTTGAGCCCCGCGACGTCCTGCAATTTGTCGGTCAGCGTCGCCGTTTCGGGCAGCGGCACTGCCGCCAATGTGACGAGCGCGCCCGTCCTGTCTTCCGGCACCATATGCCCGGTGATCACCTTCTCGAACCTGCCTTATTCGGTGGACGCGCGTGGCACGGGCGGTGCCGGCAGCGCCGCGGAAGAGCTGTGGTTGTCGACTGTGAAAGTGAATATCCCGCCGCTGCTGGGGGGACTTATCGGTGCCGATGCCTGCGAGGGCGTGCTCAAGGTCTATTGGATTCCGGGTTCGCCGCCGGAGATTGAATTTGATTCTCCCTTTTCGGACCTTGCTGACACCAACCCCGACGGCAATCTCGGGAGCACGGAAAATCCCTGCAAGATTATCGGAACCCTCACCCAGACCTCGGGTCCGACGAATCTCACCATCACGATCTGACCCGTCCTGATCCGTCCTCTCGGAACCGCCATCAGGTCGGGATGGCGGCCCACCTGGCGGGCGCCCAATAGGGCGCCCGCTTTTTCCATGGATATGATGGTTCGAAATTTTCCTTCGTTCCCAGACGGCCGTTTCGTGCGGCGGGAGTGCGCCAACGGAGCGCGCGTGCCCGGCTTTCGCCACGGTTCTCGGTCATTTTTCGGTCTGGCAAGCCGGGCGATTGCAACTCTTTTATACCTGGCCGCTGCCGGACGCGCCGATGCGCAACCGGCCCGGCCGGGGGCCGGAATGGACCGCCCCGTGGCCGCCGGCCAATCGGACCCTTCGGGGCTGTCGGTCATTGCCGATCCCAATGAAATAGTCGTCACCGCGCGCCGCGGCGAAGCCCTGGTCGCGCCCGAGAGCGAACTCGACGAGGAGCGGATCGGCCTGTACGGCGCCTTCAGCATCGGGGAGTTGATCCGCGATCTTGCGCCGCAGATTGGCGGCGCGGGCAAACCGGTCCTCCTTGTTAATGGCAAGCGTGTCGGCGACGCGGCGGGGATCGAGGGCTTTCCGCCAGAGGCATTGAACCGGCTGGCGATCCTGCCCCCCGAAGCCGCGCTACGCTATGGCTATCCGGCCGACCAACGGGTCGTGAACCTCGTGCTCAAACCGCATTTTGCCAGCTGGACGCTCGGCTCGACGGGGCTGCTGCCAACCGCAGGCGGGCGCGATGGCGAGACGCTGTCGGCGAACCGCGTCGCGATCGACGGCGATACCTATTGGAATGCCGGCGTGCGCGCCGGACGCAAGAGTCGCTTGCTGCGAAGCGAACGGTTGCCGATGTTCGATGATGAGGACCGGTACAGGACCCTGCTGCCGTCGACCCGCAATATTGACGTCAGTGCCGGTATCACGCATCCGATCGGCGACTTTTCCGCGTCGCTGAGCCTCAATGCCGGCGCCAATGCAAGCCGCGGTTTGCTTGGGCGTGACGATCGGCGCACTTTGCAAGACAGGCAGAATTCGCGGTCGCTGGGTCTATCGACGACCCTTTCGGGACCGGTCGGCGATTTTCGCACCAGCCTGGCCGCCGGCTATACGCGGAGTTGGAGCGACACGCTGTTCGAACGCGCGGCGCCATCGGGGAGCGCCAGGAGCAAGTCGACGAACGAAAACTGGAACATCCAGCTTGTGGTCGACACAAGCATTGCCATGTTGCCGGCGGGGCCACTGACCACGAACGCCATGATCGGCGGCAATCGCGGCGCGTCGCATTCGACGCTGGGCGATGGATATGTAAATATACTGCAGCGCGACCAGCTCACGACGCAGCTGTCGTTTGCAATTCCCGTCGCCCGCCGCGACACGCCTTTCATCGGCGCACTCGGCAATATTTCGGCCGATATCGCAGGGGGTATGGATATCGCCTCGGAGGAAAAGCGGCGATTGCGCTATACGGCAGGGCTCAACTGGTCGCCCGCCGCGGGGCTGGATCTGCGCGGCGCCATGATCTTCTCCCAGATGGTGCTGCCGGTCACGCTGCTGAATGCGCCGCGGGTCGAAACCGCCCTGCGGCTCTACGACTATGCCCGCCAGGAAACGGCCGAATTGATCTGGATATCGGGGGGCAATCCCGATCTGCGTGGCGGCAGCCAGCGCTCGCTCTCGCTCCGTGCGACGCTGCGCCCGTTCGGCGACCAGCTGGTGACGTTGACGACCGATTATCAACGCGAAGTCGCGCGAGGCGGGATTACCTCTTTTCCCCAGCTGACCCCGGCGACCGAGCGCATTTTTGCCGATCGGATCGTGCGCGATGCCGACGGACGTCTCGTTTCGATCGATGCGCGGCCGATCCCGATCGAGCGCGACTCCTCCTCGCGGCTTGGCAGCAGTATCACGCTCTTCTTGTCGCGTGCCGCTAAGGCGGCCGATCGGGGGGCGCCAAGGCGCGGATATGGAACAAGGGGCAGGTTACGGTGTCGCTCGCCCACAGCTGGCAGCTCCGAAGCGAATTGCTGACGGCTCGCGGGCTTCCACGGCTCGACCGGTTGGGCGGGGATAATGGTCAGTCGCGGCACACGCTGTCGTTGCAGGTGAATGGCGGCGTTCGCGGTCTTGGCGCCAACCTCAACGGAAACTGGCAAAGCGCTGCGCGCGTCCGCGATGCCGGCAATCCCGGCGGGCAGGGAGATTTCTTCTACCCGGCCTTCGCGCAATTCAATGTCGGATTCTATGTCGAGCCGGCACGCCTGGCGCCCCCCTCGGGCAAGACGTCGTGGCTCTCGAAGCTGCGCGTCGCGTTCGACGTCCAGAATCTGTTCGACAGCTATCGCCGCGTCCGGTTGCCCGACGGCAGCATTCCGGCGGGATATCGCCGCCATGAAATCGATCCGCTGGGCCGCACCGTCCAAGTCAGCATTCAGAAGCAATTCTGACCCGGCGATTGCAATCTTGAGCAGGCAAAGCGCCGCCGTGCCTCGGGAGCGACAGGCACGGCGGCGGCGGCGCGGTCAGGCGAGGACGATCTCGGCGGCGATATTGCCGCGCGACAGCTTCGAATAGGGGCAAAGCTGGTGCGCACGCGCGATCAGCATTTCGCCGGTTTCGCGGTCGATGCCGGGAAGGCTGACGGCGAGGCGCGCCGCGAGCGAATAGCCGTCGGCCTCATCGGATATGAGGTCGATTTCGGCGTCGATCGATGCGTCGGTCGGAAGGCGCTGGTCGATCTCGATCGCCGCCTTACCGATCGCGCCGAGGAAACAGGCCGACCAGCCGGCGCCCAACATTTGTTCGGGATTGGTGCCGGACCGCGGCGATCCGGGGGGCGCCAGTTTGACGTCGAGTTCGCCGTCGCTGCTGCGCGCGGCGCCATCGCGGCCGCCTGTCGTGTGGGTCTTTCCGGTATAAACAATGCTCTTGGTCATGATGACTCGCTTTCTTGGGGGATCGGGGTGTCGGAACGCGGCATCGTCAGGCTGCGACGATGACATGGTCGGGGGCGGCGATGGCAAAGGCAGCGTCGCGATCGGCGGCGGGCGGATAGATCCATCGCGTGTTGATCTCGCGCTTCACCGCCTTGCCGGTCTCGCGCGTCAAACGCACCTCGCGGTCCCATCCTTCGGTAAACAATGCGCCCCACGGACCGATGTCGAGGCAGGTCACATAGCGCGGCTGGCTATAGGGATGGAGCGGCAGTCCGACGAGCTCGGCGGCAGCATTGTGCCCCGCGACGCGGCCGAGGCTCATCGCATGCTGGCACGACATTGCCGCGACATTGCCGGCGTCGTCGGTGGCGGCGCGGACGACGTCGCCGGTGACGAAAATGTCGCCGTCGGGCGCGCGAAGATAGGCGTCGCCGGCGACCCGGCCGAAGCGGTCCTTTTCGCCCGCGAGTTGCGCCGCGAGCGGGTTCGCGCGCGCGCCGGCGGTCCAGATGACGGTGCTCGTCGCGATCCGTTCGCCCGACGACAATGTGACGCTGTCCGCGTCGATCGCGGTCACCGCGGCGCCGGTGATGATTTCGACCCCGCATTCGGCCAGCGCTTCCTCGATCACCGGGCGGGGATTGGCGCCAAGATCGGGGCCGATGTGCGGCGCTTGCTCGACGACAACGACGCGGATCGCCGCCTGATCGCCGAGGATCGCGCGCAGGCGCTCGGGCATTTCGGCGGCGGTCTCGATGCCGGTGAAGCCGCCGCCCGCGATGACGACTGTGTTGCGCGCCGTCGTGTCGCGCCGGTCGGCCAGCGATTCCAGATGCGCGCCGAGCCGGCGGGCTTCCGCGAACTGGTCGACGTTGAAAGCATGGTCGGCAAGACCGGGGATCGGCGGCTGAAACAGCTGGCTTCCCGCCGCAAGCACGAATTTGTCGTACGACATGACGGTGCGGACGCCATCGGTGCCGGCGACGATCAGGCGGCGCCACTCGGCGTCGATCGACTCGATGACCCCCGCCACGTGGCGGACGCCGACCGCCGCGAGCAGCGGCGCGATGTCGGGGTTCATGTCGTCGAGGTTCGCTTCGTAAAGCCGCGGGCGGATGGCGAGATTGGGACTGGGCGAGACGATCGTCACGCGCACATCCGCTTCACGGTCGGCGAGCGCGATCGCGCGCGCGGCCGAAATCGCGGCCCACATGCCGGCAAATCCTGATCCGGCGATCACAATATCCTGGGTCATTCTATGCTCCTTGTCCGCCGGACGCAGAAAGGCGTTCCGCCGCGCACTCGCTCGGCGGTTTCCCGGCACGTCCGGCAGGATGCCGAGATGGGAAGGTTCGGTGGCGCGAGGCGGTCGATGGGCACCGACCGCGAAGCGGCTTTGCTATTTCGCGATGGCGCCCTGCGGCGGGTTGCGAAAACTGATCGCCATCCGGTTGAAAGCGTTCATCAGGCTGATGGCGAGGGTCAGGTCGACAAGTTCTTTTTCGTCGAACTGGGCACGCGCCGCTTCGAAAGCCTCGTCGGGCACACCCGTGGCCGCGACGAGCGTGACGCTCTCGGCCCACGCAAGCGCCGCGCGCTCGCGCTCGCTGAACAGCGCGCCCGCTTCGCGCCAGGCTTGGACGAGCGCCAGCTTTTCGGTCGCGACACCGCGGCGGATAAGGTCGCGGGTGTGGAGATCGAGGCAATAGGCGCAATTGTTGATCTGCGAGATGCGCAGATAGACGAGTTCGACCAGTTCGGCGGGCAAGCCGGACTGCATGATATAGCCATAGACGCCGCCAAGGGTTTTGACCCCGGCGGGGGCGATCTGATTATAGTCGATACGCTGGGACATCGGTCTTCTCCTCAGTGCTGATCGAGCGAGGTGGTGATTTCGCCAACCTCGTCATTGTCGAGGACGATCACCGCGAGCAGCCTTGCAGGCTTGGTCTTGCTGGCGTTGCGGCTGATCGGGTGCAGCGAGGCGGGGGGCTCGTAGAAGCTTTCGCCCGCCTTATAGACGCGCGCCGGGCCGTCGTTGACCTTCGACTCGATTTCGCCCGAAACGACATAGGCGTAGACGAACGCCGACTTGGCATGCGCGTGCGGTGCCGATTCAGCGCCCGGCGCATAGTCGACGACTGTTGCGACGAGCGTCTTGCCCGGGATGTTGGGGATTTCTTTTTCAAAGTTGGTCGTGACGGTTTCGCCGGCGCCATGCGCGAGCGCTGGCGGCGCGACGGTCAATGCGAGGGCGGCGGACGCTGCCGCAATCAGGGAAACAAATTTCATGGCAATTCTCCTTTGTCCGGCGAAGATGATGCGAGCCGGGTCAAAAAGAAGGACCAAGAAGAGCGTGGAATCCTGTACTACGGGGTATGGCCAATCCATTCGATCTGAAGCTCGACCGCCGTGCAAAGCAATCGCTGAGCGACCAGATCCGGCGCGGAATTGGCTCGGCGATCGAAAGCGGGGTGCTGGTCCCCGGCGCGCGGCTGCCGTCCTGGCAGGACCTTGCCGCGCAGCTGGGCGTATCGCGCGGAACGGTCCGGATCGCGTATGACAAGCTGCTCGCGGCTCAGTTCGTCGAGGTATCGCGCGCGACGGGAACGCGCGTCGCGGGGAGGCCGCGCGCCGGAGTGAATACTGAGGTTCCGCCCCATCCCGGGTCGTTCATGGAATTCTATCAGGATCTGTTGCAGGGGCCGGCGGTCTTTCAAAATGGTGTGCCGGGAGCGAGCAGTTTTCCGGCCACGTTGATGGCGCGCATCCGGGCGCAGGCGGTGCGCCTAGAGACCAGCGGTCCCCCCATTTATCCGGATATTCGCGGCGAAATCGATCTGCGCCGCGAGATCGCAGCCTATCTCGCGATCGCCAGGGGCATCGATTGCTCGCCCGCGCAGATATTCATCACCGCGGGTTTTTCCGGCGCTCTCGGGCTGGCGCTCCGTGCGCTCGGTCTCGATGGCGAAAAGGCCTGGTCCGAGGAGCCGGGTTATCCGTTCGCGCGACGCGGTCTCGAACTTGCGCGGTTGTCGACGGTCTCCGTCCCCGTCGACGAGCGCGGCATCGACGTGGACTATGGCATCGCGCATCATCCCGATGCGAAACTGGTCATGGTGACGCCCGGTCAACAGGCGCCGCTTGGTGCGACGCTGTCGCTCGATCGCCGGCTGCGCTTGCTGGACTGGGCAACCGAACAAGGCGCCTGGATCATCGAGGATGATTATTTGAGCGACCTGCAGCTCGTCGGACGCGCCGCCCCCGCGCTCGCATCGCTCGACCGCAGCGGCCGCGTGATCCATATTGGCCCGTTCAGCAAGACGATCAGCCCGACGCTCCGGCTTGGCTTCATGGTGGTGCCCGCAGCGCTCGTGCACCTTGTCTTCGAGGTCGCCGCGTGCCTGAACCCGCCACCCGGGCCCGCCGTTCAGTTCGCAATCGCCGAGTTCATGCGCGAAGGTCATTATATGCGCCACCTTCGCCGCACAAAGCGGGTCTATTCGGCGCAGCGCGATACGTTGCTCGAGAATCTGCACCGCCACATTCCGCCGGACCGTCTGTCGGTGGCGGGGCTTGGCGTCGTGCTGCAGCTTCCCGACACCTCGTCCGACCTGTCGGTCGCCCGCGAGGCGCTGGCGTTCGGAATGGCTCCCGCGCCGCTATCGAGCTGGTATGCGGGATCGGAAGGGCGGCGTTCGGGACTGGTGCTGGGAATCGCTACCGCCCCGCAACGCCAGCTGGGTGGCCTGTGCGACCGCCTGTGCGGCCTTGTCGCGCGCTTCGGCTAAGATATTCGCTCAATCGGCCGGCGCGGCCCACTCAGGGCGGACGATTTGGCGCTTTCATACAATCTCCGCACAGGATTCGCTCCTAATTGCGCTGGGCGACCCAGAAGAGCTCTTTCTCTCCCGAGACAGATTTCTTCATCTGGCGCCCGTCCGGTTTCGATCGGACGGGCGCTTTTTTTATGCCCCGACCTGAAGAAATGGTTTCCCATTGCGGATAGGGGAGGGCGTCACGGGTCTGTATGCATAAACTGCCCGATATCAGTCCGCTATATGAGGCCAGAAAGCCGGGCAGAACTGGGGGTGTGAGCCTAGAGGATGTCGAATACGTGCAGCAGCAGCCAAAGCAGTGAAAGCATAGCCAGGGCGCCAAGGAACCAGCCTTCTTTGCGCATAGTTTCCCTGTCCCTCCACCAAATGTCACAACTGCAACCCTTGCCCCCACAATTCAAGCGCGATCGTGTCCGGACGTCCATCGACCTATCGGACTAAGTCTTATGGATTAGGCGGTAGCGCTTGACCAACATGGGGAGGGGTGCTGCACTCCCGCCCGGGGGATGTTATGCGCATACTCATCGTCGAGGACAATGCCAGGATTGGCGTTTTGACCGCCGAAGGGCTTTCGGCGATGGGATTTTGCTGCGACGTCGCTCCAACGCTTTCCGAAGCATCTGAACTTCTTGCTGCGACAAGCTATGACATCATCGTCCTCGACCTCGGTATGCCCGATGGCGACGGGCGCGCGTGGCTGATGGTCGAGCGTGCGCATGGGCTTGTCGCACCGGTGATCATGCTCACCGCGCGATCGGCCTTGGGCGATCGCATCGATGGCCTCGACGCGGGGGCCGACGATTATCTCGTCAAGCCGTTCGCCGTCGAAGAGCTTGCCGCACGCGTGCGCGCGCTGCTTCGCCGGCCGGGTGCGCGTTCAACCCCGATCCTTTCGGTGGGGACAATCCTCTTCGACACGATAGCCCGCGTCGGCAGCTGCTGCGGCGAGCCCCTCCGTCTCAGCTTGCGCGAGGCCGCGCTGCTCGAATTGATGATGGTCAAGGCCGGCAGCGTCGTCAGTCGCGACCAGATCGAAGCGTCGCTCTATTCCTTCGACGAACCCGTGACGCCCAATGCCATCGAGGTGCTGGTTTCGCGGGTCCGGAAGAAGCTCGCGAGCCTAGGTGTGCACGATCAACTGGTGACGCTCCGCGGCGTTGGATATCTGATGCTGGAGCCCGTTGCCTGATGCAGCAAGGTCGCTCGATCATCGATGAGCTGCGAACCGGTTTTGCCTGGATGGCTGTTGCGGGCAGCATTGTCCTCGCCGCTTTTCTGATTGTCGATTTCGAACTGATCCGTGAGGATATCCGGGAAAAATACGGGCATATCGGAATCGTCCATGAGGTGATCGATCATGTCATATTCCCGATCATCGTCCTGCTTGCCCCGTTGGCAATCGCCACGCGATGGCTGATCAACCGGGCGCTGAGGCCGCTGCACGAAGCGGCGGACCTCATCCATCAGGCAACCGGTCGCGAACGTGGTTTTCGTGTGACGCTTGCCGATTTCCCGACCGAAGCCTTGCCCTTTGCCGAGGCCGTCAACGCGCTGCTGTTGCGCCTCGACGACGCGGCGCGGCGCCAAGAGGGGTTCGCTGCGGACGTCGCGCACGAAATCAAAACGCCGCTCGCGGTCGCCATGCTCGAACTGGAGCGGCTGAAGGCCGCCGACGCGGACCGCGTGATCGACGGTCTTGCGGGGATGAATCGGCTGGTCGAGCAATTGCTGGTGCTCGCCCAGCTCGACGCCTATGCGGCGGCGCCGCAGCCCTTCCGTCCGATCAATCTGGCGGATGCGGCGCTCGAGGCGATCAAGCTTTGCGCGGTCGATGCAGCGCAAAAGGGCGTCGCGCTTGCTTATCGCGACGAGGGTGGGCCGATGGTTATGGGCCGGATCGAGGCGGTGACCGCGGCACTGCGCAATCTGGTCGAAAATGCCGTCCGGGTGACCGCCGCGGGCAAAGAGGTGGTTATCGTTCGCGGCCCGGGGGCCAATATTCGCGTCGTCGATGGCGGGCCCGGTATCGATCCCGTCAGGCTGCTTGCCCTGTCGGACCGTTTCCGGCGCGGCGAACATGCGAGTTACGGCGGCGCGGGGCTGGGCCTTTCGATCGTCGCGCGAATCATGGAAGTGCATGGCGGAACGCTGCAAAGCCATCCGGAAGAGCCAGCGATCGAGCTGGATTTCGACACTATTGTAGCGACTTGAGACAGATTCCGCACTCGTCAGCTTTCTGTAAGCAAAACTCGTTACGCTTCAGATTGAAGGATTCGGTAGGGCGGATCCTTCCGACGGACTAGCTCAACAGACAAAAGAGGGGAGCAGCTATCCGGCGTTCACAGCGGGTCGCAACCGTTGATGAACTTTGGGGGAAATATCTTGTCCGCTTTATCAAGGGCGCTGGTTTGGGAACGGCAATTACTCTGCCGGAGCGGTCTCGCTTCCATTATTCGGCGCGAATACGGTTATTGCGATGTTGCGACCGCGGGAGATGCCGACGAGGCGCTCGGCTGGCTGGCCGCGAGCGGTGCGCATGACATGCTGGTTCTCGATGGCGGGATCGACCTGAAGCCGGTGGTTCCCGGCGGCATTCGCGGATTGCGTCACCGCTTTCCGCAGCTTTCGCTGGTGATCGTCGATTGGCGACGCGATCGCGATGCCGTGCTCCGCGCGATCTCCGACGGCGCGCATGGTTTCATTCCCAAGGACATGGAGCAGGATGAAATGCTCCACGCCTTCCGGCAAGTGATCGCCGGCCAAGTCTATGTTCCGCCGATCGTCAGTCACGTCGACGCGGACGTAAGGGCGACAGGCTCTTCTGGTTCGCACCAAGCCTCGCTATCCAGCCTCACCGAACGGCAGCGCGAAGTGCTGACGCATATGTCGATGGGCAAATCGAACAAGGAAATTGCGCGCTCGCTGCGTATCTCCGAAAGCACGGTGAAGGTCCATGTAGCGGCCGCCTTCCGGCTGCTCGGCGTGCACAACCGCGTGGGCGCGGTGGCGGCGCTGCAGAGCCGCGGCGACGCGTCGGCATTTGTCCGCGACCAATTCATCGGACGCCGCGCGAGCGTCGATTTCCGTACGCGCGCCTTCGGCTGACAACAAACATAAACAGAATTATTCCGCTCTCTTTCGCGAGGGCGAAATAACTTCGCCTACTCATCGGCCAAAAGTACTAGATAATATCGTCATGCCGATAGTGAAGAAGACTCATCGAGTCCCATATCGGGCTAGTACGTAAAGTCCAATCGACTCCCGATCCTCATTCTACTTAACCTGTCCTTAAGCCGTCCCACGAGTCGATTCGATTTGTGACGTTCGGCCTTGCTGGCGGGGGGCCGCACCAGCTTCTGTTCAACCTTTCGTCCGCACGATTTTGCGGATGAGGCCGTGCGCGACCTCGCGTGCGGCCGGACCGGAGACGCGACATGGTACAGCTTACGAAACATGACCTCAACTTCATCCTCGCCCAGATCAAGATCGCAGAGGCGCACGCCGCGGGCGGCGATCTCGCCGCGCTGGTTGCCGGCTATAACGGCAACGACGGGTTCGCGCAGGCGCATCTGCTGCCCTATGGGCTCAGGACCGTCGATGGCAGCTACAACAATCTGTTGCCGGGCCGCGAATATTGGGGTGCGGCGGACCAGTCCTTCCCCGGCATCTTCACGCCCGAATATCTGAACGACGCCGATGGCGACCGCTACGACTTCAATCCGCTGCCGAATATGGAGACGTGGTACACCAACAATGATTATGCCAACGCCGGGCCCCGGACCGGGTCGCAGCCCGGCCCCGGCAGCGGTACCGTGATCGACGCCGACCCGCGCATCATTTCCAACCTGATCGTCGATCAGACGCTGAAAAATCCGGCCGCCATTGCCGCGGCGCTGACGCATGCCGGCCTGTCGGGTGCGGCGCTGATGGCTGCGCTGACCCAGATCGTCGCGGCGCGCGATGCGCTTGAAGCCGCCGTCACGGCGGCCGCAGCCGCCGAAGGCTCGCTCGGCGGCCTGAATGCCGCCGTCGCGGCTGCCCAGCTCGCGCTGGCCGATGCCGCGGCCGCCGATGCTGCGGCCGCTGCGCAGGCGGCGACCGACCAGGCGGCCTTTGAAGCTGCCGATGCCGAAGTCGCCCCGGCGATGGAGGTGCGCGACGTCAGCCTCGCCGCCTATGTGGCGCTCCTTGCCGACGCGATCCCGAACAACCAGCAAACCGCCCAAATCACGGCGGCCGAAGACGCCTATAACGCGGCGGAGGCCGCCTACCAGCTGGCGCAGGACAATGCCGAGGCGGCGGAAGCTACCTCGACCGCGTCGGCTGCCGCCGCTGCCGATGCTGCCGCCGCGCTTCTCGCGGCGCAGGCGGCGCTCGCCGGTGCCGAAACCGCACTCGCCGACGCGCAGGCCGCTGCCGGTGCCGACGAAGCCGCCAGTGCGGCGCTCGACGCGGCGCTCGCCGAACATGGTGTCGAGATGGACGGCAACACCGTCTATCTGCCCAACGTATCGCCCGACGAAGGACTGTCCTCGCCGTTCAATGGCTGGATGACGATCTTTGGACAATTCTTCGATCACGGCCTCGATCTGGTCGCGAAGGGCGGCAACGGTACGGTTTACGTGCCGTTGTCGCCTGACGATCCGCTCTATGTTCCGGGCGGCCAGAATTATATTCCGCTGACCCGCGTGACGGTGAATCCCGGTGCCGACGGCATCCTCGGCACCGCCGACGACGGTCCGGGGCCGAAGAATCTGACCACGCCCTGGGTCGACCAGAACCAGACCTATGCCTCCTCCGCATCGAAGCAGGTCTTCATGCGCGAATATATCCCGGGGCCCGACGGCAAGCCGGTTTCGAGCGGCCTGCTGCTCGAGGGCAGCAACGGCGGTCTTGCGACCTGGGCCGATATCAAGGCGCAGGCGCGCACCGTGCTCGGGATCGAGCTTACCGACCTCAATGTCGGCAACATCCCGCTGATCGCGACCGATCCCTATGGCAATTTCATTCCCGGCGCGAACGGCTATCCGCAGCTCGTCGTCGGCATGGGCGCCGACGGCCAGCTCGGCACCGCCGACGACGTTCTGCGCGAAGGCAATCCGGCCGCGCCTGTCAGCGCGCAGGGCGTCGTGCTGACCGGTCATGCCTTCCTCGACGACATCGCGCATGCCGCGGTGCCGATCATCACGGGCGGCGTGCTGATGCAGGACGGCGACTCGGCGCTTGGCTATGCCAATGCCGACGGCACACCCGGGCCGCAGGGCCAGCGCGGCCCGACGCGCTACGACAACGAGCTGCTCGACCGCCACTTCATCGCGGGCGATGGCCGCGCGAACGAGAATATCGCGCTGACCGCGGTCCACCAGGTGTTCCACGCCGAACATAACCGCATCGTCGAACACACCAAGGATGTGACGCTTGCATCGATGGACCGTGCCTTCATCAACGAATGGCTGCTGACCGACCTGACCGATGCGCAATTCGCGACGCTGACGACCGGCAACCCCGCGGCGATCGCCGCGCTGTCGGAAACTTTGGTTTGGGATGGCGAACGCCTGTTCCAGGTCGGCCGCTTTACGAACGAGATGGAATATCAGCATCTGGTGTTCGAGGAATTCGGCCGCATGATGCAGCCCGATATCGACGCCTTCGTGTTCGAGCCCTCGGCCGACATCAACCCCAGCATCGCCGCCGAATTCGCGCACGTCGTCTATCGTTTCGGCCATTCGATGCTGCGGCAGGATATCGCGGTCATCGAGATGGATGAGAATGGAAATCCTGTTCAGAACGATATCTCGCTGTTCGAGGGCTTCCTGAACCCGGTGGCGTATGACTCGCTCGGTACCGCCGAACAGGCGTCGGGCGCGATCATCCGCGGGATGAGCCGCCAGACGGGCAGCGAGATCGACGAGTTCGTCACCGACGTGCTGCGCAACCAGCTGCTCGGCATCCCGCTCGACCTCGCGACGATCAACCTCGCGCGCGGCCGCGACGTCGGCATGCCGTCGCTGCAGACCGCACGCGAGCGCTTCTTCGATGCGACCGGCGATACGCTGCTGAAACCCTATGAGAGCTGGGCCGATTTCGCGCTCAACCTCAAAAATCCGGCGTCGATCATCAACTTCATCGCGGCCTATGGCACGCATGAATCGGTGCTCAACACTGCCGCCAACCCGAAGACGGTCGAACAGCTGCGCGAAGCGGCGACCCTTCTCGTCCTCGGCGGCGCGGGCGCGCCGGCGGACCGGCTCGACTTCCTCAACGCCGAGGGCGCCTATGCCAATGATCCGAAGCTCGGCGGGCTCAACGACATCGATTTCTGGATCGGCGGCCTCGCCGAAAAGAAGATGGCGTTCGGCGGCATGCTCGGCTCGACCTTCAGCTTCGTCTTCCAGATGACGATGGAAAACCTGCAGGACGCCGACCGTTTCTATTATCTGTCGCGCACGCAGGGGCTTAACCTGCTCAACGAGCTGGAGAACAACACTTTCGCCGAACTGGTGATGCGCAACACCGATCTGGGCGACGATCATTCGACCGCGCTGCCGGGCAATCTGTTCTCCGCGTTCGAGATGCCGCAGCTGGAAATGGATCCGAGCAAGCAACTCGATCCAGACCCGGCGAGCGACAATCCGTTCCTGCCGTTCGCCAGCCTGGTGGAACGCCGCGATGTGGACGGCAATCTGATCGCGCCGAACGATACTACAACGGTCGCACAATATATCCGCGTCAACAGCAACGAGCATTTTGTCATCGGCGGCACCGAGAATGACGACGTCATCGTGTCGGGCGGCGGCGACGATGCGATCTGGGGCAAGGGCGGCAACGACCGGATCGAGGCCGGCTATGGCGTCGACAAGGTGTTCGGCGGCGAAGGTGACGACATCATCACCAACGCCGGCACCGACATCGGCGAGGCCGACTTCCTCCACGGCAACGAAGGTAACGACGTCATCCATGGCGGTTCGGGCCTGTCGCTGCTGTTCGGCAACCAGGGCAATGACTTCATCATCACCGGCCCCGACGGCAAGGAAGCCTTCGGCGGCACCGGCGACGACTTCATCCTCGGCGGCTCGGGCGGCGACTTCCTGCTCGGCAACGAAGGCAATGACTGGATCGAGGGCGGCCAGCGCTTCGACACGCTGTCGGGCGAAAATTCGGAGCTGTTCTTCAACTCGTCGATCATCGGCCACGATGTCCTGAACGGCGGCAGCGGCGACACCGACTATGACGCCGAATCCGGTGACGACATCATGTTCCAGAATAATGAGGGCATCCAGCGCTCGAACGGGCAGGCGGGCTTCGACTGGGGCATCCACAAGGGAGACAGCACGGCCGCCAATTCGGACCTCGGCATCCCCATCTTCGAGACGCAGGAGGCGTTCATCCTGCGCGACCGCTTCGACCTGGTCGAAGGGCTGTCGGGCTGGATTCACGACGACACGCTGACGGGGCGCAGCCGCAGCACCAATGCGCGCGGCGAATTGCAGAACACCGCTGCGATCCCGGGACCGGACTCGCCGCTCGACTCCTATTCGAACGACCTGCTCGCGAAGAATGTCGACCTGATCGACGGGCTCGACGTGCTGGTCGCGCATCTCGGTGCCGGCATCCCGGTGACCAAGGTGGTCAACGGACAGACGGTTCCGGTACTCGACGAAAATGGCGTTCAGGAACGCATCATCTTCAGCACATCGCAGGCGGGCGACATCCTGCTCGGCGGCGGCGGCAGCGATACGATCAAGGGTCTTGCCGGCAACGACATCATCGACGGCGACCGCTGGCTGAACGTCCGCATCCTCGTCACGCCCCGTCCGACCGATAGTTGGGCGGCGTTCAGCGTCGACAGCATGACCGAAATCGCCGCGCGCATGGTCGCCGGAGAAATCAATCCCGGCCAACTGTCGATCGTCCGCGAGCTTCTCGACGGCGATCCGGACAACAGCGACGTCGACACGGCGGTCTACACCGACGTGTTCGCGAACTACACGATCACCCGCAACGCGGACGGCAGCGTCACGGTCGATCACACGGGCTTCGACGACGATGGCGGCGACGACGATCTGCCTGAAGAAGTCGCGAACCGGCCGCTGTCCGACGGCACCGACCGGCTGTTCAACATCGAGCAGCTGAAGTTCGCCGACCGCGTCGTCGACCTGAGGGGGCCGACGCTGGCGCTGCAGACGACGCCGGGGGAATATCAGGACGAGTTCACCCAAGCCACGTTGGGCAATTCGCACGGGACCACGAACTGGGTTCCCGACTGGGTCGAAACCAACGATTCGGGCGGCGTCACGAGCGGCCAGATCCGCATCGACGAGGGCAACAGCAATGTGCTGCGCTTTCACAATGGTGACGGCGCGGAGATCACCCGCACCGTCGATCTGGCGGGCGCGGTCACCGCGACGCTCAGCTTTTCGGCGAACCCGGACAATCTGGATGCCGGCGAGAATGTTGAGGTGTGGTTTGCGGCCGACGGCGTCAACTTCACCCTGCTGCGGACGATCACCGGTAACGGCGGCAACCAGGATTATGAGCATCCGCTGACGGGGCCGTTCACGGCAAATGCGGCGATCCGCTTCGTTGCCAGCGCGATCAATGCGACGAACGAGCAGGTGAGCATCGACAATGTCACGATCGATTTCGCCACGTCGCCGGTGCAGGATTATGAAACGACCTTCACCGAGGACGCGGGCGAGGTTGCGATCGCGCGGGGCCCGTTCATCGTCGAAACCGACGGTCAACTCGTATCGGCGCGCATCGTGCTCACCAATGCGCAGGCGGGCGACCAGTTCGTCATCCCGAACAACCTGCCCGGCAATATCGACAGCGATGTCGATACATCGGTTCCCGGGCGCATCACCGTCACGCTGACCGGCACGGAAACGATCGCCAACTACCAGGCGGCGATCCAGGCGATCGAGTTCGAAAATACGTCCGACAATCCGAGTGTCGTCGACCGCGTCGTCGAAGTGACCGTCAACGGCGGCTTCGCCGACAGCAATGTCGCCACGACGACGATCAATGTCGTCGCGGTCGACGATGATGTGAATGCCAACAACGACAGCGTCATCACCAACATCAGCGGGACGACCAGCATCGTCATTCCCAAATGGGCGCTGCTGCTGAACGATGTCGATCCCGACAGCCCGATCAGCATCACCGCGGTGAGCGGCGCGAACAGCCTCAACGGCCTTGCGCACAACGCGACGTCGGTCAGCTTTACCGATCCGGCGACAGGCACTGCCGGCGGCTCGTTCACCTATACCGCGACGGGTGCGCCGGGCGACACCGACAATGCGACCGTTACCGTCACGCGTGATCAGACGGGTACGATCGACGGCACGGCTGCTGCGAACATCCTTGTCGGCAGCGATGCCGCGAACACGTTCGATGCGGGCACCGGCGACGACGTCGTATTCGCGGGTGGCGGCAATGACACGATCGTGTGGAACGCCAATAATGCCAACGCGACGAGCAACAATAACAGCGACGGACGCGATGTCGTCGATGGCGGCGCGGGCACGGTCGATACGTTCGTGATCAACGGCAACACGGCGAACAATGTCGCCGAAACCTACCGCATCTATTCGCGCGCCGCTGCGGATGCGGCCGGGCTGACGGTGCGCAATCCCGATACGGAAATCGTGATCACGCGCGGCGGCACGACCAATGCCTTCATCATTGCCGAACTCGACAATATCGAGGAGATCGTCGTCAACACCGACAATGGCAACGATACGGTGCAGGTGATCGGCAATTTCGCGCCCACCAGCCTCGACGTGAACACCATCACGATCAACGGCGGTGCGGGCGACGACACGGTCGACATCAGCGCACTCCAGTCGGCGCATCGCATCGTCTTCCGCTCGAACGGCGGCAATGATGTGATCATCGGCGAGATGCGCGCGCAGGATCGCTTCGAGCTCGCCGAAGGCAAGACGATCGCCGATTATACGGCGACCGACAATGACGACGGCAGCACGACGCTGGCGACCGAAGGACACAGTGTGACCTTCTTTGGTACCACCGCCAACGCGCAGAATGCCGGGGCGTCGCACGACGATGACGACGACGACCATGACGATGATCATGGGCAGGACGACGACGATCATGACGACGACGATGACGCGCCGGCACCGCCGTCGCAGGCCGACACGCAGACCGGAACCGCCGGGCGCGATACGCTGAAAGGCGGGTCTGGCGACGACGTCATCAGCGGTCGCGGCGGCGACGACGTGCTGAATGGCGGATCGGGCGACGATACGCTGTCCGGCGGCGACGGAGACGATGTCCTCGGCGGCGGGTCGGGTGACGACCTGCTGGCGGGCGGCGACGGCGACGACGTGCTCGGCGGCGGATCGGGCGACGACCGGCTCGACGGCGGCGACGGCGATGATGTCATGACCGGCGGTAGCGGCGACGATGTTTTCGTCTTCAGCGACGGCGACGACCGGATCACCGACTTCCAGCTCGGTGCCGACAGCATCGACCTCAGCGGCCTCGGTATCACGGCGCAGAGCTTCGCTTCGCGCGTCGTGATCAGCCAGTCGGGGAACGATACCCTCGTTCGGATCGACGGGAACGAGCTGCGTCTCGACGGTGTTTCCGCCGCCAATGTGCAGACGGCCTCGTTCGCGTTCGCTTCTGCAGGCTCGAATTCGGCGGCAAATGGAACGCCTCCGGCCGAAATCGAGGCGGCAGCGAACGACCCGTCGCCGCAGCCGGTCGAACAGGGCGGAGCCGGTGCGGCACCCGATCCGTCGGCACCGAGCCATGACCGCTGGAGCGACGGGTTCGACAGCAGCCTGGGACCTTGGTGGCTGAAGTCGCGGTTCGAAGCGAACGGGCACCACGAGCTGGCCCATTATGAATGGAGCCTCCTCTA
This sequence comes from Sphingopyxis sp. OAS728, assembly GCF_014873485.1. NCBI lineage: Bacteria > Pseudomonadati > Pseudomonadota > Alphaproteobacteria > Sphingomonadales > Sphingopyxidaceae > Sphingopyxis > Sphingopyxis sp. OAS728. The sequence goes on along the minus strand of NZ_JADBDT010000001.1, from coordinate 1,789,116 downwards.
AAATCCCGCGCCCCCGGGAGGTCCGGGCCGGCTCTGGCCGGTCCGGACTCGACCGAACAGGAAAGAACCAGGGTCATGCGAACCGATTCCGCCGTTCCGCCGCAAATCAGACAGGCTTTTGCCGCCTGCCGTCAGCATTTTGTGGCCGCCGCCGCGTTCAGCGCGCTCGTCAACATCCTCTATCTCGCGCCGACGATCTACATGATGCAGGTCTATGATCGCGTCGTTCCAACGGGCGGCGTGCTGACCTTGTTCTGGATCACCGTCATCGTCGCGGTCGCCATCGCCTGCCTCAGCGCGCTCGACATGGTGCGCAGCAGGTTGATGCTGCGCGCTTCGCTGCGGCTCAACCGCCAGCTCGCGGCGCCGATCCTCGATCGCCTGCTCGCGCGCGCAAAGGGCAATGCCGACCCGGCGGCGGCGCTGGCGATGCGCGATTTCGACACGTTCCGAAGCGCGGTCGCCAGCCCATCGGCGATTGCCTTGTTCGACCTGCCATGGACACCGCTCTATTTCGTCGTCGCGTTCATCATTCATCCCGCGCTTGGATTGCTGATCTTCGGTGCCGGTGTCGTGCTTCTCACCCTTGCGCTCCTCAACGAGCGCGCGACCAAGAAATCGGCTGCGGCGGGCCACCGGGCGATGGCGGCGGCCTATACGAAACAGGAATCGATGTTTGAAAAGGCGGAGATCGTTCGCGCGCTCGGGATGCGCCGCGCGCTGGTCGCACGCCAGATCGCCGATCGCCGCGAGGGACTGGAGGCCAGCGCAAACACGCAATTGACCGCCGCCCGCTACACGGGCCTCGTCAAATTCGCGCGAATGTTCCTGCAGTCATTGGCGCTTGGTGTCGGCGCATGGCTTGCCATCAATGCCGAAATTTCGGTCGGCGCGATCATCGCCGCTTCGGTGCTGCTGGCGCGCGCGCTTCAGCCGATCGAGCAGATGGTCCAGGCTTGGCCGACGATCGGGCAGGCGCGCGCAGCCAAGGCATCGATCGAGGCGCTGTTCCGTTCGACCGACAATCTCGTCAGCGATCGGGTCGCGTTGCCCACGCCCGAGGGTTATGTCGAACTGTCCAATATTTCGCTGCGCTCGCCCGACAACAGCGCGCTGATCCTGCGCGGCGTGTCGACGTGGCTCATCCCCGGTGAAGTGCTCGGCGTGATCGGCCCCTCGGGCGCCGGCAAGACCACGCTGGCGCGCATCGCGGCGGGCGCGGTCCCGCCCGACGGCGGCGAAGTCCGCATCGACGAGGCGCAATATGGCGATTGGGACGCCGAGCGCCTCGCGTTGCACATCGGTTATCTGCCGCAGGAGCCGACCTTGCTGCCCGGAACGATCGGCGAGAATATCTCGCGCTTTGCGGCGGCACGCGGCGAGCATGCGGCCGACATCGACGACAAGGTCACGCGCGCCGCGATCGCTGCGGGTATCCACGACCTGATCCTGCATTTGCCTGGCGGCTACAATGCTCAGATCGGCGATGGCGGGCTGCGCCTGTCGGGCGGGCAGGCGCAGCGCATTGCGCTGGCGCGCGCGCTCTATGGCGATCCGAAAGTGCTTATTCTCGATGAGCCCAACGCCGCGCTCGACAGCCAGGGCGAAGAGGCGCTGAACGACGCCATCGCCGCCGCCAAGCTGCGCCAGACCGCGATCATGATCGTCACCCATCGCCAGTCGGCGCTGCGCGACGCGGATCGGCTCGCGGTGCTGAAAAATGGCGTGATCGAATATCAGGGGCCGCGCGGCGAGGTGATGGAACTGCTGCGCGAGAGCGCAGCCGCGGCCGCGAATGTCATCAAGATGACGAGGAACAAGAAACCATGAACGCGATGAGCTTTGGCGACGACCTGCACGGCGAACCGCTTCCGGTCGATACGATCGATTCCCCCAAGCGCGAGCTTCGGACCGGGGTATGGGTCGCCGCGGCCTTTTTCCTCGGCTTCCTCGGCTGGGCGGCGTTCACGCCGCTCGACGCCGGCGCGATGGCACAGGGATCGGTGTCGGTTTCGGGCAATCGGCAGGCCGTGCAGCACAAGGATGGCGGCATCGTCACCGCCTTGATGGTGACCGAGGGGAGCGAGGTGCGCCGCGGCGACGTACTGCTCAAGATCTCGGCTTCGGATATCGTCGCCGCCGAGCGCGGCCTGACCGGCGAAGTCGTGGCCCTGCTCGCACAGCGCGCGCGACTGATCGCCGAACGCGACGGTGCGCGGCACATCGTGCGGCCGGTGGAGTTTTCTTCCTATCTTGCGGGCGACCGGGCGCTTGCCGACGAGGCGATGCGCGGTCAGCGTCTGCTTTTCGACGCGCGGCAACGGTCGGGCGTCACCGAACGGGGCATGCTGGGCCAGCGGATCGCGCAGCACAGCCAGCAGATCGGCGGCTATGGCGCGCAGATGGAATCGAACCGGATCCAGCAGCGGCTGATCACCGAGGAACTGACCGGCCTCCGTACATTGTCCGAGCGCGGGTTCGTATCGACCAACCGGCTGCGCGCGGTGGAGCGCAGTTCGGCGCAGCTCGACGGCGATTTCGGGGCGCTGCAGTCCGACGTCGCGCGGCTGCAAGAGGCGATCGGTGAATCGCGCTTGCAGATGGTGTCGCTCGACCGTCAGGTTATCGAAGAGGTCGCGACGCAGCTGCGCGAGGTTCAGGTCCGGCTCGACGAACTGCAGCCGCGCCTGTTCGCGACGCGCGAAAGACTGACGCAGTCTGTGGTCCGTGCCCCGTCCAATGGTCGCGTCGTCGGATTGAAGGTCTTCACCGTCGGCGGTGTCGTTGCACCGGGCGAAATGCTGATGGAAATTGTGCCGCAGGACAAGGCGCTGGTGGTGCTCGCGAAAGCCTCGCCGAACGACGCCGACGACCTGACATCGGGCATGCAGACGCAGGTGCGCTTTTCGGGCATCCAGGAACGCAGCTTGCCGATCCTGATGGGCAAGATCAGCAAGGTGTCGGCGGACAGTTTCGAGGATAACCGCACCGGGATGGAATATTTCGAGATCGAGGTCGTCGTCCCACCCAAGGAAATGAAAAAGATCGCGGTCTTGCGCGGCGAGAACAGCCTGCGTGCGGGCATGCCGGCGGAAGTGATGGTGCCGCTGCGCGAGCGGACCGCGCTCGGCTATCTGATCGAGCCGCTCACGCAGACATTGTGGAGGGCAGGCCGGGAGCATTAGGAAGAGCTTCGTCCTGTCGGCGGTACCGCGCTCGCCGCCGCCGTTCGACAGATGGCTGCTTCCCCAATTTGCTGACCAAAATCGGCTCGCTCGCAACCAGCCAATACCGGTGGAAGTCTACGATTTTGCCCGCGTGGGCCGTGCCGCGCCTCGACGCTTTCGCGAGCCGAAGGAGACCGTCCGCAACCGGCCATAAGTGCCCCGAATGCCCGTGCGACGAATATTGCCTTATCATGTCGGAAAATGCGAAGTCGTTCGTCTAAGAAGGCGAAGGACAATTTTGGAGCGCTATGTCGAGCCTCGCTGAGATGTTGGCAAAAGCCCGGCGGGCGGTGATGCGGCGCGGCGTTCCTGCAGAGGATGCGGATGAATTGGTGCACGACGCTTTTATCAAGGTCGAGCAATATGAACGGGCCCACGCGGCGGAATCGAAGGAAGCCCTGCTGGTGACGGCGGCGGTGAATCTTTCGATTGATCGCGCGCGCAAAAAGCGCCGCGCGCCTTTCGCCGAGCATGACGATGTCGAGGCGATCGCCGACGGTGCCCCCGACCCGGAGCAGGTCGTCGAGGAACGGGCGCGGCTTGCGCATGCGGCGCGCGGTCTGGATCAATTGCCCGAACGAACGCGGCGCATCCTGCTCAAACGCCGGCTTGAGAACCTCCCCTTCGCCGAAATCGCCCGATCGGAAAATATGTCCGTCGCGGCGGTCGAAAAGCAGGTCGCGCGCGCGACGCTGCAGCTCATGAAGTGGATGGAGCAATGGTGAACCGGCGGAACGGAGCCGAGCGGATCGCGGCCGAGGCCGCTGCCTGGCTCGCGCGTCTGGAATCGACGGGTCGTACCGAAGCGACCGAAGCAGGGCTTCGCGCCTGGCTCGAAGCCGATACGAGCCACCGTACGGCGTTCGAAAAGGCGATGGATCTGTGGGCAATCCTCCCCGGCGCCGCGGCATTGCGCGACGGGGCCAGCGATGGTGGGGCCGAACCCGGTTTCGCGTTCGGGGCCTGGCTGGCCAAGCGGTCGCGCTCGCTCGCGGTCGTCGCCTCGCTTCTGCTTATCGTCCTGATCTCGGGATGGTGGGTGCTGCAACAGCCGACGGGTTATTCGACCGCGGTCGGCGAGCAAAAGGTCGCGACGCTGGAGGACGGCACGCGGATAGCCCTTAACACCGATACCCATTTGAACGTCCGTTATGAGGAGAAGCGGCGCAGCATCGTGCTCGATGACGGCGAGGCGATGTTCGAGGTTGCGCGCAATCCGGCGCGGCCTTTCGTCGTGACGGCGGGGAACAAGAGCGTAACCGCGATCGGGACAAGCTTCATCGTCCGCAAGACAGGCGGCGTCGTCACCGTGACGCTCATCTCGGGCAAGGTCCGCGTCGACACGCACCCGTCGGCGGCGGGGGCGCCCGCCGTGCAATCCACCATGCTGACCCCCGGCGAGCGTTTCGCCGCCGCAGGCGATGCCGCAGCGATGGTCACCCCTGTCTCGTCGGAGGCGGCGACGGCCTGGCGGCGCGGGCAGGTGATGTTCAACGATATGCCGCTATCCGCCGCGATTGCCGAGCTCAATCGTTATGGCGGGCCGCAGATTGACGTCGCCGATCCCCGGCTCGGCGGGCTGACCGTGTCGGGGGTCTTCGCCACGAACGACACGGCAGAGTTCGCCGACGCGGTCGCGGCGTTGCATGGACTGACTGTCGACCGCGACGCGGGCCGAATTCGCCTGGGCCGTTAGGCCGCATTTCCATCATCGATGAATGTTGCGCCCTTGCGGGGCGACGCGGTCGCGCGCCCTCCGTCGGCGTAAGGTCGGCGGCATTCGCTAAACCTATGAAACTGGTAATTATATTTCGCTGAATGCCGTTCGCGAAAATTTTATTTCACCCCGATGTCGGTTTTGGGGCAATCGCGCGTCTGCTTGAATGAGGCGGGTCGCAAGCAACACCCCGTCCACAAGGGGGCCATTGATGATTTCGAAAGCCACGCTCGCGGCTTGCGCCGCAACGATTGCCATCGTCTCCAATAGTGCTGCGGCCCGGACGCAGGCCGAATATGACCTCGACCTGTCGGAGCAGCCGCTCGGCCGCTCGCTTCGCGATGTCGCGTCGAAAACCGGGACCAATATCGTCTTCGTCAATTCGGTGGTGCGGGGGAAGACGGCGCCGTCGCTGCGCGGCCGCTATACCGCGGGCAGTGCTTATCGCGCGCTGTTGCAGGGGTCGGGGCTGATCCTTCGCGAAACCGCGGGCGGGTCTTATGTGGTCACACGTCCGGGCAGCACCACGCCCGCGGCATCCGAACGGCCGGCCGCCGAAGGTGCGGGTTCGATCTCGGGCCGGGTCGCCCAGTCGGACGGCAATCGTAACATCGCCGGCGCACTCGTGCGGATCGAGGAAACCGGGCAGATCGCAACCGCCGACGATCTCGGCAACTTCCGCTTCGCACGCGTTCCGACTGGCAGCTACACGCTGACCGTCTCCTTCCTCGGTTTCATCGAGCAATCGACGCGCGTCGATGTGGCCCGCGGCGAGCAGACGAACGCCGAATTCTGGATGGACGAGGGCAGCAATGCCGCCGGCGAAATCGTCGTCTATGGGTCGCGTAGCGCCCGCGCCAATGCGCTCAATCTTCAGCGCACGGCCGAAAACAGCTCCGACGTCGTGTCGGTCGACGATCTCGGCAATTTCACGGGTACGACGATTTCTGAAGCGTTGCGCCGTGTCGCGGGCGTGTCGTTCCAGCGCGACGGCCTGACCGGCGACGGCACCAATATCATGATCCGCGGGCTCGACCCCGACATGAACGCGGTGAAGCTCAACGGGCTCAACCTGCCTGTCGGCAACGGCGTCGGCCGCTCCGCCGACCTGTCGAACATGCTCGCCGATTCGGTCAGCAAGATCACGATCAGCAAGAGCCTGCTGCCCAGCCAGGACAGCGCGGGCACCGGCGGGCTCGTCGAGATCGAGACGCTGTCGCCGCTCAACCGGCCGCGTCGCTATGCCAACCTGCTCGTCGAAGGCGGCAAGGCCGGCAAGAAGTTCGGCGACGATGTGCTGGTATCCGGGACGATCGCCGGCAAGTTCGGCGCCGACGAGAATTTCGGCCTCAGCGCCTCGGTCCAGTATCGCAAGTCGAGCAACCGTTCGATCAGCTATGGCCATAATCTCCGCTATGGCGAATTCCTGCCGCCCGACGCCGACGGCAATCCGACGCTCGAACAATATGACGCGGTGCACCCGCTTTCGATCTTTCCCTTCTTGCCCGATGCGACACGCGCCTTTCCGCTCAGCCTCGGCACGACCTTCAACCATGTCGAGAACGAGAATGTCGCGGCGACGCTTTCGGCCGAGTGGAAGGTCGGCGACCACAGCAATCTGAAATTCGACTTTCAGCATAGCGAAGCGCGGCGGACGACGGTCCAGCTTAACGAGAGCTTCGGCGTCGACATCGACTATGTCGCCACGCCGACAAGCGGCAATCGCACCGCGCTGATGGTCGACCTGGCGCCGGGCAACGAAGCGCTCCAGCACACGCAAAATTATGTGTACGACCGCAATGCTCGCAACATCACCGACACCTACAGCCTCGGCGGCAGCACCAAGGCGGGGCGGTTCGAATTCAAATATCTGGTCGGCTATGCCCATGGCAGCGAGCGGCATCCGTCGAATTTCGGATTGCAGCTCCGTATGCCCGCCGCCGATGCGCGCGCCGAATATTTCCTGCCCGCCGCGACCGACGCGACGCTCGGCTATATCGTGACACCCTTCGGTCCGCGCGGCGGCAAGGGGTTGCAATTGCCGCTGTTGACCGAGGCCGGATGGGATTTCGTCAACGACACCTCCAATTTCACGATCGACGCGGCAAGCGGCCAGATCGACGCGACGCGCGGCCGGAACGACCGTTACACGGGCGAATATAGCGCGAAGTTCAATGCCGGATGGGGCCCGCTGACCTATATCGAAGCGGGCGTGCAGTTCGAACGGGTGAAGTTCCAGAGCCGGCTCACGCGCTCGCAATTCGGCGGCAATGTCCCGATCAGCGCGCTGCCGCTCGATCTCGTTCCCAACGACCTCTCGCGCATCGGCATTACCGGGTCGCGCTTCGTCGTGATCAGCGAGGAATCGCTGCGGGACTTTGTCGACAATGTGGACGATTATGTCGGCGGCACGAGCGGCCTCCTGCTGACCCCGATCGCGCTGCCCGACGACATCAACCGCGAACGGACGCTCGAACAGAATCTTGCGGGTTATGTCCAGTCGCGCTTCGACTTCGGCAAGCTCGAGGTGATCGGCGGGGTGCGCCTCAACCGGACGCGGCTCGAAGCCTCCAACCTGATCTTTCCGACCTATATCGGGCCGATCGATCCGTCGAATGGCGGAGGCTTCGGCATCGACCTCAAATTCCAGAATGATTTTACGCAGCTCGCGAGCCAGAAGGCGACCGCGACCGACTGGCTGCCGCGCATCCTGTTCAACTATCGCCAGAGTGACAATCTGATCTTCCGTGGCGGTTATTTCCTGTCGGTTGCGCGGCCGCAGATCAGCCAGCTGTCGGCGCAGACGCGGATCAGCTTTATCAACATCCCGATCCCCGGGCCCGACGGGCTAAAACCGGTGCTGACGATCAATACCGGCAACCCCGACCTCAAGCCCGCGATGACGCATAATTTCGACCTCAGCGTCGAATATTATGACCAGGACATCGGCCTTCTGAAGCTGTCGGGTTTCTACAAGCGGATCAAGAATCTGCTGCAAGCCAATGCGACGAACGGGCCCGCCCAGCTCGCCGCGGTGCCGCTCCCCGATCATATCTATTTCCAGGGCGCGCCCTATTTCGATCCGGCGCATCCCGAAAATTACTTCATCACCGGCTCGACCCCCTCGAACAGCGACAAGATGGCGACGATCTGGGGCGTCGAGGCGCAGGCCGAGCGGCGCTTCAACTTCCTGCCCGGCGCGCTCGCGGGCCTCGGCATCTATGCCAATTACACCTTCACGAAGAGTAAGCGCTCGCAGATTTACAACTGGGCCTATGGCGCGGGCGGGCAGGAGGTTTTCGAATTCTCCGGCATCCCGTTCAACAACCAGCCGAAACATTCGGGCACCGTCGCGCTGACCTATAACAAATATGGGATCGACGCGACGCTGGCCTATGGTTTCCAGTCGCGCACGCTCGACAATTTCTATCCGCGCGGTTTGTCGGTCTATCGCGAGGGGGTCCGCACGCTCGACTTCCGCTTCGAATATTGGATGCAGCCGAGCTTCGGCAAGCTGCGCCTCTATGTCGAAGGCGAGGATCTGCTGAAGGGCACCAACAGCCCCGACCTGCTCAATTCGGTCGGCGGCGGGGGCGACACGCCGCGTTTCTACAGCGGTGCCACCTATCTCGGTGGCCGCCGGATCAAGGCGGGTGTCGCCGTTACCTTCTGATTATTTCCCCTTCCGGCCGGTTGCTTTTGTCCCGGGCAACCGGCCGGACTTCCCCCGAATATGCAATTGGAGCTTCGCCTCATGATCCGTACCAGCCTTTTGCTGTCGGCCGCGGCCGCCGCGCTTTCGTTCGTCCAGCCGGCGCACGCCGACGAGGTGCTGCCGTTCGAACAGTTCGCGCTCCCCAATGGCCTGCGCGTCGTCGTCCATGAGGATCGCAGCACGCCGAAGGTCGCGGTCGCGGTCTGGTATCGTGTCGGCTCGGCCGATGAGCCCGCGGGCAAGTCGGGCTTCGCGCACCTCTACGAACATCTGATGTTCAACGGATCGGAGAACCGCGACGATGAATGGTTTCCGCCGCTCCAGGAAATCGGCGCTTCGGCGGTGAACGGTGCGACCTCGTTCGACCAGACATATTATTATGAAGTCGTCCCGACCGGCGGGCTTGAGCGCGCGTTGTGGATGGAATCGGACCGCATGGGGCATCTGCTCGGCGCGATCACACAGGCGAAGCTCGACGAGCAACGCGGCGTCGTCCAGAACGAGAAACGCCAGCGCGAAAGCCAGCCCTACGCAAAAATGGACGATGTCACCGCGCGGGCGCTCTTCCCCGTCAATCACCCCTATTATCATTCGATCATCGGATCGATGGACGATCTCAACGCCGCATCGTTGACCGATGTGAAGGATTGGTTCGGCCAATATTATGGTGCCGCCAACGCGGTGCTGTCGCTGTCGGGCGATGTCGACGCCAAACAGGCGCGGGCGCTTGCGGAGAAATATTTCGGCAGCGTCGCTGCCGGACCGCCGGTCAGCCGCGCGACCGCATGGGTGCCGAGCCTCTCCGAAGACAAGCGCGATACGATGCTCGACAATGTGCCGCAGACCGCCGTGTCGTGGAGCTGGGCCGTGCCGGGGCGCGGGACGCCGCAGGCATCGACGCTGCGCGCCGCCGCCAGCGCGCTGGGCACCGGCAAGACGTCGCGCCTCTACAAGGCGCTGATCCTCGATCGGCCGCTCGCGACCTCGGTATCGGTCAATTATCAGCCGATGGCGGTTGCGGGCATCTTCTCGATCGACGCGCGGCTGAAGCCCGGTGTCGATCCGAAGGACGTCGAGGCGGCGATCCAGCAGACGCTCGACAGCTTCCTTGCGACCGGCCCCAATGCTGACGAGTTGAAGCGCGCGAAGGTGACCAATTACGGCAACAATATCCGCGCGCTGGAATCGGTTTACGTCCGCGCAATGGCACTCGCCGACGGCCTGATCTTCGCCAACAATCCGGCCGAATATGCCGAGGACAACAAGCGCTTCGATGCGGTCACGGGCCCCGCAGTGCTTGCCGACGCCAAAAACTGGCTGACCCGCGGCGCACACAAGCTGACGGTGCTTCCTTATGCGGCGCACACGGTGACCGCCGACGGCGCCGACCGCACCAAGCTGCCGGCGCTCGCCGCGTCGCCCGGCCTGACCTTGCCGGTCGCACAGGAAGCGCGGCTGTCGAACGGTATTCGCGTCGTCTTTTCGCCGCGCCAGAAAGTGCCGACGGTCGATATGGCGATCGTGTTCGATGCGGGGACGGCGGCGGACGCAGCCGACAAGAAGGGACTCGGCGGTTTCGCCCTGCAGATGATGGGTGACGGCCCCGCCGGCCTCACCGCGCAGGCGTTCGAAGAGAAGCAGGCGTCGCTCGGCGCACGCCTCTATGCAAGCTCGGGCAGCGACACGACCAGCTTCATGCTTTCGTCGCTCAGCCGCGAACTGCCCGCGACGATCGCGCTTTGGGCAAGCTATATCCGCACGCCGGGCTTCCGCGCCGACGACCTGGAGCGCGACCGCACGCAGAGCCTGTCGGGCATTTCGCAGTCGCTCGCCGAGCCGACCGCGATCGCCCAGCGGACCTTTACCAATGTCCTCTATGGCGCCGAGCACCCCTATGGCGCACAGCTCGCGGGGCGGGCGGAGACGCTGAAGTCCTTTACTCGCGCCGATGTCGCGGGCTGGCACGCGAACTGGGTGCGCCCCGACAATGCGGTCATCTATGCGAGTGGCGACACGACGCTGGAAGCGCTGACCGCGCTGCTCGAAAAGGGGTTCGGCAATTGGACGCCGCCCGCTGCCGCCAAGGGCATCAAGACGGTCCCCGCCATTCCCTTCGCCAGTGCAAGCCGCGTGGTGCTGGTGGACAAGCCCGGCGCCATCCAGTCGGCCATCCGCGTCGGCCAGCTGATGCCGGGCGGCCTCGATCCACGCAACTTCGTTTATGACGCCGCGAACGGCGTTCTGGGTGGCAGCTTCACCGCGCGCCTCAACATGAACCTGCGCGAGGACAAGGGCTGGACCTACGGTGCCAGCAGCTTCATCAACGAACAGCGCGGGCCGCAGAATTTCGGCGTGGCGACGAGCGTGCAGACCGACAAGACCTCGGAAGCTCTGGCCGAAATCAACAAGGAAATCCGCGCGATACGCAAGGAGCGGCCCGCAACGCAGGCCGAACTCGACATGATGGTGAAGGGCAATGTCCTGTCGCTGCCGGGACAATTCGAGACGAACCAGGCGTTCGTCAGCTACCTCCAATATGTGTCGCTCTACGATAAGCCCTATGACTATCTGGCGACGCTGCCCGCGAAATATGGCGCGCTGACGCCTGCGGCGATCACGAGCGCCGCGGATGAAATGCTCCGCCCCGACGCGATGAGCTGGGTGATCGTCGGCGACCTGTCGAAGATCGAGGCAAAGGTGCGCGCGCTCAATCTGGGCCCGGTCGAGGTGTGGGACGCCGAAGGGCGAAAATTGCGGTAGCGCCGCAAAGGCGCTCGTCTCCGCTACGAAGCCGCCATTCGGGCGTCGAGATTGTCGGATCGCGCAATCTGGGCGTGATCATCCTGACGGGCGAGACGCACCTCAACGAGATCCATTCGGTGCTCGAGCCGGGCGCTCGATTCCGATGACATCTTCCGACAGAAATTTAAATGACATCGATACCAAATATCGTTATGCGCTTCCGGATTGGGAGAGAAATATGGATTCGGCGCATCTGCACGTGGAGTCGGCTAAGGCTTTGGGCTCGAGCGATTCCGGTCGGCTGGGGCTTGGCGTTTCGGGGCTCTATCTCGCGCTCTACATCCATTATGGCTTCTTCGCGTTTCTGCCCTTGTGGCTGAAGAATAGCGGGGCATCAGCCGAAGAAATCGGCGTGCTGCTTGCGATTCCGCTGATCTTGCGGCTGCTCACCGTCGCGCCTTTTTCGGCGTTTGTCGGCCGCCGCGGCTGGGTGCGCAATGCGATCGCCTATACGTCGCTGGCTTCGGCGGCGGTCGTCCTGGTGCTGATGGGCGAGCCCGATCATGCCGGGCGAATTGTCATCGTCATCCTGTTCTCGATCGTCTGGGATCAAATCCCCGTGCTGACGGACGCCTATGCGGTCATGGCGGTGCGCAGCCGGTCGCTCGACTTCGGACGCCTGCGCGTCTGGGGTTCGATCGCGGTCGTCGCCTCGAACGCCGCGGCGGGGTGGGCGATTTCGGTGATGGGGATCAAGATGCTGCCGCTGATGGTCGCGACGCTGTTGCTCGCGCCTGCGTTGGTTGCGTTTCGTCTTCCCCACGACCGCAAACTCAGCGCCGCCGACGCGTCGGAGGGCGGCCGCTGGCGTGACCTGTTCGGCGACCGCGCGCTGATCATGGGAATGATCGCAGCTTCGCTGATCATGGGCAGCCACGGCGTCCTGACCAGCTTTGGCGCGATCCAGTGGGAAGCGCAGGGCATTTCGACGACGGTGATCGGCCTGTTGCAGGCGCTCGCGGTCGCGGCCGAGATCATCGCTTTCTGGTTCGGCGCAAAACTGCTCGGAGACCGTGATCCTCGCTTGCTGGTCTGTGCCGGGGCGTTGGCTGGGGCACTGCGCTGGGCGATCATGGCGACGGGTCCGGGACTGCCGGTGTTGATCGCCGCGCAATTGCTCAACGGCATCACCGCAACGGGCACGATCCTCGGCATGATGCTGATGATTGCGCACCGGGTGCCGACGCATCTCAGCGCGACCGCGCAGGGCATGTATGCGGTGCTGCTCGGTGCGGTGCTGGCCGTCGCAACGATGGGGTCGGGCATGCTCTGGTCTTATGGCCTCGGTATCGCCTATTTCACCATGTCGGCGCTCGCATTGCTCGGGGCACTCTTCGCCTGGCCGGGCCATTTCGGAAATAATGCCGACAAGGCGCCGAAAGCAGGGGTGGAGGCATGATGCGCAAGGCCCTTATTTTCGCTGCGCTGCTCGTCGGCGCCATATCTGTCTCGGCAGCGGGCCAAGCCGCACCCGAAGCACCGCCGACGCTGAATATGCAGAACTGGCCACTTCCCGACACGGTGAGCCCCGAAGGCAAGGCGGCAACTGCTGCCGCAGCAAGCCAGGCCATGCCCGATCCGCTGCCGCCGGTCGCCGATATCCGCAAGCTCATCGATGCCATGCAGGCGGCGATGGGGACAGAGCTTCAAAAGCGTTATGACGTGCGTATCGAGGCGTCGACGATTGCCGGCGTGCCGGTGCGGATCGTCTATCCCAAAGGCGTGAGTGCGCTCGGCGACGGGCCGGTGCTGCTCAATCTCCACGGCGGCGGCTTTGCGATCGATTCGGGCTCGCTGACCGAGACGATACCGATCGCGGCGCGCACCGGCCTTCCGGTCGTCGCGGTGCTCTACCGCCTCGCGCCCGAACACCCTTATCCCGCCGCACTCGATGATGCGCTGGCGGTCTACCAGGCGCTCGAAAAGGACCGGAAGGCACGCCAGATTGCGGTGTTTGGCACCTCGGCGGGCGCGTGCCTGTCGGGGCAGTTGGTGGCGAAGCTTGCGAGCCTCGGCCGTCCGATGCCCGCTGCGCTCGGATTCCTGTCGGGCAGCGCCGACCTGTCGGTGCGCGGCGATTCCGAAAGCTGGATGCCGGGGCCGGGCTTCGACTGGGTCGCGGCCTATGCAGGAAAAACGGCGATGACCGACCCGATCCTCTCGCCGATCCGCGGCGATGTGTCGGGCTTTCCGCCGACCTTGCTGCTGACGAGTTCGCGCGACTTCCTGATGAGCCCGACATCGATCTTTGCGCGGGCGTTACACGAGAAAGGCGTCGATGTGCGGCTTATGATGTTCGACGGCCTGCCGCACGCCTTCTGGGCCTATATGGCGATCCCCGAAAGCGATCAGGCGAACGAGGTCGTCGCGCGATTCCTGAAGGAAAAGCTCGACGCCGCCGGAAAATGATCCGGCGGCTCAGCCGTTCGCCAGATGATCACGATAGCGGTCGCGCAGCGCCTTTTTGTCGATCTTGCCCGTCGCAGTGAGCGGGACGGTGTCGAAGAGGATGTCGTCGGGCATCCACCAGCGCACTATGCGGGTTTCGAGATGCGTGCGGATGGCGTCCGCCGCCACCGTCTCGCCCTCATGCGTCTCGATAACGAGCAGCGGGCGCTCTTCCCATTTGGGATGATGCACACCGATTACCGCGGCGATGCGTACGCCGGGGCAACCGACTGCGGCATTTTCGAGGTCGATCGAACTGATCCACTCGCCGCCTGACTTGATGACATCCTTCGCGCGGTCGGTCAGGCGCAGGAAGCCGAAGCGGTCGATCGTCCCGATGTCGCCGGTGTCGAACCAGCCGTCGGCGCTCGCTGCGGGAAGATCGGGATAATAGCGATCGACGACCCACGGCCCGCGGACCTGCAGCTTGCCTGCCTGCTCGCCGTCCCACGCCAGCGGGTTGCCGTCGTCGTCGATGATGCGCAGCTCGATACCAAACTGCATCCGGCCTTGCCGCGTCAGGATCGTCTCGGTCGCGAAATCCTCGCCTTCGGCCATCAGCAACGGGGTCGGGGTCGCGATCACGCCGAGCGGATTGGTCTCGGTCATCCCCCAGATCTGGAGCACGGTGACGCCGTATTTCTCGCGGAACGTCTCTGCCATTGCGCGCGGCACCGCTGATCCGCCGATGACGAGGCGCTTGAGATCGCCGACGCTCTGGCCGCTGCTCTCCAGATAGGCGAGATACATGGTCCAGATCGTCGGGACGCCGCCCGAGAAGGTCACGCCTTCGCCCACGATCAGTTCGGACAGGCTCGCGCCGTCCATCTTGTCGCAGGGCAGGACGAGCTTGCAGCCGTTGATCGCGGCGGTGAAAGGAAGGCCCCACGCGGTCGCGTGATACATCGACGAACAGGGCATGATTGTATCGAAGGCGCTGAATCCGAAGGCGCTGCTGAGCCCCGCCGCCATGCCGTGCAGCACGATCGAGCGGTGGCTGTAGAGCACGCCTTTGGGATCGCCGGTGGTGCCCGAGGTGTAGCAGAGAAAGGCTGCGGCATTCTCGTCGAAACGCGGCCAGTCGAACGCGCCGTCCTCGGCGGCGATTAGCTCCTCATAGGGATCGGCGAGCAGCACATAGTTTTCGATCGCGGGCAGCAGGGGCTTCAGCCGCTCGACAAGGTCGGCAAGGTTGGCTTCGAAGAAGAGGATCCGGCTGCCCGCGTGGTTGATCGTGAAGGCGATCTGTTCGTCGCTCAGCCGCGGGTTGGCGGTGTGCAGCACCGCGCCGATGCCGGGGACGGCGTAAAAGAGTTCGAGATGGCGGTGCGTGTTCCACGCAAGCGACGAGACGCGGTCGCCGCTGGCGATGCCGAGCGTGCCGAGCATCTGCGCGGCCTGTCGCGCGCGGCGCTCGCATTCCGCCCAGTTGTAACGCCACAGCGGCTCGCCCACGAGTTTCGAGACGATTTCGCGCTCGCCATGAGCGCGCGCGGCGTGGGTCAGAATAGAACTGATCTGCAGCGGGGCATCCTGCATCAAGCCGAGTAGCATCGTCTCTCCTTTTGCGGCGCGGGCGGGCCGGCGCCGCCCTTGTTCGTCATGTCACCGCCCCCGGGTCAGCGGGTCAGTTGGAAGCTTTTGCCATCCTGCAGCCATATCAGCCGCTCGTCGCGCAGCGCGGTGCGGCGGACCTTGCCGGCATCGCTGCGGAGCGCCTCGGTCACGACCTCATAGCTTTCGGGGCATTTATATTTCGCGAGCCGGGTCTGCACAAACGCCTCGACCTCGCCGATCGGCAGCTCGCCAGCGGCCTGGATGATTGCATGGACACGCTGGCCGAGGTCGTCGCACGGCAGCCCGACGACGACGGCGTCGGCGACAGCCGGATGCTCGCTCAGCGCGGCTTCGACCTCGGCGGCGTAGATGTTCGCGCCGCCGCGGATGATCATGTCGCTGCGCCGGTCGGAGAGGAATAAATAGCCGTCCTCGTCGACATATCCGAGATCGCCCAGCGACAGCCGCCCCGCACCGTCGAGCTTTGCGTCGGCACCGATATAATGGAAGCGCGTTCCCGCGTCGCCGCCGAAGAAAATTTCGCCGACGACGTTCGGTGGGCACGGCGCGCCATTCTCATCGACGATGGTGACGAGCTCGGCCGGCGCCTTGCCGACCGAACCCGGCTTGGCCAACCACTCCTCGCCGGTGATGAAGAGCGCGGCGCCTTCGGTTCCGGCATAGACTTCGAAAATGCGCTCGGGGCCGAGCCAGTCGATCCACGCCTGCTTGAGCCACGCCGGGCAGGCCGCTGCCATGTGGCAGACGCATTGCAGCGACGACAGGTCGTAGCG
Source organism: Sphingopyxis sp. OAS728 (assembly GCF_014873485.1). Classification (NCBI taxonomy): domain Bacteria; kingdom Pseudomonadati; phylum Pseudomonadota; class Alphaproteobacteria; order Sphingomonadales; family Sphingopyxidaceae; genus Sphingopyxis; species Sphingopyxis sp. OAS728. The sequence goes on along the minus strand of NZ_JADBDT010000001.1, from coordinate 1,772,856 downwards.
ATTGCGCACGTCTTCGGGCAGGTTCCATATGCGCTGCATCATCGTCGGCACCATGCACACCCATTGCACGCGCTCGGCCTCGATCAGGCGTAGCGCCTCCTCGGCGTCGAAGCGGTGCATGCCGATGACACGCGATCCCGCCAACAAGGCAAGACTGGTGAAGAGGAAGGGCGCGTTGTGATAAAGCGGACCGGGGTTCAGGATGACGCCGCCGCGCGGCAGGCGGACGAGATCGATCAGCCCGTTCAGTCGCTCGCCGAAACGCGCCGGGGCATGGTCGACGATCAGCTTGGGGCGTCCGGTCGAACCGCCGCTGGTGACGGCCTTCCAATGCGCCGCGGCGAGGTCTGGCGCCAGGTCGGCCTCCGCATCGCTGTCGTCACCGGGTACAAGATGAGCCACGCCATCGGGCGCGTCGCCGATGCCGATCAATACGCGCGGCGCAGCGAGCTCGATGACCTGCGCCAGCTCGTGGCCCGGCAGCTTCGTCGGCAGGATGCACGGGGTCGCGCCGGCACGCCAAGTGGCGAAGCTGCTGACATGATGCTCGATCCCGTTGGGCAGCGCGATCGCGACAAGGTCGTCGGGTTCCACCCTGAACGATACCAGCCGCCGCGCCCGCGCGGCGCTGCGCGTTTCGAGCTCTGCCCAGCTCAGCCGTTCGCCGGGGTAGGTGATCGCGGTCTCGGCGGCCGCCGGACCCGACCCATGCGCGGCCATGATCTGGTCGAAACTCGGGTCGGTCATCGGCTACTCCGTCGGCAGAAAATCGTAGCTGTCGATAAAATCGGCAGTCACCCCGTTTGTCCAGCCGAACCCGGTCTGCGTTTCATATTCGCCGCCGCCGCCGACGCCTGTCGCCTCGACGTCATATTTCTCGAACAACAGGCCGGTGCGCGTAAAGGTCGCGCCGACGGTGTCGACCCAGCGGCGCGCAATCTCGCGCGCGAGTGCGCCATGCCCGTAGCGGCCAAGCCCCGCGACCGCGATCCATTGCAGCGGTGCCCAACCGTTCGGCCGGTCCCATTGCTGGCCCGTCTGTAAAAGCGTCGTGTGGATCCCCCCGGGCGCAAGAAGCGCGTCCTCGACCGCGCGCGCCGTCGCGTCGGCCTGCTCCTGCGTCGCCGCGCCGACGAGCAGAGGGGCGAGCGCCGCCGCCGTCAAAGCGTTGCGGCGCTTGTCTTCCTCGACGTCGTAATCGGCGAAATAGCCGCCCTCCGAATTCCATAAGTGGCGATTCATGGCTTCGCGCCGCTCATCGGCCAGCCGCGCATAATGTGCGTCGCCGCGATCGCCGCGCGCGGCGATCGCGGTTTCGAGCCCGAAGAGAAAGGCATTGAGATCGATCGGTGCAATCGCGGTGGTGCGGATCGACGATAGCGCATCGCCATCCAGCCAGCGCGACGAAAAGTCCCAGCCGCTTTCGGCGCCTGCGCGCAGGTCGCGATAGACCTCTTCGACAGGCCGGCCGCTCTCGGCTGCCGTCGCGACATCCTCGCGCCAGCTTTCGTCGCGGGGCGTGCTGCGCGGATCCCAATAGCGGTTGAGCAGCGCGCCATCGGCGAGCCGTGTAACGCGCGCGTTCTGCTCGCCGGGGGCAAGACCTTCGGCGCCCTCCATCCACCATGTATGCTCGCGCTTCATCGCCGAGAGCCGGCGCGCAGCGACGTCAGCTCTTTCATCGTCCAGCAGTTCGACCATCATATGGAAGAGCGGTGGCTGCGAGCGGCCGAGATAATAGGTGCGCGTGCCATTGGGGACGTGTCCGTGCGCCTCGATCAGGTCGGTCATCGCCTCGACGATGCCATTGGCGAGTTCGTGCTCCCCGTCGCGGACGAGGCCCAGCATCGTGAAGAAGCTGTCCCAATAATAGATTTCGCGAAAGCGACCGCCGGGTACGACGTGACGGTGCTGGACGGCCAGCGCCGATCCGCTCGCGGCCTGTTTCGGCGCGCGCGCGAGGTCCTTCCACAGCGCACGAATATGCTCGCGCAGCGGCAGGACGGCGGGCCGTGCGCCTTCGGCCGCAGCAGGGAGGTCGAAATTGGCGGCGATGAACGCGCGCAACGCTTCGTCATCGGCGGGAAGAAGCGCAAAATCATGCATGATGTCTGCGACCGGGCGCTTGGGCAGCGCATCGACGAAGGTCTTGCTGTCGGGAAGGATCGCACGCTCCTGCACCTTGGCAAGAAGCGGTCCGAACAGGTCGGCAGGGCTCGGTTCTACGCCCATCAGCTTGCCAGATGACGGTCGAAGAAGCTGGCCTGCGCCGCGAGCGCGATCTCGGTTTCGGGGCATTCGATCCACGCCCAGAAGGCGTGCGGCATGGCTTCGTAAACGCGGAGGTCGACATCGACTCCCGCTTTGCGGAGCGCAAGGTCAGCGAGCACGGTGTGGCTGAGCAACTGGTCGCGCGTGCTGGTCATCAGCAGCATCGGCGGCAGGCCCGACAGGTCGCCATAGGTGGGCGAGAACAACGGATCGGTGCGGTCGGCAGCGCCGCAATAATCGTCCATCGTTTCCGCCGCGGTGCGCGTGCCCATGATCGGCGGCAGATAGGCCTCGCAATCGCCCACGATGGTAAAGTCGCCCGCGCCCGAGAAAAAGCCCGCCGCCGCGGGCATCGGCAACCCCTCGGCCTTGATCCGCGCCAGCAATTGCAGGGTGAGGCACGCGCCCGCCGAGGTCCCGTAGATGCCGATCGCGCTCGCCCGACGATGCGCCAGCGCATCGGTATAGACCGCGAGCGCGTCGTCGACGGCGGCGGGGTACGGGTGTTCGGGCGCCATGCGGTACAGCACGGTCGTGACCGGAATTCCGGTCAGCCCGGCGATCGGGATCGTTTCGGTCAGCGACCCCGCATCGACCATGAAGCCGCCGCCGTGGAAGTTGATCAGCAAGCGCTTGTCGGCGGGGTCCGCATCGCGCCGGCGCACATATTTGACCGGCACCCCGGCGACCTTGCCCTTTTCAACGTCGACCCCGAAGCGCTTGGCGCGGCCCTTGTTGAGCGGCTTCAGATGATTGGCGGCCGCGGCGCGCACCGCCGCGCGGGTGACGGGATTGCGCAGCAGCGTCGCCGTGACTTCGGGGGCGGAACCCTGTTTCAGCATCGGTTCCATGACCGCCCGCGCCTCGGCGCTGACGGTCATGGCGAACGGCGGCTGGACCGGCCCCTTGTCGGTCATCGATCAGCCCCCGAACCGGTAGCCGATCCGCACCCCGTACATCCGCGGTTCGCTATAAGTCAGCCCGACCATGCCCGACGACTGGGCATATTGGTCGAGCACACCGACCGGCTTCGCCTCGTTTGTGATGTTGTTCGCGAACAACGTCAGGTCGATCGGGCGTCCGCCGATATCCTTGAGCCCGATGCTGGCGTTGAGCAGGCCATAGGCGGGCAGGAAGTTATAGAAGGACGAATTGGTCTGTGCGGTCGAGACCTTCGTCTGGCGAACATAGTTGGCCGCCAGCACCAGATCGCCTGCGCCGCCGAGCGGCGTCTCGTACGAGCCGCCAACCGAGAATTTATGCTTGGGGGTATAGGGGAAGGGCGCGCCGTTGAGGATCGCGCCCGCGCTCGCGTCGGCGACCTCGGTATAACGCGCGTCGATATAGGAATAGCTGCCGTTGAGCGTCAGCCCCTGCACCGGCATGACCGCAAGGTTCACCTCGACGCCCTGGATCTTGCCCTTCGCCGCGCTGCGCGTGACGTTGAGCGGGATCGTGCCGCCCGGCGTTTCGACCACCTCCGCCGTGGTGCGCTGGATATTGGCGTAGATGCCGCGATAGGCGGCGACATTGGCGCGGACGTCGACATTGCCGAGCGAGAATTGCGACTTCAGCCCGACCTCGACGTCGGAAAGCCGTTCGGGCTTGTAGGTGCGGAACTCCGAATCGACCGGTACCGGACCGTTGACGCCGCCCGATTTATACGCGTCGCGCGCGGTGACATAGACGTGGACGCCGGGCGTCACGTCATAGTCGAGCGTCGCGGTGTAGCTCGGATAATCGCTGTCGACCGAACCCGAGACCGTGGGCGGACCGCCGATCGTCTGCGCGGTGAAGCTATGCTCCCAAGTATAGCGGAGGCCGCCCGTCACGCTGAGTCCGGTGAGCGCGCCCGACAGCTTGCCGAGATCGACCGTCGCCTGCCCGAACACCGCCTCGCTCTTGTTCGTCTGTGTGAAGAAGCCCGAGATCGTCGGGATCAGCGTGCCGATCGGAAAAAAGGTATAGACCTCGATCCCCGCCGGGTCCGACCAGCTCTGCCGATCGAGATAGCCGCCGACCGAGAAGTCGACCGCGTCGTCGAACAAAGTGCCCTGAAGCTGCAGTTCTTCGGTGAAGAAATTGGGCGCGATCGTCGGGATGCGTCCGCGCTGACCGGCGATCGGGAACGGCATCGCGTCATAGTCATAGCCGTAGATCGTGCGCAGTTCGGAATAGCTGATGATGTTGCGCAGCTTGATATTGTCGCTCAGCTGCACCGACGCCTGGTTGATCACCTGCCAATATTTCGTCTCCGAAAACTGGTCGAGATCATAGGAGACGCGGCGCGGACCGCGCGCCTGTTGCTCGGCGACCGCGGTCAGCACCCCCGGATAGAAGGCCGCCACCGGAAGGAACCCCAGCCCGAGCGCGGTGGCGTCGAAGCCCGCTGCCGGGTTGTACGCACCCAGAACGGTGCCGCCGCCATTGGTGTCCGAATGATAATAACGCAGCATCGTATAAAGCTCGATGCTGTCGGTCGGCTGCAGGGTCAGGCCGAAGCGGAAGCTTTCGTACGAGAGATTGTCGTAATCCTTGCCTTCGAAGAAGGGGCCGACGTCCTTGGTATAGCCGTCGCGGCGGCCGACTTCGCCGGCAATGCGCAGCATCACCCCGCCGGGGACGATCGGCGTATTAAGCGCACCCTCGATCCGGCGGTCATTATAATTGCCGAGCTGGACGCGGACATAGCCTTCGAATTCGTCCTTCGGCTTGACCGGTTCGAACAAAATGTTGCCGCCAGTCGCATTCTTGCCGAACAAGGTGCCCTGCGGCCCCGCGAGCACCTGGATATTGGCCATGTCGAAATAGGTACCGACGCGGCCGTCAACGTTCACGCTGTTCGGCACTTCGGCGAAATAATTGACCACGCCGGGCGTTGAGCCGAACGCCGGCCCCTGACCGCGCAGCGCGAAATAGGCGAATTCGCGCGGATAGCCGCCGCTGATCGTGAACAGCGAGGGTGTGTTGTCGGCGAGCGAGGTGCGGTCGGTGACGCCCTTCTGCTCGAGTGCTTCGTCGGTGAAGGCGGTGACGGCGATGGGCACGCTCTGCAGATTTTCTTCGCGGCGGCGCGCGGTGACGATGATGTCGGCAAAGCCGCTGTCATCGCTGGCGGCCGTTTCGTCGGCCGGTGGCGTTTCGGTCTGCGCAAATGCGGCGGCGGGCAGCAAGCTCGCGCTGCTCGCGAGCGCAAGCAGAAAGGCGGAACGCATCGAAATCATCACTTCCCTCCCAAAGGATAGCCGGATTCGTCCGGTCGAGGGTGCAATGACCAAAAATGGTATCGATGTCAATAGAGGTTGCATCGAAGCGAACAAAGCCTATCAATAGCGGTGATTTTAGCCTGCTATCGATAACAGGGAGCGAGGGGATGAGCGACGCCGAGCAATTTGGTCCATGGGTGAGCGACGCAGCGAAGGCCCGGTTTGCCGCCTATCTGGCCGAGTCCGCCGCGCCGGCCGACCTGTCCGAAGCACGGCCGTTCTTTGCCGCCTATAACCGGCGTTTGCTCGACAAGGCCGAGGCCCGATATTCGGTCGACACCACCGAAGGCGAAGTCGCGGGGGTGAAGGTCTATGATGTCGTCCCCGCGGGCAGCACGGACGAGTCACCGGTGTTGCTCTGTCTTCACGGCGGCGCGTTCATGTGGGGTGAAGGGGCGGGCGCACTCCTCGAGGCCGTGCCGATTGCGGCGGTTACGCGAATGCGCGTCGTTGCGGTCGACTACCGCCTTGCGCCCGAGCACGTCTATCCGGCGGCCGTCGACGATGTCGTCGCAGTGTATCGCGCGCTGATCGAAACGGTCGATCCCGCGAAGATCGGCATTTACGGCTGCTCGGCGGGCGCGGTGTTGACGACGCAGGCGGTCGCGCGCCTGCTCCACGACGATCTGCCGACACCCGGTGCGATCGGGATATTCCACGGCGCACCGGTCCCGTTCGCGGGCGATGCGGCGCTGGCGCAGGCGCTGTTCGACCCACGGGCCGACGCGGGCGCGGCACCCAAGGTCGAGGAACTTCCTTATTTCCGGGGCGCCGACCTGTCCGATCCGCTTGTACTGTCGGCCGACCATCCCGAGATGCTGGCTCAATTTCCGCCGAGCCTGCTGATTTCGGCGACGCGCGATTTCGCGGCGAGCGCGGTGTCGGTCATGCATCGCCGTCTGCTCGCGGCAGGCGTCGATGCCCGCTTCGTCCTGTTCGACGGCCTTTGGCACGCACATCATATGGACGTCGACCTGCCCGAGTCGGTCGAAACCTATGCGATCATCGCGGACTTCTTCCTCAAACAACTCGGCTGAGGCGTCAGCGGCTCGTTTCGCGGGCGATGAGTTCGACGGGAAGTGCGTGCGCCGCGGAGGACGCCTTGCCCTCGATCAGCGCCATGACGGCGTGGGCAAGCGCATGGCCAGCCTCGGCGCCATCCTGCCGGATCGAACTGATCGACGGGCGATGCACGCTTGCGATCGGGGCGTCGTCGAAACCGACGATTGCGACATCGCCGGGGACCGACAGGCCACGCGCAGAGAGTGCATCGCAGGCGCCCGCGGCGATGAAATCGCTGGCGGCAAAGACGGCGTCGAATGTCGTCCCGGCGTCGAGCGCGCGACCGACCGCGTCGGCGCCCCCCTCGGCCGTGAAGGGGCAGGACAGCGCATCGATCAGCCGTGCCTCGCTCGATGCCAGTGCCTCGCGAAAGCCTTCGAGGCGCGCGGCGATTTCGGGATGCTGGACGTCGCCGAGGAACAGCAGGCGCGTGGCGCCGCGGCTCACCAGATGCTCGGCGGCGAGCTTGCCACCCATGCGGTTGTCGCTGCCGACGACCTTGACGCTGACCCCGGGGACGGGTTCGCCCCACACGACCATCGGCAGGTTCATCGCCGAAACCTGCGTGACGCGGTGCGCGCCTTCGCCTTGGCCCAGCATCACTGCGCCATCGGCGCCGACCGCGCTCGACGACAGGAAATGCTCGTTGGTCGTGAGCAATGTCGAATAGCCCGCGGGGGTCAGCGTTTCGAGCAGGCCGCCGATGATCGACAGGATCAGCGGATCGGTGTGCGACTGGCGGCCGGGATCGATCTGGTCGATCACGACCGCGATCGTCCGCGTTTCGCGCGTGCGCAGGCTGCGCGCGGCGACGTTCATCCGGTAGCCAACCTCGTTGGCGACCTTCACAATGCGCTCGCGCACTTCGGGGCGGACGAGGTCGCTGCCGCGCAGCGCGCGTGACACGGTGATCTTGGAGACACCGGCCAGCGTCGCGACCATCTCCATGGTCGGGCGCTCGTCCTTGCCGATCCTGCCCATCGATGACCGTCCCCCGAAAAATCCTGACCTATGTAGCCGCGAAGTAGCGGCGAACCAGCCCCCCGATCAAGTCGTTCGCCGCTGCAACTGCGGGAATCGTGATCGGCAGGAATTGAAAGCCGTGCGGCAGGCCTTGCAGGCGGCGCGCGAGCGTCTCGACCCCGGCGCGGACCAGCGCGGCGGCATAATATTCGCCATCGTCGCGGAGCGGATCTTCGGACGCTGTCAGGACGATCGCGGGCGCGAGCCCGGCATGGCTCGCGGCAAGGAGCGGCGAGGCGAGCGGGTCGGATTCCGACACATCGCCGAGATAATATTCGCGGCATGCATCGAGATAGGTCTTCGACAGACCGGGTGCGGCGATTTCGGTGAACGACGGGAGCGAGAAGCTCATGTCGGTCGCGGGGTGGATCAACAGCTGGAACAGCGGCTGCGGCTTGCCTTCGTCCCGAAGGCGCAGCGTCGCGGCGGCGGTCAGGTTGCCGCCAGCGCTTTCGCCGCCCAGCGCGATACGATCGGGATCGCAGCCAAGATCGGCGGCCGACCGGCGCGCCCAGTCGAGCGCAGTCATCGCATCGTCGAGCCCGGCGGGAAATTTGTGCTCGGGCGCCAGACGATATCCGACGCCGAGCACGGCGCAGCCGCTCGCCGCGGCCAGATGCCGCGTCATCGCGTCATGCGTCTCGAGATCGCCGAACATCCATCCGCCGCCGTGAAGGAAGACGAGCAGCGGCAAGGGCGTATCCGAAGCGGGGCGATAAAGACGTACCGGCACGCCATCGGCGTCATAATTCTCGACACGCTCGATCTCGGTCCCCGGCATGGCGGCTGCCATCATCGTCATGCCGGCGCGCATCATCGGAATGACGTCGGGGCTCAGCGGCGGCATTTCTTGGGGTACGCCGGTAAAGGCTGCAATGTCAGGATCGAGCATCCAGTTTTCTCCTCGATTGACATCGATACCAATCGGCGAGGCTTTTGTCTAATTCCGATGAACAAAATTATCCCCTTCGGTCGATGCGGTGCGTGGGCACGGATCGGCCGTGCACATAAGATAGGTCCTGTGGGCGTTTAATCGCAGCTCGCCTTTAACCGGCTCCATGCGACATTCGTCGCCGGCAGTTTTCCGAGGTTCGCTTTTCCTCACTTGTTCCCGAAAGCGGACTGTCCACAATCGGCCAAAGTCAACATTCAAAAGCGGCTATGCGTCGCTCTTCAATCCGGGAGCTATTCCCGAGCTAGGAGAGGGAATGAGCCAGGCGTGTCGAACGGTAACAAACGTCTCGCTTCGCGAAGTGGCCACCGTTTCTTTATGATAAGGCGCCCCCCGGATTTGGCGTCCGCTTACGCAAAACGGAACAAAATCCTATATCTGCAGCACCGGATTGAGGAGCGGCCGTTCGTTGTGTGAGCTGTTAACACGCATTGATTGCGTTTGCCTGATAGTCCTCAACGGCGAGCAAAAGCCCCTCGATCTCGGCTGGCACGATCCGGATGCGGAGGTCTCCCTCTCCGGTCGGCTGACCCTTGAACTTGAGATCCCAGCCTTCCTGGCGGGCCATGGCGGCCTTGAGCTGGGTTTCGTCGACCGAAAACACCAGCTTCATCGTCAGCGAGCAATCGCTGTTGAACTCGCTGTTAGGGCACATCGTGTCGTCGCCGCGAAGGGCACGATCCAAAGGCTGCGCCACGAGTTTTCCGTCACCATTCTCGAAATGAACTGCGTCATACAGACGCTGCGAGCCCTGATAGCGCAGGGCTTGGTGCACTTCGAACCGTGTATCGCCGGTTCGTTTGTCGATATGGGCCTCGATATGGCTGTCGACCCAGGTCGAGCCATTCACGCGCCACTCCTTGCGAAAACCGTTGCGGGTCGAAATGACCGTTGCGAATTCCAGGTCATCGTCATCGACTCTTGCTGCGGAGCGAAAGGCTTCCGCATCCATCTTTGCGAGTTGCCTCGGCACCTTTGGAGCATTTGCAGCGGCGGGGGAGGCCAGCACCGCCACGGCCGCGACGCTGAAAACCAGGCTGGAAAAACGCACGGACAATACTCCTCAGATCGTTGACAACGAGCCGGACATGCCCGTCATCGGCCTGCGAGGTACCGGGCGAACGATGCAGCCCGTTGTCGCCAATGTGACGAAATATTGCTGACCTGTTCGAATGCCGCCGAGTCATCGGGCGATTTGTTTCTATTTGTTTCTGTGACGATAATGCGTTGTGTTTCCGCGACGAGTGGTTCCTGCACCATTGACGTCAACTGATCGCCACCTACGTGGCGCGGATGCTTTCCTCCCCTTCCGAGATCGCCCCTTCCGATTTTCTCCAGCCTACGATGACCGCTCCATCCGTCCTCCTGGTGGAAGACGATCCGCCGCTCCGGACGCTCACCGCCCGTGCGCTTCAGGAAAACGGCTATATCGTCCGGCCCGCCGCGACGGCCGCCGAGATGTGGGCGACGTTCGAGGCCGGCCCGATCGACCTGATCCTGCTCGACATCATGTTGCCGGGCACCAGCGGTATCGATCTGTGCAAAATGATCCGGCAACGCAGCAGCGTCCCCATCATCTTTATCAGCGCGCGCGCCAGCGAGACCGATCGCGTCGTCGGGCTCGAACTGGGTGCCGACGATTATCTGGCCAAGCCGTTCGGGACGCGCGAACTTGTCGCGCGCGTCCGTGCGGTGCTCCGTCGCGGTGTCGTCGAGGAACGGCGCGTCATCCCGTCCAACCGTGCCGAGTTCGACCGTTTCACGGTGGATTTCGCCCGGCGCCAGCTGTTTTCGCGCGATGGTGCGATGATCCCGCTGACAGGCGCCGAGTTCGACCTGCTCGCCAGCTTTCTCAGCCATCCGCTGCGGGTGATCGCGCGCGAGCGGCTGATCGAATTGTCGCGAACGCGGATCGGTGATTCCTCCGACCGCAGTATCGACGTCCTCGTCAGCCGGCTGCGCCGCAAGCTGTCGGATGATGGCCGGCCGGCGCCGTTCATCACCGTGCGCGGCGTCGGTTATATGCTGAATACCAGCGTCAACCGGATTTGATGGTCGGGCGGCCATCGCTTGGACTGATCGGTCGCATCGTCGGGATTATTCTCCTGACGGTGATGATGGAGTTTGCGGTCAGCACCCTCCTCTATGAACGCGCGGGCGAGTTTTCGATCAAGGAGGATGAGGCGCGGCGGCTGGCCGAGCATCTGGTGATCGTGCAGCGCCTCGTCGACGAACGTCCCCCTGCCGAGCGCCCGGCGATCGCGAGCTATCTTTCGACCGATCGTTACAAGGTCCACTGGCAACGATCGGCACCTGAACGCCATATTCTCTCCGCAGAGCTCCGGCAAATGCGTGATCAGGTGGTGGAATGGGAACCGGCGCTCGCCAGTGCGGGGCTGCAATTGCAACTGGCATCACCCGTCCGCAACGACAGCGTGGCCGGCCAGATCATCTTGTCGGACGGCAGCTGGGTTCATTTCAAAATGCACGGCCTCGGCACCGGCTGGGGCTTGCAGCTCAATCGCATCATCCTCGCATTGATTCCTGCAATAGCTTTTGCCGTGCTCGGCGGCCTGCTCGTTCGGCAAACGCTGCGGCCGCTCAAGAGCCTGAGCCGCGCGATCGAGAGCATGGGGCAGGGCGAACGCATTGTGGTGCAGGAGGAAGGGTCGAACGAGGTTCGCCATCTGATCCGCGCCTTCAACCAGATGCAGGACCAGATCGGGCGGATGATTGCCGATCGGACCCAAGCGCTGGCGGCCGTCGGTCACGATTTGCGCACGCCTCTGGCGCGGCTTCAGCTTCGCCTGGACGGATCGAACGATACCGATCTGCGCCTCTCCTCCGGCGAAGATATAGCCGAGATGGAGGAAATGATCGCCTCGGTCCTCGCCTATCTCGGCGGCGACACCGATCCCGAGGCGCCGATACGCGTCGATCTTGCTGTCCTTGTCGCAACGTTGGTCGACGACATGACCGATCACGGTCATCGGATAGGATATCGGGGGCCTGACCATCTTGTCGCGACGCTTCGCCACAACGCGTTCAAGCGCGCGGTCGGCAATTTGATCGAGAACGCCATTCATTACGGCGAGGATGTCGAGGTAAGTCTGGCCGGTGAGCCGGACAGGATCATCCTGCGCGTCGAAGATAATGGTCCCGGCATTCCGGTGGAATCGCTTGCGGACGTGCTGGAGCCCTTCGTTCGGCTCGATGCCGCGCGCAGCCGCAATACCAAGGGGCTGGGTCTCGGCCTCGCGATCGTTTCGCGGATGGTGGAACGGGAGGCCGGCACGCTGACGCTGTCCAACCGGCCCGAAGGCGGCCTGCGCGCCGAGATCGCATTGCCCCGCCCGAATCCGGCCAAAGCTTTGCCGCGCCAGCAATAATTCCTTACATTCATGCTGCGTCGCAGCAATTTAGGCCATCTATCAGCCTCCTTCCCCCGGCCGGGACCTCGTCCCGCCCCCCAGCGAAGGAGTATCGGAATGAACGAGCTGATCGGACGCGTCTTCCATTTTGAAAAGCAGGTTTTCCCCAGCAATCTCGATCTTTATTCGAAGCTCGCCAGCGACGGGCAGAGCCCCAAGGCGCTGATGATTTCCTGCGCGGATTCGCGCGTGGTGCCCGAACATATCATGCAGGCGCAGCCGGGCGACCTGTTCGTCTGCCGCAACGCGGGCAATATCGTGCCGCCCTTTGCGACCGCCAATGGCGGTGTTTCGTCGACGGTCGAATATGCGGTGCTCGCGCTCGGCGTGCGCGACATCATCGTCTGCGGTCACTCGGATTGCGGCGCGATGAAAGCGCTGGTGCATCCCGAAAGCCTCGACACCATGCCGAATGTTGCTGCCTGGCTGCGGCATTCGCATGCCGCGCAGCGCGTCGCCGCTGACGGATATCCCGAAGCCGAAGACCATCAGCGCGTGCGGATTGTCGCGATGGAAAACATCGTGGCCCAGATCGCGCACCTGCGGACCCACCCTTCGGTCGCCTTGGGCATCGCACGCGGCGAGATCTCGCTGCATGGCTGGTTCGTCGACATCCACGCCGGTGCCGTGCTCGGCCTTGACGGAACCACCGGCCGCTTCGTGCCCATGCGCGACGATCGTCCCTTGCCCGTCGCGCTTGCTGCCGGGCCGCGCCGCGCCGCCGACGTGCAGCCGCTGGTCGCCGCAGAGTGACGTCGATGACCGCTTCGGCCTTGCCTTCGAACTGGCTTGCGCGCGACATAACCGCGTCGGTCGTCGTCTTCCTCGTCGCGATGCCGCTGTGCATGGGCATCGCGATCGCGTCGGGCGTGCCGCCCGAAAAGGGCCTTATCACTGGCATCATCGGGGGGGTCGTCGTCGGCCTGCTCGCGGGATCGCCGCTACAGGTCAGCGGGCCCGCAGCGGGTCTGGCGGTCATCGTCTTCGAAATCGTCCAGCAGCATGGCCTTGCCGCGCTCGGGCCGATCCTCGTCGTCGCCGGCCTGATCCAGTTCCTCGCCGGCGTGATGAAACTTGGTGGCTGGTTTCGCGCCATCTCGCCGGCTGTCGTTCACGGGATGCTGGCCGGGATCGGCGTACTGATCGTCGTCGGCCAATTCCATGTGCTGTTCGATGCCCGGCCGCTTGCCAGCGGGCTGGAAAATCTGGTCGCAATTCCCGGGCGTGTCCTCGGCCTCGACGGACCGGCGGTTCCCGCGCTGTTCATCGGTATGGTCGCTATCGGTTGTACCCTTTTGTGGGACAAGCTCCGTCCCGCCGCGCTTCGGCTGTTGCCCGGCGCATTGATCGGTGTCGTGCTCGCCACGCTAATCGCGTCGTTCGCCGGTCTTAACGTCGCGCGCGTCGATGTGCCTGAATCGATCACCGCCGCAATCGCGCCGCCGACGATGGCGGGGCTCGGCGCCATGCTGACGCCGACCCTGATGGTCACGGCGATCGCGATTGCCTTCATCGCCAGCGCGGAAACATTGCTGTCGGCAGCGGCGGTCGACCGGATGCACGATGGCGTGCGCACCGACTATAACAAGGAGCTGCGGGCGCAGGGCGTCGGCAACTTCCTGTGCGGCGCGGCGGGCGCGTTGCCGATGACGGGCGTAATCGTCCGCAGTTCGGCGAACGTCCAGGCGGGAGCGGTGACGCGCATGTCGGCGGTGCTGCACGGCATCTGGATCCTCGCGCTGGTCGCGGCAATGCCGTGGCTTCTGCGCCAGATCCCGATGGCGGCGCTGGGGGGTATCCTTGTCGTTACCGGCTGGAAGCTGGTCAGCCTGCGCCATGTGCGTCATCTCTTGAAATCGCATGGCCCGTTGCCGGCGGTCATCTGGGCCGCGACGCTCGTCATGGTTGTTGCGACGGATTTGTTGACCGGTGTCCTTGTCGGCCTCGCTTTGTCGCTGATCGAGATCATCCCCAATATGCGGCGACTGAAGCTCGACGTCGATCAAACCGAGCATGATCATGGCCACGAGCTGCGGCTGGCGGGTGTCGCGAGTTTTGTCTCGTTGCCCAAGCTGTCGTCCGCGCTCGACGCGCTGCCCGCCGACCGAAGCGTCCGGATGAATCTATCCGGTCTGCGATCGATCGATCATAGCTGCGCCGAATTGCTTTCCGAATGGTGGCAGCGTCGCAGGTCGCGGGGCGGCGAGGTCGAGATCCACGGTGCGCACGGACGACTTGCCACGCTACTGGCACACTGAAGGAGCTCTCACGATAAATGCGTCGTGTGTGCGGAAGGCCAAGCCTGCGGCTGCGGGCTTGGTTTTCCGCCTCGACAGTCGACCTTCGTCCTGAAGCTCGCTGCCCTTTGCGGTGGTCCGGCAGCCGGCGACTATAGTGGGTATCGCGCCAGCTATGCCAATGGCGGCCGCAGCCAAGTGACCGTCCGCTTGCCGGTTTTTCTTTCCTATAGGCGCATTCCTATCCCGCGAAATAGTCGATGGGCCGCGATCCTTCCGCGCTGCGGCTCATGCGCGTTTCGATCGCACCGGGCGCGCCAAACGCTGCGATTGCCTGAACCATCAACGCAACACGTGGATCAGGGGCTTGGCTTTCGAACGGGGATTGTCCGCCGTTGCGATAGGTGACCAGTACGTCTGAATCGTCCAGATGCGTCACGCCCATCACCGTGATGCGCCCGCCGTTGAACTCAAGGATTGCATTGCCATCCACATAATAGACCTGAAGCTGGCCGTTCGTGGGATCGCCGGCCTCGGTGCCGCGCAGGTCGATCACGTCGTTGTCGCCCGGTGACTGACCGAAATCCCAGATGATGTCGCTGCCGGACAGTCCGTTGAAGATGAAGCGATCGTCGCCGCCGCCGCCCCAGAGCTGATCGTTGCCCGCGCCGCCGTCGAGCGTGTCCGCGCCGCCGCCCGTCGCCACGCCCGCACCCGTTTCGCCATCGCCGTAGAGGCGGTCGTCGCCGCTGCCGCCTTTCAGCGCATCCCTGCCGCCTTGGCCACCCGCCGCGATGCTCCGTGCGTCGCCGTAGAGTATGTCGGCGCCGTCGCCGCCGTAGAGCCGGTCGTTGCCGCCTCGGCTGCCGCTGCCGATCGCAAGGAGATCGCCATAGAGCGTGTCGCGCCCGAGTTCGCCATAGAGCTCATCGCTCTGCCAGCCGCCGACGAGTTGATCGTCGTGCAGCCCGCCGTAGAGCTTGTCCTCGCCCTTCTCGCCGAGCAGCCGGTCCTCGCCTGCGCCGCCGAACAGCGTATCGCCGCCGTTGCCGCCACTGATCGTGTCGTTGGCGAAGGTCCCAGTCAGCCTATCCGCTGCGCTTGTGCCGCCGATGGCATTGGGGGCAGGGGCGTCGACTGCGAAAATCTGTACCTTGATCCCGCCATCCATGATGTCGAGGTCGTCGCCGCTGCCGTCGGTCCAACTGATCGCGAAGCGATCCGCGCCGAGCCAGGCGACGCGGGGGTGGTCCTGATCGTAGAGCGCGGCGGTGTTGACCTGGAATTCGTCGCCCAACCGCTGGCCGTCGCTTCCGAACACCGCGGCGCGGATCGAGGCGCCCGCATTCGGTTCGCCGGGTTCGCCGTTGGCGTCGCGCCAGGTGACGACGAAACGCCCGTCGGCAAGCGCGGCGACATCGGCGTCGCGCTGGTCGCCCGCGGCGAGCGTGTTGATCGTGAAGGCCTCGCCCAGCGGCACGCCCGTGGGCGAGAAGATCCGCGCCTTCACGTCGGTGCCGTCGGGGTCGGCCGCCGGATCCGTATCAATGGCGTCGTCCTGCCACACCACGACGATGTTGCCGTTGGAAAGCTGGACGATCGAGGGCCTCGGGTCCTCGCCCGGCGCCGCACCGATCTCGAAGGTCGCGCCTGCGCTGCCGTCCGCCGCGCGGATCTGGCCGTAAAAAGCAGGCAGCCCGCCGTCCTGCGCGTCGGCTTCGTCGCGTTGACCATACCAGAGCAGTGCGAACGCGCCATCGGCCAGCGTCGCCAATCCCTTGGGCTTCACGCGCCCGTCCCAGCCGAACACGAAGCTCGAAAGCACCGTCCCGTCGGCGGCGCGGATCTCGCCCTCGCCCTGATCCTCACCGCTCCACACCGTCACCGTGCGGCCATCGGCGAACGCCGCGATCCGCGGGTTTTGGTGATAATAGTCATAGTCGGTGAGCAGCTCGGCGCCGATCGGGACGCCGTCGGCACCGATGATCCGCGTATTGACCGAAGTGCCGGGAAGATGATTCTCCTCGCCGCTGCTATAGACGATCGCGAAGCTTCCGTCGGCACGGGCGGTGACCGCCGGGCTGACCTGCGCATCGTCGGTGATGGTGTTCACGCGGAACTCGTCGCCGATCGCCCGGCCGGTGCCGAACGCGCGGGCGTGGATGTCCGAATAGGATCGAGGCAGCTCGTCGCCGCGCACCTGACTGCGCCAGGTAACAACAAAATCGCCATCGGCGGTGCCCGCTATATCGGCCTGACCTTGCTCGCCATATGTGTGGAGCGTGTTGACGAGAAACTCGGTACCGATCCTGACGGCCATATACGTGCTCCCTCATCTGCGGGTGGGCGGAGATGTTCCATAGCGGGGGAGCGGTTGCCGCGCACCGCGGCGCCGGGACGTTTGAGCCCGCACGCCCCTTTTGCGCGATGGCGCGCGCGGGAGAGGATGCCGCTTCGCCCTCGCGGTTGAGGTAGCGCAAGCTCTTCCGCCAATCTTGTTTCTATTGCCGCCCCATCACCGCCATAGCCCATCATCCGGCGTCATCGCATTTCATTCACACGCAAGAGAGTGAATATTGACTCTTGATCCACGCGCTGTCACTAACAGGGCATGCCGACGATCGAGCGGCGATGAATGGGAGAGGGCAAGATGAGGGTTCAGCTGTTTGCGTCCGTATGCGCGGGCGCGCTTTTCGCAATCCCGGCGGGCGCCGCCGCACAGGATGCCGCCGATACCGCACCGCAGGCCGATGAAGCACAAGGCGGCAACGACATCATCGTCACCGCAACGCGGCGTGCCGAACGCATCCAGGACGTACCGATCAGCATCTCGGCCTTCTCGCAGGAAGAGCTGACCGAAAAGGGCATCGTCGGTTACGAAGGCATCGGGCGCGAGACGCCGGGCGTCGTGCTCAACAAGCCGACCGCCAACTTCAACAATTTCACCGCGCGCGGCATTGCGACGAACGGCTACAACGCGAACCTGCAAAGCTCGGTCGCGATCTACATCGACGAGCTTCCCGTCTCGACGATCGGCAACACCACCGTCGTCGACCCCAATTTGTTCGACGTCGAGCGCGTCGAATTCCTGCGCGGACCGCAGGGCACGCTCTTCGGTTCGGGCTCGCTGTCGGGCGCGATGCGCATCCTCCAGAAAACTCCCGACCTCAATGATTTCGACGTTTCGGCGCTCGTCGATATCGGGCTAACCGGATCGGATTCGATCCGTCAGCGCTATAATGCGATGGTCAATGTGCCGCTGGTCGAGGACAAGCTCGCGCTGCGCGTCGTCGGTTTTTACCGCGATGAAGAAGGCTATCTCGACAATGTCGGGACCGGGGTCAAAAATTCGAACACGCTGATCGATTATGGCGGCCGCGCGACCCTGCTGTGGCGCCCGACCGACCGCCTGTCGATCAAGCTGCTCGGCTCATACGAATATAGCAATCCCAAGGACTCGTCGCTGACCAGCCCGTCGCTCGGGCGCAACAAGCGCGTCTCCGACCAGCCTGACCGCTTCACCGGCAAGCAGCTGATCGCCAACGCGACGATCGACTATGAATTCGATTTCGCGAAGCTGACCAGTTCGTCGACCTATTCGGATTTCGACCAGCGCTTCTACGTCGATCTCGCGGGCACCTTCCAGCCCGGCTCCTTCGCCGGCGCGCCGATCGCCTTCGGGCTCGACGCCGATGGCTATGACAAGGTCTTCGTGCAGGAAACGCGCCTCGCGTCGACGCTCGACGGGCCGTTCCAGTTCGTCGTCGGCGGCTTCTATCTCGATCGCCGCCGCGACGTCGATTATTTCTATCGGTCGAACCCCGCATTTCTCGCGTCGCGCAACATGACGGGGCTGCCCGACCAATATTATCAGAAGCAATATACCCATTCGCTCAGCAAGGAACTCGCCGGCTTTGGCGAGCTGACCTATCGCTTCTCGGACAATTTCTGGCTGACGGGCGGCCTGCGTTATGGCGAGACGTCGGCGCAGGGCTTTACCGAGGAAGGCGGTTATCTTGCGACCGCGCCGGGCTTCTTCAATCTGAACTATCTTCAGGCGGCGCTGGCCGGCCTGAAAGGGCCGACGGGCGCGTATCTTCCGGTCAATTTCACGACGTTCACGCCCTATGCCGCGGTCGAAGGCATCAAGGCGAAGGGGTCGAAGCCGTCGTGGAAAGCGAGTGCGACGTTCAAGCCGAGCGAGAGCGTCACCACCTATGCGACCTTCTCGACGGGCTTTCGCGCGCCGATCGTCAACGCCTTTGCGGGCCGGGCGAGCGTTGTCGATCCCAATGACATCGTCATTCCCTTCGGCGCGGATTCGGATAACCTCAAAAGCTATGAAATCGGTGCGAAGGGCCGCTGGCTGGGTGGACGCGTCAGCATGAATGTCGCCTTCTACCAGATCGACTGGAGCAATATCCAGGCGCAGGCGAACCGCGTGTCGGACTCGGTCCAGTTCGCGACCAACATCGGCGCCGCGCGCAGCAAGGGCTTCGAGTTCGAGGTCGGGGTGATTCCCGCGACGGGGTGGGCGATCGGTTTCAACGGCGCGTATAACGATAGCAAGATCACCAAGCTGTCGCCCGAAGAGGCGGCGATTTCTGGCGCGGTGCTCGGGCACCGGCTGTCGGCGCCGCGGATCCAGGGATCGGCCTATATGTCGTACAGCTTCAAGCTTGCTACCGACGTCGACGCGATGCTGGCGGTCAACGCGCAGCATATCGGCGCGTATAACAGCAGCTTCCCGAACACCCCGGGCGCCCCGAACGTGCCGCTCGCGACGTTCGGCAAGACCGACGCCTACAGCAATGTGAACCTCAGTTTCGGTTTGAAGAAGGGCGATATTTCGGCGCAGCTCTATGTCGAAAATCTCTTCGACGACCATTCGATTACCTACATCCACCCCGAGGCCTTCCTGAACAGCCGCTTCGGGACGATGCGTCCGCGCACCTTCGGCATCCGCCTCGGTTACGGGCTCTAAAGCGATGGCAAGCGCAGAAGCCTCCCTCTCCCCGGCCGCAGCGTCCACGCGGCCGGGGAGCAATCCGACCTTCGTGCTGGGAATGCTCTGCTTCGTCTATGTGCTGAACTTCCTCGACCGACAGCTGCTGTCGATCCTTGCCAAGCCGATCCAGGATGCGCTCCAGATCAGCGACGGCCAGCTCGGGCTGATCAGCGGGCTGTATTTCGCGATGTTCTATTGCTTCATTGCGATCCCGGTCGGCTGGTTCGCCGACCGCACCAGCCGCGTCGGCGTCCTTTCCGCCGCCTGCGCGATCTGGAGCGGGGCGACTGTCGCGTGCGGCATGGCTGCCAACTACATGCAACTGGTCGTTGCGCGGATGGTCGTCGGCTTCGGCGAAGCGGGGGGCGTGCCGCCCTCCTATGCGATCATCACCGACACCTATCCGCCCGGCAAACGCGCCGCGGCGCTCGGCATCTTCAACTTGGGCCCGGCGATCGGCGCGGCGGCCGGCGTGGCGTTCGGCGCGGCGATCGCCGAGCGTTTCGGTTGGCGCATTCCCTTCATAGCGGTGGGCGCGATCGGGATCGTCACCGCGCTGGCCGTCTGGCTGACGGTCCGCGAGCCGAAGCGCGGCGCGACCGATGTCGCCGCTTCGCGCGTAAACGCCGAGGACAAGGCGGCTTTCTGGCCGACAGTTCGTATGTTCCTCTCGCATCCGATCCTGATGCTCGCGGCGCTGGGCAGCGGCGCGACGCAGTTCGTCACTTACGGCCTCGGCAATTTCGCGGTGCTGTTCCTGATGCGCGAAAAGGGTATGGAACTGGGCGACGTCGCGATCTGGTACGCGCTGGTGCTGCTGATCGGCATGGGCGGCGGGATGATTGTCTCGGGCCGCGTGATCGACCACATGGTCCGTAAATCGCGCGCCGGCTATGCGATCGCGCCCGCGCTCTCACTGGTGGTCGCGATGCCCTTTTACGTCGCTTTCGTCTGGGCGCCGGGCTGGCCGCTCGCGCTGGCGCTGCTCACCGTCGTGATGATCTTCAACTATTTCTACCTCTCGGCCTCGGTTGCGTTGGTTCAGGAGGAAGTGAAGCCGAACCAGCGCGTGCTCGCGGGTGCCTTGCTGCTGCTGATCATGAATTTCATCGGATTGGGTCTGGGGCCGACATGGGTCGGTTTCGCCAGCGACTGGTTCAAGGCGCAGGGCGACCTCCACGGGCTGCAAACGGCGCTCTACACGCTGACGCCCTTTTATCTGATCGCGATCGGGCTCTTCCTCTGGCTCGCACGGCGGCTGCGCCGAGAGGATGGCCGGCAGGAGTTGACGGCATGAAGAAACTATATGGCGCATTATCGGCGGCCGGGCTTCTGATGGCGGCGCCCGCCGTCGCAGCAAGTCCGATGGTCGAAGCACCCGCGGGCACGGTCGAGGGTAAGACCGTCGGCAAAATCCGCGAGTTCAAGGGCATTCCTTTCGCGCAGCCGCCGGTCGGGCCGCTGCGCTGGAAAGCCCCGCTGCCGCTGCCGGCATGGCAGGGCGTGCGCAAGGCGCAGAGCTTCGGCGCCGCCTGCATCCAGCCGCGTCCCGCCGCGGTGCACATCTACGCCAATCCGCCCGCGAAGATTTCCGAGGATTGCCTGACGCTCAATATCTGGGCGCCCGAAAACGCGACGGGCGCACCGGTGATCGTGTGGATTCACGGTGGTGCGCTCGCCACAGGCTACAGTCACGAAGGCATGTACGACGGTGCCAAGCTGGCAGCGCGCGGTGCCATTGTTGTATCGATCAACTACCGCCTCGGAGTCCTCGGTTACATGGCGCATCCGGGGCTCAGCGCGGAATCGCCTGACGGGGTGTCGGGCAATTACGGCCTGCTCGACCAGATCGCCGCGCTCGAATGGGTGAAGGCCAATATCGGCGCATTCGGCGGTGATGCGGCGAATGTCACCATCGCGGGTGAGTCCGCGGGTGCGCTCAGCGTGATGTATCTGATGGCGTCGCCAAAGGCGCGCGGCCTGTTCCACAAGGCGATCGCGCAGAGCGCCTATATGATCTCGACCCCCTCGCTGAAGGAGGTTCGCCACGGCGAACCCGCCGCCGAAGCGACGGGCGAGAAAGTTGCCGCCGCGCTCGGCGCAGCCGACATCGCCGCGCTGCGCAAGGTCGATCCGGCCCAGTTGACCGACGGTGCGGCCAAGGTCGGCTATTTCCCGTGGGGTACCGTCGACGGCAAGGTCCTGCCCGACCAGCTCGTCGACATCTTCGACCGCGGTGAGCAGGCGCCCGTGCCGATGATCGCCGGATTCAATATTGGCGAAATCCGTTCGCTGCGTATCCTTGCGCCGCCGGTTCCCGCCAATGCCGCCGCCTATGAGACGTCGATCCGCGAACGCTATGGCGACCTCGCCGATGCCTGGCTCAAGCTCTATCCTGCAAAGAATCTTGCCGAGACGATCCTCGCGACCCCGCGCGACGCGCTCTATGGCTGGACCTCCGAACGGCTCGCGATCAAGCAAACCGCGCTCGGCCAGCCCGCCTATCTCTACCTCTTCGATCATGGCTATCGCACGGCGAGCGAAGCCGGGCTGCACGGCTTTCATGCCGCCGAAATCCCGTTCGTGTTCGGCACCGCGAGTGATACTCCGCCTTATTGGCCCAAAATCCCCGACACGGTGGCCGAGCGCCGTTTCGCGACCGCGATGGGCGATTATTGGGTCTCCTTCGCGAAGACCGGCAAGCCCGAGGCGGCAGGGCAGGCGGCATGGCGCCCCTATGGCAAGGACGCCGCCTTCATGGCCTTCGCCGACGTGCCGCGTCCCGGTGCGCGGCTGATGCCCGCCATGTACGCGCTGCACGAAGCCGCGGTCTGTCGGCGCCGTGCGGCGGGTAACCAACCGTGGAACTGGAACACCGGCATCGTTTCGCCGGTCCTCGCGAAGGACGCGAACTGTCCATGATTCACGGTATGATGCAGGATTACCCGCTGACCCTCGACAAATTCCTCGATCATGCCGCGCGCTGGCATGGCGAGGCCGAGGTCGTCACCGCGCGCGAGGACGGAAGCGTTGGCCGGATCGGCTATGCGATGCTCCGCGACCGCAGCCTCGCGATCTCGTCGCTGCTCGCCGGCTTCGGGGTGGGCGAGGGTGACCGCGTCGCGACGCTGGCATGGAACAGCCAGGCGCATGTCGAGGCCTGGTATGCGACGATGGGCATCGGCGCGGTCTGTCATACGCTCAATCCGCGCCTCACCGCGCCGCAGCTCGCCGCGATGGCGGTGCAGTCGGGCGCCAAGCTGCTGATCGTCGGCGCCGATCTGCTGCCGCTCGCGCGGTCGATCGTCGAGCGAGCTCCCGCGATCGCGCAGGTGCTGGTGATCGACGGCCACGCCGGGGATTGGCCCGCCGCCGCGCCGCCGCTCCACGAACTTGAGGGTCTGATGGCGGACGCGTCGGGCGGGACGCAATGGGGCGGCTTCGACGAACGTTCGCCTGCTGGGCTATGCTTTACCTCGGGGACGACGGGAGCGCCAAAGGGCGTAACCTACACGCACCGCGCAAGCTTCCTCCACACGCTGCGCGCGTTGCAGGCCGACGTCATGGCCTTCACGCACCGAGATGCGGTGCTCGCGGTGGTGCCGATGTTCCACGCCAACGCCTGGGGGCTGCCGTTCGCGCTGCCTGCGGTCGGCGGCAAGCTAGTACTTCCCGGGCGTCAGGCCGACGGCGCAAGCCTTGCGCGACTGATCGCGGCCGAGGGCGTGACGGTCGGCGTCGGGGTTCCGACGGTGTGGCTCGGCGTCGTCGAGCATCTCGAGGCGACCGGCGGCGACCTGCCGTCGCTGAGGCGCATCATCGTCGGGGGTGCGCCGATGCCGCCCGCACTGATGGAGCGTATCGAGCGACGCCTTGGCGTCACCGTCCAGACGAGCTGGGGCATGACCGAATTGTCGCCGCTCGGTACAATCGCGCCGCCCGACGACCCGCTTCGCACCGCGTCGGTGTCGGGGCGGCCCGCGATCGGCGTCGACCTGCTGCTCACCGACGCGGCCGGTATCGCGTTGCCGGAGCAGCGCGGGGTCGAGGGGCATTTGCGTGTCCGCGGATCGGCAGTGGTCGAACGCTATCTCGGGCAAGCGGAGTCCGCCACGGATGCCGACGGCTGGTTCGCGACCGGCGATCTCGCCCGGATCGATGCGCGCGGGAACCTGTCGATCACCGGCCGCGCCAAGGATCTGATCAAGTCGGGCGGCGAATGGATCAACCCCGCCGAGATTGAGGCCGTCGTCGGCGCGCTGCCGCAGGTATCGCTCGCCGCCGTGATCGGCCGCGAAGATCCCAAATGGGGCGAGCGGCCGGTGCTGCTCGTCGAACTTGGCGCGGATGTCGACATCAGCGACGCCGATCTGCTCGCGCCGCTTGCGGGCCGTGTGGCGCCTTGGTGGATCCCCGACGCCGTCGTACGCCTAGCCGCGATGCCGCTGGCGCCGACTGGAAAAATCGATAAGATTCGCTTGCGGAACGATCATGGCGCGGGTTGATCGGCAAGGGGACGTTGCGGCAGGGGCGGCGACGGAACAGTTATTGAAAGTCGGAAGAGTGGCAGAAGAGGCGAAAACGCGTCGGCGATCGACCAAGGCCGAACAGCGCGCCGAGACGATGGAGCAGATCCTCGACGAGGCCGAACTGCTGTTTTCGCGGCACGGCCTGCACGGTGTGACGCTGAAGGATGTCGCAAAGCGCGTGGGAGTCCACCACACGCTGCTCAACTATTATTTCGAGGACAAGAAGAAGCTGTTCGACGCCGTCTTCGCGCGCCGCGCGGTGGTGACGAGCACCAAGCGGATGCAGGCGCTCGACGAATATGATCGCGCGAGCGGCGGCAAGCCGACGATCGAGGGAGCGCTCCACGCCTTCCTTGACACCGACCTCGATCTCTATATCCACGGCGGCGACGGCTGGAAAAATTACGGTGCGCTCGGGGCGCAGGTCGCGAACACCCCCGAATGGGGCGCCGAGCTGATGGACAGCCATTTCGATCCGGTGGTTCTTCGCCTGATCGAGCTGCTGAAGAAAGCGATGCCCGATTGCGCCGAAGAGGATATCTTCTGGGGCTATCATTTCGTCACCGGCGCGCTGATGGTCACGCTCGCACGCACCGGACGCATCGACAAGCTGTCGGGCGGCGTCTGCAAGTCCGAGGATTTCGAAGCCATCAAGGCACGCATGGCCGCCTTCATGGCGGCGGGTTTCCGGCAAATCTGCAACAACAAGGCTTAGACGGAAGGGCCGGCTCGCCCGCTTGTCTTTTGCCCGTTCAATATATTAACTCACTAGAGAGTGAATGGAGATTATTGTGGAACAAGAGATTCTGCCGTTGCGGGACCGCGTAGCGATCGTCACTGGCGCCGGCGGCGGATTGGGCCGCGCCCATGCGCTCTACCTCGCAAGGCAGGGCGCACGCGTCGTGGTGAACGACCTCGCGCTGCCTGCTGCCGAGCAGGTCGCGTCGGAGATCGTCGCGAATGGCGGAGAGGCGTTGGCGATCGCGGCTTCGGTGACCGACGAGGCCGCGGTCGCGGCGATGGTTCGTGATACGATCGATGCGTGGGGACGCATCGACATCCTCGTCAACAACGCGGGCATCCTGCGCGACAAGAGCTTCGCCAAGATGAGTATCGACGATTTCCGTTTGGTCGTCGACGTCCACCTGATGGGTGCCGCGATCTGTTGCAAGGCGGTATGGGAGGTGATGCGCGCGCAGCAATATGGCCGCATCGTCATGACGACCTCTTCGTCGGGGCTCTGGGGCAATTTCGGGCAGGCGAATTACGGCGCCGCCAAGATGGCGCTCGTCGGGCTGATGCAGACGCTGGCGATCGAGGGCGAGAAATATGGCATCCGCGTCAACAGCCTCGCGCCCACCGCCGCGACGCAGATGACGCATGGGGTCTTGTCCGAGCAGAGCCTTGCGGCGCTCGATCCGGCGCTCGTCAGCCCGGGATTGCTGTCTCTTGCCGGCGACGCTGCCCCGACGCGCGCCATCCTTTGCGGAGGCGCCGGGCATTTCGCGAGCGCCGAGATCACATTGTCGCGCGGCGCGTTCATCGGGAGCGATCCCGATGCCGGTAACCGTCTCATGACGTGGTGGCCGAACGTCGTTGCGCGGGACGGCGCGGTCGTTCCGGCATATGGCTTTGTGCAGGCCGAACGCGAGGTCGCCAGCTCGGCGGATGGTTTGAAACGCTGATCCGGATCTGGGCCGATGGCGGGCTTTCCAAGGACCGGCGAGCCGATCTGGAACCGATCGAGAAGCGCAATCCGTCGTCGCGGTTTATCGCGCTGAATGGAAGACATAACCTTCCGATACAGCAGCCACGCACGCTTGCCGGAACCATTGCCGGCGCTCCGGGTGCCGTTTAAAGCGGCCGGGGGAACGCATTGTCGCCGCCAAAGCGAAGTCGTCGCGAGAAGAACAGATGGTGGCGCCGGATAAAAGGGTCATATGCGGCTGCCAGCTTTTCGCGCGCAGACTGAAAGCCGACCGTCCGCAACCGGCCAAGGGAGGTCGCTGCCAGCCAAGTGCACGGACCTGCCCGCGCGATCGGGATTGGGCCACTACTCATAGGCTTGGAGATTTGGGCCGGCGAAGCACGTGTAATGACGCGCAGCGCTTGCAGAATTGATATTCAGGCGCCGACGTCAATCATGCTCATATTGCGCGAGCGCAATTCCGCGGTCGTAGGCGGTCAGTTCGTCGATGCGGCGCTGTTCGACCTTTTCCAGCCAGTTGGGATCGGCGAGGAGCACCCGGCCGAGCGCGACGAGGTCGAACTCGCCGCGGTCGAACATCGTGGCCAGGTCCTCCAGTCGAGCCAGCATCGGCGAAGAAATGCCCTCGACGAAATCCTGCATCAGGTCGCGGTCCATGCCGATCGATCCGACGGTGATCACCGGCTTGCCGGTGACCTCCTTGATCCAGCCGCCGAGATTTT
Source organism: Sphingopyxis sp. OAS728 (assembly GCF_014873485.1). Lineage (NCBI taxonomy): Bacteria > Pseudomonadati > Pseudomonadota > Alphaproteobacteria > Sphingomonadales > Sphingopyxidaceae > Sphingopyxis > Sphingopyxis sp. OAS728. The sequence goes on along the minus strand of NZ_JADBDT010000001.1, from coordinate 1,746,647 downwards.
TCCGGTCGCCCTCATATTCAGGCTCCCAGAAGCGTCGCTGCGAGGCGTGGAAAATGTCGACCCCGGCGCGGACCATCGGATCGAGCCAGCGGTGCATCTCGTCGGGGTCGCGTGCGAGTTTAACGTCATAATCATAGGTCTTCCACTGCGAAACGCGCATGATGATCGCGAAATCATCGCCCACTGCTTCGCGGCAGGCGGCGACGACCTCGGCGGCGAAGGTCGCGCGGTCGGCGATGTCGGGGCCGCCGTAACGATCGCTGCGCAGGTTTGTCCGGTCCCAGAAGAATTGGTCGAAAATATAGCCGTGCGCGCCGTGAAGCTCGATCGCGTCGCAGCCGATCCGCTTGGCCGCCCGCGCCGATTCGGCAAAGGCGGCGACCGTGTCGGCGATATCCTCGTCGGTCATCGCGCGGCCGCCCGGCACGTCCGGTCCGGCAAAGCCCGACGGGCTGACCAGCTCTGCGTGCGGGGAGTCGGGAAAGTTGAAATCGATGCAGCCGCCCACGTGCCATAGTTGCGGAACGAACATGCCGCCCTCGGCATGCACCGCGTCGATCGCGCCCTTCCACGCGGCGAGGGGTTCGTCACCCGCGAAGATCGGCACCGTGTCGGCGGCGACGGTGTGGTCGATGGCAACGCCGGTGCCCTCGGTGATGATCGTGCCGATCCCAGCTGCGGCGCGGCGGCGGTAATATTCGGCGCCGTCGTCGGTCAACACGCCGCCGGGTGCAAAATAGCGCGACATCGGCGCCATGCAGAAGCGGTTCGGCGCCTTCAGCGACTTGCAGGTGAAAGGAGCATGCAGCGGCGCGAGCAGGGCGGCGAGATCGTCGAGCGGCGCGGTGGTCATCAGGCGAGCGTCCTTATGAAGGCGAGCAATGCGCCGTTATATTCGGTCGGTGCCTCAAGTTGCGGCGAGTGCCCGGTGTCCATCGTCAGCAGCGTTCCGTTTTTCGCGCAGTTGGCGGCAAAGCCCGCAATCGCGGGGTCGGCGATCGTGTCCCTGACGCCGCCGATCGACAGGACCGGAAAGGCGAAGGAGGCGAGCAGATCGCGCTGATCGAGCGTCGCGAGACCGGCGAGGGTAGTGCTCGCGCGCGGGCCCGTCGCGATGAAGCCGCGCTCGACCCAGCCGATCGTCGCCTCGCTCGCGCCTTCGCCCGAGGCGCCTTCGGCAAGCGCGCGGAAAAAGCCGGGGCGGTCGGCGGTGATCGCGGCGCCGATGCCCAATACATCTTCTGCCGTGCCGCCATGCGGAAAGCCCTCGCCCTGCACATAACGCGGCGATGCGCCGCAGGTCAGGACGAGCCCGGCGACGCGCTCGCCGAGCAGTCCAGCAGCCGCGACGACGACCGCACCGCCGAGCGACCAGCCGTTGAGCGCGACGCGCAGCGCGCCGCTGCGCTCGACGATCGCGGCGACATCGCGTGCGATCGCGTCGATCGACATGTCGGCGAAATCGCGGTCGGATCGGCCGCAGCCGCGGTGGTCGATGGTGATCGCGGCATGACCGTCGGCGAGCAGCGCCTCGACCGCCGATGCCCAATAGTCGCCCGACATGCCCCAGCCGTGGACGAGCACGACCGGCAGTTTCGGGGCTCGGTGATATTCGTAATAGACGCGGCCGCCGTCGTCGGTGTCGAGATAGGCCATAGAAGCTCCTATACGGGCGGCGACAGCGTGACGCCGGGCAGCGGGTTGAAGTGATACATCTTCACCTTGCGGTGTGCGATCTTCCACACGCCGCTACGCCGTTCGAAAATGTCGAAATAGCTTGCCGCGACGGTCTGCGCCTGTCCGTCCGAGGTGGTGCCGATGCAATCGACGTCGCACACGCCGGTCGCGCGGTCCTGCCCTTCGAAGGTGATGACGAGGTTGGTGGTATAGTGGCTCGACGCGAGCCAGGCGTCCCACAGGATGTCCTTGGTGACATGCGCGATGCCGTCGCTGCCTTCGAAGCTGCCGAAGGGCGGGCCGATGTCCCAGACCGCGTCGGGCCACCAGATCGCGGCGAAGCGGTCCCAGTCGCGCTTATCGAAACCATGGCAATAGTCGCTGACGAGATCGTGCATCGCGAACCGGCTCTCGACGCGGTCGAGGCGCTCTTCGATGTTTTCGGTCATTCGGGGCTCCCGGGGTTTGGCGTTTCAGTCGAGATAGGCGGCAAATTTTTCGCGTGCGGCGGCGAGGCGTGTCGGGACATGATAGGAGGGGAACGTGCCTTCGGCCGGGCGCACGTCGCGCAATATGTCCTTGGCGACGCCGATCTTGTGAACCTCGGTCGGTCCGTCGACGATCCCCATTTCGGGCACATATTGCCACATATCCATCAGCGGCGTTTCGTTCGACATGCCGAGCGAGCCGTGGAGATGAAGCGCGCGATAGACGACGTCCTTAAGGACGTCCGGCATCGCCGCCTTGATCGCGCTGATCTCCCGCCGCACGGGGCGGGTGTAGCTCTTGTCGCGGTCGAGCAGCCAGGCCGCATAGAGGACGTGCAGGCGGAACTGCAGGATTTGCGTGTAGCTGTCGGCGATCTTTTCCTGCACCATCTGCTTGTCGGCCAGCCGCTCGCCCTTGGTGACGCGGCTGACGACACGCTCCTTCATATAGTCCATCGCCTTGTTCAGCATGCCCACGGTGCGCATCGCATGATGGATGCGTCCGCCGCCGAGCCGCGACTGCGCGACCTTGAAGCCCGCGCCCACGGGACCGAGCCGGCTCGCTTCGGGTACGCGGCAATCGGTGAAGCGAAGGTAGCCGTGGACGCCGCTGCCGATCTCGTCCTTCGGACCGACTGCGGTGTTGCGCACGAATTCAAGCCCGGGCGCGTAGGGCGGGACGATGAGCATCGTCGAGCCTTCGTGCACCGGGACGTCGGGATCGGTGATGACCATGACAATCAAGAATTCGGCAATGCAGGCGTGGCTCGCGAACCATTTTTCGCCGTTGATCACCCATTCGTCGCCATCGAGCCGCGCCTGACAGGTGAACTCGCCGGGGTCGGCGCCCGCCTGCGGCTCGGTCATCGAGTAACAGGAGACGATTTCGCCATCGAGCAGCGGCTGGAGATATTTCGCCTTCTGCTCTTCGGTGCCGAAGCGCGCGAGGATTTCGGCGTTGCCCGTGTCGGGCGCCTGCGTCCCGAAGACGGTCGGCGCAAAGCGGCTGCGGCCGAGGATTTCGTTCATGAGGCCGAGCTTGAGCTGGCCGAAGCCCTTGCCGCCGAGATCGGGGCCGAGATGGCACGCCCACAGGCCGCGTTTCTTCACCTCTTCCTTGAGCGGCGCCATCGCGCGCGCCGCGGGCGAGCGCGGGTCGACATGCGCCGCGGGGTCGCGGAAGACGAGGTCGAGCGGCTCGATCTCCTCGGCGACGAAGCCGCGCATCCATTCGAGCTGCGCCTCGAATTCGGGATCGGTCGAAAAGTCCCAGGCCATCAGCGGGCTGCCCTTTCGCTCATTGTCCAGCGTACCATGCGCCGTCGACCCAGAGTTCGGCCCCCGACACATATTTCGCCTCGTCGGAGGCGAGGTAGAGGCTGGCGTAGGCGATATCCATCGGATCGCCGACGATGCCCATCGGGATCGACGCCTTGATCGCGGCGTCCTGTTCGGGGGTGATGTCGCCAAGGATCGGGGTCTTGATCTGTCCGGGGAAGATCGTGTTGACCCGAATGCCCTGCTTCGCGAATTCGAGCGCGCCGGCCTTGCCCATCACGCGCACCGCGGCTTTCGAGGCGTGGTAGGAGATGGCGTTCGGGCTGCCGATAAGGCCATAGAGCGAGCTGACGTTGACGATCGCCGCATTGCCCGAGGCGAGCAGGGCAGGGGTTGCCGCTTTCATGCCGAGGAAGACGCCGGTCTGGTTGATCGCGATCATGCGGTCCCAGCCTTGCTGGGTTTCCTGGGCGATGCCGCCAGGATGGAAGATGCCGGCGTTGTTGACCAGCGTCGTAAGCTTGCCGAAGCGGGCGACGGCGTCGGCGACGGCTGCATACCAGCTGTTCGCGTCGGATACGTCGAGGCGGATGAAGGCTGCCTTGCCGCCTTCGCTTTCGATCGCGGCGACGACCGCGTGGCCTTTGTCTGCTTGCACATCGCCGATGAGCACCGCCGCGCCTTCGCGGGCGTAAAGGATCGCCTGAGCCTCGCCCAAGCCGCTCGCGCCGCCCGAGATCAAGGCCGACTTACCGGCCAGCCGGTCTGCCATATTTCACTCTCCCATTCGGTGTTTATCGTTGGCGAATCTTCTTGCACACTTACTAGATGAGAACAAGCAAGAATATTTCCAAGGATTAAATTGACCATAAATATGGCATTATATCAATTATATAAATCATTCACTTCCGAGAGTTAAATGCAAATGAATAAAATTTGCTTGTCGATAACAAGCAAGTGAGGCATGCTTTGATCGGAGCGTGACTCACGAGAACCGCACAAGCGACCGTGAGCGACCAATGCGCCCGTCGATGGGAGAGAAATGATCATGATCGATCGCGTGAAATCCGTGCGCCTTTTGGCCACCGCAGCAGTCATTTTGTGTCCGGCATCGGTCGCCAGCGCGCAGCAGGCTGCCGCCGAGACGTCAGCGGCATCCTCGGGCGGACTCGAAGAAATCGTCGTCACCGCCCGCAAGCGCGAGGAAAGCATGCAGGACGTGCCTGCGTCGATCAGCGCTTTGTCCGCGGGTGAGCTCGACCGGCGTTTCGATTCCGACGTGCGCGACTTTGCCGACTCGTCGCCGAACATCGTCATCGACGATACGCAGCAGGGGCCCGGCGGTGTCGCTGCCGTCTATATCCGCGGCATCGGCGTCGCCGACGTCGAGAAATCGGTCGACCCCGCGGTGGGTGTAGTGTTCGACGATATCTATATCGGCCAGAGCTCGGGCAGCTTGCTGAAGGCGATCGACATCGACCGCGTCGAAGTGCTCCGTGGTCCGCAAGGCACGCTGTTCGGACGCAACGCCACCGGCGGCGTCATCAACCTCGCGCGCTCGCGGCCGACCTACGACCTCACCGGCAAGGCGCGTCTGACCTATGGCCGCTTTGACAGCTGGAAGGTCGAAGGCGTCGCCAGCACCGGGCTGACCGACAATGTCGCGGTCAAGGTCAGCGGCGCGTACGAGAAGTCCGACGGTTATATTTTCAACAGCTTCCAGAACCAGGACGGGCAGCGATCCAAATTCTACGCCATATCCGGCGCGTTGCGTTCGAGCCGACCGACAATCTCGACATCCAGCTCAGCTATGACCACCAGAAGACGAAGCAGGATCCGCCGCAGCTGCTCGCGGTCAACCGGCCGACCGACCTGTTCTGCGTTGCCTATAGCCAATGCTCGCCCGCGCCGGGCGTGCCGACATCGGGGGATCGCTATGTCAGCGTATCCGACGGCCGGCTCGAGAAGAATGCGACGTTCAAGCTCGACATGGCGATCGCCAAGGCGACCTATGACCTGGGTTCCGACATGCAGGTCGATTATATCTTCGGCTGGCTGAAGACCGATGAAGAAATCAATCAGGATTTCGACGCCGGACCGCAGACCCTCTATCACACCGACCGGCCCGCGCGCTGGCGCCAGACGACGAACGAACTGCGCCTGACCAAGGGCGGATCGGGGCCGCTGACCTTTGTGCTCGGCGGGTACCTCTGGGACTCGCGCTATACGATTAACCTCAAAAACTATATCGGCTTTGCCGGGCCGCCGCTGCTCACCAGCGCGCAGGATGTCCGGCAAACGAACAAGTCGTGGGCGATCTATGGCGAGGCCGACTATGAGATTATCGACCGGCTGACGCTGACGGTCGGCGCGCGCTATACCAAGGACAAGAAGTCGAGCATCGTCAACGACCTGCCTATCTTCTTTTACGGCACGACGGTGGAAGAAAATCCAACCGGATCGGCGCCCGGTGTGATTGTGATGGCCGACCCGGTTCGCAAGAGCTGGTCGAAATTCACGCCGCGCGTTTCAGTGCGTTATGAAATCACCGACGAGGCGATGATCTATGCGCTCTGGTCGCGCGGCTATCGCGGCGGCGGATTCAACGGGCGGCCGTCGACGATCGGCGCGGCGACGATCCCTTATGACCCTGAAACTCTCGATAATTATGAGGCGGGTTTCAAGACAGAATTCGCGAACGGGCGCGTGCGCCTGAACGGCGCGGCGTTCCTGATGAAATATGACGATATGCAGCAGGATCTCGACGTGCCCGCGCCGGGGACCTCGACCGGGCGCGAGAACCGCACGATCAATGCCGCTTCGGCGGAACTCAAGGGGTTCGAACTCGACCTCACCGCGCGCGTCGCCGACGGCTTCACGCTCAACGGCAACCTGGGATATCTCGACGCGAAATATAAGGATTTCGTGGGCGACATATATCAGACCGGGACGCCGATCGACGCGTCCTTCCTGAAAATCCGCCGCGCGCCCAAATGGACGTGGAGCGTCGGCGGAACCTATGAGGCCGATATCGGCAGCAACGCCTCGGCGTGGGCTTCGGGCGACGTCCATTATGTCGGCGGGCACGAGATCACCTTCCTCAACAACCCGAACCTGCGCAACAGCGGCCAGTATCTGGTCGACGCGTCGATCAACGCCCGGTTCAACAAGACGACGGTCAGCCTGTTCGGCAAGAATCTGGCCAACGAAAAGGGCTGGACGATCGGCTATGACGTGCAGGGGGTGTGGAGCTATGCTGCGCCGCGTCCCCGGCGGACATGGGGTGTTGCCGTGACCCAGGCCTTCTGAGCGGGACCCGGAATGGCCAAGACATCGAAGTCCGAACAGCGCCGATGGGTCGTCACGGGCGCATCGCGGGGCCTGGGCCTCGCGATCGCCCGGTTGGCCGCGAGCAAGGGGGACAAGGTCGCGCTTGTCGCGCGCGGGGCCGATATCGATGCGCAGGCAAAAGCAATCGGCGCCGATGCGATCGGCCTGACCGCCGACGTGACCGATCCGGCGGCGGTCGCCGGGCTTTGCGCCGAGGTCGTCGAGCGCTGGGGCGGCATCGATGTGCTGATAAACAATGCGGGGCTCCATCGCGGCGGGCTGGTCGGCGCGTTGGCGCAGGACGACTGGCAGGCGGTGATCGACACCAATTTGACGGGCCCGTTCAATTTCGTGCGCGCGGCCTTGCCGCATCTGGGTGAGGGCGCTTCGATTGTGAATATCGGTGCGGTCGTCGGGTTGCGCGGCTTTTCGGGCGACGCGGCGTACGGTGCGTCCAAGGCGGGGCTCGTGGGGCTGACCCAGGTGCTGGCGGTCGAGCTGGCGCGGCGCGGCATTCGCGTCAATCTGGTCATTCCAGGGCTGACCTCGACCGAAATGACAAACGGGATATCGGCGCGCGCCAAGGCCAAGCTGGTGGCGGGCATCCCGCTCGGCCGCGAAGGCACGGCGGAGGAGCTGGCCGACGTCGTCTGGTGGGTGGCGGGGTCGCCCTATATGACCGGTTCGATCATCTCGAACGACGGCGGCCTGCTGTGCAGATTGTGAGCGACCCGGCCGAGCGGCTCGCCCGCTGGCTGGAAGCGGAGGCGGGGATTGCCGATGCGCAGATCGTTCGCCCTCTGACCGGCGGCAACGCCAATGTCACGAGCCTTGTCGAAAGTGCGAGCGGCCCGATGGTGCTGCGGCATCCCCCGGCCGATACCGTATCCGACCTTGCGGCCGCCGGCATCGCGCGCGAGTATCGCTTCATCTCGGCGATCGCGGGCAAGGCGCCGGTCGCCGAGCCGATCCTCTTCTGCGATAATGTGGAGGTGCTCGGCGCGCCCTTTTCGTTGACCCGCTTTGTGCGCGGTGCGGCGATCACCGATGCGCTGCCGGATGGCTATCCCGACGATGTCGCGACACGCGATGCCATCGGTCATGCGTTGATCGACGCGCTCGCGAGCGTCCATGCCATCAAGCCCGTTCCTACGGGGCTGGGCGATGCCGATAAGGCGCGGAACTTCGTCAGCCGCCAGATCGAGCGCTGGCGCGGGGTGCGAGCGGCGCACGCGGTCCGCGACCTGCCGTTGATCGAAACGCTCGGTGCTTGGCTCGCCAACAACGCGCCGGCGCCCGAAGCGGTGCGGATCGTGCACTGCGACTATCATCTTGACAATGTACTGATGGATCTGGCCGAGCCGAAACTGCTGGCGATCCTCGATTGGGAGATGGCGACGCTTGCCGATCCGCTCGTCGATGTCGGATTGGTCACCGCGATGTGGAGCCGCGACGAAAACCTGCCGCTGGGCTTTGCGTTCGTCCAGCGCGTGTCGAACGTCGCGGGCGTGGTCGGCGGCGGCGACCTCGCGCGGCGCTGGGCCGATGCGACGGGGCTGTCGATCGACCGACTGGGATATTTTCAGGCCTTCGCGCTCTGGCGTCTCGCTGCGATCGTCGAGGGCGCCCATGTCCTGTATCGTGAAGGGCAGGTCGACGGACCGTATGAACGCGGCCTCGAGCATGATGTGCCGGCGTTGCTCGACGCCGCGCAGCGGATCGCGCGCGGCGAGGGGATGGCGTGATGGACGCCACGATGATGCACGAACCGTTGGGAACCGCGACGATCTTCGCGCACGGCGAACGCATCCATGCGACCAGTCGTATCGGCCTGTTCGACGGCGAGCAGGTGATCTGGCGCAGCTTTGCCGAGACCGCCGAGCGCGCCCGCCGTCTTGCCGCGGCGCTCCGGGCGGCGGGCGTGGGGCCGAACACGCGTGTCGCAACGCTCAGCTGGAACGATTTTGCGCATATCGAGGCCTATCTGGCGGTGCCGACGATGGGCGCGGTGCTCCACACGCTCAACGTGCGGCTTCATCCCGACCAGATCCGCTTCATCATGGCCGATGCCGAGGATGCGCTGCTGATCGCCGATGGCGCGCTCCTCGCCGGGGTGTTGCCGCAGGTCAATTCGCTCGACGCGCTGGGGCATGTCATCGTCACCGGTGACACCACAGGACTCATCGGACTGGAAAAGCCCTGGACGTCCTACGAGGATTTTATCGCCGGCCAGGCGCCGCTCGCCGAATTTCCGGTGCCCGACGAAACGGCGGCGGCCGCAACCTGTTATACCTCCGGAACGACAGGCAATCCCAAGGGCGTCGTCTATTCGCACCGCACGATATTCCTGCACAGCCTCGCGTCAATGGCGGCGAATGCGTTTGCGCTGAGCGACCGCGACACGATCCTCCTGATGCCGCCGATGTTCCATGCCAATGCGTGGGGGCTTCCCTATTCGGGGTGGCTTGCAGGCGCCGATTTTGTGCTGCCGGGGCCGCACCTGCAGCCCGAGGCGATCCGCCGGATGGTCCGTGCCACCGCGCCGACCTTTACCGCCACTGTGCCGACAATCCTCAACGATCTGCTGCGCGCCGATGCCGCCGAGCCGGTCTATATGGGGAGTTTTCGCGTCATCGTTGCGGGCGGTTCGGCCGTCTCTGAAGGGCTGATCGCCGATGTCGAGCGCCGCTGGAATGTGCCGCTGATCCAGGGGTGGGGGATGACCGAAACCAGCCCGCTCTGCGTCCTGTCGCATCCCGCTGCTGACGCGGCGGGCGAGGAAGCGCGCCATTTGCGCGCGAAAAGCGGGCGTCCGGTCGCGGGAGTGTCGGTGCGGCTGGTCGACGATGACGGCAAGCGCGTCGCCGAGGACGGCAAGAGCGTCGGCCGGTTGCAATTGCGCGGCGCGTGGATCGCGCGCGGCTATCATCGCGGTGCGGGCACCGATGTGCTGACCGCCGACGGCTGGCTCGATACCGGCGATGCCGGGACGATCGACGAACGCGGCTATGTCCAGGTCACCGACCGGATGAAGGATCTCATCAAGTCGGGCGGCGAATGGATACCCTCGGCAGAACTCGAGAATCATGTCGCAAGCCTCGCGGGCGTCGACCTCGCCGCGGTGATCGGCGTCGCCGATCCGCGCTGGGAGGAGCGGCCGCTCGCCATCGTCACCACGACCGACGGCGCGCGACCCGATTTCGCGGGCCTGCGCCGCGCCCTGAACGACCGCGTTGCACGTTTCTGGATACCCGAATACTGGGCGCACGCCGACACTCTGCCGTTGACCAGCGTCGGCAAGATTGACAAGCAGGCGCTGCGCGAGGCCGTCGCGACGGGCAAAACGGCTTTTGAAAGGATTGATGAATCTTCATGAACGCACCGTCGTCGATGAAGGGCAAGGCCTCGCTGCGCGAGGTGACAGAGGTCCAGCCGGCTCCCGCCAAGGTGCGCGCCAAGCCGCGCGCCGTTCGCCGCACGCAGGCGGAGCGCACCGCGCTGTCCGACGCCCGGATGTTCGACGCCGCGATGCAGCTGATCGTCGAACAGGGGACGCACGCGACGACGCTGAAGGAAGTCGGCGAACGCGCCGGCTATTCGCGCGGGCTCGCATCGAGCCGTTTCGGATCGAAGGATGCGCTGTTCGGTCAGCTGGTGCTGCATTTCAACACCAGCTGGACGCGCGAGCTGGCGAACAAGGTCGGTACGCGTGGCGGCGCGCAGGCCTGCCTCGCCGCCTTGCGCGCGGTCGAGGGATTCCTGTCGAGTCACTCGGGCTATATGCAGGCAATGTACATCCTGTGGTTTGAATCGATCAGCTCGCACAATGATGTGCGCGATCATCTGTCCGCCTATCACGCAATTTATCGCAGCGATGTCGCGCACTGGGTCGAAGAGGGCATCGCCGCTGGCGAGATCGACGCGTCGGTTGACGCCGAATGCTATGCCTTTGGCTTCTGCAGCTTCATCTTCGGGACGATCTATCAGTGGCTCGTCGCGCCCGAAAATGTCGATCTGCCGAAGCAGTTCGAAGCCTATCGCCGTTCGACGGCTAAGGCATTCGGGATCGCCTACTGATTCTTTCGCGAAGGCTCGTTTAAAATCAATAAGTGCAATAATTTATGTGATTCTATTCGCACTTGATTTTTCATTTGCTAGACGCTAACAAATAAATTCATGAGATGCCATGAAGGCATCGAAGATATTGGGAGAGCTGGCTTGGCAAAGGCTGTCGAACCGCTGCCGTTGCGCAGTGTTTTGGGCCATTCGGTCGCCATGGTGGCGCCAAAGGGCGCTGCCGGATACTCGCTCAATCGTCTGTTTCCCGGGAACCCTATCGGATGAACTGCACGGATCGCATCGACAGCGGTTTGATGCGGCCTGTGCTCGATGGCGTGCGCGTCATCGAACTCGCCGGGATCGGCCCGGCCCCCTTTTGTGGCATGATGCTCGCTGACCATGGTGCCGAGGTGATCCGCATCGACCGGCCGGGCGGCAGCGACCCGCTGTCGCAGGATCAGGGGCGCGATGTCCTGCTGCGGTCGCGGCGGTCGATCACGCTCGACCTGAAACGACCCGAGGCGGTCGAGATCGTCGCTCGCCTTGTTGAAACCGCCGACGGCCTGATCGAGGGGTTCCGGCCGGGCGTGGCAGAGCGCCTGGGGCTGGGTCCCGCCGTCTTGATGGAGCGCAACCCGGCGCTGGTTTACGGACGAATGACCGGTTGGGGACAGGATGGCCCGCTCGCCGACAAGGCGGGACACGATCTCAACTATATTTCGATCAGCGGATGCCTTGCCGCCCTCGGCTGCGAGGGCGAGCCACCGATGCCGCCGCTGAACCTGATCGGCGATTATGGCGGCGGCGGGATGCTGCTGGCGTTCGGATTTGTGTCGGCGCTGCTCGCGGCGCGGCAGAGCGGCGCGGGGCGCGTGATCGATTGCAGCATGGCCGATGGCGCCGCGGCGTTGATGGCGGGCATGTGGTCGCTGCGGCACAATGGCATGTGGGACCGCGGGCGCGGCCAGAACCTGCTCGACGGCGGCGCGCCCTTTTATGCCTGCTATGCCTGCGCCGACGGCCGCTTTGTCGCGATCGGGGCGATCGAGGCGCAATTTTATGCGCGGCTTGTCGATGCGCTGGGGCTGGGTGGTGACCCGCTTTTCGCCGCGCAGCACGACCAGTCGCGATGGCCCGCGATGAAGGCGCGGCTCGCCGCGATTTTCGCCGGCGAACCGCGTGCAACATGGACCGCGCGACTGCAATCGCGCGACTGTTGTTACAGCGAAGTGCTGACGATGGCCGACGCGACAGCGCACGAGCACAGCCGCGCACGCGGCAGCTATGTCGAGGCCGGCGGCTGGATGCAGCCGCGCCCCGCGCCGCGCTTCGCGGACACCGACGTCGTTATGCCCAAAATGTGGCAGCGCGATTCCGATCGCGCGGCGATCCTCGCCGAAATTGGCGCCATGGACCCCGATCGCGTGACGGCGGGCTGAGAGCTTTGGAAGAGCAGGACGAGCGCCGGATAAGGCGCCGTCGGACTTGTGGAGAGTGAGACAGATGACCGAGAAGAACAATTCAAGCGGGCCCGCGGTGGACTATGACGCGATCGTGATCGGGGCTGGTTTTGCAGGCCTCGCGCTGATCCATTATCTGCGCGAGTTGGGCCTCACCGTCCGCGTGTTCGACCGGGCGTCGGACATCGGCGGCACGTGGACATGGAATCGCTATCCGGGCGCCGCGACCGACAGCGAGAGCTATTATTACTGCCTCACTTTCTCGCCCGAACTGCTTCAGGAATGGTCGTGGACGAAACGCTATCCCGGCCGCGAGGAAACCCAGAATTACATGCGCTTCGTCGCCGACAAATGCGACATGTGGCCGCACATCCAGCTCGATACCGAGATTGTCGAGGCCGACTATCTGGAGGAGCGCGGCTGCTGGCAGGTCACGACGGGCGACGGCGATGTCTTTACGAGCAAATATTTCATCAGCGGCATGGGCATGATTTCGGAGCCGATGATCCCGAAGATCCCCGGTATGGATCGTTTCAAGGGCCCCATCTTCCACTCCTCGCGCTGGCCGCACGAAGGACTGGATTATGCCGGCAAGAAGGTCGGGATCATCGGCGCCGGCGCCACGACCGTGCAGATGCTGCCCGTCGTGGCCGAAACCGCGGGCAGCGTGACGGTGTTCCAGCGCACGCCGAATTACGTCCTCCCCGCAATGCAGAAAGACATGACCCCCGAGTGGGAAAAGGAGATTAAGGACAATTACCAGGCGATCGTCGCCAAGTGCCGCAACCATGTCTTCGGCATGGCGTTCGACAGTCCGGTCGGACGCAATGTGATGGACACGGCGCCCGAGGAGCGGCAGCGCATCTTCGAAGAGAATTGGACCGGCAGCTTCCGCTGGGTTTTCGAGACGTTCGACGATCTGCTCGCCAGTCCCGAGGCGAACCGGATCGCGGGCGACTTCATCGCTGCCAAGATGCGCGAGCGCGTTAACGACCCCGCGCTCGCCGACCTGCTGACGCCCAGCTTCGACGACTATCCGCTGTTCGCGAAGCGCCCGCCGCTCGACCATGGCTATTTCGAAGCCTTCAACCGCGACAATGTGCATCTGGTCGACATCAAGAAGCAGGAGCCGCTCGTCGAGATCACCGAAACCGGGGTGCGCACGACGCACGCGGACTATGAATTCGACATCATCGTGCTGGCGACGGGCTTCAAGGCATATACCGGCGCGCTCGAAGCCTTTCCGATCCGTGGTACCGGCGGGCAGACGCTGCGCGAAAAATGGCAGCAAGAATCGGCGTGCATCATGGGGGTCTGCGTCGCGGGCTTCCCCAATATGTTCACCGTCACCGGACCGCAGGCGCCCTTTGCCAACCTGCCGACCTCGATCGAGCAGAATGCGATCTGGATATCGCGTTGCATCGGCAAGATGGGACGCGAGGGGATGGATATTTTCGAGCCGCGCGAAGAGGCCGAACGCGAATGGACTGCGGCAACCGCGGATATCCACGGCCAGACGCTGATGAACGAAGGCGACAAGGTCAATTCGTGGATGATGGGCGCCAACCGCGACGACAAGGGCGCACGCGTCCTCATCTATTTCGGCGGCGCGAACCTCTATTATGACGCGCTCGACAAATCGGCTGCCGAAGGCTTTCCCGAACTGGAGTTCAAGACGCTATCGACCTATGAGCGCGCTGTCGCGGCGCGTTAATCCGTTGCGATCATCTGCAGCGCCGCTCTGACGCTTACGTTCGTTGTCCGGCCAGAGGCGGCCCGGCGCTTGTCATAGGTCGCAAGGGACCGTGCTTCGCTATAACTGATTTCCGCTATGGTCAGGCGGAACGGCGGATGTATTGTCATATTGCGGCAGACGGGTCGCGCTCTCCAGCCGGCGGACCTGCCCATTTGATTGATCCTGCGCCAGACATTGACGAGCCGATGCTGCCCGCGCCGCTCCTCTTGGTCGAGGATCAGGCGATGATGCACATCCGGCTGCGTTCCATTCTCGAAGAGATGGGATATAGCCGGGATGCGCTGTCCTTCGCGACGACGATCGCCGATGCACGGCGATTGATCGAGGAACAGCCCTTTGCGATGGCGCTCATCGACGTCGGGCTGCCCGACGGCAATGGGATCGACCTGATTGAATTTCTGCACGGCCGCGACCCGGCGCTTCCGATCCTCGTGATATCGGCCTGGAGCGACGAGCATATCATCATGCGGGCGCTTCGTTCGGGCGCGACAGGTTATCTGCTGAAAGAGCGCGACGATATCGAGATCAAGCTGTCGATACGCAGCGTCCTGCGTGGTGGCGCGCCGATCGACCCCTTTGTCGCCCGGCATATCCTGTCGACCTTCGGTTCGCTGGCCGCCGCAGCGCCGGGCGGTGCGCTGGCGCACGTGCCGCAATCGGTGCTGAGCCCGCGCGAGGTCGAGATATTGAACCTCGTCAGCAAGGGGCTGACGAACAAGGAAATCGCCGAGATCGTTTCGCTTTCGCGATTCACGGTCGAATGTCATGTGCGGAATATCTATAAAAAGCTGGCAGTCCGGTCGCGTACCGAGGCCATTTTCGAGGCGCGTGCGCGTGGTTTCCTGCCTTAGGTGGCTCGCGTGCCTGTTCCTCGTGGTCGTGGCTGTCGATGAGGCGGCGGCGAAGGAGGGGACCGTCGGTTTCCGGACCATCGAGGCGGCACGTTCGGACTGGAATGCGGCGGTGCCTCCGAATTCGGGATGGGAGCGGGTCACGCTGCCCGATGACTGGTCGCGGCGCTGGCCGCGTTTCGACGGCGTCGTCTGGTACCGGCTGACATGGCAACAGGGAGATGCGGCTCGGCCCACGGCGCTGATGATCGATTACTGGACACTGGCCGGCGCGGCCTATCTCAACGGGCAGCTGCTCGAGCGCGACCCCCGGCTCGTCGAGCCGCTCTCGCGCTCGTGGAATGCGCCGCGGCGATGGCAACTCGCGCCGCCCATGTTGCGCGAGGGCAAAAATGTCCTGCTCGTGCGCGTGTCGGGGCAGGCCGTCTATCAGCCGGGCCTCGGCGTCGCGACCCTTGGTGATCCGGCGCGGATATCGGCTCGTTACGACGCGGCACAGATCGTGCGGCGAACACTGCCGACCTTCAACCTCGGTATCACCGTCGCGCTTGCCTCCTTCTTCCTTGCGATCTGGCTGATGCGGCGGCGCGAGACCGCCTATGGCTGGTACAGCATGGCGACCTTCGCCTGGGCGGGCTATTCGCTGAACCTCGTCGCGCGCAGTCCATGGCCGTTCGCGACCACCGACGGATGGGCGCGGACGACGATCGTCTTCCTGCTCCTGTTCGCGGTCAGCCACTGCCTTTTCATTCTTCGCTTCCTCGATCGCCGCTATCCGCGTGCCGAGATGCTGCTGTGGGCGGGGTTTGCCGTCGGCGCACTGTGTCTGGTCGCCGTTCCGCACAGCCTGATCGATACGACGCGGGTGGCGATGTCGGGTGCGGCCTTTGCGATCTATTGCGGCGCGGTCTTGTTCCTCTTTGTGCAAACCGCGCGTAGCCGGCGCATCGACCATTGGGTGCTCAACGTCAGCAACGTGCTGACGATCGCCGCGGGCGCGCATGACAATCTGACCTTCGCCGGGCTGCTCGACGACAATATCTATTATTCGCCGGTGACCTCGCAGATGCTGATCATCTGCATGGCGACGGTCCTTGCTTGGCGCTTCGTGTCGGCGGCGACGCGCGTCGAACGCTTCAACGAGGAACTCGGCGAAAAGGTCGAGGTGGCAAGACGGGAGACGGCGGCCGCTCTCCGGCGCCAGCATGAACTCGAACTCGCCGGAAGCCGGATGGCCGAACGGATCGACCTGGTGCGCAACCTGCACGATGGCATGGGGACGACGCTGGTCAACAACATCGCGGTGCTGGAGCATGGCGAGCGTGCAGTTCCCGCGGGACGCTTCCTTTCGATCCTGAAGGAACTGCGCGAGGAACTGCGGCTAATCATCGACACGACCACCGGCGCACAGGCGGCCGACCGGTCGCTGACGGAATGGATCGCGCCCCTTCGATCGCGGCTGACGCTGCTCTGCGAAAATCAGGACATCAAGTGCAACTGGCGGCTCGACGGAGCAGGAGCCCATATACTGCCGTTCGCGCAGAGCCTCGACATCACGCGCGTCGTGCAGGAGGGGGTCACCAATGCGCTTCGGCACAGCGGTGCCAGCGAGATTGCCGTCGCGCTGGCGTCTATCGGCGACCGACTGACGCTGACCATAAGCGACAATGGGCGCGGTTTCGATCCGGCTTGCGCGCGCGACGAAGGGCTTGGTCTGCGGAGCATGGCTTCGCGCGCCGCGCGGCTCGGTGGGGCGCTCGATATCCGTTCGACCCGTGATGGCACGATGGTGATCCTCGAAATTTCACAAGCGCCGGTGAATAGCTTAACGAAAAGCTAAGGCCATCTACCTGATTTCAGGTATTTTCCTTTTCCTGTCCCGGTGCTTGAAGCGGCCCGCGCTCGGATTGGGGGCCACCGGGTGTGAAGAGGCGCGCTCGCGCAGCCAAGGCTGTGCGAGCGCGATCATCCCGGCACGCCGGGACAGAAGGGGGACATCGCGATGATCAATTCCGGCACCGGCGCGCGGGCGCAGTCGACAGCAAAGCGGCGCCTTGCGCATGCGTTTGGCTATGCGAGCGCATTGGCCTTTCTGTCGCCCGGCAATGCCTTTGCGGATGGTGTGGTCGTTGGCACGGGGGGCTCGACCGGCGTGGCCGACAGCGGCGGAACCGGCGGCGCCGGAGGGAGCGCCCCAACCGTGACAGGCGACGGCGGCACTGCGATCGGCGCGGGCGGTTCGGGCGGGACCTCAAATTCGGGGGCGATCGGCGGCGTCGGCGGCGCTGGGGCGCAGGCGACCGCCGGCGCGGCGACGGCAATCGGGGGCGGTGGAACCGGCGGCTATGGAACTGCCGGCGGGACCGGCGGGACCGGGGGCACCGGTGCGTCGGCGTCGGCGAGCGGCGCTATTGCGGTCGGCGCCGGGGGCGTCGGCGGCAACGGATGCTGCGGATTTACAGGGCAGACGGGCGGGAGCGGCGCGCAGGCATCGGGCGTCTCGGCCATTGCGCTCGGCAGCGCCCTGGGTACGACACAAGGCGCTGTCGCCTCGGGCGACGGCAGCACCGCGATCGGCGGCGCCTACAATGGATCGGCCGGCGCGTCAGCGCTGGCTGCAAGCAGCGTGGCGCTCGGTTCGGGCAGCCAGGTCGCGTCGGGCGCGACGAACAGCGTCGCCATTGGCGCGAACTCGGTGGCGACGGGGAGCAACACCGTATCCTTCGGCTCGGCGGGCCAGACGCGCACCCTGACCAATGTCGGCGCGGGCGCTGTGGGCGCGACAAGCACCGATGCGGTCAATGGCAGCCAGCTGTTTGCCACGCAGCAGACGGCCAACTCCGCCGCGTCCACCGCGACAGCGGCGCAGACGGCCGCCGGTACGGCGCTGACGAATTCCGCGGCGGCACAGGCCACGGCCGGCACCGCGCTCGCGGATGCCGCTGGCGCTCAGTCGACAGCCGGCATCGCGCGGAACGAGGCCGCGGTGGCGCAGGCCACCGCCAACACCGCGCTCGCCAATGCATCGACAGCGCAGGCGGCGGCCGATACGGCGATTGCCAACGCCGCTTCAGCGCAAACGACGGCGGACACGGCGCGCAGTGAAGCCGCGACGGCGCAGGGAACCGCGAATTTGGCCCGAAGCGATGCCGCCTTGGCCCAGGCGGCCGCCGGCACGGCGCTGACCAGCGCGACAACGGCACAAACGACCGCCACACAGGCGCAGGCAACGGCAAATGCCTCGCAGGCGACAGCTAATACCGCGCTCGCGCGCAACACCTCGCTCGGACAGGCGACCGCCACCGTTCTGGGCGGCGGGGCTTCCTATGACAGCGCAACGGGAACGATGACCGCACCGCAATATGCCGTTCAGGGCGCGACCTATCGCGACGTAGGGTCCGCGATTGGCGCGCTCGACAGCGGTCTCAGCGACCTCGACAGTCGCGTCGACCTTCTCGAACTAGCGTCCAATCGCGGGTTCCAACAGGTCAATGGCGGGATTGCAGCGGCGATGGCGCTGGGCGGTACGATGATCGTGCCCGACAGCAATGCGTCAGTGTCTTTCAATCTCGCGACCTATCGCGGCGAGCAGGGCTTTTCGGGTGCCGTCGTCGTGCGCGCGTCGCCGCGCGTCTATCTGAACGGCGGGTTCGCCGGTTCCACCGCGAAGGGGTCGACCGGGGGTCGCGTGGGCGTAGCCCTCGGATTCTGATCTGCGCGACGGTCTGCTCTTGACGAAGGGCGCGCAATCGGATGCGGAATGTCAGTTCTCAGGTTGAAACCGCCAAGAGCTAGCAGTCCGCCACCTCCCAAAAGCGGCCAACCAGGGTTCGAAAAGCGGGGCTACAAAGCTCGAAGCACGCGACCGGCGGGTCGCGGCGATGCGAAGCGTATGCCATGCGCGCCGCACATAAACACCATAAGCAACCGGCATTTTTTGTGAAACGGCACAGCAGCCATAAGTGCCGGCATTCGTTCACAGGAGACTGCCGATGCCCCGTCTATCCTATCTCACGCTGCTCTTCACGGCCGCGGCCTGCATTTGCTCGCCTGTCTGTGCTCAAACCGCAGATACACCGATTCGGGCTGAGCGTGCCGCCGACATCCTCACCCTGAAGAGCGCGAACGGGTTCGACGACACCGTCACGAAACTGACAGGCGATGTCGCGGCGAAAGGCATTCGCCATTTCGCGACGATCGATCAGGCCGAGCTTGCCGGGGGCGCCGGACTGCCGCTCGGCCGGTCGACGCTGGTGCTGTTCGGCAACCCGCCGCTCGGCGTCCAGTTTCTTCAATCGAACCCTTACGCCGGGCTCGACTGGCCCGTTCGCATGCTCGTCACGGAAGACGCCGCCGGTGCGGTTACCGTCTCCTGGACCGATTTTTCGGCTATCGCGAGCCGCTATTCGATCACCGACCGCACGGCGCAATTCAAGATGGCGAGCGAGGTGACCCTTTCGATCGCTACAGCTGCGACACATTGATGTCGTCGGCGGGCGTCCTTCTCGTCGCGCTGGCGTCCGCCGCCCTGATGGGGCTCGCTATCCAGCGCGGCGCGACCTGCATGGTCGCCGCGGTCGACGAGATATTGAGTGCGGGCCGCGCCACGCGCGCAGTGGCGCTGGCCGAAGCGGCGGTCTGGGCAGGCGGCCTTGCCACGATCGCAGCGGCGACGGGGTGGTTGCAGATGACGTTCCCCGCCTATGCGGTCGATGGCGCGACGATCGCCGGCGGGCTTCTGCTCGGCATTGGCGCATGGGTGAACCAGGCGTGCGTTTTCGGAGCGGTCGCGCGGATCGGGTCGGGGCAATGGGCGTGGCTTGCGACCCCGGTCGGTTTTTTCATCGGCTGCCTTGTTCCTTTTCCGGCACCCGAGAGCCAGCACGCGATATCATTTGGCTTCGGCAATATCGGATATGTTCTCGTGCTGGCCGTTGCTGTTCTTGCAATCTGGCGCGTCGTCGAGGCGGCGCGCGCGCCGCGGATCGGCGTTCATCTGTGGCATCCGCATCGCGCGACCCTGCTGATTGCGCTGACCTTCGTCACGACGTTGCTGAGTGCCGGATATTGGGCCTACACCGACGCGCTGGCGGCATTGGCGCGCTCTATGGACGCGATGCTCTCGTTGCGCGGTGCGATGGTCGTCGCGCTTCTTTCGGGGGCCATCGCGGGCGGGGCGATCGCGGGCAAGCTGCGCCGCGAATGGCCGCGGCCGGCTGCCGTCGTCCGCTGCCTCGCGGGTGGCATGCTGATGGGGATGGGCGCTGCGCTCGTTCCCGGCAGCAACGACGGGCTGATCCTGCTTGGTCTGCCGGCGATGCTCCCACACGCCTGGGTCGCGGTGGGCGTAATGACGCTGTCGATCGCTGCCGCGATCAAGCTGGAGTTTGTAACCCGCGCCGCGTTGGCGGCGAATACGTAGCGACTGGCACGCCGGGCTGCACGCTGATATCCTTCGCCCGCGTTGATTTGGGGACGACGCCCATGGAAATGCAGCAGATCCGCTATTTTGTCGCGCTGGCGCAGACGCTTAATTTCACGCGCGCGGCCGAGCAGTGCAACGTCAGCCAGCCCGCGCTCACGCGCGCGATCCAGCAGCTCGAGCATGAGCTTGGCGGCCCGCTGTTCCATCGCGAGCGCGGCAATACGCATCTATCCGAATTGGGTCAGATGATGGCTCCGTATCTGGAAAGCGTGGCCGCCTCGGCACGTGCGGCGAAAGAGGCCGCGGTGTCGGCGAAGAAGATCGAGCATGTCACGCTGACGATCGGCGCGATGTGCACGATCGGGCCCCAGCTCGTCGCCGACCTGATCGTCCGCTTCCAGACCGAACATCCCGACGTCGAGGTCAAGGTGATCGACGGCGAGGCATCGGCGATGATCGGCGCGCTCGAGAAGGGCGATCTGCACCTCAGCCTCGTCGGTATCCCCGGCGAGCTGCCCGACGGTTTTCATCAGCTACCGGTGTTCAGCGAGCGTTTTGTGATCGTCCTGCCGCCCGGTCACCGCTGGGCCGAGCGCAACGCGATCCGCGCCGCCGACCTCGACGGCGAACCCTATGTCGGGCGCGCCAATTGCGAAGTGTTCCAGATGGTCACCGAGGATTTCGCGCGGCGCGGGGTCACGACCAAGAAGGTGTTCAGTTCGCCGCGCGATGAGTGGGTGCAGAAGATGATCAAGGCCGGGCTCGGCTTCGGTTTCTTTCCCGAGCACAGCGTCACCGATCCCGACCTGATCGTGCGCCCGTTGATCGAGCCCGAATATAGCCGCACCATCTATCTCGCGACGGTGCGCGGCCGGCCGCATTCGCCGGCACTCGGTGCCTTCGTTCGCGAGGCGCGCCGGCATCAATGGCCGGCGCTCGCCGCCTAGTCTTCGCAAGCTGTTGAGTTTGGATCGCGCTCGACCAGCAGGTCGTGGCAATCGGCAATCGCGTCGATCGCCATCGCCACGCCCGAATGCGCGGCGGTCTGGATCAGCACTTCGATAATCTCTGTTTTGGTCCAGCCGAGATGGAGAGCGGCTTCGACGTGCTGGCGAAGCTGCGCGGTCGATCGGCCGAGTGCGGCAAAGGCCGCCACGGCGGCGAGCTCGCGCATCTTGAGGTCAAGGCCCGGCCGCGCGAAAATTTCGCCATAGGTGAAACTGACGGCGGTCCGTACGAAATCGGGCGCCACCTCGGCCGCACGGTTGCGGCGCGCCTCCTGGATCGAACCAGTCTGTGAGAGGATGTCGATTCCGGCGCGATAGGGGTCGGTCAAAATATCATTCCTTGCGCGAGAAACGGGAGCGGCGCGGCGACCGGTGTCGAAACACCGATGCCGCGCCGGGAGCGGTCCGGGACGGAGGCATGGACACGCTCCAAAGCCGTCAATCAGTCGCGTGCCTTCACGTCGGCCGACAGGAGTTCGGCGGGAACCGACCCATTGTTACGCCACCAGTGCGAAATGCCGTCGGACTCGCTCGAAATCTCGCCTGCGGCATGGTCGATCCCGACCGCGCAACTGCTGCGATATTCGGTGATGGCGCCCGACACGACGATGATCAGCGCGGGGCGGCCGGCATGGCTGTGGAGCGGAACGACGCCGCCGGGTTGCACCACGAGGCGCCGCATACGCAGGTCGCGGTTTTCGACGCCGATTTCCTTGGCGAGGTCGACCGATCCGATCACGGTGTCGGTGACGTTGCTGGGTGCGGTCGGCGCGTCGGCCAGCGCGTTGGCTGCGTCGCGCCCGGTCGGGCAAGTGCCGGCAAAGGCGGGGGTGGCGCCGAGGAAGATGGTCGATGCGGCCAATGCGGCCAATGCGGCCATCGTCAGATGGTTGAGCTTCATTGCGATAGTTCCTTCTGTTGCAAGAATTCGATGTCGCGGGAAGCGGCGGCGCCGACGCGAGGGAGCGGGGGGTCGATAACGGCTGGCCGCTTCCCGGGACGCCTCGAAATTTAGCCGGGGCCGCTGCGCGCGGACATTCGATTGTCGGCATGGTTTCGATGCACGAACGGCATTTCCGCCGCGGCGTGCATGTCTCCATTCTTTGGTCATCCATTCATTCAGGAGAGCCAAGATGACCGTTCAGCCGTTGGGCGAACTCAAGCGCGCCCAGCCCAGCGCCCGCCCGCTGGCGGGCCGTGTCGCCATTGTCACCGGATCGACGAGCGGGATCGGGCTCGGCATCGCGCGCGCGCTGGCCGATGCGGGCGCCGATATTGTCCTCAACGGGCTCGGCGAGCTCGCAGCGATCGATCGTGTCTGCTGCCAGATCGAAGCGAGTGCCGACGTGCGCGTCCATTATGACAGCGCAAATCTGACGCAGCCCGAGGGTGCGACCCGCTTGGTCGACGACGCGCTGCAGCGCTTCGGGCGCGCCGATATCCTCGTCAACAATGCCGGCATCCAGCATGTCAGTCCGATCGAGGATTTTCCCGCGGACAAATGGGATGCGATCATCGCGCTCAATCTGTCGGCCGCCTTTCACACCGTCCGCGCCGCCTTCGGGCCGATGAAGGAAGCGGGCTGGGGGCGCATCATCAATGTCGCTTCGGCCCACGGCCTTGTCGCCTCGCCTTTCAAGAGCGCCTATGTCGCGGCCAAGCACGGGGTCGTCGGGCTGACCAAGACCGTCGCGCTCGAAGGCGCGCGGCACGGTGTGACATGCAATGCGATCTGCCCCGGCTATGTCTGGACGCCGCTCGTCGAAAACCAGATCGGCGACACAGCCAGAGCCCGTGGGATCGGCCGCGAAGAGGTTATCGAAAATGTCCTGCTCGCCGCGCAGCCGAGCAAGAAATTCGCGAGCGTCGACGAACTGGGTGCGCTCGCCGTCTTCCTCTGTTCCGACGGTGCGCAATCGATCACCGGAGCGGCGTTGCCGGTCGATGGCGGGTGGACCGCGCAATGACCCCGCTGACCTCCAATCACACGCCGCTCCCGCCGCATCTTGCCGCCTTCTTCGTCTCGAGGCCGATTGGGCCATCGCCGCGCGACAGGGGTTCCGCCTCTCCGCGCGGCGTCCTGGCCGACCTCGCAAGACGCGGAGACGAGCGATGAAGGCCGACGCTTCACCGCTCCATGTGCTGATTATCGGCGCCGGCTTCGGCGGGCTTGCCGCCGCGCGCGAGCTTGCACGCGGCAACGTCCGGGTCACGCTGATCGACCAGCGCAACCATCATCTGTTCCAGCCCTTGCTCTATCAGGTCGCGACCGCGGGCCTGTCGCCTGCCGATATCGCCGCGCCAATCCGCTCGATCGTGCGGCGGCACAAGAATGTGCAGGTTCTCCTCGACACCGTCATCGACGTCGATCCCGGCGAACGGCGCGTGCTGCTCGCAAGTCGCCGCACCGTGCGCTTCGACCGGCTGATCGTCGCAACGGGCGCGCGCCACAGCTATTTCGGACGCGACGACTGGGAACAGCACGCGCCCGGTATCAAGTCGATCGACGACGCCACGACGGTGCGCCGCAAGGTGCTGCTCGCACTGGAATTGGCCGAGACCGAGCCCGATCCGCTGCGCCGCCAGGCGCTGCTGACCTTCGTCGTCGTTGGCGGCGGGCCCACCGGGGTCGAAATGGCGGGCGCTATCGCCGAACTCGCGCGGCGATCGGTCTCGGGCGATTTTCGCAGCATCACCCCGCATTGCTCGCGCGTTCTGCTCGTCGAGGCGGGGCCGCGGCTGCTCGCCTCCTTCCCGCCGCGCCTGTCCGACAAGGCGGGCAAAGCGCTCGAGAGCCTTGGCGTCACGGTGATGACCGACAAGCGCGTCAGTGCGATCACCGAAACCTATATCGATATCGGCGGCATCCGCGTGCCGACGCACAGCGTCGTCTGGGCGGCGGGCGTACGCGCATCGGACGCCGCCGCATGGCTCGGCGTCGAGGCGGATCGCGCCGGGCGCGTCATCGTTGGACCGGACCTTTCGGTCCCCGGGCTCCCCGGCGCCTACGCCATCGGAGACACGGCTTCGTTCACCGACGGGGCGGGGCGCTGTCTTCCCGGCATAGCACCCGTTGCGAAGCAGCAAGGCCGGCATGTCGCGCACCAGATCCTTCGCGGCCGAGCGATACCCTTTCGCTACCGCGACTATGGCAATCTCGCGACGATCGGCCGCCACCGCGCCGTGATCGATTTCGGATGGCTGCGGATGTCGGGCGTGCTCGCCTGGTTCGTGTGGACCACGGCGCACATCTTCTTCCTCGCGGGCTTTCGCAACCGGCTGCTCGTCGGGGCGAACTGGCTCTGGAACTACCTCACCTTCGAGCGCGGCGCGCGGCTGATCACCGGCGGCGATGCCCCCATTCATGGAGAGAGCAAATGAACCTTGCCAGCGAACTCAAGGCGCATGGGCAACAAGTGCTCGTGCTGCAGGGCGGCGGCGCGCTCGGCGCCTATCAGGTCGGCGTCTATCAGGCGCTGCACGAGGCCGGGGTCGAACCGGATTGGGTGATCGGCACCTCGATCGGCGCGATCAACGCCGCGATCATCGCGGGCAGCCCTGCCGAAGAGCGGATCGATCGCCTGACGGAATTCTGGCGCCGCGTCGAGCACGGCCATGGCTTCGACCACGCGCTTCCGGCAGCGGTCGCGAGCTTCTTTCGCAACTGGACGACGATCGTCGGCGGATTGCCGACCTTCTTCACCCCCAATCCGTCGGCCTTTGGCAGCGTCCATGCGGCGCTTGGTGCCGAGGAGGCGGCCTATTATTCAGTCGATCCGTTGCGCGAGACGCTATCGGACCTGATCGACTTCGACCGGATCAACGATGGCGACGTGCGACTGACCGTCGGCGCGTCCAGCGTCACGACCAGCGAGATGCGCTATTTCGATTCACGCGACATGCCGCTCGATCTTCGCCACATCATGGCATCGGGCGCCTTGCCGCCGGCCTTTCCCGCGGTGCGCATCGACGGCGACCTCTATTGGGATGGCGGCATCCTGTCGAACACGCCCGTCGAGGCGGTCTTCGATGACAATCCGCGGCGGGACTCGATGGTCTACGCCGTCCACATATGGAATTCGCACGGCCCCGAACCCGAAACGATCTGGGACGTGATGAATCGCCAGAAAGACGTCCAATATTCGAGCCGCGCGGGCACGCATATCCGCCGTCAGCGCCAGCTCCACAAGCTGCGCCATGTGATCACAGAATTGACCGCGTTGCTGCCCGACGGATGCCGCACGGCGCCCGGCGTGCCCGAACTCGCCGCCTATGGCTGCCCGACGCGGATGCATGTGATCCGCTTGCTTGCTCCGGCGCTCGCGGGGGAGGATCATAGCAAGGATATCGACTTCAGCCCCTCCGGCATCCGCCAGCGGCGCGAGGCGGGCTATGCCGACACGATGCACACGCTCGAGGCGGCGCCGTGGCGCGGCGAGTTCGACCCGCTCGAAGGCTTCATCCTGCACGAGGCCATCGGCGGCCATATGGTCGAGCCGACGTGCTGACGCACCATGCATGGAAACGATGCGCTTTGGGTAGCGGACGCAGCGCCCGTTTCGGCCGATGAAAGGGCACGCCCTGAAGGGCGCTCTCAACGGAAAGGATTTCATCATGAACAAATCGACGATCGCACTTGCTGCCGCCACCCTCTCGTTCCTCGCCACCGCCGCGGTGCAGGCGGGGCCCGTCGCGGCGCAGCCGGGCAAGGACAAATGCTATGGCGTGGCGCTGAAGGGCAAGAATGACTGCGCCGCCGGCCCGGGCACGAGCTGCGCCGGTACGTCGACCACCAACTATCAGGGCAACGCCTGGAAATATGTCGCCAAGGGGACGTGCGCGAAGATCAAGACGCCGAACGGTGTCGGCTCGCTGACGCCCAAAAAGCGTTGACCCGGATGCCCCGGCCGCGCGCCGGGGCGCCCATCCTGAGGAGAGGATGCCCATCATGTCTGATCTTGCCACCGTCCAGCGGACGGTCGCCGACGCACGCCGTTCGTTCGGCGTATCGCGACGGCTGCGTCGTTCGCGCCCGCCGGTCGCTGCGGTCGAAGCGCTTGCCGCCAATTATCCGATCGTCGCCGCGATCCTCGGACCAGCGCCCTTTCGTGATCTCGCATGCGAGTTCGTCGCTGCGGTGCCGCCCGACGGTCCCGCACTGGCCGCATACGGCCAGCTTTTCCCGGAGTGGATCGTCGGCCGAGATATCGGGCGCGTGCTGCCCTATCTTTCGGCCGTCGCTTCTATCGACCGGCTGTGGCTGGCATCGGCGCGCGCGCCGGCCGATGCGCCCGTCGCGCCGGCCCTCATCGCGGGCATGACCGCCGAACAATGGTCGTCGAGCCGCGTCAAGCTGCACGCCGCCACGCGCTTTGGCTGGTTCGCCGTGCCGGCCCCTTCGATCTGGCTCGCGCATTTCGCGCCGCGCCGCGCCGAGGTGACGACCGAATGGAAGGCCGAAGGGCTATTGATCACGCGTCCCGCGGACACCGTCCGGGCGCGACGTCTCGGTCCTGCCGAGCATCGCATCCTGTCGGGGCTCCGCATCGGCGAGACGATCGGCGCGGCATCGGCCGCGGCGCATGCACTCTATCCCGATGCCGAAATCACCCGAGCGGTTCACGCGATATTCGACAGCGGCGCGATCGCGTCGCTGCGCCCGGGGCGATAATTTGTCGCGACGTAACCTCCTCAACTTGGGCCGCGAACCGGTGATCGATGCCATCCCTCGCATCACCCATTCAACCAAGGGAGATAGAAATGACCAATACGCTGAAACTGTCGCTCGCCGCCTCGGCGATCCTCGCCATAGCCGCCGGCACTGCCGTCAGCGGTGCCGCCGCCGCCGAAGGCAAGACCGAAAAATGCTACGGCATCTCGCTGAAAGGCAAGAATGACTGCGCTGCCGGTCCGGGCACCAGCTGTGCCGGCACGTCGACCGTCGACTATCAGGGCAACGCCTGGAAACATGTGAAGGCCGGCACCTGCGTCAAGATGGGCGGCACGCTGACCGCGCACGCGGGCAACGCCAAGCCGGCTCCGCGCAAGGGCTGACGATGTCCGCTCCCGTGCTCCACTCGCTGCCGCCGCGTGCCGGCATAGGGCTCAAATCGAGCCATTATGCCGATGTGCTCGCAGCGGCGGAGCGCGGGACGGCGCCCGCCTGGGCCGAGGTGCACCCCCAAAATTACTTCGGCGCAGGCGGGCCACCGCACCGATGGCTGACCGCGATCGGCGAGCATCTGCCGCTGAGTTTTCACTCTGTCGGTCTGTCGATTGGCTCGGCGGCAGGCGTCGACCTTGACGAACTCGAGGTGCTTGCGGCGCTGTGCGACCGCTATGGGCCCGCGATGGTCTCGGACCATCTGAGCTGGAGCAACGGACCCAAGGACAAGTTCCCCGACCTGCTTCCCATTCCCTACACTCATGCGGCGCTCGATCATTTCGTGCGTGAAGTCGGCCGCGTGCAGGACCGGCTGGGCCGGACGATCCTGATCGAAAACCCGTCGCGTTATCTGGCCTATGCACAGAGCGACTGGGACGAGGTCGAGTTCCTCCACATGCTTTGCCGGCGCAGCGGCTGCGGCCTGTTGCTTGATATCAACAATGTCGAGGTCTCGGCGTTCAATCTCGGGCTCGATCCGGTCGTGTGGCTCGACGCCTTCGACCCGGGCCTTGTCGGTGAGATCCATGTTGCGGGTCACACCGTAAAGGACGACGACATGGGCGGAATGATCGCGATCGACGATCACGGATCGTCCGTTCGGTCGAGCTGCTGGGGCTTGCTTGCACGCTTCCTTGCGCGCGGCGGGACAAAACCGGTGCTTGTCGAATGGGACACCGACGTTCCCGATTATGCGACGCTCATGGGCGAGGCGAGGGCGGCCGACGCGCTGCTGATGTCCGAGATAGCCCATGCTTGAGCTCGACCAGAGCGCCCTCGCGGCGACATTGCTGCATGGGCCGGGCCACTTGCCCGAGGCGCTTTTTGCGGGGGACGAGGCGTCTGTGCTGCGCGGTCTTCGCGTGCACGCCAACACGATCTCGCACGCACGGCTCGTCGCGCTCGAAGAGACATTTCCGCAAACGCGTGAGCATCTCGGTGAAGGCGTGTTCAATCGCCTTTCACGCGCCTTCGTCGACGCGGGCGGGGCCGAAGGGCGGCCGCTGACCAACATTGGCGAACGCTTTGCCGACTGGCTGGACGCCCCCCTCGCGGCCGAACTGGCGCGCATCGAATGGGCCTGGCTCGAAAGTTACAATTCAGCTGAAGCGTCCGCATTCGGGCTCGCTGATCTGGCCGGGCATGACGAGGCGTCGCTGCTCGATATGCCGGTGCGCCTGCATCCCGCGACCAGATTTCTTCGCTTGGCTACCGGCGCGGCCTCGCGGATCGACCCGGCCTTCGCACCGGATATGCCGGCGCTGCTCGTCACGCGGCCGCATGCCGAGGTTCGGCTGTTGCCTGTGCAATTGGCAGGCATCGCGGCGCTCGAACTTGCGAAAGAAATTTCTCCACTCTGTAACCTCCTTGCGCGTCTGGGTGAAGACCATCCCGACGGTGGCGCCGCTCTCGCGGCGCTGATCGACGCAGGGGCATTTGAAAGGCTTTGATGATGAATCGCTTAGTCGCATTCTATGACCGCGGCGTGGAAATCGCCGCCTCGCGCATCCCCGAATCCGCCGCGCTGTTCCTGTTGCGCCTCGCGCTCGCCGGCGTCTTCTGGCGGTCGGGGCAGACCAAGGTGGTCGAGGGCAGCTTCTTGTCGATCGACCCGTCGCAATACGATCTGTTCGCATCCGAATTCTCGGGGCTGCCGCTTGATCCGGTCTTCGCCGTGCCGCTGACCACCTACGCCGAGCATTTTTTCCCGATCCTGCTGCTGTTGGGTCTCGCGACGCGCTTCTCGGGCTGCGCGCTCCTCGTGATGACGCTGGTCATCCAGATTTTCGTTTTTCCCGACGCCTGGTGGCCGGTGCATTCGCTTTGGGTTGCGATGGCGGCAATCCTGGTGGTGCGCGGCGGGGGGCTGTTTTCGATCGACGCGTTGCTTTCCGCGGTGCGGGTCAAATCGACGTCGTCGAGCTTTCGCTTGAGCGCCGCCGACCGCTGAAGGTCCGACGACTCGTCCATCTTGGGAAATGGAGCCTCCTTTCATGCGTATGATCATTGCTGCCATCGTGCTGGCCTCGGCCTCGACGGTCGGCACCTCCGCTGCACCAGCTTCAGCGCCGCCTGTGTCGATGTCTGAAGAAGGGCTTGCGATCGGAGGCTATGACGCCGTCTCCTACTTCTCCGACGGAGGTCCCATTGCCGGCTCTGCTGCATTCGAATATCGTTGGAACGGCGCGCTTTGGCGCTTCGCCTCTGCCAATGCGCGCGACCGCTTCGCCGCCGATCCTGCGGCGTTTGCGCCCCAGTTCGGCGGCTATTGTGCCTGGGCGGTGAGCCAGAATTATATAGCGCCCGGCGACCCCAAGGTGTGGCGCATTGTCGATGGGCGATTGTACCTGAACTATAATCAGCGTGCCAAAGAACTGTGGGAGGCAGACCTCGCCGCTTCGATTGACCGCAGCAAGGCAAATTGGCCGACTGTGCTGGAAAAGGCGGATAATCGATAAGAATTGCCGGGTTAGGTGCGAGAATTCGCAGTGTATCTGCTTCGCTAGCCGCTGCGCGGCCAGGGAGGAAGCGGGGATCGGTAACGCCGCTGCGTGCCGACCCCCGTGCGCGACGTCAGCGACAGGCTTTGGCCTTGATGTTGGAGATATACCGGATGCGACCATCCTGGGTGGCGACCTAGACGCACTGGCCGGTACGATCGTTCGCGCGGATCGTGTAGGAGGTGTCGCCGGCCTGATAGGCGTTGCCGGTGCGGAAGCCGCGCTTCTGCAATTCGACGTCCGCGCTTGCGGCGCGCATGGTCAGAAGGTCGTTCACCTTCGCGGCCGGGGCGTAGCCCGCGCCCGAACCTTGGCCATCGCGATAACCAGTCTCATGACCGCGCTGTTCGGTGCCGCGCGTATAGCCATCGGAATAGGCGTCCGACCGGTCGCAATTATGGTAGGACTGGCTGTAGAGGCCGTCGCGATAGCCGCGCCCATACTGGTCGTCGTCCGCTTCGCCGAGATGCTTCCCGTCCTTGTGATGGTGCGAACTGTGCGCGAGCGCCGCGATGCCGACGATGGCAACGGCCGCTGCGGCGGCGGAGCCGGCGTCGCTGCCCTTCGACTTTGTCGCGCTCTGGTTGCAATCGGCAGCCGGGCTCGTCGTGATCGAATCGAAACGGCTGTCCATTACCGCGACGGTGACGCATTCACGGCGCTGCGGTTGCCACCAATAGCTCCACGCGCGATCGTCGCCCTTCTCGGTCTTGATGTGCGTCCAGCCCCGTGCCTCGAGCTGGGTCTCGCCGCCCGCCGCCCGGGTGCCGACAAGGTCCGAGATCCCGGGAGGTGTTTGCGCCGCGATTGGCATCGGCATCAGAAGGGAGTTGGCAAGCGCCGCCGAGATCATCGCGCTGTTCATGCTGTCATTCTCCACCGTGGCTCGGGGTGTCAGACGTTCTGAAGCAAGAGAATAAGCAATCGTGACAATCCTGATATGTCTGCGTTTCCAGCATTTGCCGCTGCGAGAAATTAGGCGCGGAAATCTGTCTCTAGAGCAGCCGGTATGGCTGCATTGGTTGCGGACTTTCCGAAAGCTGACTGTCGACTACCGGCCATCAGCGTTCGTTTGACCACGTCGAAAGTATGACTTCACGATCGGCGCGGTCTCTGCTGTGCAGTCTCAACGTCCAATTGCCCTTGGCGACCGGTCGGTTCACGCGAAGCGATCGGAATATCTGGTTCGCTTCGGGTTGATCGGAAAGGTTGGTCGCCGCGATTGCTCCCTGATCGTCGATCAGCATCGCCGAAACCGTGCTCGCCGCGGCGAAGGTTACACCGAGGTTCGACGCGTTTTCGACCGGGATCGAGATGTCTAGCGTCTGGTCCGGGGCGAGCATTACCACTTTCGAAAAGATAGGCGCTTCGAGCGGCGCTGCGCCCTCGACCCCGGTTATCATGAGCCGGGCCGGCGCGCGGATGCCCGTTGCCGCCGCTGCTGACCCGCCGGCTGGAGCCTGCTTGCCCGGGCCGAGCACGATGCGAGGCTTCACAAAAGATTCGAAAGTCTCGCTGCCGGTCATGCTCGTGTGCAGAATCAGTTGCGTCTCATTGTCTGTGATCGTCCATTTGGCTGAAGGCACCGCGACCACGCCGTCGTTGAGGCTGGGCATGTAGCAGCCAGGGGGCAGTGGGTTGCCGGCGAGAACCGAGAAGGGTACATTCTTGCGATTGCTGTTTTCGGCGTTGAATTGTTCGACCACGCTCGGCCGCAATTCGCGCAGCGCATCCATCGACCGACCGGCGGTTTCGAGCGGAACGCTGAGGAGGTCGGCGCAGCGGCTGCCCATATTGGGCGTCCCCAGCATCACCAGATGCGACACCTGCGGCTTGCCGTCGGGATATGTCGGCATCGTCGCGTGGATGTAGCGCCGGCTGATCAGCCCGCCCATCGAGTGCGCGACGATGTCGACGTGCCAAGCGTTGCGGTCCTTTTGCGCATAACGGACATAATTGCCGAGCTCGATGGCGTTTTGGGCGATCGTGTTGGTGGGGCCGAAATTTCCCACTTCCTCGCCGGTGTTCATCCGGCCATGTTCGGGCCGCTCGCCGACGGGGAAGGCTTTCCAGTCATGGCTGTGGCTCGCGGTCAGGATATTCTGCCACGTCTCCCACGCGCGCCAGTTCGACCAGAGGCCGTGGACGAGTAGGATCGGCTTCGGCGCGACCTTCAGGTTGCGCGTCATATCGTCGATCTTCTTGCCCTTATCCTCGACCTCGGCCTTGATGCGCTGGACCAGCCGCGGGCGGCCGTCGTCGAACCAGGCATAACCCGAACTGTCCCATTCGAACTGCACTTCGCGCTGCTCTCCGGCGGGGACGCTGACCGACATTTCGCCGAGCATCCCGTCGGGCTTGGCGCCGTCCCATTTGTCGCCCTTGTAGGTGTCGCGGAACTTGACGGTCGCGGCCTTTTCCTCGGGGCCGTCGTTGGCGACGATCGCGGTCAGGCGGACGAGATTGCCGTCGATCGTGCCGACCTGCTCGACGATATCCTTCCACGCCCCCCAGTCGGGAAAGCGCATGTCCTCGAATTTCACATCCACAAGGCGGAGGTCACCGCCGCAGCGGCGGAGATTCCAGCCCAGCGTTTCGGTCATGCCGAGCAGCGTCGTCGAATGACTTCCCGAAAGACGATTGGGGTCGGAGAGCTGGTAACGGTCTTCGCCGCTGCTCGCGAAGCGTACGCCGTCGACGGTCGTCGGCATGTTGCCAAGGCTCTGGTTTACAGCCTCCTTGGCCTTGCACTGACCGCTGTAAGTCGCCGAATTCGATCCCGAAGCCATGCCCTTCACATCGGGAAGGCCGATGCTGACCATGTAGGTGCCGCCGGTATCGAGCGAGATGTTGACCCCGGCCTCGACGCCGCTCTGGTTCGCGCGCGTCTCGCTCTTGTAGACGAAATTCCCCGACATCTCGCGCGGGGTGCGCTCATGCGGGCAGATGAAGCGTTCGTTCGCCGACTTGGTCTCGGTCGATACGGAATTCAGGCTGATATTCGCGAGCCCGGTACTGAGATCGGGGTTCTCGGTCGCTTGCACCGCGACCTGTGCCTTATAGTCATAGGTCATCGTCCAGTCGGTCGTTTCGGTGCCCTTGCCGGAAATCCGCTTCTCGGTCTTCGAATTACTGTTCGCCTGATGCCGCGTATAAGTGATGGTTCCGGTCCAGCCGCTTTCGCATTGGGCCGCGGCGGCCGCCGCGACCGGAGCCGCGGCGACGGAAAGCATCAGGCCGAGCGTCAGCGCGGGCAGGGTTCGCAAAATGGTCATCGGAATGTCCTTGTCGGGCGGACTCAGTAAACTTCGTTCCAGCCCTCGGACCCCGCGAACTGGTTGGCATAGCCCCAACACAGGAGGCCCGGGCGCTCGGCCGAGGCGCCACCCTTCGTCAGGCGGTAGAGAAGCTGGCGGCAGCGAAAGCCGCCGACGGGTTCTTCGCTGACGATAGTCAGCGAGCCTTCGGACTCGGCGCCTTTCCAACGGTGCACATGACCGATCGCAAATTCGCCGAGGATATGGCGCGATCCGTTGTACGGCCGCGGGGTTTCGTCGCGCGGAAAGACGGGCTAACCGTCGTAGGCATAACCGCCCTCGCAGCTGGTGCAGCGGACCTTGCCAAAATCCGTGTAGGCCTGTTTGACGGCGTCGAAGCCCTCGGGTTTCGGTAGGCTGCTTGGATAGAGGATTTTAGGCACAGCCGATTTTTTGGCGGGCGTCTGCACGGCCGCCGGCTTCCCGTTGGCCGGCGTGTCGGCCGGCGCCGACTCCCCGGCGCCGCGCTTCGGCGCGTCGGCGATCTTGTCGGCGAGCCGTTTGAGCAAGCCTTGCCCCGATGCCGGGGCAGGCAGGGTGAAGAGCAGCGCGGCGCATCCAGCCGCTTGGATCAGGGTTCGCATCGTCATTCCTTCGGGGGGCTTGGGAGCGTTATATTTTCCGGGCGTCTGCCGGCAGGGTGGCGGCAATCGCCTTGCGCGTCGGCTTGACGCACCATCCGGGATTGAAGCGGTTGAAATGCTCGCCGAGTTGGCGGTCTTCGGCTTCCTTCCGGCAGAGTTCGTTCGCGACCTTGTCGATCCGGTCGTTTAGTCGCTGCCGATCTTCGGGCGAACGCAGATCGAGGTCCCGATAGGCGATGACAGCCGCGGGCCGTGCGGGTGTAGCGGCGCAGGCCGATGCGGCGGATGCAACGGCCATCGCAAGCACGAAAGCAGGACGCAAACATGGCATGAAGGGTCTCCTGAAAGCCAGCGGTGACGAAATATTGTCGATGAAAGCGGCGGAGTGCCGGGAAGGGGGCTATCCCGTGGGCACTCCGCCTGCCGTGGCGGTTACGCCTCGGGTTTCGCTTCCGCCTTGGCGCGGGCTTCGGGCTTGGCTTCGGCCTTGGCGCGAGCTTCGGGTTTCGCTTCGGCTTTGGCGCGCGCCTCGGGTTTCGCTTCCGCCTTGGCGTGCGCTTCGGGCTTGGCTTCGGCCTTTGCCAGCACGGGCATCGGCAGGCCGAGCGCGATCGCCGCGGCGAGGAAGGGGAGTTTGCTCATCATATGTCTCCATCGTCGGTGAGGGAGAGCAGGGATGGCGGTCGCTCGCCGGGGTCGGCGCGGGACGGACCGGTCATCCCTGCTCGCGGCTCGATGCCGCAATCGTCACGCTATGGAGGAGCGGTTTTCGCGGCGCGGCGTCTGCTTCGAAAGCGGATTGCGATGCGACCTGAACGGTCGCGCGTCGACGAAGGCCGACGCCGACACGACGAAGGGGTCAGGCGAGGCCGAGCCGGTCGAGCACGGATTTGACGTAGCTTGGCCCGACCTGCACCACCGCGCCATCCTGCATCTCGAGCGCAATGAGTCCCTTACCGAGCCGTTGGACGCCGTTCACGAGCGCTGGGCGGATGAAGGTCGAACGGTGCACGCGGATCAATTGTTCAGGACCCAGCAATTGTTCGAGCGCGGCCATCGAGATGCGGTGGATAAAGCTGCGCGTTGCGGTGTGAAAGAGCACATAGTCGCGCGCCGCCTCGATCCACTCGATCTGGGCGATGGGAAGGCGCAGGTTTCCGCTCGCGACCTGTACCCAGATTGCTTCGTCGCGGGCTTCCGCAGGCACACCGGCGAGCCGGTCGGCCGCGTCGCGCATCGTGCGGCGCCGTCGCGCGCGTTCGACAGCCTGACGCAGGCGGTCGAAGCGGACGGGTTTGAGCAGATAGTCGGCCGCGTCGACCTCGAAGGCGTCGGGCGCATATTGTTCGAAGGCGGTGACGAAGATGATTTCGGGCCGCGGATCCGCGGCGAGGTCGGCGGCAACGCGAATCCCGCTTTTTCCCGGCATCGAAATGTCGAGCATGACGAGGTCCGGACGGAGCCTTGCGATCTGCGCCTCGGCCTCGTCTCCGGTCGCCGCGGTGCCGACGACTTCGACATCGTCGATATCGCCGAACAGCGTTTCGAGGCGGCGAAGTGCCAGCGGCTCGTCATCGACGAGCAGGACATGCAGGTCGCTCATGCGGCGAGCTCGCTATGCCGTTCGAGCGGCAGGCGCGCGACCGCGACGAAACCGCGTTCGCGCTTGTGCGTCTCGAGGCTACCTCTCGCGCCATAGAGCGTTTCGAGCCGCTGGCGGACGTTGGCGATGCCGACGCCGGTCCCTGGCTTCAGTTCCTTGTCCTGCGTGACCCCGTCATCCTCGACCGCGACGATCAGCGTGTCGCCTTCGCTCGACGCTTCGACGCGGATCGTCACAGGGACGGGGGACGGCGCAAGCGCATATTTGATCGCGTTTTCGATCAGCGGTTGCAGCAGGAAGCTCGGCACCAGCGCGCTGTTGAGCGCCGGCGGACAGATGAACTCGACCGCGAGCCGCTCGCCGAAGCGGACGCTCTCGATCTCAAGATAATGCTGCAAGGTCGCGAGTTCGTCCTCGAGCGGCAGCAGCGCGTCGGGTTCGGACGACAGCGTGGCGCGCAGGAACTCCGAGAGTTTCGCGAGCATCGCGTCGGCGGTCGTATATTCCCTCGTCACGATCAGCGACGAAATGGCGTTCAATGTGTTGAACAGGAAATGCGGGTTGAGCTGGTAGCGAAGCGCGGCGAGGCTCGCGGCGCTCGCGGCCGCCTCCGCGCGGCTGGCAATTTCGCGCGCCGCGGCGAGCTCCAGCTCACGCTCGCGGGTCAGCTTGTTCGCCTCGATCACGGTAAAGGCGGCGCCGAGCAGCGCGAACTGCCAAACCAGCGCGATGAAATTGTTGGTGGCGCGCAGGCCAAATGGCGCCGCCATCTGCTTCGACACGACCAGCCGCCCGATCCATTCGCCCGTCGCCGCATCAATCAGCGCGAGCATTCCCGACGCAAGGCAGACCGCAGCGCCCATCGCGGCGAGGCGCAGCGCCATGTTGCGATGGCGCGTCCGGCGCACGGTCCAGTAAACGCCCCACGACAGCAGCATCCCCATCACGCAGATGTTGATCACCGACACGGTGACATAGGTGCTGGCACCGCTGAAGATATGATAGGGGATGATGTAGAGCACCCCGGACAGCGTCCAGGTCGCGATGACCAGCGAAATGGTCTGACGATGTTCGGGCTTCAGCGACATGGCGGTTCCAATGTGTAGTTTGCGCTCAGCATAAGGGAAGTGGGCGCGGCTGACGTCCTCGCTCGTCGCATCAGCGTCCGCTTTCGTCGCGCCGTACCGCGCCCGGCGACACCCGATCCGGCTTGGTCGCAGGCCGATGGAAGGCGACGATCCTGGCCGATAGCCGGTCTCCATTCGCGGCACCACGCCGCAAAGGAGACACGCCATGACCTATCGTTATCGCACGGGCCTCGCCGCCTTCGGGCTGCTCGGCGCGCTCATTCTCGCCGAGGCGCGCTCGGTCGCTGCTGAACCGGCCCTTGCTGTTGCCGCACCGGCGGCGGTTGCCGCGCAGCCGCTCGAAATCCTTCCTTCGGGGCATCCCGTTGTCCTCGTCAGCATCGACGGCGGCGCGCCCAGACGCTTCGTCATCGATACCGCGGCAAGCACGACAACGATCATGCCGAAGCTGCGCGCCGAAATGCCCGGCCTTGTTGCCAAGCTGTCGGACGATCCGCTCGACGGCGCGGCGGGCCGGAGCGATGTCGAAACGACCATCGTCAGCCAGGTGGAGGTCGCGGGTCACGTCTTTCGTTCGCCCGAACTGATGCTGCTGCCCCCGGGGCCGACCGATCATCTGGGGGTCGACGGTATCTTGGGCGCCGACATCATTGCCGATTATGCGATCGAGCTCGACATCCCCGGCCGCCGCTGGCGGATGACGCCGAAGGTCGTGGCGGCGACGCTCGACGGCCTGCCGGCGGCGGTGCCGTTCACGCTCGACGACATGCGTGCGCCGCGTCTCAAGATCAGCCTCAACGGCGTGGAGGTTCCCGCGATCCTCGACACCGGTGCGCGCGGCACGATCATTAACTGGGCGGCGGCCAAGGCGATCGGGATCAGCCCCGACAGCCCCGGCGTCGTCAAGGCGACTGACATTAAGGGCGCGACCAACCATGCGATGTCCAGCGTCGAAGCGCCGATCGCCGCGCTGACGATCGGCGAGGCGAAGGTCGAGGGCAAGAAGGTCCGTATCGCTGACCTTTCGATCTTCAAGGTCCTTGGCTTCACGCTGGAGCAACCCGCGGTGATCCTGGGGATCGACATGTTCGCCGACCGGCGCTTCGTCATCGATCATCCGGGTCTGCGTCTTCACGTCTCGCCCCCGGCCGCACCGTCGGCCTCCCCCAAATCCTGATCGAAAGCGAATATCGCCCATGAAGATGATCCTGACCGGGAGCGCGCTCGCCGCGCTCGCCTTCGCCGCAACCGTTGCCACGGCGCAGCAAGCGCCCAAGCCCAAGATCGACGCCGTCTATTGGCTCTCTGCCGAGACCGTATCGGGAATGGCAACCGGCCAACCGGGTGGTGTCGAAAAGAATCTGATGCTCCAACTCGGTTCGGTGCGCCGTAATCCGGCTCCGAGCGCCGACCATCTGCCGCCGCAAGCCTTGCGCGCCGGCGATCGCCTGCCGCTGCTGACTTCCACGGTCGTGACGCCCAAGGCCGATGGGCGGGCCGATTTTCGGCCCGGCCCGGCCGCGAAGCCCAAGGGACGGATCGAGCTTTATTGGGGCTGCGGGGAAAGTGCTCCAGCGGGTCAGCCGGTGGTGATCGACCTCGCGACGATGAAGCCCGGTGCGGCGTCGCCCTTTGGCGCCATGCCCGATGTCCGCGCGATGACGCCGCCGTCGACGGCCAGCCACGCGACCTATGGCGAATGGCCGAACAGCCGCAATGGAACGCGCGTTCCGCGAAATGGCTCGTTGGTCGGCGACCATGTCGTGCAGGGCAATTATTCGCCCG
Organism: Sphingopyxis sp. OAS728; assembly: GCF_014873485.1. Classification (NCBI taxonomy): domain Bacteria; kingdom Pseudomonadati; phylum Pseudomonadota; class Alphaproteobacteria; order Sphingomonadales; family Sphingopyxidaceae; genus Sphingopyxis; species Sphingopyxis sp. OAS728. Next base: position 1,708,275 of record NZ_JADBDT010000001.1, on the reverse strand, counting down.
AGATGCGCTTTGCGGTCGGCGCGGGAAATGATTTCCTCGCAGCCCTCGCTCCCCGAAACGCCGCGCTCGCGTCGGGGGCGGTCAAGGTCCACTGGCCCGTGCTCGCCAACGCGCGCGGCTACATGCTGTCGGTCACCGGCGCCAAGGAGGACGGCACCGTCTTCATGTGGACGTCGAGCGCGGTGCGGATGCCGGCAATGGCGCTCCCCGACTATCTCGAACAGGGCGATATCGCGCGCCTCGTCCAACAGCGCGTGCTGCTTGCCCCTACCGCAACCGAATGCATCGTTCCGACCGCGGTCGCCAAAGCGGCCGAATCCGCGATGCTGATGATGACCGCTTATGGGCCCGAGGGAAATTATGGTTCGCCGCGCGACGTGCCCGCCGGATGGTCGGTCAAGCTGCGCACAAGGGCGACGCATATGAGCCTGCTGGGTGTCGATCTCGCGTCGATGATGGCGGGCAGCGACGACGACACGTCCGTATCCGACGAGAAGCCGAAAAAGAAGCGCGGGCTGCTGCGCGGCCTTGGCGGTGCGCTCGGCCTGCCGGGCTGATCGCGAAAACCCCTCTCTTTCCGAAAGTCCGAACGATGAAATTGTCCCTCTTGCGGCTTGCCCTGCTTGGCCTTTTTGCCGCGGCGCCGGCGATCCCGGCCGCGCTCGCGACAACCGGCGACAGCCGTGCGCCCAAGAAATTGATGGCGCGCTGGACAAATGCAGCGCCGGATCCTGGCGTCGGACTGCCTGGCTGGGCTTCCAAGGCGCCCGATGTCCATGTGCACCAGCCGCGGAACCTCACGTCGATCCCGATCGCCGAGGTCGACCTGCTCCGCCGCCGCGCAATGGTCGCCTTCGACGCGGTGATGCGGCAGCCGTCGCTGCGCGACGTGCGCGGCACCAGCCTGCATGCCGACATCAACATCTCGGTCGTGCCGACGCTCGACGGAGTGCGGTTGGTCGGCGCGACCTTCACGCTCCGCGCCAAGAGCGTGATCGAGGGCAAGCCCGACACGGTCCCGCGCGACGGCCGCTACCTGACCCCGTCGGAGGAGGGCGCGGTGCTCAGCGTCTTCCTCAACCCCTATGACATGATGGCGCGCCGGCAGGTGCAGGCGGAAGGCGTGCAGCGGGCCAGCTTTCAGGTGCGAACGGGCGCGGCGTACGGGCTCTATGTCGCCGACCGGCTGCCCGATTACGATCCAGATTCCGAATATGGCTGGGAACCGCGGCCGCTGGCGCTGCAATTGCAGCATGACCGCAGCTGGTACCAGCCGGGCGCAGCGGGAGTGCATCCGCTGCTCGTCCATCTGTCGAGCCATTCGCACGAAAATGACGAATTGCGCGGCGACCGGCTGAACCCCGAACGCCCCGCCGCGCGGCTCGCCGCCGCGATGTTCATGACCGACTGGGAAGATGTCCAACGCCGCATGAAGGAGGTGAAATGATGCGCCGCTTTACCCTGACCGCTTTGGGGCTGGCGCTGGCCGCCGCGCCCGCCGCCGCGCTGGCCCAGCGCACCGACGACAATGCGACGACCAGCGCCGAGGATGCTTTCGGCACCTCGATCGGCGGTGAGCAGATCGGCATCTACAACCCCAATTATGTTCGTGGCTTTTCTGCGGCGGAGGCAGGCAATATCCGCCTCGACGGCCTCTATATCGACCAGCAGGCGGCCTTCTCCGACCGCGTGATCGCGGGGCTCCAGATGCGCGTCGGCCTGTCGGCGCAGGGCTATCCTTTTCCTGCCCCGACGGGCATCGCCGAATATGAGCTACGCAAGCCGGGCGACAAGCGGTTGCTCAGCGTCAGCGGACGGCTCGGACCCTTTGGCGCGAAAGTGCTCGAACTCGACGGCCAGCTTCCCGTCACCGACCGGCTGTCGCTCGGCGCGGGCTATGGCTTCTTCTCCGACCGTAACCATACGGGCGGCAGCGCGCAGTTCCGCACCATGGCAGCGATCGCGCGCTGGGAACCCGTCGACGGCGTCGAGATCACGCCTTTCTGGAGCCGCATCGGCATCGCCGACGAGGAACTGCCGCCGCTGCTCCTGACCGCCGGCGATTATCTGCCGCCGCGGCTCGATCGGGTGAAGCGGATCGGCCAGAAATGGGCAGCCAATGACGGCAAGACGATCGCCACCGGGCTGACGACGACGATCAACCGCGGCGACTGGACATTGAAGGCGGGCGCGTTCCGCTCGATCCTCGATCTCGACCGCTCGCACACGCAGCTGTTCCTCAACGTCCGTCCCGACGGGACGGCCGACGAGGTGGTCATCGCCGAACCCGGTCGGCGTTCGGCCTCGACCAGCGGCGAAATTCGCCTGTCGCGCCGCTTTGCCGACGGGCCGCGTCTTCACACGCTGCACCTGTCGCTGAAGGGACGCGACCGTTCGCGCAGCTATGGCGGCGGCCGCGAGATCTTCATCGGAAACCATGTGATCGAGGATCCGGTGATCTTCCCCGAGCCGGTCACCGCCTTCGGTGCGCAGACGCGCGATACGGTCGACCAATGGACCGCCGGTATAGCCTATGAGGGGCGCTGGAAAGATGTCGGCGAGGTCAGCGTGGGTCTGCAGAAGACCGATTATCGCAAACGCGTCTTCGGCCCCGATACGCCTGTTATCACGACCAAGGACGCGCCGTTGCTGCTCAACGCGACCGCCGCCGTCTATGCGTCGCCTTCGCTCGCATTCTACGGCAGCTATACCGAAGGGCTGGAGGAAAGCCCGGTCGCGCCGGGCCATGCCGTGAACCGCGACGAAGCGCCGCCCGCGATCCGCACGCGCCAGATCGATGCCGGCCTGCGCTGGTCGGTCACACCCACGATCCGCATCGTGGCCGGCGTGTTCGAAGTGTCCAAACCCTTCTACTCGATCGACACCGCACGCGTGTTCCGCCAACTCGGCGACGTTCGCCATCGCGGTGCCGAATTTTCGCTGTCGGGGCAGATCGCGCCGGGGCTCACCGCGATCGCCGGCACCGCGCTGATCGACGCGACGCTGTCGGGTGATGCGGTCGACAGCGGACAGCTCGGCAAAAAGCCGCTCGCGAGCTTCGGCCGGCTCTCGACTGCGGTGCTCGACTACCGGCCGACCTTTGCACCTGCCGTCTCGGTCGACCTCGTCGTCGAAAGCACGTCGGACCGCGTCGCGAGCACCGATGGCAAGCTCGTCATCCCGGCTCGCGCTATCGCTTCCGTCGGCGGGCGCTACCGCTTCAAGCTCGGCAAGGCCCCGGCGACGCTGCGCGTCCAGGTCGCCAACGTCGGGAACAAGTTCGGTTGGGCGAACGGACCGTCGGGCATCTACCTCTACAACATGCCGCGCCGGTTGACCGCCACGCTGACGACCGATCTCGGCTGATCGGTATCACGACGAATAGGAGCCTATCATGCGCCAAATATTTCGAACGGTCGCCGCCGCCGCCATGCTTTTGGGTATCGCCGAAGTGGCGCAAGCTCAGGGGTTTCTGAAACGCCTCGTCGATAGCGCGGCGCAGCAGGCGGAAGCCGAAGCCCAAACCGTCGTTCGCGACACCATCGCTTCCGGTCTTCGGGGGGACGGGGATAAGTCGGGAGACGAAGAGACCGCCCCTCCGGCTGAAAGCGCCGGTGAAACGGCCGCGACGCCACCGACATCCTCTTCGGGCGCCGCGTCCACGACGCCAAAGTCGTCAGGCTATATCGACGCCTTGCGCGTCCCGCCCGAGATCGAGGCACAGAAGGCCAGCTATAACAAGTTCGGCGAAGTGAGCTGCAACGACTGTGAGGGCGGGATCGACTTCGACGGTCGGCCCAAATTCCCCTATGACCAGTTTAGCGGCCAATATGGCGAGCGCGCAAAACGTGCCGGCAGCTGGTCCGTCGGCCATGTGCATCGCTGGCAGGGCAGGGCCTCCAAGGGCACGCTGACAATCGCGCGCGAAGAACAGGTCGATGGCTTCCGCTGCCGCCGCCTCGAATACCGGCTGGAGAAAGGCTCGGCTTCGGCCAGCCGTCCCGGGCTCATCTGCTTCGGTCTCGCGAACCGCTCGTCCGAGGTCGAGAACTGGCACGAAATCTATTGATCGCGCCGCTTCCCCGGCGCCCCCACGACAGGATACCCCATGCGCTTGCTAACCCTTTTCGCCGCCGCGTTGTGCGGCACCGCTGCCGTCGCCCAGGAGGTTCCGATCATCGTCAAGGGTGCGGGCGGGCGTTTCGAGACGCAGCTCGACGCCAAGACCGTCGTCCCCGGCTTTCCCGGTGACAAGATCCGGCAGTTTCGCCGGTCGTCCGATGCGCTGATCGCGATGCTGGAGGCGATGCCGGAGGTGAACGCGCCACCTGCACCGTTCTGCAACCGGCTCAAATCATGGATCGAAATCTTGCCGCTTCACGGCGTGCTCGGCGCCGAAATCGGCGTGATGAACCCGATCAATTTCAGCGGAGGCAAATGTCACCGGATGACCGCGACCGGCGTAATCTTTCGGCTCAACAGCCTGTCGCTGCTGCTCGACCCACAAGAGGCGCTGATGCGCGCCGGCGAAGGCGAGGGAAATTGGTGGCTTGTTCGCGACGCCGAGATCGCAAACCGCCGGATCATTGAAATACGCGACGCCGTCGCCTTCACGCATGGCCGCGCTCCGTTGCTCATTCCGGTATCGACCGGCCGCTACCTCCGGCGCCAGATCGCCATCGAATATGAAGGATCGACCGTACGGCACCAGTTGGAAGCAAGGCTTGCCGACCTTGATCCGACCGAACGCGCCGCCCCTGCCTGTCTTCTCAGGACGACGGGCGCGTTGGTCCGCGATTGCCGGGCGGCCGACACAGTCATGGAACTCAACCCCGCCTACTTCGACAAGAGCCGCCCCGAAGCCGTGCAACTGCTCGTCGTGGAAACGCCGCCATCGGCGGGGCATGGCGAAACGGCGGACCGCTTCGCTGCACGTAAGGCGATCTGGAATGCTCTGGATCACAACAAGTTTGCGGCAATGGTAAATTGAACAGATGCCGATGTCTCAGTTGAGAGATTAGCCTGCTTATCCGGATGGTGAACGGCTCTTACAATGGAGGCAAGGCAAACCAAGGAGACATCTCATGCAGAACCAGAGCGAGTCCGATACCAGTCAGCGCGGCACCGAAGCGATTGTCGCAGCCTTGCCCAAACCCATCGCTGACTATGTGGAGGCCAACGCACGGCTCGATATCGAGGCCATGCTAAAGCCGTTCGCGGCCGATGCGGTCATCCTCGACAACGGGCATCGGTTTGCGGGCCTAGCCGCAATCAGAACCCTGTTCGAAGAAGAGGTGATACTCGTTAAGGCGATCTTCACACCGGATGGCGTGCAGCGCGAAAGCGGGAAAATCATTGTCGAAGGGCCGGCCTATGGCGATCTCAAGGGCAGTCCGATCCGCTTCACCTATGACTTCACGCTCGATAACGACATCATCACGATGCTGGATATCACGGCATGAGCATCGAGGCCGAGTTCGCAGGTAAGCCCGTCGTCATCAGCGGCGGTACAAAGGGTTTGGGCCGTGCCACGGTCGAACGCTTCCTCGCTGGCGGCGCCCGGATAATGACCGCCGCCCGCAATCATCCCCACATCGTTCGAATTGGCTTCGAGCCGCCCTTGGTCCCGGCGATGCAGTTTTTCTATCGCGTCTTCCGGCGTGGCGGAAAATGCATTGCTTGCACTTCATTCATGCGTCCGGCGCCATGTCCAGCTTGGGTTTAGCTCCTGGAGCGGACCGAAGCACGGCGTCGCATGCTTGCCGTACAAGCTGGCGCAGCCAGCGATGCGCGGCGTCTCCATCCATGCGGGGGTGCCAGAGCAACGATATGGTAAAGGCGTCGGTCTCGACGGGTAGCGCGAACGTTGCCATACTATCGCGGAGACCACGCGTGTGCCGCTCGGGGACCGTCGAAACGAGATCGGAACCACGGGCTAATGCGAGCGCCGCGGCGAAACCATCGACGGTGGTGACGATTGTGCGGGCAAGACCGAGCGCCGCGAGCGCCTCGTCGATCGCACCAAGACCCAAGCCCTCCCGCGTGACCTGCACGTGACGGCATTCGGCATATCGCTCCGCGGTCATTCGGCCTTTCGCTAGCGGATGACCCGCGCGCACGATGCCGACGTAGCGGTCTTCAAATAGCGATTGCGCGCGGACTTCGGGGCCGATCGAATTTCCTACGACGCCGGTTTCGAGATCGATATCACCATCGCGGAGCCCCGCGCTATCCTTGTCGAGCTTGCGAATGAAGCGGATGCGGACGTGCGGGGCCTCCTCGGCAACACGCTGGATCAGCGCCGGCCCGATCGTTTCCGCAAAGCCGTCGCTCGTTCTGAGCACGAAGGTTCGGTCGAGGCGATAGAGGTCGACCGCGTCCGCGGGTCGCAGAACGGCACGGGCATCCTCCACGAGCCGGCGAACCTCGTCGCGTATCGCCTCTGCTCGAGGGGTGGTAACCAGCCCGCGACCCGCCCGGACGAGCAGCGGATCGCCCGTGACTGTCCGGAGGCGCGCGAGAGCCCGGCTCATCGCTGAGGGGCTAAGGCCGAGCTTGCGCCCTGCACCGGCGACGCTGCCTTGTTGAAGCAGGGCATCCAGGGTGAACAGCAGGTTGAGGTCGGGTCCGCTCATGCCCCTACCAATAGCACGGGCCGATTGCATGACATAGCGCCATACGCAACAATGGAATGCAAATGCTGCGCCTTCCGCCATGTTGGCGCCGATCTATCTTCGGTCTCGATCTCAACGAGACAGGAGTTTTGCGATGACTGGAACCGCACTCGATCTCTTCGCCGGCCGTGTCCGCGATAGCTGGGGGGCGTTGACGTCCGAACTGATTGACACATGCAGCGCACACCTCGCTGAACTGCTTCGGGCGCCGCAAACCGAGGCGTGGCTCGCTGACCTCTGCCTCGAACGTCCTGAAAGCCGGGAACTCTATCGCGATCCGGTTCACGGTTTCGTTCTCCTGGCGCACACCGAGGCCGAAGGGCGCTATCGGGTGCCGCATGATCATGGCGAGAGCTGGGTCATCTACGGTGTGCTGCACGGTGAAATGGAGATGGGCACCTACGATCGCTTCGAGGAGAAGGGGGAGGGCACGCGTCTCGTCAAACGCGGATCACCACGCGTTCGGCCCGGGGACGTGCAGGTTTATCTGCCCGGCGATATCCACGACACGCGCTGCGTGAGCGGACCGGCGATCCAGTTCCGCTTCACCGCGCGCGACCTCCGCCTCGATACAAGGATGGTCCGTTATGCCGACGCGGGCGGCGTCTGGGTCGCTTCTGCCTGAGATCGCAGCCGTGACGAGCATCTCAGCTTTACCCGACACGCTGCGCCGCCGCCTTGCAATCGCCAGCGTGCTCTTCGCGATGGCCGCCGCCGTTCTCGACGCATCTAGCGTCAATATAGCGCTGCCTTCGATAGCGACCGCGCTTCGCATCGACCCCGCGGTCGCAGCATGGCTCCTGATCGCCTATCAGGGTGCGCTCGTCGCCGGCCTACTGCCGCTCGCTGCGGTCGGCGAGCGTTTCGGTTATCGTCTGACCTTTGTCGCTGGGGTGGCTCTGTTCACGCTCTGCGCCTTCGCATCATCAATTGCGCCGACCTTCCCTTCGCTTGTCGCGTTCAGAGCTGTTCAGGGCGTCGGGGCCGCGGCGATCATGGCCTTGGGCGTTGCTTTGCTCCGCCAGACGGTTGCAGAGGGCGACTTTGGACGCGCGATCGGTTGGAACGCGATGACGGTCGCGTTATTTTCCGCGGCCGGGCCGACGATTGGTGCTTTGCTGATCGGCCTTGGAAGCTGGCGATTTGCTTTTGCGGGGAGCGTGCTGTTGGCGGGCATGGCATTGGTCGGGGCATGTTCGCTACCGTCCTGGCGGAGCGTGGGAAAGAAACTCGATAGCGTCGGCCTGCTTGCTTACGTCACCGTGATTCCGGCTTTCGTCCTCGCCGCTGGCTTCGTGCGCCAATCGTTGCTGGCCGCCATGCTGCTATCGGCGGTGGGAGGCCTAGGCCTGTGGGGCCTTGTCCGGCGGGATCTCCGCCGAAACGAGCCATTTCTTCCGTTGCCGCTCTTTCGGTCGCCCAGCTTCACCTTGTCCGTGCTCGCGTCGGTTTTGTGTTTTTTCGCGATGGGCATGGCGCTGTTGATTCTGCCGTTCGCCTTGCATGACCGGCTTGGATTATCGGCCCGAGACACCGCCTTGGTAATGACGCCCTGGCCGCTCGCTGTGCTATTTACGACGCCGATCACCTCGCGCCTGCTAGAGCGCGTTCAGCCCGCTCAGCTCTGCGCCGCTGGCGGGTTGGTACTTGCGTGTGGACTTTCTACGTTAACAGTCGCCCCACTGGCTCTAAGCATTCCGGTGCACATACTCGGAGTCATGCTCTGCGGCATCGGATTCGGTCTGTTCCAGACGCCGAATAACCGCACCATGTTCCTCTCAGCGCCCATTGACCGTGCTGCCTCGGCGGGGGGAGTGCAGGGGACGGCGCGGCTTGCGGGCCAGGTGACAGGGGCACTTTCAGCTTCAATTTTGCTTTCGGTAGGCTCTGTAAATTCTGCGGCGTCGTTTGTATTTGGGACAGCGGCGATTGCGGCCGTCGCATCAGCCTCAGTCAGTTGGTGGAACTGGCACTGAGAGGGCAGCTACTCTTGCGATCGGGAGCCGAAAGCGGACAGTCAACAACCGGCCAAATGAGATGGCTTGAACCAAATCGAGGGATGGCCTGAGCGGGTGATTCGCTGCGTATGGTCGATTTACGGCGATGTAGGCCCGGATTCGAACGCCATTTATGTTGAAAAGCGCGGCAGGCCAGCGCCAGCAACCTTTCCTAATATACGCTAGAATTTCTATTACTTTCCCGGAGTTTGCTCGGCTGATTCAGGCTTTGGCGGCGTCGAAAAACTACGATAAACCGCCCCCTGTTGAGATTGGAGGTGCTTATCGACGCTGATTGATCGTGAGGGCTCAAACTAGACCGCAAAAATCCGCAAAGCTGGGTGCTTTGGCGTAGTCTGGCGCACGTTAGGAAAAAGCTGGCTCCCCGGGTAGGATTCGAACCTACGACCGATCGATTAACAGTCGATTGCTCTACCGCTGAGCTACCGAGGAACACGCCGCCGAAGCAGGCAAGGCGGCCCCTTTGCCGTCGGTTGCGGTATTAATCAAGCCCTCAAACGATAAATTGTTCCATCGCGATGCGTTCGTCCAATCCCTGATCGGGATCGAACAGCAAAGTCAGCGGTCGGCTGCGGTCCGTGGTGACGAGAACCGTCTTCACATCGCGGATTTCGCGCTGGTCGGCGACGGCGCTCACCGGGCGTTTCGCCGCCTCGCGGACGTTGAAACGGATGCTCGTCGATTCGGGGACGAGCGCGCCGCGCCAGCGGCGGGGACGGAAGGGGCTGATCGGCGTCAAAGCCAGCATTTCGGATTCGAGCGGCAGGATCGGGCCGTTGGCGCTGAGGTTATAGGCGGTCGATCCCGCCGGAGTCGACACGAGCACGCCGTCGCACGCCAGTTCCTCCAGCATCGTCTTTTCGTTGATCATCACCTCGAGCTTTGCCGCCTGGCGCGTTTCGCGCAGTAGCGAGATTTCGTTGATCGCGGGCAATATGTGGCGCTCGCCGCTGATCGTCGTGATGTCGCCCGACAGCGGATGGATCAGGAAGGGGCGCGCGGCGGCGAGGCGGTCGACCAGCCCCTCGATGCGGAATTCGTTCATCAGGAAGCCGATCGTGCCGCGGTTCATCCCGAAAACGGGCATGCTGCGGCGCTGGTCGAGCAATTGATGCAGCATGTGCAGCAGGAAACCGTCGCCGCCGAGCGCGATCAGCAAATCGGCTTCGGCCAGATCGACGAAGTCATAGAGCGGGCGCAGTTCGGCTTCCGCCTCCATGGCCGCGGGCGCGTTTGATGCGACAAGCGCGATCTTGCGATGCATATTGGTCCGGTTCCCCTCGCGGACTGCCTGTCAGCCGCCCGTTGCACTCATATGACGCGCGACCGCCGGTTTGGACTTTCCTTCGATATGAAAGTCATGCGCGCGCGGTTTGCCAGCCAAAGCGCCATCAATCAACCCATCGACATCGCCGCCCTCGCGCAGCGCCGCGCGCAGGTCGACATGGTCGTCCTGGCCGAGGCACATATAGACGCGCCCCTCGACCGTCAGGCGGATGCGGTTGCACGTCGCGCAGAAATTGTCGCTGAGCGGGGTGATCAGTCCCAATGTCACCGGGCTGTCCTCGACCGCGAAATAGCGTGCCGGGCCGCCGGTGCGCTTGTCTACTGAGTAGATGGCGCGCGCGTCGCGGAGCGGCGCGATGAAGTGGTGGAGCGGGATATAATGATCGCTGCGGTCGTCCTCGACCTCGCCGACCGGCATCGTCTCGATGAGCGTGAGATCGCACCCGGTCGCGGCACAATAATCGAGCATCGGCAGCAGCTGATCCTCGTTGAGCCCTGCAAGCGCGACCATGTTAATCTTGACCGCCAGCCCGGCATCGCGCGCCGCGTCGATCCCGTGCAGCGCGACGGTGAGGTCGCCGACGCGCGTGATGTGCCGAAAGGCCGCGGCGTCGAGCGTATCGAGGCTGACATTGATCCGGCGGACCCCCGCCGCCGCGAGCATCGGCGCATGTTCGGCGAGCCGCATGCCATTGGTGGTCAGCGTCAGCTCGTCGAGGCCATGGCCGATCATCGCGCCCAGCCGCATCGCCAGCGTGTCGATCCCCCGCCGCACCAGTGGTTCGCCGCCGGTCAGGCGGATGCGGCGAATCCCGCGTGCGACAAAGCGCTCGGCTATTTCGCCCATTTCCTCGATGCTGAGTACCGCCGACTTGGGGAGGAAAGTCATATCCTCGGCCATGCAATAGCGGCACCTGAGGTCGCAGCGATCGGTGACCGAAAGGCGTAAATAGCTGATCCGGCGTCCATGTCCGTCGATCAACGGCGCCGCGGATGCGGCGCTATGGGAAAATGTGACAGCCACGCGTCCATATTGATGCAAAAGGCAGGAACTTGGCAAGCAAAGCCTGCTAGAGAAATGCGATGAATCGCCTGTCCGAATCCCTTTCCGCCTGCGTCCGCAAGCTCGAAGCCCTGCACGCGCGGCACGACGCCGACGCGGGCGTCATCCTGGTCCAGGTCGACCAGATGGCGCGCATCAACAATAGCGCGGGCAAGGCGACGGGCGATTCGGTGCTCGATGAGATCGGGCGGCGGCTCGAAAATTTCGCCAGCGATGAATTCGGCCACGGATCGTGCGTCGACCGCCTCGACGGCCCGCGCTTCCTGATCGTGCCGTCGACGCCGCTGTCGCTTGGCGCATTGCGCGCGCAGGAACGCGCGCTGCACGTCGCGCTGGCCGAGCCGATCGTCGGCGATCCGAACGGCCGCCTGTCGATCCGCATCGCCGCGGCGCTGATCACGCGCGATGAGTCGGTCGCCGAACAGCTTCGTCACGCCGGCGATCAGCTGTCGCGGCCGGCCTCGGCACGCGACGGGGTGATGGTGCATGCGGCGCTGTCGCAGAATGAGGTCGTGATCCATTATCAGCCGCAATATGATGTCGCGACCGGTGCCATGACGGGCGTCGAGGCGCTGCTGCGCTGGCAGCACCCCGAACTCGGGCTGCTCGGCGCGGGGCCGCTGGTCACCGCGGCGCGCGCGGCGCGGCTCGAATGCGAGCTCACCGAACATGCGCACCGCGTCGCGCTCGCCGAAATGGCGAGCTGGCCCAAGGCTCTGGCGAAACTCCGCGTCTCGCTCAACATCACCGCCGCCGATCTCGGCGATCCCGAATTCGCGGGCCGGTTCGCCGCGATGGCAAAGGCGGCGAAGGTCGACCCCGACCGGCTGACGCTCGAACTGACCGAACAGGCGATGCTGAGCGACCCCGCGAGCGCCGCCGAACAGCTGGCGCAGATCCGCGCACTCGGCGTCGCGGTCGCGATCGACGATTTCGGCACCGGCTATTCCAGCCTCTCGCTGCTCGCGCGGCTGCCGATCGATTATCTGAAGATCGACAGCGGCTTTACCCGCACGATCGACGGTAGCGACCGCGACCGTATCGTCGTGCGTGCGATCGTCGACCTTGCGCGTGCGCTGGGGTTGCTGGTCGTGGCCGAAGGGATCGAGAATGAGCGCCAGCTTGCGCGCCTGTCCGAACTCGGCGTTGCGACGTGGCAGGGATTCCTGAAGTCGGGACCCGTGCCCGCGGATCAACTGCTCGCGTTGATGGAAGCCTAAGCGACCTGCTTCGCGAGCTTGCCCAATCCCTTCGATAGCTGTAGCGCGCCGTTGAGGCGTGCGCCGGTGCTTACCCAGTCGCCGCTGATCGACAGCTTGTTGTCGGGACGGATGCGCGCGCGGCCCTTCAGCCGCTCGACATAGGCGATCAGGCCGGGGACATTCGCGAACTGGTCGCCGTGGAAGCTGATCAACGCGCCCTTGGTGCCGACATCGAGCTTCGCGATGCCCGCGAGCTTGGCGTTCGCCTTGATCTCCATCAGCTGGACGAGGTTCGCGGTTTCGGGCGGCAGTGGGCCGAAACGGTCGATCATCTCGGCGGCGAAGGCATCGAGGGCAGGGCGGTCGCCCGCCTCGTTAAGCCGGCGATAGAGCGCCATGCGGAGCGGCAGGTCGGGGACATAATCCTCGGGGATCAGGATCGGCGCATCGACCGTGATGACCGGCGACAGCGCTTCGCGCGGCGGCGCGGCGCCCATGCCCTCGGCCTTGGCGACGAGGATCGCCTCCTCGAGCATCGACTGGTAAAGTTCGAAACCGACCTCGCGAATGTGCCCCGACTGCTCGTCGCCGACGAGATTGCCCGCGCCGCGAATGTCGAGATCATGGCTCGCGAGCTGGAACCCCGCGCCGAGCGTGTCGAGATCGCCGAGCAGCTTGAGCCGCTTTTCCGCGGTGTCGGTGATCGCGCCGCCTTCGAGTGTGGTCAGATACGCATAAGCGCGCGTCTTCGACCGCCCGACGCGGCCGCGCAGCTGATAGAGCTGCGCGAGACCGAAACGGTCGGCGCGGTGGACGATCAGCGTGTTCGCACTCGGGATATCGAGCCCGCTTTCAACGATCGTGGTCGAAACCAGCACGTCATATTTGCGGTCGTAGAAGGCGCTCATCCGCTCCTCGACCTCGCCCGGCGCCATCTGGCCATGCGCGACGACATATTTGATTTCGGGCACCCGCGTGCGCAGGAACTCCTCGATATCGGGCAGATCCTTGATCCGCGGGGTGACGAAGAAGCTTTGCCCGCCACGGTCGTGCTCGCGGAGCAGCGCTTCGCGGATCACAACGGGGTCCCAAGGCGCGACGTACGTCCGCACCGCGAGGCGGTCGACCGGCGGCGTCTGGATTACGCTGAGTTCGCGGAGGCCCGACATCGCCATCTGGAGCGTGCGCGGGATCGGGGTTGCGGTCAGGGTCAGCACATGGACGTCGGCCTTGAGCTGCTTCAGCCGCTCCTTGTGCACGACGCCGAAACGCTGTTCCTCGTCGACGATCACGAGGCCGAGATTCTTGAACTCGACCGCTTTGGCGATCACCGCATGGGTGCCGACCACGATATCGATCTGGCCGCTCGCAAGACCATCGCGCGTCTTCTGCGCTTCGCCCGCGGGGACGAGCCGCGACAGGCGACCGATGTTGACCGGGAAACCTTTGAAGCGTTCGACGAAATTGGCGTAATGTTGCCGCGCGAGCAGGGTCGTCGGCACCACGACCGCGACCTGCACTCCCGCCATCGCCGCGACGAAGGCGGCGCGCAGCGCCACCTCGGTCTTGCCGAAACCGACATCGCCGCACACCAGCCGGTCCATCGGGCGCCCCGAGGCCATGTCGGCGAGCACGTCGCCGATCGCGCGGTCCTGGTCGTCGGTTTCCTGATAGGGGAAGCGGTCCGCGAAGGCGGGATAAGCGGCGTCCTGCGCGAGCAATTCGCCCGAACGCAGCGCGCGCTGCGCCGCGGTCGCGAGGAGTTCGCCCGCAATCTCGCGGATGCGTTCCTTCATCCGCGCCTTGCGGCGCTGCCACGCCTCGCCGCCGAGCTTGTCGAGGCCGACCCCCTCGCTCTCGCCGCCGTAGCGCGAAAGGACGTCGAGATTTTCGACGGGGACGTAGAGCTTGTCGCCACCCGAATAAGTGAGCGCGACGCAATCGTGCGGGCTGCTCCCGACGGGGATTTGCGTCAGCCCCTCATAGCGCCCGATGCCATGATCGAGATGAACGACAAGATCGCCGACGCTGAGGGTCGCGAGTTCGGCGAGGAAGGCGTCGGCGCTCTTGCGGCGCTTCTGGCGGCGGACGAGGCGCTCGCCAAGGATATCCTGTTCGGTGAGCAGGCTGATCGCGTCGGAGGCAAAGCCATGGTCGAGCGGCAGGACGACCATCGCGGTCGCGCCGCCACTTTCGGCTGAGGCGGTGCCGAGTGCCTCCTGCCAACTATCGACCGGCGCCAGCGAGGTAACGCCATGGTCGCGGAGCAGCCCCGACAGGCGCTCACGCGCGCCGCCCGAATAGCTGGCGATGATCGTCTTGCGGCCCTTGCGACGCTCATCGCTGAGGTGGTCCGCAACCTTCGTATAGACATTCTCGTCGGCGGTGCGTTCGGGGGTGAAATCGCGCGCGGCGAAGGTTTCGAGATCGACCACCGTCGCAGACGGCGGGACGTCAAAGGGCGTGACGATATGGATCGGGCGATTGGACGATGCCCCGGCCCATTCGCTTTCGGTCAGATAGAGCGTCTCGGGTGCCTGCGGGCGATAGCTTCCCGGCGACTCCCGCTCGGCGGCGACGCGGTTCGCATGATAATCGGCGATCGCCGCGAAACGCGTTTCGGCGGTGGCTTCGGTGCGGTGGCCGCGCAGCACGGGCGTCGCCGGATCGATATGGTCGAACAGCGTCGCCAACCGTTCCTCGAACAGCGGCAGCCAATGGTCCATGCCCGCCTGTCGCCGCCCGTCGCTGACCGCCTGATAGAGCGGGTCGCCCGTCGCTTGCGCGCCGAATAGGTCGCGATAGGCAGAACGGAAACGCTTGATCGTTGCCTCGTCGAGCAAGGTTTCGCTCGCGGGAAGCAGTTGCAGCGCCTTGGCGGGGCCAAGGCTGCGCTGGTCGGCGGGGTCGAAACGGCGGATGCTTTCGATCTCGTCGCCGAAGAAATCGACGCGCAGGCCATTTTCCTCGCCCGCGGGGAAAAGGTCGAGAATGCCGCCGCGCACTGCGAACTCGCCCTGATCGGCGACCGTGTCGACGCGGCTGAAGCCGTTCGACACGAGCAGCTCAGCCAGCGCGTCGCGGTCGATCCGCTGCCCCGCAGCGAGCGTCGTCGCGAGCTGGCGGATACGGAACGGCGTCAGCGTGCGCTGCGTGATCGCGGCGACGGTGGTCAGGATCAGCTCGCCGCGCTTCGGCGGCAGTTGCAGCGCCGACAGCGTCGCCAGCCGGTCCGCGCTGACCCGCATCGACGGTCCAGCGCGATCATAAGGCAGGCAGTCCCACGCAGGGAAGCGGTGGACGATCAGGTCGGGCGCAAAGAAGGGCGCAGCGTCGGCGACCGCCTGCATCGCGGCATCGTCGGTTGCGACATAGACCAGCCTTTTGTCGCTCGCGCGCGCCAGATCGGCGAGCAACAGCGGCAGGAAACCGTCGGCCGCGCGCGAAATCGTCAGCGGCTGGGCCGCCGACGCAATCGCGGCAAAAATGTCGGCGGCGCTTCGGGTCATGGCAGCGGGATATAGTCCAGCCGGCGCATCGCGGCGATCATTTCGGGTCGGTCGAGATGCGCGGGCGGCTCGCCGGTACCGAGCGCCCAGGCCATGATGTCGACGTCATCTTCTTCAACGACGACCTCGTACCAAGCGATCTCTTCCTCGCTCCAGCCGGCCGCATAGCGGTCGAAAAAGCCGCCGATCATATAATCGGCCTCGCGCGTGCCGCGGTGCCAGGCACGGAATTTCAGGCGTTTGAGGCGGTCTTGCATGGCGGGCCTTTTAGTCGGAAGCGTCGAAGTGGCAACGAACATTGCCCCATTCACCGTTCGCCCTGAGCTTGTCGAAGGGCCGTTCTTTCTTCGCGCCGCCGGAAAAAGGACGGTGCTTCGACAAGCTCAGCACGAACGGAAGAGAGGGATGCGTTTTCCTTCGCTCGACACAAACGGAATGTGGGGGCTAGACACGCCCTAGCCATGCGACCCGAGATACTCAATCCGCTCTTTGCCGCGCTCACCGACCTCAAGGGCGTCGGACCGCAGCTTGCCAAGCCGCTGACGCGGTTGGGGCTCGAGCGCGTCGTCGATGTGCTGTTCCATCTGCCGACCGGATTGATCTCGCGCTTTCCCATCGACCGGCTCGATCAGGCACAGGCCGGGCAGACGATCATCGTCGAGCTAACCGCCCAAGACTATCGCCCCGGCCGCTCGCCGCGTGCGCCCTTCGGCGTCGAAGCGTTCGACGGTGCGGGCGATCATGTGCGGCTCGTCTATTTCGGGCGGACGTCGGGGCTCGCGCGCAAGCTGTTTCCGCTCGGCGAGAAGCGCCGGGTGTCGGGCCGCCTCGATCTCTATGGCGACATGCGCCAGATCGTGCACCCCGATCAGGTCGTCGAACCCGGCGACGAGGCGGGGATTGCCGAGCATGAGCCCGTCTATCCGCTGACCGAGGGGCTGACCAACGCGCGGCTGTCGCAGCTGGGACAGGTCGCGCTCGAACGGCGGCCCGAGCTTGCCGAGTGGATCGACGCGCCGCTGCTCACCAGCCGGAACTGGCCGGCATGGAACGAGGCGATGGAGCGCGCGCACGCCAGCCCGCGCGACGAAGCGGCGCGCGACCGGCTCGCCTATGACGAGATTTTCGCAAGCCAGGTCGCGCTGATGCTGATCCGGCAGGGGCTCCGCACGCGTAAGGGCCGTTCGATCGTGGGCGACGGCCGGCTCACCGATGCGCTGAAGCTGCCGTTCGGGCTGACCGGCGCGCAGGAACGTGTCGGGCGCGAGATTGCGGGCGACATGGCGCAGGATACGCCGATGCTGCGCATGCTGCAGGGCGATGTCGGGTCGGGCAAGACGCTCGTCGCGTTGCGCGCGATGCTCGCGGCGGTCGAGGCGGGGACGCAGGCAGCACTGCTCGCGCCGACCGAAATCCTCGCGCGGCAGCATTTCGCGACCTTGCAGCGGATGCTCGGCGGGCTGCCGGTGAATCTTGCGATCCTGACCGGGCGCGACAAGGGCAAGGTTCGCGAATCGACGCTGATGGGGCTCGCCGACGGCAGTATCGACATCCTCGTCGGTACCCATGCGATTTTCCAGCAGGCGGTGACGTACAAGGATCTGGCGCTTGTCGTCGTCGACGAACAGCATCGCTTCGGCGTCGCGCAGCGGTTGATGCTCACCCAAAAGGCGGCGCGGCCGCCGCACCTGCTCGTGATGACCGCGACCCCGATCCCGCGCACGCTGCAACTCGCCAATCATGGCGAGATGGACGTGTCGAAGATCGACGAGATGCCGCCGGGGCGCACTCCGGTCGATACGCGCGTGATCTCGCTCGACCGGCTCGACGACGTCGTGGACTCGCTCGACCGCCACCTTGCGACAGGCGCGCAGGCTTATTGGGTGTGTCCGCTTGTTGCCGAAAGCGAAGGGAGCGAACTCGCCGCCGCCGAAGATCGCGCGGCCTTGCTTCGTGAGCGGCTCGGCGAAAAACGTGTCGGTCTGGTGCATGGGCGGATGAAGGGTCCCGAGAAGGACGACGTCATGGCGCGCTTCCAGGCGGGCGAGATCGGCGTGCTTGTCGCGACGACGGTGATCGAGGTCGGGGTCGACGTGCCCGCCGCCAGTTTGATGATCATCGAGCATGCAGAGAATTTCGGCCTCGCACAGCTTCATCAGCTCCGCGGCCGTGTCGGACGCGGCGCGGCGAAGTCGGTCTGCCTGTTGCTCCGCTCACAAAATCTGTCCGAAACCGCGCGCGAGCGGCTCGCGTTGATGCGCGACACCAACGACGGTTTCGTGATTGCCGAGAAGGATCTGGAACTGCGCGGCGGCGGCGAGCTGCTCGGCCTTAAACAGTCGGGCGATGCCGATTACCGGCTCGCAACGGCCGAACAGCTCGTCCGGCTACTGCCCGTCGCACATGACGATGCCCGGCTGTTTGTCGAACGCGATGGCGGAATGGACGGCGTGCGGGCCGAAGCGGTGCGCCTCTGCCTCTATCTGTTCGAGCGCGATGCGGCGGTGCCGCTGCTGCGAAGCGGTTAGTTGACGTCGCCCCGCGCGCCCATGGCGCGGATCATCGGTAGATAATCCTCTACCGAGATCGACTTGTCGAACTGCACACCGGTCTTGCCGCCGAGCGACCAGACAACCTTTGCCGCGGTGCGGCCGATGATCGGCATGCGGAATACGACGAGGTCGCCGATCTCCAGCCCGCGTTCGAAGCGCATCAGCATACCATCGGCGCTGATATTGACGCAGGTGCACATTTCCTGTCGTCCATCGGGCATGACGAAGGGCAGGCGGCAATAGACGTCGCTACGCGGAGCGATCCGCTGGTCGAGGCCGACATAATGGGCCTTGCTGGTGTCGATCTTGCGCATATTCGTGGACCTTGTTGATTTGGCCATGAACGATCCATCCGATTGCTGAAAAAGTCGTAAACGCTTCTCTGCGCGTTACCGCGTCACAAGACCATGTTTTTTTGACCCGAGGCTCAGTGGAACGGCTTCGGCGCCGGGCTGGATCAGGTGCTGCGGGTCGCGAACGACCGTGCCGTCGACCTTCACCGCGCCCTCCTCAAGCTTGCGGCGCGCCTCCTTGTTCGACGCTGCGAAGCCCAATTCGCGCAGCGCATCGACGACGCTGATGCCTTCGGCGGGCGCGACGGCCTGCGGAAGGTCGCCACCGATCTGTCCCTTTTCAAAGGTTTGCGTCGCGGTCTCTGCAGCGGTCTTCGCGGCGTCCGCGCCGCGGCACATCGCGGTCGCTTCGTTCGCGAGGATCTTCTTCGCCTCGTTGATCTCCGCGCCTTCGAGCGCTTCCAATCGCGCGATCTCATCGAGCGGCAGGTCGGTGAAGAGCTTCAGGAACTTGCCGACGTCGCGGTCGTCGCAGTTGCGCCAATATTGCCAATAGTCAAAATGGGACAGTTGTTCGGGATTAAGCCAGACCGCGCCGGCGGCGGTTTTGCCCATTTTGGCTCCCGCCGCGGTCGTCAGCAGCGGAGTCGTGAGGCCATAGAGATCGGCGCCGTCCATGCGGCGGCCGAGTTCCATACCGTTGACAATATTGCCCCACTGGTCCGACCCGCCCATCTGCAGGCGGACATTCATGTCCTTCGACAGGTGACGGAAGTCGTAGCCCTGCAGGATCATGTAATTGAATTCGAGGAAGGTCATCGGCTGTTCGCGATCGAGCCGCAGCTTGACCGAATCGAAGGTCATCATGCGGTTGATCGTGAAATGCGTGCCGACTTCCTGCAGCAATTCGATATAGCCGAGCTTGCCGAGCCAGTCCTGATTGTCGACCATCACCGCATCGGTCGGCCCGTCGCCGAAGTGCAGGAACTGCTGGAATATGCTGAAGATCGAAGCGATGTTCGCGGCGATCGTCTCGTCCGACAGCATCTTGCGGCTCTCGTCGCGCCCTGTGGGATCGCCGATCCGCGTTGTCCCGCCGCCCATCAGCACGACGGGCTTGTGCCCCGTCTGTTGCAGGCGGCGCAGCATCATGATCTGGACGAGGCTGCCGACATGCAA
The DNA here is from genome assembly GCF_014873485.1 of Sphingopyxis sp. OAS728. Classification (NCBI taxonomy): domain Bacteria; kingdom Pseudomonadati; phylum Pseudomonadota; class Alphaproteobacteria; order Sphingomonadales; family Sphingopyxidaceae; genus Sphingopyxis; species Sphingopyxis sp. OAS728. The sequence goes on along the minus strand of NZ_JADBDT010000001.1, from coordinate 1,688,498 downwards.
GCTGGGTGCGGTCGCGTCGAAGCCGATATATCCCGGGACAACCTGTTTCGCGGCAAGCGCATCGAGCCCTTCCGCGTCGGTCGTCTGATGGATATAGCCTCGCTCGTCGAGCAGGCGCAGCAGGTCGGATTTGTAACTGGTCATAGCGGGCGGGCGCTTAGCATGGGGTTTGATATTTGGATAGCATGCGCAAAGAGCTGATCTGTCATCCGGCGACTCCGGGCAAGGCCGTGCGCGGCGTTGCGGTCGAGGTCAGCCTGTCGTTCGACGACGGCTTTGCGCTGCGCTTCATCGTCGACGGCGCGATCTCCGCGTTGGTGCTGCCCGACGGGCAGGGCGAACTCGTCATCGCGGACAGCGCGACCGATGGCCTGTGGGAAAGCACCTGCTTCGAAGCCTTCCTGACCGAACAGGGCGAGCCCGATTATACCGAGTTCAACTATTCGCCCGACGGCCGCTGGGCCTGCTACCAGTTCGACGACTATCGCTCGCTGCTCCGCACCGACGATCTCGCGCCATGGGAAATGGCGGCGGAGAAGGGCGAGCAAAGCTATGCGCTGCGCGTCGAACCCGGCATCTTTCCCGATAATGGGGCCAAGCTCGCGCTGTCGGCGGTGATCGAGGAACTCGACGGCACCAAAAGCTATTGGGCGCTCGCGCATCCGCCGGGCAAGCCCGACTTCCATCATCCCGATTGCTTTGCGCTCACGCTTGGGGCACCCGACGCGGCATGACAGTAAACTTCGGCATCGACCGCCTGCTCGCCGACCCGGCGCTTCGCAAACCGCTCGAAGGCAAGCGCGTCGCGCTGCTCGCACACCCCGCCTCGGTCACCGCCGACCTGACGCATAGTCTCGATGCGCTTGTTACCGCGGGGCTCGATATCACCGCGGTATTCGGACCGCAGCATGGCGTGCGCGGCGACCTTCAGGACAATATGATGGAGTCGCCCGACTTCACCGATCCGACCTATGGCATGCCGGTGTTCAGCCTCTATGGCGAGGTGCGGCGCCCGAGTGGCCAGTCGATGCACACCTTCGACGTGATGCTCGTCGACCTGCAGGATCTCGGTTGCCGCATCTACACCTATGTGACGACCCTGCTCTACATCCTCGAAGCCGCGGCGCAGCATGGCAAGGCTGTGTGGGTGCTCGACCGGCCCAATCCGGCTGGACGCCCCGTCGAGGGCACGCGGCTTCTGCCCGGCTGGGAAAGCTTCGTCGGCGCCGGGCCGATGGTGATGCGCCATGGCCTCACGATGGGCGAGATCGGGCACTGGTTCATCCGCCACTTCAACCTCGACGTCGATTATCGCGTGATAGGCATGGAAGGATGGGATCCGAAAGGTCCCGGCTTCGGCTGGCCAATGGACCGCGTGTGGATCAACCCCAGCCCGAATGCTGCCAACGTCAATATGGCACGCGCCTACGCCGGAACGGTGATGGTTGAAGGCGCGACGCTCAGCGAAGGTCGCGGCACGACGCGCCCGCTCGAACTGTTTGGCGCGCCCGATATCAACGCCAAGGCGGTGATCGCCGAAATGCAGCGCCTCGCGCCGCAATGGCTCGGCGGGTGCAAGCTGCGCGATATCTGGTTCCAGCCGACCTTCCACAAACATGTCGGTCAGCTCAACAGCGGGGTGCATATCCATGCCGACGGACCCTGGTACGACGATGACGCGTTCCAGCCGTGGCGCGTGCAGGCATTGGGCTTCAAGGCGATCCGCGGCCTCTATCCCGACTATCCGATCTGGCGCGGCAAGGATTTCAAATATGAATACACCGACGATGTGCTCGCGATCGACGTGATCAACGGCGGCCCGGGTCTGCGCGAGTGGGTCGACGATGCGGGGGCGACGGCGAGCGATCTCGATGCACTGGCGCAGCCCGACGAGGCGGCGTGGCGTGAAGAAATCGCCGATCTGCTGATCTACTGACGAAGGGGACGATGATGCACCGACGGCAATTTCTCGGCACCGCCACGCTGGCCTGCTTAGCCGCGGCGCTGCCCGCATCGGCGTTCGCCGCCGATACCGCGGGGCTCCCCAACCTTGCAGCCAAGGCGGTGCCGATCGGCAAGGCCGAGCGCATGGCGCGGATCGCCAAAGCGAAGGAGTTGATGCGCGCGAACGACATCGGCGCTTTGCTGATCGAGCCGGGATCGAGTCTCATCTATTTCACCGAGGTCGAATGGTGGCGCAGCGAACGGCTGACCGCCGCGGTGCTGACGCGCGAGGGCGAGGTCGCGATCGTCACCCCCTTCTTCGAGGAACCTTCGGTGCGCGAGAGCCTGGGCGTCGAGGCCGAGGTGCTGACGTGGAACGAGGACGAGAACCCGCTCGCAGCGGTCGCGGCGTGGCTCGGCAAACGCGGGCTGACCAAAGGCAAGATAGGCGTCGAGGAAACGGTGCGCTATTTCGCCGTCGACGGGCTCGAAAAGGCGATGCCGGGCGTGACCGTGGTCAACGGCGCGCCGGTCGTGCGCGGTTGCCGGATGCACAAGTCGCCCGCCGAGATTGCGTTGATGCAGATCGCGGCCGACATCACGCTCGCCGCCTATCGCCACACCGCGCCGCGCGTTGAAGCCGGAATGACCCCCGCCGATATCGGCGCGATCATGAAGGCCGCGACCATCGCGCTCGGCGGGCGCAGCGAGTTCGAGTTGATCCTGCTCGGCGAGGCAAGCGCCTATCCCCATGGCAGCGGCAAGCCGCAGGCGGTGAAGGATGGCGAGGTCGTGCTGATGGACTGCGGCGCGACGGTGCATGGTTATCAATCCGATATTTCGCGGACCTTCGTCTACGGCAAGGCGAGTGCGCGCCAGCGGCAGGTCTGGGACCAGATGCGCAAGGGACAGGATGTCGCCTTCGCCGCGGCCAAGCTCGGCACGCCGGCGGGCAAGGTCGACGATGCGGTGCGCGCTTATTATGAGAGCCTCGGCTGGGGGCCCGGCTACAAGCTTCCCGGCACCTCGCACCGCACCGGCCACGGCATCGGCCTCGACGGACACGAGCCGGTGAACCTTGTGCATGGCGAGACGACGAAGCTGGCGCCCGGCATGTGTTTCTCGAACGAACCCGGCATCTATATCCCCGGCGAGTTCGGCATAAGGCTCGAGGATTGTTTCTACATGACGGACAGTGGCCCGAAGTGGTTCAGCGAACCGCCGCCGTCGATCGACAAGCCGTTCGGCTAAGGGGTCTTCTTTTTCCAGACGATGAACCTGGCGTTGTCGGTGGATGCCGTCGCGGCGATCATTTCGGCGTGATCGAAGCCGGGTAATTTCGTGATCCGTTCGAGGACCGGGGCTTCGCCCGTCGCACCCTGCGGATATGCCAGATTCGGCCGACCATCGGGCCCAAGGAACATCCACCAAACATCGCTTCCCCACGGTCCACTGTCGTTGGTCTCGATAATAATTCCGGCGATATCGGATAATGGGCAAGCCATTCTTTCACCCTTGCCGTCGGTAACAGCCAACACGTCATCGTCAATGACCACGACCCAGCGAGCTTCGGGGTACAGCGTGGGCGTGCCCTTTTCTGCAGTGGGGTCCGGCGCCTTCGGTCGCTGGACGAGGCTGACCAGTACGAACGATATGATCATCAGCAGATACCAACTGCCGAGCTTTTCGAGCCCGACCATGTGCCAGCCGTCGTTTTGGCTCGGATAGGTCCATGCGCGCGCAAAGGTTCCGATATTCTCGGCGAACCAGATGAACAGCGCGACGAGGCCCCAGCCGACGAGCAGCGGCATCCGGCGATAGACGTGGAGCGGGCGGAACCACACCTGACAGCGCCAGAAGAGCAGGGCGGTCGCGGCGAACAGCAGCCAGCGGATGTCGTAGAGCCAGTGGTGCGCGAAGAAATTGACGTAGATTGCCGCGGCAAGAAGATAGCTTGCCCAAATGCGCGGATAACCCGTGTAGCGGAAGTCGAAGATGCGCCAGACGCGCGCGATATAGCTGCCGACCGCGGCGTACATGAAGCCCGAGAAGAGCGGCACCGCGCCGATGTGGAGCAGGCTGGCCTCGGGATATTGCCACGATCCCGCGGCGGTCTTGAACAATTCCATCACCGTGCCGACGATGTGGAAGATCAGGATGACCAGTGCTTCCTTCGGCGTCTCAAGCCGGAAAGCGAGCATGCCGAGCTGGATCAGCACTGCGCCGATCGTGATCGCATCATAGCGATGGAGCGGTGCACCCTCGGGCCAGAAGAGATGCGTGCCGAGCAACAGCGCGAGCATCAACCCGCCGAACAGGCACGCCCAGCCCTGTTTGAAACCGAAGACCAGAAATTCGAGGAACCAGCCGCGCGGCCCCGGCTCGACCGCCATCGCCTCCAGCCGTGCGCGGACGGCGTGAAAGCGGCTGTGGCCGCGCGCCGCGCGCCCATTGGGTTCAGACATAGATGGCGACGTAGGCGATCAGTGCCGCGGCAGGCAGCAACAGCGCCTGCGCGAGGATCGTACCGGCGAGGCGGCTCAGCGAGATGAAGGTGATCGCGCGGCGGAAATCGGCCTCGTCGACTTTGCCCTCGACCGCATCGTCGGTCATCACAGACAATTGCGGGTCGATGAAGGCAAAGAGCAGGATCGTCGCAAAGCCGTTGATCAGCGCCGAAAGCTGCGATGCCGTGACGCGGAATTCGGGCGCGAGATAGCCGGCGTAAAGCGAGGCGACGACGCCGACAGCGAGCAGCGATTGCGCGAGGCAATTGGCGATCAACACGCCCCAGCCGATCCCCTTCGGCATCTTCCAGCTTTTGAGATGCGAAAGGCTGGGGATGGTCAGCGACCGGCCCAATGTGCGCAGGCCGCTCGGGCTTGCGGCCTTGATCGCGAGTTTCGTCGTCGAACGGTTGTTCTGATACCAGCCGATCGCGGTGGCGAACATGCGCTGCCCGGTGGGGACGAGCAGGATGCCGATCAATGTCGCGACGCTCGCTGCGGCGAGCACCAGTTGCATGTCGATGAACAGCGATGCGCCGCTGCCGTCATGGATACGCGTCTCGATGCGCTTGGCGAGGAAGGGGCCGAGAAAGCTGTTCGACGTGCGCGAGAAGAGCACGAGGATGTTGAACAGCGCGAACGACATCGCGATGCGCCGTGTGCGGACCCCGGCGATGCGCGCGGCATAGGCGAGCGCACCGATCAGGTTGATGAAGCCGGTGAGCAGCAGGATGGTGACGAGGGGGAGGTCGATCATCTTCGCGCCCCTAGCGCCCGCCCACGCCGCGTCAATGCTTTCGCGTCAGCTCGCGCATCGCATCGTCCAGTCCGGCGAGGGTCAGCGGATACATGCGGTCGTTCATCAGCTGTTTGATCAGCTTCACCGACTGGGTGTAGCCCCAATGCGCCTCGGGCACCGGATTGAGCCACACCGCGGCGGGATAGACGTGGGTGATGCGCTGAAGCCACACCGCGCCCGATTCCTCGTTGAAATGTTCGACGCTGCCGCCCGGATGGGTGATTTCATAGGCCGACATCGATGCGTCGCCCACGAAGATCACCTTATAGTCATGGCCATATTTGTGGAGGATATCCCACATCTGGTGGCGTTCGGACCAGCGGCGCTTGTTGTCCTTCCACACGCCTTCGTACGGGCAATTGTGAAAATAGAAGAATTCGAGATTCTTGAACTCGGTCGTCGCGGCGCTGAACAATTCCTCGCAGAGCTTGATGAACGGGTCCATCGATCCGCCGACGTCGAGGAACAGCAACAATTTGACCGCATTGCGCCGTTCGGGGCGCATCTTGATGTCGAGCCAGCCCTGCCGCGCGGTGCCGTCGATCGTGCCCGGAATGTCGAGTTCGTCCGCCGCGCCTTCGCGCGCGAACTTGCGCAGGCGGCGCAGCGCGATCTTGATGTTGCGGGTACCGAGTTCCTTGGTGTTGTCGAGGTTCTGGAACTCGCGCTTTTCCCAGACTTTCAGCGCGCGCTTGTGCTTGCTCTCGCCGCCGATCCGCACGCCCTCGGGATTATAGCCCGAATTGCCGAAGGGACTGGTGCCGCCGGTGCCGATCCACTTGCTGCCGCCCTCGTGGCGCTTCTGCTGTTCCTCGAGCCGCTCCTTCAGCGTCTCCATGATCTTGTCCCAGTCGCCGAGCGATTCGATCGCGGCCATTTCCTCGGGCGTCAGGAATTTCTCGGCGACCGCCTTCAGCCAATCGGCGGGAACATCGACCGGGTTCTGGCCATAGTCGGAGATGATGCCCTTGAAGACCTTGTTGAACACCTGGTCGAAGCGGTCGAGCAGGCCCTCGTCCTTCACGTAAATCGCGCGCGACAGATAATAGAATTGCTCGGGGCTGCGATCGATCACCTCGCGGTCGAGCGCCTCCAGCAGCATCAGATGCTCTTTCAGGCTGGCGGGAATGCCCGCGGCGCGAAGCTCGTCGAGAAAGCCGAAAAACATGGGGCAGGGGTATCGCGTTCGGGCGGTCGGCGCAATCACTTTACGTTCACGGAAAGCGGCATCCTGATCCGGCCTTGTGTATTATCGGAATAAAACCCCTTGCCAAGTATGCGCTACAAATGTAGCACGCTACAAATGTAGCGCATGAGGTGAGTCGCATGTTGTCCAGTTTGCCGCCGCGGGAACGCGAAATCGTCGATATCCTTTACGAGCGCGGTGCGTCGACCGTCATCGAGATCGGTGAAGCCTTGGCCGACGAACTTTCGGGTTCGGCGATCCGCGCGATGTTGAAGCGCCTCGAGACAAAGGGCTTTGTCGCACGCGAACAGTCCGACCGCGGTTTCGTCTATGCGCCGAGCGTGTCGGACAAGACCGCGCGCAAGTCGGCGCTGAGCCAGGTCGTGCGCGTCTTCTTCAACGGATCGGCAACGAGCGCCGCCGCGGCGCTGCTCGGCATGCAGGACGAAATGAGCAATTCGGAACTCGACGAACTCGAACAGATGATCGCCAAAGCGCGCGAAGGGAGAGGGTGATGCTGACCACCGCGATGTTGCTGGGCCTTGCCTGGAAATCCGTCATTGTCGCCGGGCTGACGCTGGTGCTGCTGCGCCTCGCGCGCTGGCGCTCGGCAGGTGAGCGGTCGATGATCGCGCATGCGGGCCTGATGGCGCTGCTCGCGCTGCCGGCCGCCATATTGCTGCTGCCGCAATGGGCGCCGCTGCCCGCGGCATGGTCTTTCGAACCCGCCGTGCCGATCGTGCAAACGGCAACAACGGGGGGATCGGTGATCGATCCGGCACCCGCCGCGACGTCAGTCCCTGTCGTGGTCGATGGTGCCGGGTCGACGCCGATCGTCTTTTCGTGGAGCGACCTTGCTCCCTTTCTCTATCTTGTCCCCCTCCTGCTATTATCTGGAGTGATGGCGCTCGCGGTGGTGCGGCTGTTCGCGATGCGCGGGCGCGCGGAGATTTTGGTCGAACGGTCATGGCTGTCGGCGCTCGCCGAAGCGCAGCGGCGCATGGGGTTCAAGCATGGCACCGCGCTGCTGGTCAGCAACGAATTGCGCTCGCCGATCAGCTGGGGCGTGCTGCGCCCGACGATCGTGCTGAGCCCGAAGGCGGTTGCCGCGGCGGGTGAGGCCGAGGCGATCATCGCGCACGAACTAGCGCATGTCGCGCGTCTCGACTGGGCGAAACTGCTCGGCGCGCGCGTCGCCTGCGCGGTGTTTTGGTTCAACCCGCTCGTGTGGATGTTGGCGCGCGAAAGCCATCAATTGCGCGAGGAAGCCGCCGACGATGCGGTGCTGATGGCCGACATCAACGGCCCCGATTATGCAACGCTGCTGGTCGGCGCGGCCCGGCACGACAATCAGGGCGCGCTGCTCGCCGCGCATGGCGTTGCGCCCGGCAAGGACAGTTTGAAGCGCCGCATCACGCGCGTCCTCGACGGCAGCCTGAAGCGCGGCCCGGCGAGCGCGAGCTGGATGCTGATGAGCCTGGTGGTGCTCGCGGGGGTCACCGTGCCGCTCGCCGCCTTCTCGGCGACGGCCAAGCCCGCGGCGACGGCGGACGTCCGCTCCGCTGTCGCCTCGACGACGAGGGAGGCAACGACCGTCACCTCGCGGTCCGCTGCAGCCGCAAAGGCGGTTGCGACCGATGACGCCGCCACCGCCGCAGCAACATCGAAGACGCTGAGCGCCGAGCAACTGGTCAGCATGCGCGCGGTCGGCGTGACCCCCGAATATGTCGCCGAGATGCGCCAGCATGGCGGATCGCTGGACGCCGACGATATTATTTCGGCGAAGGCGAGCGGGATCGATCCGGCCTATATCGCGCAGATGCGCGCCATCATCCCCAACGCCGATTTCGACGATCTGGTCGGCGCGCGGCATGTCGGGGTCAACGCAGCCTTTGCCCGCGATATGAAGTCGCATTTCCCCGACATCGGGGTCGACGATCTGGTCGCGCTGAAGGCGATGGGCGTCGACTGCGATTTCGTCACCGATATGCAGAAGTCGGGGGTGAAAATGCGCGATGCCGACGATGCGATCGAACTGCGCGCGACGCGTGGGTTCCGCCCCGTGAAGCCTCGTCCCGCGGCGGCTCCGCGACCCGTGACGAGGGCTGTCCGTGACGGAAATGTCGCCGTCGTCGATATGGAACGCGGCGTGATCGAAGCGCGCCGTGCCGACGGCCGCACTGCGCGGGTCGAATTCCCAGCCATGCCGGAACCGCCCGAGCCGCCCGTCCGCGACTGACGCCCGGACATTCGTCCGCAGCGACCGACGATTAATCGAAACCTGATTCAAAATTGCCGCTGCGGCGGCGAGCGATGACGCTCGCCCGGCGCACGGAGGGAGGAGTGCACCAAATGAAAGCCCTGTTACTTGCCGGCGGCGCCGCGCTGCTGTCCGTCCTCGCCTGTTCGGCGCCGACCGCCGCAGCCGACCCGCTTGTGCTGAGCGACGTCAGCTGGGTCGCAGAGCCCGCGAACGGAAAGAAGGGGGCGCCGCGCGTCCGCATCCAGCACAAAAGATCGAGCAGCGATCAGTCGTTTGACGGCTCGCGTCCCTATTTCGCCACAGCCGAAGCCGCACTGGGCCGGAAGACGCCCGGGCCGGTGAGCTTTACAGTGACGCATGGCGCGGGGACGCTGTCGTGCACCGGTACACTGACCCGCGCATTCGAGGGCAGGGGAGAGTGCCGCTTCACCTCCGATCCCGCGTTCGAACGCGAATTGAGCGCGCGTGGGCTCGCGCCCGACCGGCGCTCGACCCTGCTGGCGATGCTGATGGTCGATGCGACGATCGAGCTGGCCGACGGGCTGGCGAACGAGGGTGTGCGACCGAAGGATGCCGACGATCTGATCGCGGCGGCCGCGCTCGATGTGCGGCCCGAATATGTGCGTGACCTGAAATCGGAGGCGCTGGTGCTGACCGACGTCGAGGATGCGATCGCGTGCAAGGCGCTTGGCGTCGACGGCGCCTATGTGCGCGGGCTTGCTGCGGCGGGATACCGGAAGCTGAGCGCTGACGACGTCGTCGGCATGAAGGCGATGGGCGTGACGGGCGAATATGCGCAGGCGATGAATCGTGCGGCGGGGGGAATTTCCAAGTGAAGCGATGGATCAGCCTGACTGCGGTCGCGGCCGCGCTCTCGACGCCTGTGTCGGCGCAGGAAACGGCGGCGCCGACCGGCGATACGCCGCCGCCTGCACCGACCGAAGTGCCGGCGGGCGGGATCAGTAGCGCCGCGCGGCAGATCTATACGGCCGCCGACTTCGCACGCTACGCGCCCAACAACGCGTACGATATGCTGATCCAGGTTCCGAGCTTCCAGATCCGCGATAACGAGAATCTCCGCGGGCTGGGGCAGGCGACGGGCAATGTGCTGTTCAACGGCGAGCGGCCGTCGAACAAGGCCGACGACATGTACACCCAGCTGTCGCGCATCCCCGCGAGCAATGTCGAGCGGATCGAGATCGTCGACGGCGCGACGCTCGATATTCCGGGCCTGTCGGGGCAGGTGGCCAATATCGTCTATCGCGCCGATGCCTTTTCAGGGCAGTTTTCATGGAAGCCCGAATTTCGCGCGCACTACACCGACCCGCTGTTCACCCGCGCCGACGTGTCGGTGCGCGGCCGCACCGGTGCGATCGAATATGAGGTCGCGCTGAACAATGACGATTCCGCCCGCAGCGGGGCGGGCGGCCCGACTTTGATCTATGACGGGGCGCGCAATGTCATCGAGCGGCGCAAGGACATCTGGAACACCCATTATGACACGCCGAAACTGTCGGGGCGGATTACTTGGGATCCCGCAGGCGACACCGTCGCCAATCTCGGCGGTCATTATCAGCGCAAATATGACCGCTATTATGAGGATGGCGTGCGGACCGGCCCGGGGCTGCCCGACCGTATCCGTACCGTGTATGAAAATGCCGACAGCTGGAATTATGAGGTCAGCGGCGATTATCAGTTCGGCTTCGGCCCCGGAAAGCTGAAGCTGATCGGCCTCAGGCGCTTCAGCCACGAGCCCTACCGTCAGGAGATCGTCACGACTCCCGAGGGCGGCATCGCGACCGGCGACCGCTTTGCGCAAACCGGCGACATCGGCGAGACGATCGGGCGCGGCGAATATCAGTGGAAGATGTTCGGGGGCGACTGGCAATTGTCGGGCGAGGCGGCGTTCAACACGCTCGACAATGTCGCATCGATCGCGGTGCTGGGTCCAACGGGGGAATGGATCGACCAGCCCTTCGAGGGCGGCACCGGCGGGGTGAGCGAAGATCGTTACGAAGGCCTGCTCAGCTTCGGGCGCAAGCTGACCGACAAGCTGAATTTTCAGATCATCGCCGGCGCCGAACATTCGACGATCACCCAGACGGGGATGAACGGGCTGACGCGCAGCTTTTTCCGGCCCAAGGGCTCGATCTCGCTCGCTTGGACGCCGTCGCCCGACTTCGACGTGTCGGTGAAGCTGCGGCGACGCGTGCTCCAGCTCAGCTTCTACGATTTCCTCGCGCGGGCCTTCCTGAACGACGGCAACCAGAATGAGAGCAATAACGACCTCAGGCCGCAGCAGGATTGGACCTATGAGGCCGAGATCAACAAGAAGTTCGGCGCGTGGGGCTCGACCAAGGTCATCCTGATCTATCGCGATGTCGAAGACCGCGTCGACGTGATCCCGATCAGCACCAATGGCGAGGCGGTGGGCAATATCGCAAAGGCGAAGGCGGGCGCGATCGACTGGACCGCGACGATCAATCTCGATCCCGCCGGGATCAAGGGGATGCGTCTCGAACCCCGGATGCTGTTGCAGAAAAGTTCGCTGCGCGATCCGTTCACCGGCGAAAAGCGGCAGTGGAACGGCTTTACTGACACGGTGATCAGCCTGGGCCTGCGCCACGATATCCCGGCCAGCGACTGGGCGTGGGGCGGCGATGTCGAATATGCGCATTATCAGCCCAATTATCGCCGCACCCAGGTCGACAAGGTCTGGGAAGGGCCGGTCTGGGCGTCGGTTTTTGTCGAGCACAAGGATGTGCTGGGCCTGACGGTGCGCGCGTCGGTCCGCAACATCGCGAATGCGCGATCGAAGCGCGACCGGACAGCCTATACCGGAGTTCGCGGCGAAAGCCCCGTCAGCTTCATCGAGGAACGCGACCGGCTGATCGGACCGATCTTTTCCTTTTCGGTGCGCGGAAAGTTCTGACCCGCTAAGGGAGTATGATGGTGGCGCGCCGGATCAAAATATACTTCGACGGCGGCTGCCGGCCCAATCCCGGGAAGATGGAAACCGCCGTTGTGACCGGAGGCGCTGCGACGGTCGTCCGTGACGCGGGGATCGGCAGCAGCATGGACGCCGAGTGGCTGGCGCTGATCGCGGCGCTGCGGCTTGCGCAGGAGCTGAAGCTGACCGATTTTATCCTCCTCGGCGATGCGGCGGCGGTCGTGGCACAGGCGAATGGCGATGTGCGCGCTCGGGGTGGAGGCGCGCGCCATTTCGCCAATTTCCAGGCCCTCGTCGGCGAAGGGCCGATGCCGCGCATCCGGCATATCAAGCGGACGCAGAATCTGGCGGGGATCGCGCTGGCGGGCGCGGCGGCAGACTGTTAATTTTCATCACTACTTGTTAAGTGCCGGTCTCTAGTCAGGGCAATCCGACGGGAAGACCAGAGCGTTGAAACAGACCTATCCCTTGCCCGTGCATCACAGCTGGCCGCTCTATGAGCGCGACCGTTTTTTCGAGCTGGGGCAAATCCACAGCTGCGACATGGTCGATCCGGTGCCGGATATCACGCATATCGTGGGATCGGCGCGGCTGGGGCAGATGCGGCCGGGCGTGTGGGAGTGCGACCTTCGCGACAACAACCGGTTAAGTTGGTCGGGCGAGGTTTACGACATTTTCGGCATCCCGCGCGACGCGGCGATCACGCGTGAGGACGCCGCCGCACGCTATTGCGAAGGGTCGCGCGCGGCGATGGAGAAATTGCGCGCCTATGCGATCAAGCACCGTCGCGGCTTTACCCTCGATGTCGAAATCCAGCCCGCCGCAGCGCAGCGCCGTTGGATGCGGTTGATCACCGCCCCCGTTTGCGCGGGGGAGCAGGTGATCAAATTGCAGGGTCTGAAGTTCCTTGTGCCGGGCGCGCACGACTAATAAAATCGGGGCCGGGCGGATCGGCCGGGCCTGAGAAACTACCGTTCTGGCAGCAAGTGGTGCGGCCGCGGTTGACGTCATGCCCCCTTCGACGCAGCGATATATGACAGACGTCGGGGGCGCCAAAGGCCCCGCTGCGCCTGATTCTTCCGTCATTCCCGAAGGCATTTGCCCCGAATATGAAGTTTTTTAATCGGTTTGCGTCGACCGCGCACGATATGGCCATCGATCTGGGTACAGTTAACACCGTCGTTTATGTGCGCGACAAGGGCATCGTCCTCAACGAACCGTCGGTCGTTGCGCTGGAAACGCGCGACGGCGTCCGCCGCGTCAAGGTCGTCGGCAACGAAGCCAAGCCGATGATGGGCAAGACCCCCGGCAATATCCAGGCGATCCGCCCCTTACGCGACGGTGTGATCGCCGACATCGACGTCGCCGAACAGATGCTGAAGCATTTCATGGACAAGGCGCAGGGCGGTGCGAGCCGTTTCATGCAGCGTAGCCATGTCGTGATTTGCGTGCCGTCGGGATCGACGATGGTCGAGCGCCGCGCGATCCGCGATGCCGCGAGCAATGCCGGCGCGGTATCGGTTCGGCTGATCGAGGAATCGCTCGCCGCTGCGATCGGCGCCGGATTGCACGTCACCGAGCCGAGAGGGGCGATGGTCGTCGACATCGGCGGCGGCACGACCGAGGTCGCGGTCCTGTCGCTGAGCGGCGTCGCGTACAGCAATTCGGTGCGTGTCGGCGGTGACAAAATGGACGAGATGATTTCCTCGTCGATCCGCCGCAAACATAATCTGATGGTCGGCGAAATGACCGCCGAGCGCGTCAAGCTGACGATCGGATGCGCGACGCCGCCCAAGGGCGACGGGATGTTCATGGGCGTGAAGGGCCGCGACCTCGTGACCGGTCGCCCCGCCGAGGTGCAGGTGACCGAGGCCGAGATCGCGGAGGCGCTGGTTGAGCCCGTCGGACAGATCGTCAGCGCGGTGCGCGCTGCGCTGGAGCAGACGCCGCCCGAGCTGTCGGCCGACATCATCGACGAAGGCATCACGCTGACCGGCGGCGGCGCGCTGCTGCGCAGGATGGATCAGGCGATCGCGCGTGCGACGGGGTTGCCGGTCGTCGTCGCCGACGATGCGTTGATCTGTGTCGCGATGGGCGCCGGGCGCGCGTTCGAGGACCGCGCCTATCATGGCGTGCTGATCGCGGGCTGAGCGGCGTTCAGGCGTAGGCGTCGATCGCGGCGAGGTATTTTGCCTTGTCCGCTTCGCTCAGGAACGAGCCCGTAAAGCTGTTGCGTGCGAGCGTGAGCAGGTCGCTCTTCGACAGATCGAGCGCGTCGGCGACCGCCAGATAATTTGCGTTCACATAGCCGCCGAAATAGCTGGGATCGTCGCTGTTCACTGTCGCGCGGAGCCCGCCGTCGAGCATCGTCCGGAGCGGATGGTCGGCGATGTCGCCTACGACGCAGAGCTTCAGGTTCGAAAGCGGGCAGACGGTGAGCGTCATGCCTTCGGCCGCGAGGCGCGCGACGAGCGCGGGGTCTTCGAGGCTACGATTACCATGGTCGATGCGGTCGACCTTGAGCAGGTCGAGCGCCTCATGGACATAGGCAGGCGGCCCTTCCTCGCCGGCATGCGCGACGATCTTGAGGCCAAGGCTGCGCGCGCGCGCGAAGACGCGTTCGAATTTCGCGGGCGGGTGGCCGACCTCCGACGAATCGAGGCCGACGCCGTCGATGCGACCGAGGTAAGGCAAGGCTTCGTCGAGCGTCGCCTCGGCCTCGGCTTCGCTGAGGTGGCGGAGGAAGCACATGATCAGTTTCGACGTCATACCGTAGCTTGCCGTCGCATCGTCGAGCGCGCGGGTGATGCCCGCGATGACGGTTTCGAACGCGATGCCGCGCTCGGTGTGCCCCTGCGGGTCGAAGAAGATTTCGACGTGGCGGACCGTGTCGGCATGCGCGCGCGCGAGATACGCGGCGGTCAGGTCATAAAAGTCCTGCTCGGTGTGGAGCACGCCCATCCCCTGATAATAGATGTCGAGGAAATCCTGGAGGTTCGAGAAGGCGTAAGCCTCGCGCACTTCATCGACGCTGGCGAAGGGGATGGCGACATGGTTGCGCTGCGCCAGTTCGAACATCAGTTCGGGTTCGAGCGACCCTTCGATATGCAGGTGGAGCTCGGCCTTGGGCAGCGCGGCGATGAAGGCGGCGCGTTCTTCTGTCGACGCAAAACCATTAGCCATCGGACTGGCCTCCCTCGCGCAGGATGATCGCCGCTTCGGGTTTATGACGCCGGATTTCCTCGACCGTCAGCCCGTCGACCTCGTGCGGGAAGATCAGCCACTGATCGGTTTCGCGGACGAAGAAATCGGGCTTGAGGTCGGTGACGTTGCGTCCCGGCTTGTACCAGACGGTCGCGATGCGGATGTCGCGCGGCATATTGTTGCGACAGCGCGCCCTGAGTTCGGCGATGAAGGCGCGGATGCTCCGCCCGCTGTCAAACACATCGTCGATGATCAGCAGCCGATCCTCGGGGTTCAGCGTATCGATCAGATAGCCCAAAGCGAAGACTTTGACGTGCGCATCCTGCTTGTCGATACCGTGATAGGAGGAGGTGCGGATTGCGATGTGGTCGCAGTGTTGGCCGTGGTAGTCGAGCAGTTCCTGCACCGCGATGCCGACCGGGGCGCCGCCGCGCCAGATGCCGACGAGGTGCGTCGGTTTGAAGCCGCTGTCCAGAACCTGCATGCCGAGCCGGAAGGAGTCGGCGAGCAGGTCGTTCGCGCTGATGAAGATCTTTTCGCCGCTCATGGCGCAGGCCTAATCGCGCGGGCGGGGCGGGGCAAGGCGGGATCAACCCATTGACCCGCCGTTAACCATTGCCCGTCATAGCTTCGCGATCATTCAGGGACGTGGGCAAGCCAATGAAATATGATCCGATCAACCCGGCCATGCAGATGCTCGACCAGTCGGTTGCGAGCGACTGCGGCGAGCTTGCCGTCGGGTGCAGCGATGCCGCAGGGCGGATCAAGCTCGCGACCGACCAGATGGATCGTCAGATCGGCGAACTCGGGCGGCTCGAGGAATATGTCATCAGCCTCGAGGCCGACCAGCGTCAGATCGCCGATTCGACCGACGAAGCGAAGATCCTGTCGGCGCGCGCTTGCGAACAGCTCGACACCGGCGCCGAGCGCGTCAACGCCGCGGTCACCGAATTTCGCGCCGTCATCGACCTCGTTGCGCGGCTCGGCACGCATGTCACCAATTTTGCCGCAGTGATGGAGCAGGTCCAGCAGGTCAGCCAGTCGATCGAGTCGATCGCCAAGACCACCAACATGCTCGCGCTCAACGCCGCGATCGAGGCCGAGCGCGCGGGCGACGCCGGCCGCACCTTTGCCGTCGTCGCCGCCGAGGTGAAAAAGCTCGCGCAGAATACGCGCGGCGCCACCGATGAAATCCGCCGCAGCATCGGGAGCCTTGCCGCCGAGGCGAGCGGGCTCGTGACCGAAATCCAGTCGGGGGTCGAACAGTCGAGCCGCGCCGAGGCGCAGTTCGAAACGATCACCGATGCGCTGCACGACGCGACGCATCTTGTTGCGCTGCTCGACGACCAGAGCGACCGCATCGCGCAGTCGAGCGCGATGGTCCATGCCAATGGCGCGAAGGTGCGCGAGGCGCTCGATAGCGTCGTCACCTCGGTGCGCGACAATAGCTCGACCTTGGTCGGCACGCGCGATTCCATCCTGTCGATGGAGCATGTATCGAACCGCATGTTCAACGCCGTGATCTCCGCAGGCGTCAGCCCACAGGATTCGGCGATCGTCGCACTGGCGGCGAAGGTTCGCGACGAATTTGTCGGGCTGGCCGAACGCGCGGTCGCAGAGGGCCAGCTGTCGATGGAGCAGCTGTTCGACACCAATTATGTGCGCGTGCCCAATTCGAATCCCGAACGTTTCCGCACGACGCTTTGCGACTGGGCCGATGCCAACTGGCGCCCGCTGTTCGACCGCATCGTCGCCAGCCATCCCGAGATCAAGATGTCGTCGGCGGGCGACATGAACGGCTTCCTGCCGACGCATATCACCGATTGCTCGCGCGCGCCGACGGGCGATCTGGAGCATGACACCGCGCATTGCCGCAACGGGCGCCTGCTCTATGACGAGACCGACGCCGCGGCGAAGCGCAGCACCGCGCCCTTCTTCATGACGGTCTATCGCCAGGAAGGCGACGGGATCAATTATCTGACCGTGCGCAACGTCTATATGCCTGCGGTGATCAATGGCCGCCGCTGGGGCGACGTCGAGGTTGCGTACCAGCTTTAAGCGGCCGTCTCGTCTCCATTCGTGTCGAGCCCTTCGACTGCCTTGCAGCCGCTCAGGATAAACTTCCGGCGTTCGCCGGAAATCGAGACACCCATCGCGATAGCGCCAAGCCGAGGGGCATCTCGACTTCGCGCGATGCGAACGGGATTGGATAGGCGGTTGCTTTGCCTCAGTTACCCTGACGGCGCGCCATGAAGGCGAGCTTTTCGAACAGCATCACATCCTGCTCATTCTTGAGCAGCGCGCCGTGGAGCGGCGGGATCGCCTTGCCGACGTCGCGGTTCTGGAGGACTTCGAGCGGCATATCCTCGTTGAGGAGCAGCTTCAGCCAGTCGATCAACTCGCTGGTCGACGGCTTTTTCTTGAGCCCCGGCACTTCGCGCACTTCGTAGAAGATATCCATCGCGCGGCTGACCAGCGTCTTCTGGATGCCGGGGAAATGGACGTCGACAATCGATGCCATCGTGTCGCGGTCGGGGAATTTGATATAGTGGAAGAAACAGCGGCGCAGGAAGGCGTCGGGCAGTTCCTTTTCATTGTTCGACGTGATGACGACGATCGGGCGTTCCTTGGCGACGATCGTCTCGTCGGTCTCGTAGACGTGGAACGCCATGCGATCGAGCTCCTGAAGCAGGTCGTTCGGGAATTCGATGTCGGCCTTGTCGATCTCGTCGATCAGCAGGACGGGGAGCTTGGGCGAAGTGAACGCCTCCCACAATTTGCCCTTGCGAATATAGTTGCGGATGTCGTGGACGCGCTCTTCGCCGAGCTGGCCGTCGCGCAGGCGCGCGACCGCGTCATATTCATAGAGGCCCTGTTGCGCCTTCGTCGTCGACTTGATGTTCCAGGTGATCAGCGGCGCGTCGAACGCCTTGGCAATTTCCTCGGCGAGCACGGTCTTGCCGGTGCCGGGTTCGCCCTTCACGAGCAGCGGGCGGCGCAGCAATGTCGCGGCGTTGACGGCGACCTTCAGGTCGTCGGTGGCGATATAGGCGCTGGTACCTTCGAAACGCATCGGCTCGCGGCCTTTCCCTTAACGTGAACGTCAAGCAGGCATAGCTGGAGCGTGAGGGCGGTGCAAGACGTCTCCCCTCCCGCTTGCGTGAGGGCTTAGGGGTGCGCGCGGCTGGCGGCGCGTGCCGCCATCAAATCCCAGAGGCCGCTGTGCTGGGTGATCAGCTGCTGCGCGCCGAACACCATTGCGCGTTCGACCGCGGGTGTGTCGGCGACCGTGGAGGCGAGCCGTGCGGTGTCGCGGAGGTCGGGGAGGGTGCAGGTCGGCGGCGTGAGGTCGAGTCGCTGCGCGCTGATGTCGAGCAGGACGCGGATCGTCCGCCAGTCGAGCGTCAGCGCGATCGCGGCACCGACGGCGCAGCCGTGGCGGTCCGACTCGGCGAGCATGTCGATCGCCTTGCGCTGCGCGGCGACCGCGGCTTCGCATTGCGCTTGGCCTTGGGTGCTCGGTACCGGGCCGACGGCGGAAGCGATCTTGGTCAGGAAGGCGCGTTCCTGGACGAAGGCATCGGCGGCTTCGCTCATCCACTGGCGCGACGCGGGGTCGACCGCCTTGCGCGCGGCATTGTCGATCACGCCGGGATAGCGGCCGTGGAGCAGGCAGAGGAAATGGACGGCGTCGGCGAGGTTGCGCATCGCATCGGGACCGTTCGACAGCGCGCCCGAACGGACATGCGAATGCGCGCCGGTGCCGTCGCTGGCGACCAGCGAATCGAGCATTTCGGCGACGTCGCGTGTCTGTACCTGGGGCTGGGTCGACTGGCTCAACGCTTGATCCTCGCTGTGGCAGGGGCGCTCGCGCCCAAGCCAATGGAATTACAGCGATCGGTCATAAGCCCACGTCGTAAACGTCGCGTTTATAAGCGGCGTTTGATTTGTGACATGAGTGTTTCAGTCAGGGACAAACATGGGCCGCGGACGCAAAGGGACCGGCAAACCCCGGGGAAGGTTTGCCGGTCCCATCGATTTGGCGCCGGGGGGACGCCATTGGAGCGGAGCGGCCGGACGCAAGGGAGAGGGAGTGTCCGGCCGGCCCTGCTCAAGCTGCGAGTGCGAGTTCTTCGGTCTTGTCCGCCTGCGGTGCGGCGACTTCGACCGCGCTCGGCGCGGTCTGGGCCGTTGCTGCCTTCTTGGCAGGGAAGATCAGGCGCGAGGCCAGAACGACCAACCCAAGGGCGAAATAGCCGATGAAGGTCTGGGCCGGGAAGAAGAAGAGCGGCGCGACAAAGGCGAGGCGCAACCACAGCGGGTTGAAGCCGAAATCCTGGCCAACGGCCTCGCAGATACCGAAGAAGGTGTCGCGGCGGCGGAAGAGGTTGGTCGTTTCGTTTTCCATCTTTTTTGTCTTTCCCTTGGGCGGCGGGCACTGCCCCGCGCCGATGCACAATGCATCGCAAAGGTCGTGCCAATTTTTGCGAGCCCCAGATTTCCGAGCTTTTTTGTGTCAGCCGCGTTGGGCCGCCTGCTCTGGATCGTGAATCAATTCCCAACGAGTGGGAATGATTGCCATTTGATGGGTGGCGCCTGAACGGTTCATGAAGCCCTCCCATCGCATCGACGGGCGCTATCTGGGGCAGGAAGATGAAGATTTAAAGAAGGCGGGACGAAAAAATTGTGCGGCGCAGCATCGCTGCAAGGCGTTGGCCTGCTTTACGAAATCGGGCGATGTGGGGCGCCTGCTCCGGCGGGTCGCACGAAAAACATCGCCCCCGCGACGCATGCGCCGAACAGCAGGCACTCGATGCCCGACGTGGCCGCGCTGCTGACCGGTCCGAAACCGCTTTCGCCGAAGAGCGCACCGATCGCGTCGAGCCGGAAGCGCGATTCGGGAAAGCGTTTGAGCAGGAAGTCGAGGCTGCCGCCGAGAAAGGTCCCGCCCAGGAGCGAAATGGCGACACCCGACAGGCCCGCCACCACCCCGCCGATAGCAGCGCTCCGTGCCAAGCTGAGCGCGTGATGGCGCGCCATCCATGCGGCGAGGCCGACCGCCGCGCCGAGGATCAGTCCTTCGGGTGCACCGGTCATGTCGCCCGGCGACTGGCCGAGCAGCAAGGCGAAGGCGTCGAGGCCGACAAGCTTTGCGACCCCGCCGGTCACAAAGCCCCCGATCGCACCGCCCATCATGGTCCATTGCCAGCGGTCGCCGCGCGCGAACTCTGCGGCCGCCAGTCCGGCGCCAACACCGACGCCCGCAACCAGCCCCACAATCATGTTGATCGCGAGCAGGACGAACAGCGCCGATGTGGCGCCTGTCGCGGGGCCGGCGCCGATGCTGAGGCCATAGAAGAGGCCGCCGAGCACCCCGGCGATGCCGCCACCCACCGTCGCCGCGGCGCCGACGAACAGGAAACGCCGCCAGCGGTCCCTCGCGGGCGCGATGGCACCAGCCGGAAGCGGGGAGGCGGCCCCCGCCCCGACCGTGCCGATGAAACGATAGCCATGCTTGGGGACCGTCTCGATCAGATGCGGCCGGCTCGCATCGTCGCCGAGCAGGCGGCGCAGCGTCCGAATGCATTGGGTGAGCGCTTCGTCGGTGACCGGCACGCCGCGCCAGACCTCGTCCATGAAGCGATCCTTGGTGACGAGCCGCCCGCGTTCGCGCAGCAGCAAAGTCAGCGCATCGAAATAGCGATTGCTGAGTTCGACGGACGTGCTGCCCCGGCGGAGGCTGCGATCGGCGGGATCGACCGTGAAATCGTCGAACTGATAGCGGTCCGGGTTCATTTTCCAGCAAAATCTCACGAACTGCTCATGCCGCTCATCGGCCGGCAGCAGAGGGTAGAGCCTCACATATCGAAGGAGGCAAGTCCATGGTGAGCGATGCGAAAATGGGGTGGAATTTCTGGCGCGTGGCGCGCTGGTCGATCGCGGCGGCGCTGCTGTTGACCCCGGCCGTGATGATGCAGGTCAGCAACGAATGGAATTGGGGGCCAGCCTCTTTCGTGCTCGCCGGGATCATGATCTGCGGGCCGATCCTCGTCTATGAGCGCACCGCGCGCCTGTGGCCGAGCGTCGCCTATCGCGGGGGCGCCGCGGTGGCGCTGGTCGTGTCTTTCCTGATAATCTGGATCAACCTCGCGGTCGGCATCGTCGGCGAGGATAATCCGATCAATTTCAGCTTTTTCATGCTGATCTTTGCGTCGGCCATCGGGGCGTTCGCTGCGCGGTTCCAGCCGGACGGCATGGCGCGCGCGATGCTCGGCACCGCGGCGGTGCAGATGCTGCTCGCGATTGCGATAGCGACGGCGCCCTCGACGCAGCGCGAGCCCGGCGGCGCGGTGAGCGTGCTCGTCCTGTGCGGTTTTTTCGCAGGGCTGTGGCTGGTGTCGGCGGCGCTGTTCCATAAGGCCAGCAAGGCCACGGGCGAAATTTGAGCGGAGGAAAGGCGGCAACCGACCGATCGCGGCCGTCTCTTTCATCGTCACCCCGGACTTGATCCGGGGTCCCGCTTGAGATCGAAGGCGGTAAGTGCGTCAAAAAGCGGGATCGCGGATCAAGTCCGGGATGACGAAGGTCTGGAAACGGCCGGTAGGGGACCTTCCGCCTACCTGACCCGTTCGCATCGAGCGTAGTCGAGATGCCCCTCGGGCTAGGCTTTGCTTCGACGGGTGTCTCGACTTCGCTCGACACGAACGGACTACGGATGGCTGCTCACCACCCCAATGCCGACATCCCGGCAAGGGGTTCCGCAGAAACATAACCGCCAAAAAAAAGCCCCGCCGGGGCGGGGCTTTTCCCTACTGGTCGAGGAAGCTGCGCATCTTGCGGCTGCGGCTCGGGTGCTTGAGCTTGCGGAGCGCCTTCGCCTCGATCTGGCGAATACGTTCGCGCGTCACGCTGAACTGCTGGCCGACTTCTTCCAGCGTATGGTCGGTGTTCATCCCGATGCCGAAACGCATGCGCAGGACGCGTTCCTCGCGCGGGGTGAGCGAGGCGAGGACGCGGGTGACCGTTTCCTTGAGGTTCGACTGCACCGCGGCGTCGACCGGGATGACGGCATTCTTGTCCTCGATGAAATCGCCGAGGTGGCTGTCTTCCTCGTCGCCGATCGGGGTTTCGAGGGAGATCGGCTCCTTGGCGATCTTCATCACCTTGCGGACCTTTTCGAGCGGCATCGACAGGCGCTCGGCCATTTCCTCCGGGGTCGGCTCGCGGCCGCTTTCGTGGAGGAACTGACGGCTGCAACGGACCAGCTTGTTGATCGTCTCGATCATATGGACCGGGATACGGATCGTGCGCGCCTGGTCGGCGATCGAGCGGGTGATCGCCTGCCGGATCCACCAGGTCGCATAGGTCGAGAATTTATAGCCGCGGCGATATTCGAATTTGTCCACCGCCTTCATCAGGCCGATATTGCCTTCCTGAATGAGGTCGAGGAACTGCAGGCCGCGGTTCGTATATTTCTTGGCGATCGAGATCACGAGGCGCAGGTTCGCCTCGACCATTTCCTTCTTGGCGATGCGCGCTTCGCGCTCGCCCTTCTGGACCATGTTCACGACGCGGCGGAATTCGGTCAGGCTCATGCCCGCCGCCTGCGCGATTTCCGAAATCTCGATGCGGATGCGGTCGACCGCGCCGGCTTCATTTTCGGCGAAGGCGGCCCATTTCTTGTCGAGACCCGAAACCTCGTCGAGCCAATTTTCCTCGAGCTCGCGCCCGACATAATTGTCGAGGAACGACTTGCGCGGCACCTTGTGGCGCTCGGCAAGGCGCAGCATCTGGCCGCCGAGCGCGGTCAGGCGGCGGTTATAGCTGTAGAGCTGGTCGACCAGATATTCGATCTTGGTGCCGTGGAACTGCACGCTCTCGACCTGCGCGGTGAGTTCTTCGCGCAGCTTGTGGTATTTCTTTTCCGACGCCGCGGGGAATTCCTCGCCGCCCGAAAGCGATTCGAGGCGCGCTTCCTGCAGCTTCGAGAAGGCCTTGAAGCTCTTGGTGATGTTCGCGAATTTTTCGAGCGCATCGGGCTTCAGCAGCTCTTCCATCGCCGCGAGGCTGAGGGTGTTGTCTTCCTCGTCCTCCTCGAAGGTTTCGCGCTTGCCCGACGAGCCTTCGCCATCCTCGTCATCCGAGTCGGCTGCGGGCTCTTCCTCGACCTCGTCCTCGTCCTTGAACGAGACGCCGGCGGTCTTTTCGCTGATCTCGCCGTCGTCCTCGGCGCCTTCCTCGTCCATATTCTCGGGAACGGGGTCCTTCGAGAGCATCGCTTCCAAGTCGACGATCTCGCGCAGTTGCATGTCGCCGTTGTTCAGCGCGGTCGACCAGTCGATGATCGCGTTGAAGGTCAGCGGGCTTTCGCAAAGCCCAAGGATCATCGTGTCGCGGCCCGCCTCGATGCGCTTCGCGATCGCGATTTCGCCTTCGCGGCTGAGCAATTCGACCGCGCCCATTTCGCGCAGGTACATGCGAACGGGATCGTCGGTGCGATCGACCGTTTCCTTCTTCTTTTCGATCGCGGGGTTCGAAACCGAACCGGTGCCGGCGCTGACGTCGATATCGTCGTCGGTTTCCTGCTCGGCCTCTTCCTGCACATCCTCGTCGCTTTCGACGATGTTGATGCCCATGTCGGAAATCGCCGACATGATATCCTCGATCTGCTCGGACGACATCTCGTCCTGCGGCAGCGCCGCATTCAGCTCGTCATAGGTCAGGTAACCGCGCTTCTTGCCGCGCGCGATCAGCTTTTTGACGTCGGCCTCGTTGAGGTCGATCAGCGGGCTGTCGGTGTCGGTATCGGTGTCGGCGGTGTTCTTGGTGGCCATATTTGTTCCTGCCTAGGGGCAATAAGTGGTTTCGGTTCTAAGCGCTGCCTTCGCGGAGCGCCTGGAGCCGGTGCATCAGGTCCTCATCCATCGCTCGCAGCCTCTGCTGCTCTGCGATGGACTGTTCATCAAGTCTGGCTCTAGCGATCTCATCGGCTTGCAAACGGCGCATTTTCAGCTCCGCCTGCGTGTTCACGAGAGAGATAAACTCCGAAAGTTCCCTCTGCGCCCGATCGTGATCGATAGCCTCATTCTTTTTCGGCGAGCGATTGAATGAGAAGTGCATTCCATCGGCTCGGAGCAATGTCGTCGCCCTATTATACACTTTCATTGGCTCCAATATGGCAAGCAACCCCTCGCAATCAAGCCCTTCTTGCCGCATTCCGATGTCAAGCATCGCATCGAGCAATTCCGCATCGGCCGGGTCGCCGATCGAGAGCCTCGCTAACTCTTCGTCATGGCGCCGAATAATGCCCGGATAGCGCAGCAGTCCGCCGATGAGGGCGGCGATCAACGGCGCCGCGATCCCGGCTTGCCCGATGGAACGCGTCTCATCAGCCGGAGGTTGCAATCGCGGGTCGGAGGCGAAGCGGCGATTGCCCCCGCCAAATTGTCCGCCACGCGGCGGGTTTGGCGTCCAAGGCTGGCGCTGAGCGCGCTCGGGCTGCTTGCGCGCGAACAGCGTGTCGAGCCGCTCGCGGAACGCCTCGCGATAATGGTGGCGGACGTCGGCATCCTCGATCGCGTCGGCGTGCGCGAGCAGGCGGGTCTTGAGCGCCGCGCGCTCCTCGGGCGTCGCAAGCGGTCCCGCCGCGACCTCGTGCGCCCAGAGGCGTTCGACGAGCGGCTGCGTCTCGTCGAGGATGGCATTGAACCCCTCGGCGCCGCGCGCGCGGACGATATCGTCGGGGTCCTGCCCCGCCGGCAGCGTCGCAAAAGCAAGGCTGAAGCCGGGGCGGAGCAATGGCAGCGCGCGCATCGCGGCGCGCATCGCGGCCTTCTGTCCCGCCGCATCGCCGTCGAAGCAGAGTATGGGCACCGGCACCATCCGCCAGATGAGCCCGAGCTGCGCCTCGGTCAGCGCGGTGCCGAGCGGTGCGACCGCATCGGCGATCCCCGCTTCGGCGAGCGCGATCACGTCCATATAGCCCTCGACGACGATGATCCGGTTCGTCTGCCGCGACGCCGGCGATGCCTTGTCGAGATTATAGAGAACGCGGCCCTTGTCGAACAAAGGCGTGTCGGGCGAGTTCAGATATTTGGGCTCGCCATCGCCCAAGATGCGCCCACCGAACGCAATCACACGCCCGCGCGCGTCGCGGATCGGGATCATCAGGCGGCCGCGGAACCGGTCGTACGGTTCCTTGTCGTCGACGGCGATCAGCATCCCCGATTCGACCAGCATCGCGGTCGGGAATTTCTTGAGCGCTTCCTTCAATGCGCTGCGGCTCTCGGGCGCGAGGCCGAAACCGAAGGATTTGCGTGTCGCTTCCGAAATTCCGCGTTTCGCAAGATATTCGCGCGCCGGCGCACCGTTGCTGCTGCCGAGCTGCTGCGTGAACCAGTCGGCCGCGCCCTGCACGACGTCGCGCAGGCTCGCCTGTTCTTCGGCCTTTTTTGCCGCGCGGGGGTCGGCGGCGGGGACCTCCATCCCGGCTTCGGCGGCAAGCTCCTTCACCGCGTCCATGAACGACAGCCCGCGCTGGTCGGTCATCCAGCGGATCGCATCGCCATGCGCCGAGCAGCCGAAGCAGTGGTAGAAACCCTTTTCGTCGTTGATCGTGAAGCTCGGCGTCTTCTCGTTATGGAAGGGGCAGCACGCCTTATACTCGCGCCCCGCGCGCGTGACCTTCACCGTCCGCCCGATGAGCGTCGACAGCGTGATGCGCGAGCGGAGTTCGTCCAGCCATTGCGGGGTGAGGGTCAAATGTCCCCCTCTCGCTCGCGGGAGGGGCTAGGGGAGGGCATGTCCGCAATCGTGCGTTCGATCTCGCTCACGACGCCCTCAATCCGTTCCAACACATCATTGTTCCAGAACCGGATCACTCGATATCCCTGTGCTTCCAGATAGGCTGTGCGCGATTGGTCTTTTTCTACATCAACCGCATGTTGCCCGCCATCGACTTCGATGACGAGTTTTGCGCTGCGCGAGACAAAATCACAAATGAACGGGCCGATTGGAAATTGCCGGTTGAAGCGGATGCCGGCAATTTTTCGTGCGCTCAGTTGCGCCCAAAGCTTCCGTTCCGCGGGCGTGGCGTTGAGGCGTAATTCGCGGGAGCGCGCGGTCGGCCGCTTGTAGCCTTTGTCCAACAGGCCCTCCCCCGACCCCTCCCGCAAGCGGGAGGGGAGATTTTATCAGCTCAAGGCCGCCTTCACCCAGCCCGACGCCTTGCTCATGTCGAGCTGGCTGCCGAGCCGCTCCTTCACCGCGGCCATCACCTTGCCCATGTCCTTGAGGCTCTCCGCCCCAAGCTCGACCACGATCGCCTTGATCGCGGCCATCGCGTCGTCGTCGCTGAGCTGCGCGGGCAGGAAATCCTCGATCACGACGACCTCGGCCGCCTCGATGTCGGCGAGTTCCTGGCGGCCGCCCTGTTCGTACATGGTGATCGATTCGCGGCGCTGCTTGACCATTTTCTGGAGCACGTCGGTGACGAGCACATCGTCGTCGGCCGGCGCGGTGCCGGTGCGCAGCTCGATGTCCTTGTCCTTGATCTTGGCCAGCATCAGCCGGATGGTGCCGAGCCGCGCCTTGTCGCCGGCTTTCATCGCGGCGACCTGCGCAGCCTTGATGTCGTCACGAATCATGCGTGTCCCCATGCGCTGCAAATTTCGGAAAGACCCTCCCTAGCGGGAAGATTCCAAATCCGATAGCTTGTGAATCACTTTTTTGCCTCCTACTTGGTCGGCCGTTTAGCCCCCCGTCCGGAGCATGTTGAATGGCACCTGCCAACCCCCCAGTGGCGCCCAAAGTCGCGCCTAAAACCCAGCCTTCCGGGGCTACGGGTGTTCTCGTCCTTGCCGATGGCACGATCCTGTGGGGCGTGGGTTATGGCGCGAGCGGCTCTGCTGTGGGCGAGATTTGTTTCAATACGTCGATGACGGGCTATCAGGAAATCCTGACCGATCCCAGTTACGCCGGGCAGATCGTCACCTTCACCTTCCCGCATATCGGCAATGTCGGCGCGAACCCCGAGGATATGGAACGCGGTGTGCACGGAGCGCTCGGCGCGATCACGCGCGAGTTGCCGACGCAGCCCAGCAACTTCCGCAGCGTCCAGACGCTGCCCGAATGGATGAGCGAGCAGGGCGTGATCGGGCTCGCGGGCATCGACACGCGGGCGCTGACGCGCCGCATCCGCGACGCGGGCGCGCCGAACGGCGTGATCGCGCACAGCCCCGACGGCAAGTTCGACATCGACGAGCTGCTCGCCATGGCGCGCGGCTGGGCGGGGCTCGAGGGCATGGACCTTGCGAAGGCGGTCAGCCGCACCGACACCGGCGACTGGACCGGCGGCGCGTGGACGCTGGGCCATGGCTATGCGACCGAGGACGGCGGCGCGCGGCCGCATGTCGTCGCGATCGATTATGGCGCAAAGGACAATATCTTCCGCAATCTCGTGAAAGCGGGCGCGCGCGTCACCGTCGTCCCCGCGACCGCGAGCCTCGACGAGGTGCTGAGCCACCAGCCCGCGGGCGTGTTCCTGTCGAACGGCCCCGGCGACCCCGCGGCGACGGGCGATTATGCGGTGCCGGTGATCCAGGGGCTGCTCGAACGCGACGTGCCGATCTTCGGCATCTGCCTCGGCCACCAGATGCTCGGCCTCGCGGCGGGTGCCAAGACCGTGAAGATGCATCAGGGCCACCGCGGCGCGAACCATCCGGTGCAGCGCGCCGAAGACGGCGTGGTCGAGATCACCAGCATGAACCACGGCTTCGTGGTCGACGCATCGACCTTGCCCGCGGGCGTGGTCGAAACGCACAAGAGCCTGTTCGACGGATCGAATTGCGGCATCGCGATCACGGGCAAGAACGCATTCAGCGTGCAATATCACCCCGAGGCGAGCCCGGGTCCGCAGGACAGCTTCTACCTGTTCGAGAAGTTTGTGGGTGGGTTGAAGTGAGGCTTGCTACGCCTCTTCTGTTTCTGGCTTTTCCCGTTGTCTTGGCTGGTTGCGCGCCTGCCGCGGAAAGGTCCGCCAAGGACGACGACGTAGCAAAATATGATAAGGCGTTTGACAGTGGGAATGATCTTCTCGTTTTCTCGATAGAGGATGGTGAGGATCATTCGGGCGGGCCCATCAAAGGGGGGAAAGAGAGTAGCGACCCTGTGCTGAGTACCGGGTCTGCCGATCTTCTAGTGACGCTTCTCGCGGGCTGCGGTGAAGCAAAATTCTTGATCGATCAGGGCTGGACGCACGTCCAGTATGTTTCTGTTCCTCTAAAGAAAAATAATCCGTTCCGCGACCAAACCGACCTTGAGCTTGTCGAGTGTGTCCGAAAGAACTCGCTCTTTTCGTTTGGCGCCGGAATTGGCCGCGCACCTAGTTTAGATTCCTCATCTTTCAAGAGTCTGTATGCCCAAAAGAACTGACATCCAATCCATCCTCGTCATCGGCGCCGGCCCGATCGTTATCGGTCAGGCGTGCGAGTTCGACTATTCGGGAACGCAGGCGATCAAGGCGTTGAAGGAGGAGGGCTATCGCATCGTCCTCGTCAACTCCAACCCGGCGACGATCATGACCGATCCCGACCTCGCCGACGCGACCTATGTCGAGCCGATCACGCCCGAGATCGTCGCGAAGATCATCGCGAAGGAGCGCCCCGACGCGGTGCTGCCGACGATGGGCGGGCAGACCGCGCTTAACACCGCGCTCGCGCTCGCGCAGGACGGCACGCTCGCGAAATATGGCGTCGAGATGATCGGTGCCGATGCCGAGGCGATCGACAAGGCCGAGGACCGGCAGAAGTTCCGCGACGCGATGGACAAGATCGGGCTGGAGAGCGCGCGCAGCGGCGTCGCGCACACGCTCGATGAGGCGTTCGCGGTGCTCGAACGCACGGGCTTGCCTTCGATCATCCGTCCCAGCTTCACGCTCGGCGGCACCGGCGGCGGCATCGCGTACAACCGCGAGGAGTTCGAGCATATCGTCCGCGGCGGCCTGATCGCCTCGCCGACCACCGAAGTCCTGATCGAGGAATCGCTCCTCGGCTGGAAAGAATATGAGATGGAGGTGGTGCGCGACCGCAAGGACAATTGCATCATCATCTGCTCGATCGAAAATGTCGATCCGATGGGCGTGCATACCGGCGACAGCATCACCGTCGCGCCGGCGCTGACGCTGACCGACAAGGAATATCAGATCATGCGCAACGCGAGCATCGCGGTGCTGCGCGAGATCGGCGTCGAAACCGGCGGGTCGAACGTCCAGTTCGCGGTCAATCCGAAGGACGGCCGCCTGATCGTGATCGAGATGAACCCGCGCGTGTCGCGCTCGTCGGCGCTTGCGTCGAAGGCGACGGGCTTCCCGATCGCCAAGGTCGCGGCGAAGCTCGCGGTTGGCTATACGCTCGACGAGATCATGAACGACATCACCGGCGTGACCCCGGCGTCGTTCGAACCGACGATCGACTATGTCGTCACCAAGATCCCGCGCTTCGCCTTCGAAAAATTCAAGGGCGCCGAGGCGACGCTGTCGACCGCGATGAAGTCGGTCGGCGAAGTGATGGCGATCGGCCGCACGATCCACGAGAGCTTGCAGAAGGCGCTCCGTGGTCTCGAGACCGGCCTCTCGGGGTTCAATTTCGTCGACCGCCTCAAGGGCGCGAGCCACGACCAACTCCGCAACGAGCTGGCGCAGCGCACCCCCGACCGGCTGCTCAACACCGCGCAGGCGATCCGCGAGGGGCTGCCGCTCGCCGATATCAACCGCGTCGCGGGCTATGACATGTGGTTCCTCGAACGGATCGCGGAGATTGTCGCGGCCGAACAGGATGTCTGCGAAAACGGCCTGCCGCGTGATGCCGAGGGGCTGCGCAAGCTCAAGGCCATGGGCTTCTCCGACAAGCGCCTTGCTTATCTCGCGCTCCAGTCGGCGAACCTTCGCCCCGGATCGAAGCGCGCGACCGCGCGCGGTTCGGGCCTGATCCACGAAGCGGTGAAGGCGATGACCGGCGGCGTGACCGAAGCCGAAGTGCGCGCGCTGCGCCACAAGCTCGGCGTGCGTCCGGTGTTCAAGACGATCGACACCTGCGCGGCGGAGTTCGCTGCAAAGACCCCTTATCTCTATTCGACCTATGAAGCGCCGACCTTCGGCGAGGCCGAGAATGAGGCGAACCCGAGCGACCGCAAGAAGGTCGTCATCCTCGGCGGCGGTCCGAACCGGATCGGGCAGGGGATCGAGTTCGACTATTGCTGCTGCCACGCCTGCTTCGCGCTCGAGGAAGCGGGCTATGAAACGATCATGGTCAACTGCAACCCGGAGACGGTGTCGACCGACTATGACACGTCGGATCGCCTCTATTTCGAGCCGCTGACGGCCGAGGACGTGCTCGAGATCCTGCACGTCGAAATGTCGAAGGGCGAGCTTGTGGGCGTGATCGTCCAGTTCGGCGGGCAGACGCCGCTGAAGCTCGCGCAGGCGCTGGCCGAGGCGGGGATCCCGATCCTCGGCACCTCGCCCGACGCGATCGACCTCGCCGAAGACCGCGAGCGCTTCGCCGCGCTCGTCAACAAGCTTGGCCTCAAGCAGCCCGAAAACGGCATCGCACGCAGCCGCGAGGAAGCCGTCGCGGTCGCGGCGCGCATCGGTTACCCGGTGCTGACGCGCCCCTCCTATGTGCTCGGCGGTCGCGCGATGGAAATCGTCGACGATCAGGCGCAGCTCGAAAATTATATCGAGACCGCGGTGCAGGTGTCGGGCGACTCGCCGGTGCTGATCGACCGCTATCTGCGCGATGCGATCGAGGTCGATGTCGATGCGCTCTGCGACGGGACCGACGTCGTCGTCGCGGGCGTGCTCCAGCATATCGAGGAAGCCGGGGTCCATTCGGGCGACAGCGCCTGCTCGATCCCGCCGTACAGCCTGTCCGACAAGATCGTCGCCGAAATCGAGCGGCAGGCCGATGCGTTGGCGCGTGCGCTCGAAGTCCGCGGCCTGATGAACATCCAGTTCGCGGTCAAGGATGACGAGGTCTATCTGATCGAGGTCAACCCGCGCGCGAGCCGCACCGTGCCCTTCGTCGCGAAGGCGGTGGGTTCGCCGATCGCCAAGATCGCGGCGCGCGTCATGGCGGGCGAAAAGCTCGCCGACCTGCCGAAGATCAACCGCGACATCGCGCATGTCGCGGTGAAGGAAGCGGTCTTCCCCTTCGCGCGCTTCCCCGGCACCGATCCGGTGCTGAGCCCCGAGATGAAGTCCACGGGCGAAGTGATGGGAATCGACAGCAATTTCAACCTCGCCTTCGCCAAGGCGCAGCTCGGCGCGGGCGACCGCCTGCCGACCGAGGGCCGTGTCTTCGTGTCGGTCAAGGACAGCGACAAGCCGCGCATCCTTGGCGCGGTGAAACAGCTGACCGATTGGGGCTGGAAGGTCATCGCGACCGGCGGCACCGCCGACTATCTGGCGGGCGAGGGGATCACGGTCGAGCGCGTCAACAAGGTTGCCGAAGGGCGCCCGCATATCGTCGACCGGATCAAGGACGGCGATGTGCAGCTGATCTTCAACACCACCGAAGGGTGGCAGTCGCTGCAGGACTCGCAGTCGATCCGCGCTTCGGCGCTCGCGGCCGACATCGCCTATTATACGACCGCCGCGGCAAGCGACGCGTCGACGCAGGCGATCGGGGCGCTCCGCGCGCACAGTCTTGAAGTAAAGCCGCTTCAGGACTATTATTGAGGCACCGCTCCAACTCCCCGACATTGACGGAACAGCGGCGCAGCCGCCCGGCGAAGTTTCGCTGGCGCTGGATTATTGACGAAGGACAACAGGATAATGGCAAGCGTTGAAAAGGTGCCGATGCTGGCAGAAGGCTATGAGAAGCTGAACGCGCAACTCGCGACCCTCAAAGCCGAGCGACCGCTGATCGTCGATGCGATCGAAGAAGCGCGCGCGCATGGCGACCTTTCGGAAAATGCCGAATATCACGCCGCGAAGGAACGTCAGGGCCAGGTCGAAGCGACGATCGGCGACCTCGAAGACAAGCTTTCGCGTGCGCAGGTCATCGATCCGACGATGCTGTCGGGCGACCGCATCGTGTTCGGCGCGACCGTTACCCTTGCCGACGAAGACGACAAGCCCGTCCGCTACCAGATCGTCGGGCAGGCCGAGGCCGACGCCAAGGACGGCAAGATCAGCTATAATTCGCCGCTCGGCCGCGCGCTGATCGGCCGCCGCGTCGACGATGAGGTCGAAGTCACCGTGCCTGCGGGCGACAAATATTATCTGGTGACCAAGATCGAATTCATCTGACGGGCGCCGCGAGGATGAAGCCGGAGGATGCGCCGCTGGTCACGGGCTATGCGCTCGTCTGCGTGGTCGTCTTCGTGCTCCTCTGGATCACCGGCTTCCAGGTCGACGCGATCGTGCGCGCGGGATTTATTCCCGCGCGTTTCGGTAGCGCACTGATCCTCCCGCCGGGGACGATGGTCCCCTTCATCCTGACCCCGCTGTCGTCGGCCTTGCTGCACGGCGGGGTGCTGCACATCGTCTTCAACGTCATCGTGCTGCTTTTCATCGGCCGCCAGCTCGAAGCCCCGCTCGGGTCGAAGGCGATGGCGGTGCTGCTTCTCGTCGGCGCCTATGGCGGCGCGCTCGCGCAGTTTCTGGCCGATCCGCAGTCGGCGGTGCCGATGATCGGCGCCAGCGGCGCGATATCGGCGCTGATCGCGGTCTATGCGCTGATCTTCAGCCGCTCGCAGGCATCCGCCATCGGCCCGATTCCGGGGCACTGGGTGCGCGCTCTATGGCTCGCCGCGGCGTGGATCGGGCTGCAGTTGCTGATCGGCTTTGCCGGCGGCGGCGGTTTCGGCGCGATCGCGATCTGGGCGCATGTCGGCGGGTTTCTGGCGGGCCTGCTGCTGGCCCGCCCGCTGCTCCGCTGGCGCTTCGGCGCGAGATAGGAAACGCGGCCGGACGCCTGTCGGCTTTTGGGGTGGGGAACTGCCATCGTCCAACACCCCTTCGTCATCCCGGGCTTGACCCGGGATCCCCCTTTTTTCGTATCGACCGGCGTAGGTATCAAGCGGGACCCCGGATCAAGTCCGGGGTGACGATAAAAGAGAGTGTCCCCTACCGGGTCAAGAGCGGCTATCCAGCCAACAGCCCGCCCGCGAGCAGCATCGCGACGCGTACGTCGATCCCGCAGCCTTCGGCGCGTTTCGCCGCGACGAAATCGGCGATGCCGTCCAGCGGCACGCGGTGGACGATGATATCCTCGCCATCCACCCCGCCGCCCGCGCCGACCTTGGTCAATCCGGTCGCGATCAGCAGGGTGAAGCTTTCGCTGACCATGCCGGGCGAGCTGTAGAATTCGCCGACCGTGCGCCAGTTTTCGGCATGATAGCCGGTTTCTTCTTCCAGCTCGCGCTGCGCCGCTATTTCGGGCGCCTCGCCCGCGGTATCGTCGCCAACGAGGCCCGCAGGCAGTTCGAGGCACTGAACCTTCAGCGGCACGCGATATTGCTCGACCAGGATGACGTGGCGGCCGTCGGGATCCTCGTCGATCGCGAGGATCACCGCGGCATGAATGCCGCGCGAGCGCGACACATATTCCCATGTTCCCTGCTGCTTGACGGTGATGAAGCGGCCTTCCCACTGCGTCTCGATGGGGGCGTCGGGGGAGGGGCGGGTCATATAGGGTTTCCTTTTAGTTCCGTTCGCCCTGAGCTTGTCGAAGGGCCGTTCTTTCTTGCGCCGTTGAAGAAAGAACTGTGCTTCGACACGCTCAGCACGAACGAAAAAGGGGAGGTATTAAAGTTCGATCAGCCGGTCGGGAAGTTCGTTGGGATTTTCGTCGCCCTTGGGGAAATGATCGGCGAGCACGATACCCATTTGGCGCACCGCTTCGGCCATACCTTCGCCGGGCTTGCCGACACGGACGCGCTCGATCAGCGCCGCCATTGCTTCGCCCCACACTTCGGGTGTGACCTTCGCCGCAATCGCCTCGTCGGCGACGATGTCGGCGCGATGCTCTTTCAGGCTCAAATAGAGGAGGACGCCGGTGCGCCCGATCGTCTTTGCCTCGGTGCCGACCTTGAACAGGTCGATCGCGCGGACGCGCACGCGCTGCGCCTTGATCGCACGCGGCGTCAGCGCCATCCGCAGCGGGCGCCACAGCAGGATCAACCACATGCCGATCCATTTGAGTACGCCGACCGCAATCACCGTCCCAAGCCATTGATTGGCCGTCAGCTCATGCCCCCAACCGCCGGTCAGCCGGTCGTACAGCCCGCGGTAAAATTCGGGAAAGAGCGCGATCACCGACATCGCGATAAAGGCGATGACGCTCGCCCACACGAGGGCGACATCGTCATAATCGTTTGATTTCGCCGCGACGACCGTGACAATCTCGCCGCTCGTATGCGCCTCGGCAGCCGCGACTGCCGCGGTGACGATATCGTGGTCGGCCTCGCTTACATGGCTGATTTTCTGTGGCATGTCCTGCGTCCCCTACCAGCCGCCCGAGGCGCCGCCGCCCCCGAACGAACCGCCGCCGCCCGAGAAGCCGCCGAAGCCGCCGCCTCCGCCGCCGCCCCAGCTCGATCCACCGCCGCCCCATGAGGAACCGCCGCTTCCACCACCCCAGTCGTCGTCGCCCCAGATGATGATCGGTGCGCCGCCCCATGGCCGGCTGCGGCGGTGTTTCTTGCCGCGCCCCATGCGCGAGAGCATCGGCAGGACGAAGAAGATCAGGATGATGAAACCGACGAAGAAGAGCCCGCCGAAATCGCCGTCATCGGCACGGTCGCGTTCAGCCTTGTCGGCGGCAGCAGCACGCGCCGCGGCCTCCTCGGGCGGCAACTGGATCTGCTGCGCGATCGCATTGACGCCGTCCTGAATGCCGCCGGGCATGTCGCCCGCCTTGAACTTCGGCGTGATCGTGTCGCGGATGATCCGCCCCGACAGCGCGTCGGTCAGCACGGGTTCGAGGCCATAGCCGACCGCGATGTGCATCTTGCGGTCGTTGGGGGCGATCAGGAAGACGACGCCGTCGTCCTTTTCCTTGTCGCCGATCTGCCATTCGCGGCCGAGGCGATAGCCATAGTCGGCGACGTCATAGCCTTCGAGGCTGTTCACCGTGGCGACCACCAGCTGGTGCCCTGTCGTCTTTTCAAGCTGTTCGAGCTGGGTGTTGAGATCGGATTCTTCGACCGGCGGAATGATGTCCGCCTGATCGACGACGCGGCCGGTCAGCTTGGGGAAGGTCTGCGCCATCGCGGGCGCTGCGAGCAGCGAGAGGCCAAGAGCCCAGCCGAGCAAAAGCGATCTCATTGTGGATCTCCGGTTTGAGCGGCGATGGCTTCGACGCCGGCCGACAGGCCGCCGGCATAATCGCGTCGTTTGAAACGCGGCGTCATGGCATCGATGGCCGCTTTTGCTTTTTCATCGGGCAGCAAATTTTCGATACCGCTCCCCGTGGCGACACGTATCTGCCGTTCGGTCGGGGCCACCAGGATGAGAATGCCGTCGTCGTGCGCCGCGCGGCCGATGCCCCAACGGTTGCCGGAGCAGGTCGCGAAATCCTCGACACTGACGCCATGCAGGTCGGGAACCGTCACGATGGCCATCTGATGTTGTATCCGGGCTTCGTAGCGGGCGAGGCGTTTGCTCAATCCATCTTCCTCCGCGTCGTTCAATATGGTCGCGGCGTCGGTCACCCGGCCCGTCAGCGCCATCTTGGGTACGCCGGCGCAATAAGCCGCTTCGACCGGCGCTGCCGCCTTGCATCGCCCGCGATCATCAGGATCGCGAGCGGAGCGGCAAGGGCAGCGGCGCCCGCCCTGTCGATCAAAATTTAACCGTCGGCGCCTGGTTCGCGTTCGGCGTGATCGCCTTGTACGGCGTCATCGGCTGCGCGCCATGGACGATCTTGGCACCGATGATGTCGGGGAAGGTGCGGATCGTCGTGTTATAATCCTGCACCGCGGCATTATAGTCCTGGACCGAAATGTTGATCCGGTTTTCGGTGCCCTCGAGCTGCGTCATCAGGTCGGCGAAGCGCGCCTGGCTCTTGAGGTCGGGATATTGTTCGACGGTGACGAGCAGGCGGCCGAGCGCGCCCGACACATTGCCCTGCGCCTGCTGGAACGCCTGCACCTTCGCGGGATCGTTGAGGTCGTCGGTGCTGAGCTTGACCTGCGTCGCCGAAGCGCGCGCCTGGATCACGCCTTCCAGCGTCGACTGTTCGATCTTCGAAGCGCCCTTGGCAGTTTCGACAAGGTTGGGGATCAGGTCGGCGCGGCGTTGGTAGGCGGCCTCGACATTCGCCCACTTGGCCTTGGCGGCTTCTTCCTTGGTCGGAACGCTGTTGATGCCGCAGGCGGACAGGCTCATCGCGGCGACAGGCAGGATCAACCAGCGAGCGGAACGATAGGTCATAGTCAAAAACTCCCTCCGGCGGCGTTTTGCCGCAACAATACACATAATAGGAAGCTGCTTGCCTTTGTGCAATCGTCGCGGCACCTTTCGCGGCACGGCTCAACAATCCGGGGTACGACAAGATGCTGAGTGAATTCAGGGAATTTATCGCCCGCGGCAATGTGATCGACCTCGCGGTCGGCGTGATCATCGGCGGCGCCTTCGCGACGATCACCAAGTCGCTGACCGAGGATATCATCATGCCCGTCGTCGGCGCGATCTTTGGCGGGGTCGATTTCTCGAACATGTTCATCCTGCTGGGCGAGGTGCCCGCGGGCGTGTCGCCGACCGATTATGCCAAGCTGAAAGAAGCCGGGGTCGCGATGTTCGGCTATGGCGCCTTCATCACCGCGACGATCAATTTCCTGATTCTGGCCTGGATCATCTTCCTGCTGGTCAAGGCGGTAAACAAGGTCGTGCGCAAGGAACCCGACGCGCCCGCGGGGCCGAGCGAGGTCGATATCCTCACCGAAATCCGCGACGAATTGCGAAAGAAATAAGGGAGTTGAGCCTGTTACGGGACGAATAGCCCGCCTGCGCTCTTTCCAAGTGCGGGCGGGCTTCCTATATAAGTCGTGCCGGTTTCGGCCGGCTATGAGGATAAATGGTGTCGTGGAATAGACACAGCGGACCCGGGGGCAGTACCCGGCGGCTCCACCACAAACCCGCGTTTCTTGATGGGCGCGCGGGTTTCTGACGGGGCCGAACCAGGATCGACGTGTGTTCAAAGACGATGTTTTCTTCCGGGCTGAGTAACCCGTTAAAGGCTCAAAACCAATAGGTGCTAACGATAACGAAGCACTCGCTCTGGCTGCCTAACCGATAAGCCTCACGGCCTAAGGTTAGACAAATAGAACGCGGTTCGGACCGAACCGGGCAACAGAATCGGATACCAGCGGCTGGGGACGAGCCGGGCAACAGAATCGTCCCACCTTCCCCAAAATTCTCAGTGTGCGCCTTCGCAATGGCGATGGTCGCCGAGCGCCTCGATCACCCGGCAGTCGGCGGCGACGCCGCCGCGGCAGCGCCCGACGATACGGGCGAGCTCGTCGCGGAGCAGGGTCAATTGCGCAATTTTCGCCTCGACCTGTTCCAGATGCGCGGTCGCGATCCGGTCGGCCTCGCCGCAGTCGCGTGCCGGATCGTCCGACAGGTCGAGCAGCGAGCGGATTTCCTCGATCGTAAAGCCAAGGTCGCGCGAGTGGCGCACGAAGCTGAGGCGCGAGCGGTGCGCATCGCCATAGCTGCGATAATTGGCCGCGGTACGATCGGGCGCGGGGAGCAGCCCGATGCGCTCATAATAGCGGATGGTTTCGATATTGGTCCCGGTCGCCCGCGACAGTTCGCCGATTTTCATCGCTTGACCCTGTAGTTGCTACAGGGTGCATATAGGGTGCCGACTCGAAGATAACAGGAGCTTTCGACGTGGCCGATCAATGCTGTGCCGGCAAAAGCGGCAAGACCGCGCTGGGTGACCCCAAGTGGCGGCGCATCCTGTGGATCGCGCTGCTGATCAACGCCGCGATGTTCGGCGTCGAGATCGTCGCGGGCGTTGCGGCGGACTCGCGCGCGCTTCAAGCCGACGCGCTCGATTTTCTTGGCGACAGCGCCAATTACGCGATCAGCCTCGGCGTTGCGGGCATGGCGCTCGCATGGCGCGCGCGGGCTGCTTTGCTGAAGGCGGGGACGATGCTCGTCTTCGGCCTGTGGGTCTTTGGATCGGCGGTGTGGGGTTTCGTCACCGGATCGGCGCCGCATGCCGAAACGATGGGGCTGATCGGGGCGCTCGCGCTTGCCGCCAATGTCGCGGTCGCGCTGATGCTCTATCGTTATCGCACCGGCGACGCGAATATGCGCTCGGTCTGGATCTGCTCGCGTAACGATGCGATCGGCAATATCGCGGTGATGGGTGCCGCGCTGGGTGTGTTCGGCACTGGGCGGAGCTGGCCCGACCTCGCAGTCGCGGCGATCATGGCCGGGCTCGCGATCTGGGGCAGCGCCGAAGTGTTCCGGCAAGCGCGCGGCGAACTTGCCGCCACGCCCGCGGGAGAGGCCGCCTAGGCGGCGGCCGCGGAAGGCGCGGTTCCAGCGTCGACGAACTGGCTAGAGATTTAGAATTAGAAGAGAAATAGATCAGGGCAGAGGCAATTGGATATTGTCTCTCCCGGAAATTTTGCCCATTCAATACATATGATCCTGCCGCTTTCGGGTGCGAAAACGTGGGGTTTTGATGGTTTTGAGAGGGCGAATGCGAAAAACCGGGAAGCATTGGCCGCTCACCATCGTCCTTGCCGGCGGGCTTGCCGCTTGCGCCCCGGCAACCCTGCGGACGGCGCCGCAGCCCGGCATAGCCCTGCCCGAACAATGGTCGGGCGACGCGCAAGCGCTTCCCGCCGACACTGCACGATATTGGACCCGGCTGAACGACCCGCTGGTCGACCGCCATGTCGAGCGTGCGCTCGCCAATAATCGCGACATTGCGCAGGCAGCGGCCCGCGTGGCGCAGGCGCGTGCCGGGGTGCGCGCCGCGCGCGCCAGCTTCCTGCCGCAGGTTGACGCGTCGGGCGGCATAAGGCGCAACGTCGGCGATCTCGCCGACGACCGGCTGCAATTCTCGCTTGGCGCGGACGCGCAGTGGGAAATCGACCTGTTCGGGCGGATCGGTAACAATGTCGCGGCGTCGCGCGCCGACCTTGCGGCGGCGGGCTATGGCCTTGCCGACCTCAGGCGGTTGATCGCGGGGCAGGTGGCGCAGGTGACGGTGTCGGCGCGCGCGCTGGCGGTGCAGCGCGCGATCGCGCGCGAGACGCTGGCGATCCAGGACGAAAATCTGCAAATCGCGCGCTGGCGCTTGCAGGCCGGCCTCGTGTCCAGTCTCGACGTCGAGCAGGCCGCCGCACAGCGCGCGCAGACGGCCGCGAGCATCCCCGGGCTCGAACGCGATTTCGCGCAGGCGGCGAACACGATTTCGACGCTGATCGGCGAACCGCCCGGCGCGGTGCGCGCCGCGCTGGAGGCCGATGCGCGCCCGATCCCTATCCCGCCCGAAGCCGCCGGGCTCGACACACCCGCGGCGATCCTGCGGGGCCGCCCCGATGTGCGCCAGGCCGAAGCGGCGCTGCTCGCCGACACCGCGCGCATCGGCGTCGCGCGCGCGCAGTTGCTGCCGCTGGTGCGGCTGACGGGCAATATCGGGACCTCGTCCTTCGGGATCGGCAATCTGTTCGACGTCGTCACCGGCGGGCTGTTCGCCGGGGTCAGTCAGCTGATCTTCGACGGCGGGCGCGCCCGCGCGCAGGTTGCCGGCGCGGAGACCGCGGCGCAAGCGTCGCTCGCGGCGTGGGAGCAGGCGATCCTTGGTGCGCTCGAGGATGTCGAAAGCGCATCGGCCGCGTTGACGGCGGCGCGCGAGCGGGTCCTGCTTTTCGGCACGGCGCTCGAGGCCGCGAACAATGCCGCCGTGCTCGCGCGCAGCCAATATCAGTCGGGGTTGATCGATTTCCAGACCTTGCTCACGGCCGAGAGTCAGTTGCTCGGCGCGCGCAACGCGCTCGCCGCGAGCGAGGCCGAGCGTGCCAATGCCTTTATCGTGCTGAACCAGGCGCTCGGCGGCGGCGCGATCGATATGAATATGGGTCCGGACGGAGGAATGACAGAATGACCGAAGCCGCGACCGATGCGCAGCAACTCGACGAATTCCTCGGCGCCAAGCCGCAGCCGCGCTGGCGGCGCTGGATGAAATATTGGCTGCCGGCTCTGCTGGTGCTTGTGGTGCTGCTCGGCGTCGCGACTTGCTCGCGCGGCAGCGGTGAGCCCGAATATATCACCGAAAAGGTCGCCGAGCGATCGCTGGTGCTCAGTGTGACCGCGACGGGCAATCTGCGCCCGACCAACCAGGTCGAGGTCGGGTCCGAAGTATCGGGCAAGATCGACCATATCTATGTCGATGTGAACGACCGCGTGACGCGGGGGCAGGTGCTGGCACAGATCAATACCGACGTGATCGAGGATCAGATCACGCAGGCGCAGGCCAACCTGAACGCCGCGCGCGCGCAGGTGGCGCAGGCGCAGGCGACGCTCGACGTCGACCGCGCGCAACTCGCACGGCTCGAGGATGTCTATCGCATTTCGGGCGGCAAGGTGCCGTCGCGGGTCGAGTTCGATCAGGCCAAGGGGGCGGTCAAACGCGACGTCGCGGCCGTTGCGGCGGCGAATGCAAATGTTCGCGCGGTCGAGGCGCAACTGTCGACGGCCGTCACCAATCGCAACCGCGCGGTGATCCGCTCGCCCGTGTCGGGCGTCGTGCTCGCGCGGCAGGTCGAACCGGGGCAGACCGTCGCGGCGAGCTTCAACACGCCGACGCTCTTCATCCTCGCCGAGGATCTGTCCGCCATGCAGCTTCGCGTCGAAATCGACGAAGCCGATGTCGGGCAGGTGCGCGAGGGGCAGGGGGCGAGCTTTACCGTCGACGCCTATCCGGGTCGCCGCTTCCCCGCGCGCGTCGAGCGCGTCGACCAAGCATCGAGCAACACCGCCTCGCAGGCAAGCCAGCAGGCGGCAACGGCGGCAGCGAGCGCCAATGCCGTGGTCAGCTATGAGGCGCGGCTCGCCGTCGCCAATGCCGAGGGCGTTTTGAGACCGGGGATGACCGCCACCGCGACGATCGCGACCGGCAGCACGGGCAAGCAGCTTCTCGTTCCCAACGGCGCGCTGCGCTTCCAACCCGACGCGAAGGAAAAGGGCGAGGCGAGCGTGCTCAATCCCGAGATCGGGCTCGAGCAGAATGAACAGCGCGCAACGATCGGGGCGGGCAGCCGGCAGCGCGTTTGGGTGTTGCAGGCGGACGGCAAGCTCAAGCCCATCGACGTCGTCACCGGCGAGAGCGACGGGCGCCTGACCGCGGTAACGTCGAAGCAATTGCGCGCGGGCATGAAGGTCGTGACGGGCAAGGCGGCCGCACCCAAGTGACCGGCGAGCCGTCCTCGACGCCGCTGATCGAGCTCGAAGGGATCACCAAGACCTTCGGCAAGGGCGAGGCGGCTTTCCAGGCGCTGAAGGGCGTCGACATGCGCGTCGAGCGCGGCGATTTCGTCGCGGTGATGGGGCCGTCGGGATCGGGCAAGTCGACGACGATGAACGTCCTCGGCTGCCTCGACGTGCCGACGAGCGGCATCTTCCGCTTTCGCGGGGTCGAGGTACAGGCGCTCGATCGCGACCAGCGCAGCCTGCTGCGCCGCCGCTATCTCGGCTTTGTGTTCCAGGGCTTCAACCTGCTCGCGCGCACGTCGGCGGTCGAAAATGTCGAACTGCCTTTGCTTTATCGCGGCGAGAAGAAGGCGGTGCGCCATGCCGCCGCGATGCGCGCGCTCGATCAGGTCGGGCTCGCGCCATGGGCCGATCACACCCCCGCCGAACTGTCGGGCGGCCAGCAACAGCGCGTCGCGATCGCGCGCGCGCTCGTCACCGAGCCCGCGGTGCTGCTCGCCGACGAGCCGACGGGCAATCTCGATACCGAACGCTCGATCGAGATCATGCAATTGCTCACCCGATTGAATGGCGAAGGCATCACCATCCTGATGGTCACGCACGAAGAGGAAATGGCCGCGTTCGCGCGCACCGTGGTGCGGTTCCGCGACGGGCTGGTCGAAAGCGTCGAGCATCGCGCCCGCGCGGTCGCCGGGGAGGCCGGCTGATGCTCGGCATGTTCGGCGCGACTTTGCTGCTCGCCTTCCGCGAAATCCGGCGGCACCTGCTGCGCTCTTTCCTGACGACGCTGGGGATCATCATCGGCGTCGCGGCGGTGATCACGATGGTGACGCTGGGCAATGGCGTCACCGCGTCAATCCAGAGCCAGATATCCTCGCTGGGATCGAATGTGCTGATCGTCTTTCCGGTCCGCGGCGACCGCGGCGCGCCGCGCCCGTTCAAGCAGGACGATATCGACGCGGTGCGTAGCCAGATTGCCGGGGTCGAGGATGTGTCGGGCAGCGTATCGTCGAGCGCCACCGCCTTCCACAACGGCCAGAGCTGGCAGACGAGCGTGCAGGGCGTCGAAAATGCCTTTCTCCGCGCGCGGTCGGTCGAGGTCGAGCAGGGGCGGAGCTTCTCGGCCGAGGAAGAGAGCGCGGGCAAGAGCGTGTGCCTGATCGGGCCGAAGGTAAGGCAGGCGATTTTCGTGGCGGGCGCGAGCCCGCTCGGCGCGAAAGTCCGCCTCGACAATGTTTCGTGTACCGTGGTCGGCCTGCTGAAGGAACGCGGCGAGGGCGGCGGCCCCGACCAGGATAGCGACAATGTCGTGATGATGCCGCTGAAGACCGTGCAGCGGCGCTTCAGTGGCAACGATGACCTGCAATATTTCGTGATCAAATATGACGGCGCCTATGCGAGCACGACGATCCAGGCCTCGCTCGTCGCGCTGCTGCGCGAACGGCGGCTGCTTCAGGGGACCGCCGCCAACGACTTCAACGTCGTCGACACCGCGCAGGTCAATCAGGCGCTGGGCGCGGCGACCGGGGCGCTGACCGCGATGGTGGCGGTGATCGCTGGGATCAGCCTGCTCGTCGGCGGAATCGGGATCATGAATATCATGCTCGTGTCGGTCACCGAGCGGACGCGCGAGATCGGCATTCGCCTCGCCATCGGTGCGCTCGCGCGCGAGGTGCAGCTTCAATTCCTGACCGAGGCCGTGGTGCTTTGCTGCTTTGGCGGGGTCGTCGGCATCGCGCTCGCCTTCCTGCTGTCATGGGGCATGGCCGGGGTGATCGACGTCCCCTTCCTGTTCAACCCGCTGGTCAACGCGCTGAGCTTCCTCTTCTCGGCGTTGATGGGGATTACCTTCGGCTTTTATCCCGCGCGCCGGGCGTCGAAGCTCGACCCGATCGACGCGCTGCGGCACGAATAGCGGCGCTTCAGCTTCGTTTCGTGAGCCACCGGCTCGCCGCGAGCGCCAGAAAGCCGACGACCAGCCCCCAGAAGGCCGAACCCAGGCCGAGCAGCGTCAGCCCCGATCCGGTGGCGAGGAAGGTCAGGATTGCGGGATCGCGGTCGGACTTCGCCACCATCATCGACTCCATCGCGCCGAGCAGTGCGGGGATTAGCGCAATGCCGGTCAGCGCCGCGATGACGGTGGGCGGCAGCGCGAGAAAGAGGCGCACGAGCAGCGGTGAGAAGATCGCGAGCAGCAGGTAGAAGCCCGCGTAGAGCATCCCCACCGTCCACCGCTTCGCGCGGTCGGGGTGTGCCTCCTCGGCGGTGCAGATCGCCGCCGTGATTGCCGCGAGGTTGAGGCCGTGCGCGCCGAACGGCGCCGCCGCGAGCCAGGCGAGGGCGCTGCCGACGATCAGCGGGCGCGGCTGCGGCGCATAACCCGCGCCGCGCAGCACGACGAGACCGGGCAGATTCTGCGATACCAGTGTCACGAGGAACAGCGGCACGCCGACGCTGAGGATGGCGCGCGCGTCGAAAGTCGGAACCACAGGCAATAACGTGCCGAAGGTCGCGCCTTGCGGCAGCGGCCCGATATCGCCGCGCGCCAGCGTG
The DNA here is from genome assembly GCF_014873485.1 of Sphingopyxis sp. OAS728. Lineage (NCBI taxonomy): Bacteria > Pseudomonadati > Pseudomonadota > Alphaproteobacteria > Sphingomonadales > Sphingopyxidaceae > Sphingopyxis > Sphingopyxis sp. OAS728. Next base: position 1,644,631 of record NZ_JADBDT010000001.1, on the reverse strand, counting down.
AGCACCATGCCCGCCGCGAGCGCGAGGAGCAGCGCATAGAGCGGTAGTCGTGCCCGCGCGGCGACGAAGACGGCAACGAGCAACGCGACAAGCAACGGATCGGCTGCGCCGAGGGCGAACAGCTTGAGGCAGAAGGGCAGGAGCACGCCCGCGAGCATCGCCGACGCGATCGACGCGGGGATGCGCTCGGCGAGCCGCCCGAGCAGCGGCACGATGCCGAGCAGGATCATCATCAACGCCGCCGACAGGAAGATGCCGATCGCGACGGGCCACGACAGGCCGGGCGCCGCGGCGGCGAGCAGGGCGGCGCCGGGGGTCGACCAGGCGAGCACGACGGGCATGCGCAGCCGCCACGACAGCGCCGCACCGGCGACCGCGATGCCGAGGCACAAAGCGGTGACCGCCGACCCCGTCTGGTCGCCCGACGCGCCAAGATTGCGCATCGCCTGCACGACGAGCGCGATCGTCCCGCCAAAGCCGACGAGCGCGGCGATCAGCGCCGACGACCAAGCCGGGATGGGGGGCAGGCTACGCAGCATGGTTTCGTGTTTCAGACGGCCGGCGCGGCAGTGTCGCGATCGGGGGCGAGCTGCCGGCTATAGAGCCAACCGATGCCGATCAGGCTGAAGCCGAGCGCAACGAACGAGCCGATCCGCGCGAGCCCTTCGAGCCCCGAGGCGTCGAACAGGAAGACCTTGCCCGCCGCGCCGATCATCAGCACTAGCGAGGCGATACGCCAGTCGTGGCGCTTCGCCCTTATGCCCCACAACAGGAAGCCCAGCGCGAGCGCGAGGATGAGGATCGAGCGCAGGATATTTTCCGCGTCGGTGACACCCGGCTGCGCGAGCAGCGATCCATGGAAGGCTTGGCGAAGCGTCGCCCATGCAAAGCCCGCCACGAGGAGCATCGTCGCAATCTGGATCGCGCGGTCGAGCCCCTCCGGCGTCTTGGCGAAAAGCGCCGGGAGTCGTGTCAGGCCGAGCCATGGCAGCAGGAAGAGCGGGACGAGGAGGTTGACGACCGGCCATGCGCCGACTGCCTGCGCCGACCACAAGGGATTGTGCAGGATGAGGCCGTAGAAGAGCGCATGCGCGGTGCCGGCGACGATCAGCGGACGCGCGATGCCGGTCAGCCCGCGCCCCATCGCGAACCAGCCAGCGCCGATCAACAACGCTTCCCAGATCAGCCGCTGGAGGATGCCCGTCGCGACGAAGTCGCCACCCGCCACCGCCGCAAAGCCGATGCGATAGAGCGAATGGAGGGCGATTCCCGCGACAATCGCGGTGAGGCTGATGGCAGCGATCCACAGCCAGCGCGGGAGCGCTCCGCGTACCAGCCAGAGCGGTATCGCGAACAGCAGCGCGGGGAGCAGCAGTCGCAGCAATAGCGGTTCGATCGTGAGTAGCGCCGCGTCGAATTGCATGGGCACACCCACGAGCGATAACGTCGCTTTCGTCGACCAAATGGCAATCGGCAGCGCCGCCCATGCGAGGCTGAGCGCCGCAAAGCTGGCCGCCGCGCTATCGACGCGGCCCAAGGGAATTCGCCGCGCGGCAAGAAGCGCCGCCGCCCCGCCGAGCGCCGGAACGAGCATCAACGCGTTCGCCGGCAAGACCTGTGCGAATGCGCCATATGCGAACAAGGCCGTGGCGATCTGGCCGAGCCGGCGCACGATGGCGCCGTCACTGCGCACGGCAAAGAGGAGAGCGGCGGCCGCGAGGCCGACCCAGCGGGTAATCGCCATGCCGTCGGCGCCATCCGCGCCTTCGACCAGCCGCGGCAGTTCGTCCAAAGCGCGCGGTGTCGCGACGAGCGCGACGAGCGCCGCGCCGACGAATCCGGCTGCGACGCGTTCGATGCGCGGGTCGAGCGCGGCCTTCCCGAAGAAGAGGAGCGCGGCGGCCACCGCCGCGATGCCAAGCGGCGCCAGCCAGCCGGGAATGACGAGGAGAATGGCGAGCGCGAGCAGCGCGCCCGCTGTCGCCGCCAGCCAAGCGACGCGGCTGTCCTTTGTCCGCCCTTCGACCTTCCAGCCGCGGCCGATGGCGGTCGCGGTCAGCAGCGCGCCGCCCAGCGCGACCAGCGCGAGTGCCCCGTCGGCGACGCCCCAGAAATGCCATTTCGTCAGCGGCGCGGCCGCAAGCGCGATCACGCAAAGCTCGAGCGTCTGACGCAGGCTTCTGGGGGTTTCCCACATCCGCATCAGAAGCGGCAGCGCGTGGATGACCAGCAGCGACAGCCCGATCAGGCCGAACCAGAAGGGCGTCGGATCGGGCCAGGCGACGAGCAATGCGAGCGAAAGCAGCAGGCTGATCGTCGGAACGATCGCGAAATCGCGTTCGCGCCAGGCCAGCCATTGCCCCGCGGCGGCGATCAGGATGAACAGGCCCCAATGCAGCGGCGCGAAGCCGCCATAGCCGACGAGCAGCGCCAGCTGGAACGCGCCGACAGCCGCAGAAGCCGTGCGCAACAATGTCGAGCGTGGCCCCTCGAACGCCATCATCGGCAGCGCGATGGCGAGAAGAAGGACGAAGCCCCCGATCGAGAGCGACGCGACGACATCGAGCGCCGTGCTCGCGAGGACCATCCACAGCCCCCAGCCGATCCCGCCGATCAGCGCCGCAAGCGCGAGCCACGGCCAACGCCGCGCGCGCGCGACCCCGGCGAGCCCGGCGATCGTCAGCGCGAGATAGACCGCGAGCAGCGGGATGTTGGGCTCGACCGCGCCGACCATCGCGGGCGCGGCGAGCCCGCCGGCGAGACCGAGCAGTGCGCTCGGCGGCCCGAAGCGGAGCGACAGGCCGAGCGCCGCGGCGGTGACGAGCGCGAGTGCCAGAAATGCGAGCAGCGGCCCGATCAGTTGATAGACATTCGCCGCGACCATGATCGCCGCGTAGAGCGTCGCGATGCCGGCGCCCGCGAGCGCCTGCGGCACGCGCACGTCGCGCAATTTTTCTTCGTTGCGCCAAGCATATTCGGCGCCGCCGATCAGGCCGAGGCCGAACAACAAGCCCGCGACGATCTGAACGCCCGGCGTGAAGACGCGTGCAAAGAAGCCGGCATCGATCGCATAGCGGACGATCAGGACGCCGGCGATCGCGAGCGTGAGCCCGCCGGCCCAGATCGGCAGCGTCTTTCCGAACAGATTTTCGAAGCGCGACGCGAGGCTGGGCGGCGGTCCGGACGGCACGGGCGTCGGTGCCGGTTTCGGGGAGGGGGCGGCAGTCACCGCTGGAGAAGGCGGTGCTTCGACGGTGTCCGGCGTCTCCTCGGGATGGGAAGACAGCGCGGCGAGTGGCGGCGCATCGGTCGCGATAGCGGGCCTGCGCGGTGCGGCAGCGGCGACATCGGGGACATCGCGGACTTCCGCCGCCATCTCTGTAGTAACTTTATTCTCGGGGACGCGCGGCGCTTCCCCGCGCTGCAATGCGCCGATCCGTTTCGCCGCCTCCATCAACGTCGCCTCGGCCCGCTTCAGCCGGCTGCGCGTGTCCATCAACAGGACGAGCAAAATGACGATGGCAAGAAATGCGAGGAAGTCGAACACGTTGATCCCTTCAACTGGCCTCGTAGCAGGTGGCGGCCGCAATTTCGATCCGTTTGCTGCGGCAACGGAATTTGGTCGTGCCGACCTAGAGCGGTAGTTCGGTCGTCGCCTTGATTTCGGACAGCGCCACCGTCGAGTTGATTTCCTGCACCCCCGGCAATTTGCTCAGCTGGTCGAAGAAGAAGCGTTCATAGGCGTCGATGTCCCTGGCGACGATGCGCAGCATGAAATCGGTGGTGCCCATCAGTACATAGGCGTCGAGCACCTCGGGGAACCCCCGGATCGCCGCGCTGAATTCGTCGAGGTTGGCGCGGCCGTGGGCGTCGAGCTTTACCTGCGCAAAGACATGCGCGTTGAGCCCCACCTTGCGCCGGTCGATGATCGCGACGCGCTTCTTGATGAACCCCTCGCGTTCGAGCCGGTCGATACGGCGCCAGCATGGCGAGACCGACAGCCCGACGCGCTCGGCGATCTCGGCCGTCGTCTGATTCGCGTCGCGCTGCAATTCGCGGAGAATCTTTATCTCGAATGGGTCAAGATCGGTCATTTTGACCTGATATCGACATTTTTGGGAATAGGATATGCAAAAATTGGGTCGTTCGGCCGATAATCGAGCAAGATTGTCCAAGGCGGAAATGCGACAACTCGGCCTCAATCAAAGGAGGGTTGTTCATGGTTGTCCGTCTTGCCCGTCTGGCGCCGCCGCTTGAGTGCGTGCGTCTTTATGACCTCGAAGCGGGGCTCGACGGGTTTATTGCGATCCATTCGACCGCATTGGGCCCGGGGGCAGGGGGCTGCCGCCTCTGGTCCTACCACGACATGAAGCAGGCGCTGGGCGATGCCGTGCGGCTTGCCGAGGGCATGAGTTACAAGAATGCGCTCGCCGGTTTGCCGCTCGGCGGCGCCAAGGCGGTGCTGCGGCGTCCCGAAGGCGAGTTCGATCGCGTGGCCTTGTTTCGCGCGTTCGGCCGCGCGGTCGAAAATCTGGGCGGCATGTATGTGACCGCCGAGGATGTCGGTACGTCGGTCGAGGACATGCAGGAGGTCGCTTCGGTCTCGCGCCATGTTGCCGGCCTGCCCGCGGTGGCAGGACGCGCGGGGGGCGATCCTTCGCCATGGACCGCCAAGGGCGTGTTCGAAGCGATGCAGGTCGCGGCAGAATTTGCGCTGGGACGCGATCTCGCTGGCCTGACGGTGGCGGTGCAGGGCACCGGCAATGTCGGCGCCGACCTTTGCCGCCGCCTTGCGGCCGCCGGTGCGCGGCTCGTGATCGCCGACGTCAACCCGGCGCGCCGTGACCGGCTGCAGGCGGTGCATGGCGCCGAGGTGGTCGACGTTGCCGACATCGCGTCGGTCGACGCCGACATCTTCGCCCCCTGTGCGCTTGGCGGCGCGCTCGACCGCGAGACGGTCGGCAAGCTCAAGGCAAAGCTCGTCTGCGGTGCGGCGAACAACCAGCTCGCGACGCCCGACGTGGCGGCGCTGCTGATGGAGCGGGGGATCACTTATGCCCCCGACTATGTCGTCAACGCAGGCGGGATCATCAATGTGTCGGCCGAATATCTGGGTGAGGATGAGGGCGACGTGAAGCTTCGTGTCGCCGAGATCGCGCCGCGGGTCGGCGCGCTGCTCGAACGCGCGGCGCGCGAAGGCCGCTCGCCCGCGCTTGTCGCCGACGAGATGGCCGAAGAGGTGATTGCGGGCGCGCAGCGCGAGGCGGCGTGATGCACCGGTTCCACGTCGACGCGATCCTCGATCCGCAATCGCTGCCGCGCGTCGCCAATTTTTTCGCGCAGCGCTCGATCGTGCCGAGCGCGATGGCGATGGAGGTCCTGCCGACGCATATGCGGATCGACGTGACCGTCGTCGGGCTTCCGCCGGGCCAGGCGGAAATCATCGCGGCGAAGCTCGGCGAAGTGGTCGCGGTGATGAAGAGCGAACTGGAATGCGCCGCCGAATTGGTGGCCGCAGCCTGAATGGCGGCCCGTAGCGAACGGAGCCAAGCTCAGCTACGGGCCGCAACAGTATCTCTACTGCTTTGGTAGAGTGACATCGGGGCGGAGGCTTGGCTAGACTGCGGTGGTTCGAAACAGCGCAGCAACCACTCGATTCATCGCCCGATATGCCATTGCAGCAAAAGACCAGAACCGGACTCATCATCCGCCACGTGCCCCACGAAGGGATCGCCGGATATCGCGAGCCGATCGAGGCCGCGGGATATGAGCTCGCGCGCATCGATGTCTCCGATCCGGGTTTCGGCGCGGTCGACCTCGGCGAGCCCGACCTGCTCATCATGATGGGCGGACCGATGGGGGTTTACGAGCAGGACGCGCATCCGTGGATCGCGTGCCAGATGAAGCGGCTCGCGCGCCGGATCGATGCGGGGCGGCCGACGCTGGGCGTGTGCTTCGGTGCGCAGATGGTGGCGGCGGCGATGGGTGCGCGCGTCTATCCGGGGCCCGCGAAGGAGGTCGGATTCCATCCGCTGAGTTTTGTCGACACCACTTCGCCGCTGCGCCACCTGGCCGACGTGCCCGTGCTCCACTGGCATGGTGACACCTTCGACCTCCCCGACGATGTCGAACTATTGGCATCGACCCCGGCCTATCCGCATCAGGCGTTCCGGCGCGGCTCCAATATTCTCGCGCTGCAATTCCACGGCGAAATGGGCCTCGACCCGCGGTTCGACGAATGGCTGCGGCAATGGCCCGACGCCCTCACCGAAACGGGCGGCAGCGTCGAGGGCATGCGCGACCTCCACAGCCGGCATGGCCCGCCTGCGGTCGTCGCCGGCCGCGCGATGATCGCCGAATGGCTCGCCGGCCTCTCCTGACCCGCAGCTTTTCTTTCGCCATCGCAACGAAGCACCCGCTTGCCTCGCCCGCACGCGCGTGCGAGGGGCGCGCCACGGGAGGCGACAGGAGACGAAAGCGATGCATTTCGACGTGGTGATTGTGGGCGCCGGCCATGGCGGCGCGCAGGTTGCAATCATGCTGCGCACGCAGAAATTCACTGGCACGATTGCGATCATCGGCGACGAGCCCGAGCTTCCCTATGAGCGCCCGCCCTTGTCGAAAGAATATTTCGCGGGCGAAAAGGAATTCGAACGCATCCAGCTGCGCCCCGCGAAATATTGGGACGAGCGCGAGGTGACGATGTTGCTCGGCAAGCGCGTCGTGTCGGTCGATCCGGCCGCGCACAATGTCACCACCGATAGCGGCGAGACGATCGGCTATGGCAAGCTCGTCTGGGCGACCGGCGGTCATCCGCGCATGCTGCCGATCCCCGGCGGCGACCTTCCCGGCGTGCAGGGCGTGCGCACGCGCGCCGATGCCGATGCGATGAAGGCAGCGTCCGAAACTGCTGGCCAGATCGTCGTGATCGGCGGCGGCTATATCGGACTCGAGGCGGCGGCGGTGCTGCGCAAGGCGGGCAAGAAGGTCGTGCTGCTTGAGGCGCAAAACCGCGTGCTTGCGCGCGTGGCGGGCCACGAGCTGTCGCGTTTTTATGAGCAGGAGCATCGCGATCACGGCGTCGACTTGCGCCTCGACGTCGATGTCGCGGCCATCGAGGGTGACACGCGTGTCACCGGCGTCCGCCTGTCGGACGGCGAAGTGATTCCTGCCGACCTCGTTATCGTCGGCATCGGCATCGTGCCGGCGGTCGAACCGCTGATTGCGGCGGGCGCCGAAGGCGGCAACGGCGTGCTCGTCGACGCGCTCTGCAAGACCAGCCTTCCCGACATTTATGCGATCGGCGACTGCGCCGCGCATGAGAATCATTTTGCCGAGGGCGTCGTCATCCGGCTGGAATCGGTGCAGAATGCCAATGACCAGGCGAATGTCGTCGCCAAGGGCATTGTCGGCGACGAAGCGCCTTACCATGCGATCCCGTGGTTCTGGTCGAACCAATATGATCTGAAGCTCCAGACCGCAGGCCTCTCGACCGGCCACGACCGCGCGGTGATGCGCGGCGATCCCGCGACGCGCAGCTTCTCGGTGGTCTATCTCAAAGACGGCAAGGTCATTGCGATCGACTGCGTCAATGCGACCAAGGATTATGTCCAGGGCCGCATGATCGTTACCGCGGGACTTCGGGCGACGGCGGAGCAACTCGCCGACACCGAAACGCCGCTGAAGGCGCTGCTCCCTGCCTGACGGCTCACCAGCGGATCGTTACCCCGACCGTGCCGCCGTAGCGCCGGCTGCGCGGCCCGTCGGCGTCGAAGGCGTAATCGCCCTTGAGATGCACCGCGACGCTGTCGCCGAGGCGCGCGATCAGCCCGGCGCCGACCTCAGCCTCGGTCCGGCCGAGGTCGGTGCGGATCGGATCGATGCCGAAGCGCGTCGACTGGTCGCCCGAAAAACCGTGCCATAGGCTCGCGTGCAGATAGGGTTGGAAGCCGCCATATTCGCCCTGGAGGCGCAGCCCGGCGCGGCCGGTCAGGACGTCGCCGGTGGCGAAGTCGATCGTCGAGAAGGCGTCGGCGCGGTCGTCGAGCTTCACCTGTTGCCACAAGAGCTGCGCCTGCGGTTCGAGCGTCCAGCTATCCGACAGCGCAATCGGATATCCGGCCTCGAGCGACGCCGTCCAGCCGGTGCCGTCGACGTCGATCGCCATGCCCGAACTGGCGGCGGAAGTGCCGTCGAACCAGCTGTGCATCGCCACCAGGTCGATATACCAGCCGCTTGTCCCGACCAGCGTCGCGTAACCGGCCAGGCTCGTCGCCTTGACGTCGATCTGGCCGACCGTCAGGTCGTTCCAGCCGAGCGCGCCGCCGCGGATGGTGCCATCGGTCGACGAGCGCCCGACGAAGGCGCCGAGGCGGATGTTCGTCCCGCCTTCCTCGCCCCATCCGGCGAAATCCTGTCCGATCTGGAAGCCGCTGAGGTCGCCATCGAGCGAGGGCGCGACGTCGCCGTCCCACTTGATGTCGCTATTCTCGGCAAAGACGCGGCCCCATGTCGCGGGCAGCACGCCGCCGCCGCGCAGCAACGCCTGTTCGCCGCGGCGTTCGTGGAACGTGCCGAGCGTCGCGCTGGCGAGATGATGCGCGACCGGAACCGCCGCGGCAAAGGCTGCGACCTCGGGCCGGAAGAGCGGAATGGCTTCACCGGCCTCGGCAACCGCGGGCGTTGCACCGGGCGTTGGCGGTTCGGCCGCCGGGTCGGGGGTTGGCGGAGGAAGTGGCGCGGGTTCGGCCGGCGGTTCGGGGGGCGGCGGCGGAGCCTCGGGCGCGGGCGCCGGGGGCGGTTCGGGCGTCGGTGCCGGCGGCGGATCGGTGATGGTCACAGGCGGCGCGGGGTCGACCGGGTCGGGATCGACCGGCGTCGGCTCGGGCGGCGGCGGCGGGGGATCGGGCACGGGCGGCGGCGGGGGTGCCGGCGGCTCGGGCGGTAGGGGTTCGGGCGCCGGTGCCGGTGGCGGCGGGGTCAGGACCGGCGGTGCGGGCGCGGGGGCGGGTGGCGGGGGCGCCGCGGGGGCCGGCGGGGGCGGCAGGGTCGAGCGCAGATACCAATTCTGCCCCGTTCCGGCCGAAACGCCGCCGCGGAACAGGAAATATTCATAAGCCCCCACCGCGACGCGGCTGTTGAGCGCGAAGGCGCCGCTCGCGGTCGTGGCGCCATTCAGCGCCTCGACGATCAGGATGCCGTTCTGGGCGGTGGCTGCACCCGTACCTCCGGCATTAAGCACGGTGACCCCCGTCGTTCCCGACGCGCTGCCACCGTCGATCACGAGCTTGTCGGAGGCCGAGTTATCGCCTCCGAGTACGGTGTCGATGAGCAACAGCCCGTCGTCGCCGACATAGTCTCCGCGCACCGTGAAGCTGTCGCCCGGCATGTTGCCGCCATTGGTCAGGTCGATCCGTCCGGCGTTGACCAGCGTCGCGCGCTGCCCCGCGGTAAAGGCCGCGATCCCGCCCTGAAGACCGCCGCCGAAGATCGTGCTCGATGCGTCGAGTTCGAAACGGCCGGTGCCCGTTCCCGCGTCCCCCAGCGTCAGGAAACCGTCGAACGTCAGTTCGCTATCGTCGGTCGCGCGGATGAGTTCCCAACCGTCGAAGCGCGCGATACCGCCCGTCGTGACATTGTCGAAGACTAGCGTATCGGAGCCGTCGCCGCCGGTGATCCGCGGCGACCGGCCGAGATGCGCGGCGGTGAGGTCGGCGAGCCGCGCGCTGTCATTGTCGCCGCCGAGGTCGACCGTGCCGTGCACCACCCCGCCGCCATCCCAGTTGAAGCTGTCGGTGCCGACGCTCAGCAGCACGTCGCCGCCGACCGATCCGCCGGTGATCGTCACGCTGTCGGTCCCGCCCGACACGCTGATATTGCCGCCGATCGTTCCGCCCGACAGGATGATCGTGTCGTTGCCGAATCCGGTAACAAGGTTGCGATCGATGATGCCGCCCGACATGTCGAAGAGGTTGTCGGCGAGCTTCATGTTGACGCGGCCGATGCGCCCAGCGGTCATGCGCGCATTATCGCCGTCGTCGAACGCGTCGACGATGCGACCGCCCGACATCAGGAAGGTATCGAACGCGCCGCCCTGGTTGAGGACATTGATCTCGCCGCCGGTCATGACGAAATCGTCGATGCCTTCGCCTTGCTGCACCTGCCCGGTAACCGTCCCGCCACCGATCCGGAAACGGTCGTCGCCATTGCCCTGATCGACCGCGCCTTCGATGCGGCCCGCGTCCATCTCGACCGCATCGGTCCCGCCGCCGAAGGTAACATTGCCGGCAATGGTACCCGTCCCACCGGCCGGGAGCGAAAGCTGGTTGTTGCCCCCCGTATCGGTCAGGCCGCCGGGCGACGTCCCGCTCGCGCAGACATGGCTGTCGTTACCCGCGGTGGGCGTGAAGACGCATTGGGCGAGGGTGGGGGAGGCTTGGCCGAGCGCAAAGACCGCGACCGACGACAACAGAATGGGCTTATGGATGCTTTTCGGGGGCACAGGACATCACTCCCTTTCGGGTCGAGAGCCCCCCTCTCGCAGAAGCTTATAAAGTGAATGTTGCCAAATTACTAAGCATCTAAAGTAATGGACGGCTCGTCGCCCAATGCCCGTTTCAGCGTTGCCTTGATATTACGCAGCAGCCGGCGCAGCGCGATGATGACGATGACGGCGGCGACCGCTAGCAGGATCGCGATGACGATCGCCAGCGGCGGATAGGCGATGGCGAGCGCGAGCAGGCCGCCCGTTGCGACATCTTCGCCGGTCGAAACCACGGCATTGCTGAACGGTTCGGGGCTGACGTTGACGACCGCGCGCGTCGTGGCCTTGGCGCCGTGGCTGAGCAAGGCGCCGCCGCCACCGAGCAGGAAGGCGATGACCTGCCACGCCGGATCCGAGCTATCGACCAGGGCCAGCGCCAGCAGCGCGCCGCCGAGCGGACGGATGATGCTGTGGACCGTGTCCCAGACCGAATCGACCCACGCGATCTTGTCGGCGAGGAACTCGGCGATCGTGCCGACGGCAGCGACGCCGAGCACCCATGGATTGGCGAGCACCTGCAGGGCCGCGAGATGGTCGGGAAGCGGCAACCAGCCGAAATGCATCGCGATGCCGGTCGCCAATATGGTCAGGTAGAGCCGCCAGCCGGCAAGGAGGCTGAGGCTGCCCGCGACGCCCAAAATCTCGACGATGCCCAATGTCCTGCTCCCCGTCCCGGATCCCTTGGTTGCGGACATCTTGCACCCGTCCGCGCCTGCCCGCAATGCCGGGATGACAAGGCCGGGCAGCGCGGTTATCGCTTGCTTCATGATCGATACGCCCCCGACCCCGCTGCCCGAAACCTTGCCCGACGGTGCCATTCCTGCGGCCACGCTGGTCATCATGCGGCCGGCAGACGGCGGTGGTCCTGACGAAATCCTGATGGTCAAGCGGTCGACCACCATGGCCTTTGCTGCCGGCGCCGTCGTGTTTCCCGGCGGCCGCGTCGACCCCGATGACTATCGGGTTGCGCGCCTGTACGGACTGGGTATCGACGAAGCCGACGGCGCGGCGCGGGTCGCGGCGTTGCGCGAGACACTGGAAGAAACGGGGCTTGCGGTCGGCTGGCCGGGGCTGGCCGAAGGCGAGGTTGCCGAGGTTCGCCAGGCGCTGCTGGCCGGAACGTTGCTTTCGGACATATTGGCGGCGCGGGGCGACCGAATTGCACTGGAATCCTTCGTGCCCTTTGCGCGCTGGTGCCCCAATTTCAAAGAGGCGCGAACCTTCGACACAAGATTTTTCGCTGTTGCATCTCCGCAACACAATCATGAGTTAACGGTCGAAGAGGCCGAGCACAGCCATATTTTCTGGGCGAGTGCGAAAGACACGCTGGCGATGGCCGACCGCGGCGAGGTGTCGGTGATTTTTCCCACCCGCCGCAATCTCGAGCGGCTGGCGCTATCTACGGATTTCCACAGCTTTTCAGCGCATTCCCGACAGTTTCCGGTCGAACTTATCACCCCCTGGATCGAGGAACGGGACGGGGGCACCCGTCTCTGCATTCCGGAGCATCTCGGATATCCCGTTACGAGCGAATCCTTTGAGCGCGTACGGCGCGGGTAAATGACGTGGTTTGCAACAACTTTTTCCATATTTATTATTTACTAAGATTTGCCGGGGTAGGGCAAAACGTCGTTGCAATTGCTGAATGCGGTGCCTAAGAAGGCCCTGCAGAAGCAGACCGGGGAGAAATCTCCGGTGTGATTCGACAAGAGTAATCCAGTGGACGGAGAATATGATGAACCTGCTTAAGAAGGCTGCGATCTCTCTCGCGGCGACCTCGATGATTGCGGCCCCGGTTGCTGCGTCGGCTGCTCCCGCAGCACGCGCTGCTTCGGCCGTTGATGGCCAGAGCGAACTCGAAGGCAGCACGAGCTGGATCATCGCTGTCCTCGCTCTCGTTGCTGTCGTTGGCGGCATCATCATCGCGTCGGACAACGACGACGATTCGCCGACCAGCCCGTAATATCGGCTGATCGATACTAATACCGAAGGGCTCCGAGCTTTGCTCGGGGCCCTTTGTGTATTTGGCGCGCGGGATTTTGCCCGCGACATTGGCCGGTGCAGAACCGGTCTCTCTCCGAATTAAAGCATGATGTTCCGGTTGGCCCGTGATCGCGCCAGCGGAATCGCCTCGCGGGCGCGGCTTACGCCCGCCGCGTCGATGGGCGCGAGCGTCAGCGCATAGCCTTTCCCGCCCATTTCCTCTGTAACTCCTGCATCGGCCAGGACGGCGCCCCAGGGATCGATGGCGATGCTGTGGCCAAAGGTCTGCCGCCCGTCTTCGTGCGAGCCGCCCTGCGCCGCCGCCACGATATGGCAACCCGTCTCGATCGCGCGCGCGCGCATCAACACGTGCCAATGCGCCTCGCCGGTCGATACGGTGAAGGCGGCGGGAATCGCGATCAATGTCGCGCCGCGATCGACGAGCGCGCGGTACAGTTCGGGAAAGCGCAGGTCGTAACAGACGCTGAGCCCCAGTTTCCCCAGCGGCGTATCGACGACCGTCACCGCGTTGCCCCCCGCATAGGCAGCCGATTCCTGCCAATTCTCGCCCGAGGGCAGGGTGACGTCGAACATATGGATCTTGTCATAGCGCGCGCGGATGCTGCTGTCGGCGGCGATGACATGGCTGCGGTTCACGCGCCTCTCGCCGTCCTCGGACAGCAAAGGCATCGATCCCGAATGCAACCATATCCCGTGCTTCTGTGCCATCGCCTGCAGCGCGGCGGGCCAGGGGCTGTCGGCCTCGCGGGCCATATGCGCGCCCGATCGCGCGCGGTCGCGGTCGAGCAGCAGCGACATTTCGGGGAAAAAGGCCATGGCGGCACCGCCCGCGGCGGCTTCGCCCAGCGCGCGGTCGATCGTCGCCAGATTGGCGGCAGGGTCGATGCCGCTCGTCATCTGGACGAGCGCGGCGAGGGGAGCGGCTTGCGAAATATTATCCATCGCATCTGGCTAAGCCCGTGGCGCCCGCAGGACAAGCCGTGTGACAGTTCAGTGGCCAGCAAGGTTCGAAGGCGATAAGATGGGCCAATGTCCAATATTTTCGCGCGCCAGCCGCTTCAGTTCACCCGGTCCTTCCTCCTCGCCGGCGCCGCCGCGCTCCTGCTGACCCCGCTCGCCGCGAGCGCGCAGGGCGGCGCCGCGACCGCGACCGCGCAAAGCCAGGCAAAGAACAGCGACTGGCTCTATGTCGGTAGCGATATTCCGCGCGATACCGCGTGGCAGTTCGGCGAGCTGCCCAATGGTGTGCGCTACGCCGTGCGCAACAATGGCGTCCCCCCGGGACAGGTGTCGATCCGTGTCCGCATGGATGTCGGCTCGATGTTCGAAACCGAGGAAGAGCGCGGCTACGCCCATTTGCTCGAGCATCTGACCTTCCGCGGGTCGGAACATATTCCGGACGGCGAAGCCAAGCGCATCTGGCAGCGCTTCGGCGTCACCTTCGGCAGCGATTCGAACGCGCAGACGACGCCGACGCAGACCGTCTACCAACTCGACCTGCCCAGCGTCACGCCCGCCAACCTCGACGAAAGCATGAAATTGCTGTCGGGCATGGTGCGCGAGCCACGCATTTCCGAACTCGCGGTCGCCGCCGAGCGCGGCGTCGTGATGTCCGAACTGCGCGAATCGGACGGGCCGCAAAAACGGATCGCCGATGCGACCAACGCGCATCTGTTCGCGGGGCAGCTGCTCGGCGACCGCTCGCCGATCGGCACGACCGCGTCGCTGGGCAAGGCGAACGCGACGTCGGTCGCCGCCTTCCACAATCGCTGGTATCGCCCCGATCGCGCAGTCGTCGTTATCGTCGGCGACGCCGATCCGGCGGTCCTCGCCGGGCTGGTCGCGAAATATTATGGCGACTGGAAAGCCGACGGCCCCAACCCCGCAGATCCCGATTTCGGCAAACCCGATCCGAAACAGCCTGCCGCGCGCGAGATCGTCGAGGCGAACCAGCCGCTCGCGCTGACGCTGGCAATGGTGCGCCCGTGGAAAAAGCGCATCGACACGGTCGAGAATACGCGTCGCCTCTACCTCGAATTCATCGCACAGGCGCTCGTCAACCGCCGGCTCGAAAACCGCGCGCGCAGCGGCGGCAGCTATCTGGTCGCGACGGTCGAACAGCAATATGTGAGCCGCAGCGTCGATGTGACGATGGCGTCGATCGTCCCGCTGAGCGATTGGAAGGCGGCGCTCGCCGATGTGCGCGGCGTCATCGCCGACGCGGTGAAAAACCCGCCGTCGCAGGCCGACATCGACCGCGAGGCGAACGAGATCCAGGCGTTCCTCGTCAAGGAACTGGAAAATGCGCGCAACGAGCCTGGCGCGCGGCTCGCCGACGATATGGTGCGCGCGGTCGACATCAACGAAACGGTGACGAGCCCGCAGGGGCAGGTCGACATGTTCAAGGCGATCCGCGCCTCCGCCACCCCGAAAGTGATGCTCGAGATCAGCAAGGCGATCTTCGCGGCACCGGTTACGCGCGTCGTGCTGACCACCCCGACCGCGGCGGGCGGCGATGCTGCCGTGCTTGCGGCGCTGAAGGCCCCGGTCACCGCGCGCGACGACCGGCTGGCGACGCTGAAGGCCGATTTCAAACAGCTTCCCGCGATCGGCCAGCCGGGAACGATTACCTCGACCAGCAGCCTGCTCGGCCTGCGCGCCGAGCGGATCGAATTTGCCAATGGCGTGACCGCGCTGGTGTCGAACAACAAGGTCGAGCCAGGCAAGGTGCGCGTCAATGTGCGTTTCGGTACCGGCAACCGCAGCGTCGCCGCCGATGCGCCGAACCTGCTCTGGACCGGCGATTATGCGCTCGTTGCGAGCGGGATCGGCCCGTGGGGGCAGAATGAGATCGACCAGCTGACCAATGGCCGCCAGATCCAGATGAATTTCGCGATCGACGACGATGCGTTCGAACTGTCGGCCGAAAGCAATCCCGCCGATTTGACCGACCAGATGCGCTTGATCGCGGGCAAGCTCGCGCAGCCGCGCTGGGATCCGCAGCCGGTCGAACGGCTGCGCATCGGCTTCCTCACCGGCTATGACCTCAACGACGCGACGCCGAATGCCGTGCTCGACCGGAATTTGCGCGGCTGGCTGACGAACAATGACGCGCGCTGGGCGGCGCCCGACAAGGCGCAGATTGCGGCACTGACCCCCGCTGCCTTCCGCGCCTTCTGGGAGCCGCGGCTCGCGAGCGGGCCGATCGAGGTCCAGATCTTTGGCGATCTCGAATCGGTCGACTACAAGAAAATCCTCGCCGAAACGCTGGGCGCGCTGCCGCCGCGTCAGACCCTTGCGCCGCCTGCGGGCCAGCGCGTCGACTTCGCCAAACATGTGACCGTCCCTGAAATCGCCTATCATCGCGGCGAGCAGGGACAGGCGGCGGCGATGACCGCCTGGCCGACCAGCGGTGGGCTTGCCAATCCGCGCGATGCGCGCGGGCTCGAAGTGCTCGCGGCAATTTTCAACGACCGGCTGTTCGACCGCCTTCGCGCCGAACAGGGCGCAAGCTATGGTCCGGTCGTCGACAGCCACTGGCCGACAGGCTTCGATACGGGCGGCTATCTGCTCGTCGGCAGCCTGCTGGCGCCGAAGGATCTCGATCGCTTCTATGGGATCGCGCGCGATATCGCCGCCGATCTCGTGGCAAAGCCGGTCGACGCCGACGAACTCGCGCGCAATGCCGGCCCGATCCGTGAGCAGGTGGCGCGCGCTTCGACGGGCAATGTCTATTGGATGTTCCTGTTGGAAGGCGCGACCCGCGACCCGCGCGTCACCGCGGCTGCGCTGTCGATCCAGGACGATATTTCGGCTGTCACCTCCGCCGACATCCAG
Source organism: Sphingopyxis sp. OAS728 (assembly GCF_014873485.1). Taxonomy (NCBI): domain Bacteria; kingdom Pseudomonadati; phylum Pseudomonadota; class Alphaproteobacteria; order Sphingomonadales; family Sphingopyxidaceae; genus Sphingopyxis; species Sphingopyxis sp. OAS728. Next base: position 1,628,247 of record NZ_JADBDT010000001.1, on the reverse strand, counting down.
CGGCTGGCACAGCAATATCTGTCGCCCGCGCGCCAATGGTCGCTAGCGATCCTGCCCAAGGGGATGACGCTGGCTGACGCGTCGGCGCTCGGTGCAGCGCAGGCGCAGGCACCGGCTCCCGCGGCGGGCGGGCGCTAGGCCCTCTCGCCGCCCTCGACGGGGCGGCGGGTCTTGCGGATGCGCGGTTCGCGTTCCAGCTTGCCCTTGGTCATGATGTCGTGCCGCATCTTGGCGCGCACGTCGTGGATCGACGCGATCACCGGCCCCATTGCCACACCGAGGTCGATCAGCACCGCCTCGGCGAGCTGAAGCGAGCTTTCGAGCGTTTCAGGAACGGCATCGCTCGCCCCCGCCTGATAGAGCGCGCCGGCATGGTCGGCGTCGCGCGCGCGGCTGATGATCGGCAGCGCGGGATATTTCTGGCGTAGCTGGCGCGTCATGCGCAGCTGCTGGACGGGGTCGTCCATCGTCAGAACGATGGCTTTCGCATTCTCGATCCCGAGCTTGTCGAGGCTGCCGGGCCGCGCGACGTCGGCGAAGCGCACGGAGAAACCATCGCGCCGTGCGGCGGCGACGGTGTCGATATCGGCATCGACCGCGATATAGGGGCGGTCATGCTCGCGCAGCAGCTCGGCGACCGTGTGGCCGACGCGGCCGAAACCGACGATCACCGTACGTCCCTCGGGCGTCTCGTCATCCTGCGCATCGCCGGTCCGCATCTCGATCCGCCGCGCGATGTCGTGGCCGATACGGGCGAGCAAGGGCGTGATCGTCAGGCCGATCGCGGTGACGAGCTGCCAGAATTCGGCGGTGTCGCGGCTGATGAGCTGTGCCTGGAGTGCAGTTGTCAGCACGATCAATGTCGTCTCGGACGGGCTCGCCATCAACAGGCCGACCTCGGCGGCGGTCCCGCGGCGTACTGCGCCGGAGAAGCGAAGCAGCGCCGCGGTGACGAATGCCTTGACGAGCACGACGCCGACGACCGCGGCGACGAGCTGCGGCCATTGGCCGGCGATCGTCTTGAGGTTCAGGCCCATGCCGACGCTGATCAGGAAGACCCCGAGTGCGAGGCCCTTGAACGGCGCCGTGATCGCCTCGACCTCGCCATGATATTCGGTTTCGGCGATCATCAGGCCCGCGAGCAGCGCGCCGACGATCGGCGACAGGCCCACGGCGGCGGTCGCGAGCGCGGCGACGATCACGACGAGCAGGCTCGCGGCGAGGAACAGCTCGGGATCCTTGGCGCGCGCTGCCTGCGCGAAGATACGCGGCAGCAGGAACCAGCCGCCGATCGCGAGCGCGGCGACGACGAGCGCGCCCTGCCACAAGGTGGTGAGCAGCAGTTCGGCGCTGTCGCCCGACGCGGTTGGCGACAGGGCGGCGAGGACAAAGATGATCGGCACCAGCGCGAGGTCCTCAAACAGCAGCATCGAGAAGGAGGCGCGGCCGACCGCCGATTTGGTCCCCGCCATCGGCAGCACGAGCGCCGTCGACGAGAGGGCGAGCGCGATGCCGAGGCCATAGGCCGCAGCGGGCGAATGGTTGCCGACGAGGAACAATGCGGTGCCGAGGATGCCGCCCGCGACGAACAGCTCTGCCGCGCCGATTCCGAACACGAGCTTCCGGAGCTGCCAGAGGCGTCGGAACGACAGCTCGAGCCCGATCGAGAAGAGGAGGAGGATGATCCCGAACTCGCCGAACAGCGCGATGTCTTCGGTCGACGCGATCGTGACATGTTTCAGCCACGGATAATCGGCCGCGAGCGCGCCGAGGCCCGACGGGCCGACGAGCAATCCGACGAGGATGAAGCCGATCACCGGCGATATCTTGAAGCGGGCGAACGCCGGGATGACGATGCCTGCGGCGCCGAGGACCACCAGCGCGTTGCCGATGGCGGAGGTTTCTGTTTCCGATACCATAAGGGCCGACCTTATGCAGGCCGGCCCCGATTGGCTAGATAGCTATCCCAACCTTTTTGGTTGTTATCAGCTGCCCATCTTGGCTTCGAGATTTTCGACGATCGCCTCGAAGAAACCTTCGGTCGTCAGCCAGTTCTGGTCGGGACCGATCAGCAGTGCGAGATCCTTGGTCATCTTGCCGCTTTCGACGGTCGCGACGCAGACCTTTTCGAGGTCGTCGGCGAACTTGACCAGCTCGGCATTGCCATCGAGCTTGCCGCGGTGCTTGAGGCCGCCGGTCCATGCGAAGATCGACGCGATCGGGTTGGTCGAGGTCGCCTTGCCCTGCTGGTGCATGCGATAGTGGCGGGTGACGGTGCCGTGCGCGGCTTCCGATTCTACGGTCTGGCCGTCGGGGGTCATCAGCACGCTGGTCATCAGGCCGAGCGAGCCGAAGCCCTGCGCGACGGTGTCCGACTGGACGTCGCCGTCGTAATTCTTGCAGGCCCAGACGAACTTGCCGCTCCACTTGAGCGCCGAGGCGACCATGTCGTCGATCAGGCGATGTTCGTAGACGATGCCGAGCTCGTCGAACTTCGCCTTGAATTCGGCCTGGAACACTTCCTCGAACAGGTCCTTGAAGCGGCCATCATAGGCTTTGAGGATCGTGTTCTTGGTCGACAGATACACCGGCCACTGGCGTGCGAGGCCATAGTTCAGGCTGGCGCGCGCGAAGTCGCGGATCGAATCGTCGAGATTGTACATGCCCATCGCGACGCCCGACGACGGAAACTGGAACACTTCCTCGTCGATCAGCGTGCCGTCTTCGCCTTCGAACACGAGGCGCAGCTTGCCGGGGCCGGGGACGCGGAAGTCGGTTGCCTTATACTGGTCGCCGAACGCGTGGCGGCCGACGACGATCGGGTCGGTCCAGCCGGGGACGAGGCGGGGGACGTTGCGCATCACGATCGGTTCGCGGAACACGACGCCGCCGAGGATGTTGCGGATCGTGCCGTTCGGCGACTTCCACATCTTCTTCAGGCCGAATTCCTCGACGCGCGCTTCGTCGGGGGTGATCGTCGCGCACTTCACGCCGACGCCATATTTCTTGATCGCGTTCGCGGCCTCGACGGTGATCTTGTCGTCGGTGCGGTCGCGTTCCTCGATGCCGAGGTCGTAATAATGCAGGTCGATGTCGAGATAGGGGAGGATCAGCCGTTCGCGGATCCACTGCCAGATGATCCGGGTCATTTCGTCGCCGTCGAGTTCGACGACCGGGTTGGCTACCTTGATCTTGCCCATGCGTTCAGCCTTTTTCCTTGGGGAGTCGGAGTTGCGAGCGCCTTAGGCAAAGCCGAGAGAATGTTCAACTGCCGGTGGAACGGGCCGGTCAGCTTATCCATTGTCAGTATAGAAGCTGCCCCCTAGAAGAACGCCCATGTCCAATATCATATCTTCGAACCGCCCCGGCGGCGGCATCAAATGGCACTGGCCCTCGGTCCATCCCGAAGGCCGCAAATTCCTTTTGATCGCCGGTATCGTCACGCTCTGCTTCTGGCTGCTCGGCTGGGAAATCCTCGGCTGGCTGATGCTCGGCGTCACCGTCTGGGTCGGCGCCTTCTTCCGCGACCCGGTACGCGTCACGCCCGCGAGCAGTGATTTGATCATCGCGCCCGCCGACGGGCTGGTCACGCAGATCGCCGAAGTCCCGCCGCCGCCCGAAATCTCCGGCCCCGATGGCCTCGGCGCGGCGCCGATGCTGCGCGTGTCGATTTTCATGAGCGTCTTCGACGTCCACATCAACCGCACACCCGTGGCAGGGACGCTGCGCAAGCTCGTCTATATTCCGGGCAAGTTCGTGAACGCCGACCTCGACAAGGCGAGCGAAGAGAATGAGCGCCAGCATTTCGTCGTCGAACGCGCCGATGGCGTCCGCATCGGCTTTACCCAGATCGCGGGCCTCGTCGCGCGGCGCATCATGCCCTTCGTGACGATGGGCAATGAACTGATGACCGGCCAGCGCGTCGGGTTGATCCGTTTCGGCAGCCGCGTCGACGTATACCTGCCCGCGGGAACGACACCGCAGGTGCTACTCGGTCAGCGCACGCTCGCCGGCGAGACGGTGATTGCACGGATCGGCAAGGCCGAGACGATCGACGGAATCGGTCAGTAATTTGGTGGACGACGCCCCGCTTTCGGCCGGCGCCCCAGGCGAGGCGGAACGGCGCCGCATCGGCGGTATCCCACTGCGCGCCTTTGCGCCCAATGCGATCACCTTGCTTGCGCTCTGCTCGGGACTGACCGGCGTCCGGTTTGCGATCGACGGTGCGTGGGAAGCGGCGATTACGATGATCATCGTCGCGGGCGTGCTCGACGGCATGGACGGGCGCATCGCGCGGTTGTTGCGCGCGCAGAGCAAGTTCGGTGCCGAGCTCGATTCGCTGTCCGACGTCATCGCCTTCGGCGTCGCGCCGGCGATGATCCTGTTCCTCTGGTCGCTCGCCGATGCGCCCAAATTCGGCTGGACCGCAGCGCTGGCGCTTGCGGTATGCTGCGCGCTGCGCCTCGCGCGCTTCAATTCGCGCATGGATGCCGATTTCCAGCCGCACAAGTCCGCCGGGTTCAATACCGGCATTCCCGCACCGGCCGGTGCGGGCCTGTCGTTCGTGCCGGTGTACCTCTGGCTGACGACGGGAAGCGATCTGTTTCGCGAATGGTATGTCGTGATGCCGTGGGCGCTTGGCGTTGCGATGCTGATGATATCGGCGATCCCGACCTACAGCTGGTCATCGATCCGCTTGCGCCGTTCGTGGCGCCTGTTCGCCTTGGCCGGGGTCGGCCTTCTCGGCGCCGCACTCGTCACCGCGCCCTGGCTCACACTTCTTGCCGTTTGTGCTCTCTATGCCGCGACATTGCCGTTCGGGCTCGCGAGCTATGCGAAGGTCAGGCGGCGCGGCTGAGCGCCGGCTGCGTGCGGGCGGCGGCGCGGACGGGGCGCGGGGCGTCGCGGCGCGCCGGCGAACGGCGCAGCGTCATCTTTTGCGGCAGCGGACCCGATTGCGGCGCGGTTTCGACCGGGAAGGCGCCTTCGCCCAGCAGCGCCGAGAGAATCGCATTCTCGTTATTCTTGAGCATGGCCAGGATCACCGTGACGCCGAGACCGGCGGCGAGGGTGAAGAGGAGGGCGGCTGCGACCTGAACCATGACTTGTCCTTTCGGCTTTCGTGTGCGAAACCTTTTGTTAACCAGCGACGGTTTCGTGGGGCTTTTCGTTCCATGTTCCCGTTTTGTTCTCAAGTATTTTGCGACGAACGGAGTCGCTTTGTCGCCGAACCGAGTCCGGCACCTGCGATCAGTTGAACGCGAAAAGGCGCGCGCGCCCCTTGCTTTTGGCGGCCAAGGCGGCTAACGGCCCGCCCATTCCACATGGAAGGCGCACATAAACCGGTGCCGGATCGTCCGCTTGCGGACCTTCGGTTCTTGCTTTCCAGAGGACCAACCGGAAGGAGAAAGACTATGGCGGCACCTGTCGTCACGATGCAGAATCTTATCGAAGCTGGCGCCCACTTCGGCCACCAGACCCACCGTTGGAACCCGCGCATGAAGCCGTATATCTTCGGTGCGCGCAACGGCATCCACATTCTCGACCTGTCGCAGACCGTGCCGCTCTTCGCGCGCGCGCTCGACTTCATCGCCTCGACCTCGGCCGCTGGCGGCAAGGTCCTGTTCGTCGGCACCAAGCGCCAGGCGCAGGGTGCGATCGCCGATGCGGCGCGCGCTTCGGGCCAGCACTTCGTCAACCACCGCTGGCTGGGCGGCATGCTCACCAACTGGAAGACGATCTCGGGTTCGATCAAGCGTCTCAAGACGCTCGAAGAGCAGCTCTCGGGCGACACCTCGGGCCTCACCAAGAAGGAAGTGCTCAACAAGACGCGCGAACGCGACAAGCTCGAAATGAGCCTGGGCGGCATCCGCGACATGGGCGGCATTCCCGACGTGATGTTCGTGATCGACGCGAACAAGGAAGAGCTGGCGATCAAGGAAGCCAACGTCCTTGGCATCCCCGTCGTCGCGATCCTCGATTCGAACGTTTCGCCCGACGGCATTGCTTTCCCGGTTCCGGCGAACGATGACGCCGCACGCGCCATTCGCCTTTACTGCGAAGCGGTTGCCCAGGCGGCAACCCGTGGCGGCCAGCAGGCCCGCGCGAACCGCGGCGAAGATCTCGGCGCCGCTGTCGAGCCGACCGCCGAACCCGTCCTGGTCGAAGAAGCTGCCGCTCCGGTGACCGAGGACGAACAGGTCCCGGCCGAAGCTGCTGCCGAAACCGAACGTCAGAGCGACGCATAATCGCTCGGGCATGACGGGACGGCGCGGCAAGGCCCACGCCGTCCCTGTCATCCCTTTGACTTATCGCCCGGCCATGCGCGCGGGCGTCCCGCGGATCCGATGGGTCCGCCCCTTTTGAAAGGAACAACTCATGGCTGAAATCACGGCCGCTCTCGTCAAGGAACTGCGCGACCGCACGGGCGCAGGCATGATGGACTGCAAAAAGGCGCTCGCCGAAAACAACGGTGACATCGAAGCGTCGATCGACTGGCTGCGCACCAAGGGCCTCGCCGCCGCCGCCAAGAAGGCCGGCCGCGTTGCCGCCGAAGGCCTGGTTGGCGTTGCCACCGACGGCACCCGCGGCGCGATGGTCGAAGTGAACAGCGAAACCGACTTCGTCGGCAAGAATGAGCAGTTCCAGGAATTCGTCCGCGACGTGACGCAGGTCGCGCTCGCCGGCAACATCTCGGACATCGAAGCGCTCGCCGCTGCGACCTATCCCAGCGGCGGCACCGTCGCCGAGAAGCTGACCAGCAACATCGCGACGATCGGTGAAAACCAGTCGCTGCGTCGTTCGACCATCGTCTCGGTGAACTCGGGCGTCGTCACGGGCTATGTCCACAACGCCGCCGCTCCCGGCATGGGCAAGATCGGCGTGCTCGTCGCGCTCGAATCGACCGCCGGTGCCGACGTGCTCGAACCGCTCGGCAAGCAGCTTGCGATGCACGTCGCCGCCGCGAACCCGCTGGCGCTGAACGGCGACGATCTCGACGCCGACCTCGTCGCCCGCGAACGCGCGATCGCCGAGGAAAAGGCTGCCCAGTCGGGCAAGCCCGCCGACATCGTTTCGAAGATGGTCGACGGTTCGATCGCGAAGTTCCGCAAGGAAAACGCGCTGCTGTCGCAGCTCTTCGTGATGGACGGCAAGACCCCGGTCGCCGAAGTCGTCGCCGCAGCCGGCAAGGATGTCGGCGCGACGATCACGCTCAAGGGCTTCGTCCGCTTCCAGCTCGGTGAAGGCATCGAGAAGGAAGAAAGCGATTTCGCGGCGGAAGTCGCGGCCGTCGCCGGCGTCTGATAAAAGAAGATCCGGATTGCTGCGTTCGTCGCGGTAGTCCGCTTGGCAATGGCGCGTGCCCGCTCTAGGGTGCGCGCCATTCGCATATTCATCGATTACACAAGGTTCCCCCGATCATGGCTCTGCCCGGCATGAAACGTATTCTGCTGAAACTGTCGGGCGAGGCGCTGATGGGCTCCAGCCCGTTCGGCATCGACCCCGAAACCGTCGCGAGCATGGCCGCCGAGGTCAAGGAAGCGAAGGATCGCGGGCTCGAAATCTGCCTCGTCATCGGCGGCGGCAATATCTTCCGCGGCATGGCTGGGGCCGCCAAGGGCATGGACCGTGCGCAGGCCGATTATATGGGCATGCTCGCAACCGTGATGAACGCGCTCGCGATGCAGAATGCGCTCGAACAGCTCGGCGTCGAAACCCGCGTCCAGTCGGCGATCGAGATGGACAAGGTGTGCGAGCCGGTGATCCGCCGCCGCGCCGAGCGCCATATGGAAAAGGGCCGCGTGGTGATCTTCGCCGCCGGCGTCGGCGCACCCTATTTCACGACCGACAGCGGCGCCGCGCTTCGCGCCGCCGAAATGAAGTGCGACGCGCTGCTCAAGGGCACCAGCGTCGACGGCGTCTACAACGCCGATCCCAAGAAGGATGCGACCGCGGTTCGCTACGATACGCTGAGCTATGACCGCGTCCTTGCCGACAATCTGAAGGTGATGGACGCTAGCGCGGTGGCGCTGTGCCGCGACAACCATATCCCGATCGTCGTGTTCAATATTCGCGAACCCGGCAATCTGGCGCGCGTGCTGGCGGGCGAGGGTGTTTCCACCGTCGTCGGCGACGCCGCCTGACAAGACCAAGAGAGGAAAAGACGATGGCGAAATATGACAAGGCCGACCTCGAACGCCGCATGCACGGCGCGGTCGAAGCACTGAAGAGCGACCTTTCGGGCCTCCGCACCGGCCGCGCGCACACCGCGCTGCTCGATCCGGTGACGGTCGAGGTCTATGGCAGCCACATGCCGCTGAACCAGGTCGCCTCGGTCAGCGCCCCCGAACCGCGTATGCTGTCGGTGCAGGTGTGGGACAAGTCGAACGTCGGCCCGGTCGACAAGGCGATCCGCTCGGCGGGCCTCGGGCTCAACCCGATCGTCGACGGCCAGATGCTGCGCCTGCCGATCCCCGAAATGACGCAGGAGCGCCGCAAGGAGCTGTCGAAGCTCGCCGGTCAATATGCTGAAAAGGCGCGCGTCGCGGTTCGCAACGTCCGCCGCGACGGCATGGACAACCTCAAGGCCGACGAGAACAAGAAGGAAATCAGCGAGGACGATCGCAAGCGCGCCGAAACCGAGGTGCAGAAGCTGACCGACGCGACGATCGCCGAACTCGACGCCGCCGCCGCCGCCAAGGAAAAGGAAATCCTGGGCTAGTGGATCGGTCGGTTTCCGGGACCTTGTACAGACTATGACGACAGCCGCCGCCAGCCATGGCGCACGCCATGTCGCCATCATCATGGACGGCAATGGCCGCTGGGCCAAGAAGCGCCTGCTGCCCCGCGTCGCCGGCCACAAGGCCGGGGTCGAGGCGGTGCGCACGATCGTGCGCGCGGCGGGCGACCTCGGCATCGAGGCGATGACGCTCTACGCCTTTTCGTCGGAGAACTGGAAGAGGCCCGAGGAAGAGGTCAGCGACCTGATGGGGCTGATGAAGCGCTTCATCCTCTCGGACCTCGATGAATTCGCCGCGAATGACGTGAAGCTGAAAGTGATCGGCAACTGGCGCGCGCTCGCGCCCGACGTCGTCGCGTTGATCGACAATGCGCTCGAACGCACGTCTGGCAACAAGCGCACGACGCTTGCAGTCGCGCTGAACTATGGCGCGCAGGATGAGCTGGTGCGCGCCGCGACCGCCGCCGCTGCGACGGGCGCGATCACGGCCGAGGCAATCGAAGCCAATCTCGATACCGCCGACATGCCGCCGCTCGATCTGCTCATCCGCACGTCGGGCGAGGTGCGGCTGTCGAACTTCCTGCTGTGGCAGTCGGCCTATGCCGAGCTCTATTTCACCGACAAGCTGTGGCCCGATTTCAAGCCGGCCGATCTCAAAGCAGCGCTCGACCATTTTGCGCGGCGCGACCGCCGTTACGGGGGACTCTAGTTCATGGCAGCGGGCAAATCGGATCTTTGGGTGCGGATCGGGTCGGCAATCGTGCTATTTGCGATTGCGGGCACGGCGCTCTGGTTCGGCGGTATCGCTTTCGGCCTGCTGCTTCTCGTCGGCGGCGCATTGGTTCTGGTCGAGTGGTTCCAGCTCGTGAAGGCGATGACGCTCGGCGGCGGCGCGAAGACCTCGCTCAATATCCTCGGCCCGGTGCTCGTCCTCGGCGCGATGGCGGGACTGTGGTTCATTCGCGAGGCGCTCGGCATGACGGCGGCGCTCTGGGTCTTCGGCATGGTGTGGGCGACCGATATCGGAGCCTATTTCGCCGGCCGCGCCTTTGGCGGCGCGCGCCTCGCGCCCAAGATCAGCCCGTCGAAGACCTGGTCGGGGCTGATCGGTGGCATGGTCGCGGCGCTGATTGCCAGCGCGACGATCGGCGACCGCGCGGGCATCATCGGCGTGCCGCTGTGGATCGGCCTGTTCATGGGGCTGCTCGCGCAGCTCGGCGACCTCGCGCAAAGCTGGATGAAGCGCCGCGCGGGCGTCAAGGATTCGGGCAAGCTCATTCCCGGCCACGGCGGGCTGTTCGATCGCGTCGACGGCGTGCTGCCGGTGGCATTGCTGCTCGGCGCGCTGGCGTTTGTGGGCCAGATCGCCGTGCGGGCGGCGGGCTGACATGACGCGCCGTCTCTCGCTGTTCGGTGCGACGGGATCGGTCGGGCAATCGACCCTCGATCTCGTGCGCCGCGATGGCGAGGCCTGGGCTGTGGGCGTGCTGACCGCGAACAGCGATGTCGCAGAGCTGGCGAAGCTCGCAAAGGAATTCCGACCCGATATTGCGGTGATCGCCGATGACGCGCGCTATGGCGCGTTGAAAGACGCGCTCGCGGGCACCGGCATCGAAACCGCGGCCGGCGCCGATGCGCTTGTCGCCGTCGCGCGGCAGCCGACCGATCTGGTGATGGCCGCGATCGTCGGCACCGCGGGCCTCGCGCCGACGATGGCCGCGCTCGAAGCGGGCCACGATGTCGCGCTCGCCAACAAGGAGGCGCTGGTTTCGGCGGGCGAACTGATGACCGCCGCCGCGCGCGCGTCGCGCGCGACGATCCTGCCCGTCGACAGCGAGCATAATGCAATCTTCCAGTGTCTTGCGGGCGGGCGGATCGATCAGGTGCGCCGCATCATCCTGACCGCGAGTGGCGGCCCCTTCCGCACGATGAGCGCCGCCGACATGGCGCGCGTCACGCCGGCGCAGGCGGTGGCGCATCCGAACTGGTCGATGGGCGCGAAAATCAGCGTCGATTCGGCGACGATGATGAACAAGGGCCTCGAACTGATCGAGGCGCATCACCTGTTCCCGGTCGGGCTCGACCGCATCGAAATCCTCGTCCACCCGCAATCGGTGATCCACAGCCTCGTCGAATATATCGACTGCTCGACGCTCGCCCAGCTCGGCTCGCCCGACATGCGGATCCCGATCAGCAGCGCGCTCGCCTGGCCGCAGCGGATGGCGACGCCGTGCGCGCCGCTCGATCTCGCAAGCATATCGCGGCTCGATTTCGAGGCGCCCGACGAAGTGCGCTTTCCCGCGACCGCGCTCTGCCGCGCCGCGATAGCCGAGGGCGGCGCGCGCCCGGCGCAGCTCAACGCCGCGAACGAGGTCGCAGTCGCCGCCTTCCTCGCCGGCCGCATTTCCTTCCCCGCGATCGTCGATACGGTGCGCCGGGTGATCGACGCCGATGCGCCGGCCGTGCCGACATCGCTTCACGGCATATTCAGCGTCGATGCGGCATCCCGCGCGGCTGCCCAAATTTTTGTGGACCAAATTGAACATGCTTGAGACCCCCGGTTTCGCCTTTACGATCCTCGCTTTCCTGCTTGTCCTCGGGCCGCTCGTGTTCGTGCACGAATATGGCCATTATATCGTGGGCCGCTGGTGCGGGGTGAAGGCCGACACCTTTTCGATCGGCTTCGGCCGCAAGATTCTTGGCTGGACCGACAAGCGCGGCACCGAATGGAAGATCGGCTGGCTGCCGCTTGGCGGCTATGTCCAGTTCGCGGGCGACCGCGACGCCGTCAGCCAGCCCGATGCGAACTGGCAGCAGCTCCCCGCCGAGGAGAAATCGCACACGTTCCCGGCGCAGCCGGTGTGGAAGCGCTCGCTGATCGTTGCTGCGGGTCCGGTGACCAATTTTATCTTCGCCATCCTGATCCTCGCGGGTTTCGCGTGGATGGGCGGCAAGCCGGTGACGCCGCCGGTTGCGGGCGGGATCGAGGTCGGGTCGGCCGCGGCTTCGGCGGGTCTGCGCATCGGCGACCGGATCGTCGCGATCGACGGCCGCCCGATCGAGACCTTCGGCGATATCCCGATGGCGGTCGCGCATCGCCCGGGCGAGGCGATGCAGGTACGGATCCTGCGCAGCGGCAGCGAGCGCACGGTCGAGCTGACCCCGCGGCTGGTCAAGGACAAGGATCCCTTCGGTCAGGAATATGAGCGCGCGATCATCGGTGTCGCGCCGCCTGCGCAGGAGCTGCAGCCGGTATCGCTGCTCGAAGCGCCCGCGGTCGGGCTGCACCAGACATGGCAAATCGTTCGCCAGACCGGCGAGGTGCTCGGCCAGTTCCTCACCGGACGCCGCTCGATCAAGGACATGAACGGGCCGGTAAAGATCGCCGAGATTTCGGGGCAGGCGGCGACGCTGGGGATTGCGTCGCTGATATTCTTCATCGCCCTGATTTCCATCAATCTGGGGTTCATCAATCTCTTGCCATTGCCCATGCTCGATGGTGGTCATTTGCTATTCTTTGCCTATGAAGCGGTCCGTCGGCGCCCCGCGCCGCCGCAGGTGCAGGAATGGGCGTTTCGTTTCGGCTTTGCGGCAGTCGTTACATTGATGCTGGTCGTAACTTTCAACGATTTGGGCTCATTGGGCCTGTGGGACGGGATCGCGCGCTTGATTGGCTAGCGAGTCTGGGGCAGGGAGTGCGCGCGAACCTGCGGTCAGGCGGGTTTGTCGCTTTTAGTTATTTTTTCGGGATGAACAGCGTGGCTTCACACAAATTCTCGGCGCGGACGCAGCTGTCGGTAATTCTTTTGGCCGGCACGATGCTTGCGACGCCGGTGGCGGCGCAGCAGGTTGCACCGCCGACGGTCCCGGCGCCGGCTCCCGAAGCGGCTCCGGCCGCGACGACCGTCCAGTCGATCACCGTCGTCGGCAACCAGCGGCTCGAGGCGCAGACGATCATGTCGTACCTGCGCCTGCGCGTCGGTCAGCAATATGACCGCTCGGTGCTCGATCAGGCGCTGAAGGACCTCGCCGCGACCGAATTGTTCAAGGATTTCCAGATCACCGATAACGCCGGTGCGCTGACGATCCAGGTCACCGAAAACCCGGTGATCAACCGCGTCATCCTGGAAGGCAACAAGCGCCTGAAGGAAGACAAGATCCGTCCAGAGATCAAGCTCGCGCCGCGCCAGATCTTCACCCGCTCGAAAGTCCGCGCCGACGTCGCGCGCATCATTGAACTCTACAAGCGCCAGGGCCGCTTTGCCGCGACGGTCGAGCCCAAGATGGTGTCGCTCGACCAGAATCGCGTCGACGTCGTGTTCGAAATCAACGAAGGGCCGAAGTCGAAGGTCCGCCAGATCAACATCATCGGCAACGAGAGGTTCAGCGATGGCGATCTCAAGGACGAGATGGCGACGAAGCAGTCGAGCCTGATGACGATCCTGTCGTCGAACACGAGCTATGACCCCGACCGCCTCGCTTATGACCAGCAAAAGCTGCGCCTCTTTTACCTCACCAACGGTTACGCCGATTTCCGCGTGATTTCGGCGGTGGCCGAGCTGACGAGCAACAAGCAGGACTTCATCATCACCTATGTGGTCGAGGAAGGCGAGCGCTACAAGTTCGGCGACGTCGACGTGAAGAGCGAAATCCGCGACTTCCAGCCCGAAATGCTGAAGAAGCTGCTGCCGATGAAGACCGGCGACTGGTACGACGCCAAGCAGGTCGAGGACACGGTCGAAAGCCTCAGCGAAACCGCCGGCCTGTTCGGTTACGCCTTTGCCGACATCAACCCCGAATTCCGCCGCGACCCTGAAACCCGGACGATGGCGATCACCTTCAACGTCGCCGAAAGCCCGCGTACCTATGTCGAGCGCATCGACGTCAACGGCAACACGCTGACGCACGATAAAGTGGTCCGCCGCGAATTCCGCCTGAACGAAGGCGACGCCTTCAACAGCTTCGGCGTCAAGCGCACCGAGAACCGCATCAACAGCCTCGGTTATTTCCAGGAAAATCTGGAAATCGAGCGCAAGGAAGGCAGCGCGCCCGACCGCATCATCCTCGAAACCAATGTCGAGGAAAAGCCGACCGGCGAACTGTCGCTGTCGGCCGGTTTCTCGTCGATCGAGAATTTCCTGCTCCAGGCGTCGATCCGCCAGCGCAACTTCCGCGGCCTCGGCCAGCAGCTCCAGGCGTCGGTCAACTATTCGAGCTATTCGAAGTCGATCGAACTCGGTTTCACCGAACCCTATCTGTTCGACCGCAATATCTCGATTGGCGGCAGCGTCTATCGCCGCGATTTGAACTCGTTCAACTTCATCAACAACGACCGTCGCACGACCTTCCAGCAGGTCACGACTGGCGCCCAGATCAACGCCGGTGTGCCGCTGACCGAATTCATGTCCTTCTTCGCACGCTACAGCATCAATTTCGACGATGTGACGCTCGACAAGGACATCTATTATTTCGGCGACGAATGCGACCCGCTGGTCGCGGGCCGTTACCTTTGCGATGCGCTCGGTAACCGCACGACGTCGCTGCTCGGCTACACGCTCGCCTATGACGATCGCGACAACCGCCTGCGCCCGACGCGCGGCCAGTCACTGTCGCTCAGCCAGGATTTTGCGGGCCTTGGCGGCAGCGTCAAATATGTCCGCACGCGCTTGTCGGGCAGCAAGCATTTCAATCTCGGCAGCCGCTTCATCCTCAACCTGTCGGCCGAGGGCGGTTATATCTATCCCTTCGGCGGCCGTCCGACCCCGACCAGCGACAAGGTCCGCCTGACCGACCGCTTCTTCCTCGGCGAACCGCAGATGCGCGGCTTCGACATTCGCGGCGTCGGTCCGCGCGTCATTCGTTATGGTGTCGACAACAGCGACCCCGCCAATCCGATCGTCGTGACCGACGGCAACAGCGATCGCGGGCAGATCGACGACGCCCTCGGTGGCCGCGCTTATTATCAGGGCCGGCTCGAGCTCGATATTCCGCTTGGCACCGGTGCGAAGGAAATGGGACTTCGCCCGTCGATCTTCGTCGACGTCGGTTCGGTGTTCAGCGTCCGCCGTCCGCAGTTGACGACGCTCGCGAATTTCAGGGAAACCGATCCGAATGCGCCCGGTTTTGGCCTGACCAAGTCGCTTTGCCGCAATGCGACCACGGGCGTCACCCAGTTCGCAACCGAAACCTTTACCACCCCGACGGGGGGCGTCCCGACGGGGACCGGTCAATATACGACCTGCCCGACCGATTTCTCGCGCCTCGATCCGTTCGAGGAACGCTTCTTCGGCGACACCTGGATGCCGCGCGTGTCGATCGGCGCCGGGGTGAACTGGAACTCTCCTTTCGGTCCCTTCCGGATCGACTTCGCTTACGCCCTTCGTAAAGAAGAGGGCGATGATACCAAACGCTTCTCATTCAATGTAGGAACCCAATTCTAATGAAGAAACTTCTCGTCGCTTCGGCGCTGGCGATGGCCACGCTGTCGGTTTCGCCCATCCTGTCGGCTCCGGCCATTGCGCAGGCCAAGGGTGTCGGCGTCGCCGACGTCCGCGTCGCCGCCGCCCGCTCGAACGCGTTCCAGACCGCCTCGACCCAGATCGAGACGACCTACAAGGCGCAGATCGACCAGCAGCAGTCG
Source organism: Sphingopyxis sp. OAS728 (assembly GCF_014873485.1). NCBI lineage: Bacteria > Pseudomonadati > Pseudomonadota > Alphaproteobacteria > Sphingomonadales > Sphingopyxidaceae > Sphingopyxis > Sphingopyxis sp. OAS728. Next base: position 1,612,867 of record NZ_JADBDT010000001.1, on the reverse strand, counting down.
CGCGGCCAGACGCTGCAGGCCGAAGTCAACGTCCTCGTTGCCAAATATAACGAAGAAATCAAAAAGACGCCGCGCAACGAAACCGCGGTCCAGGCGGCCGGCAAGGCCGTTCAGGACAAGCAGCGCGCCGCGCAGACCGAACTCGGCCAGATCGGCGCGCCGGTCGACCTCGCGATTGCCTATGTCGAAGACCAAATCAGCGTTCGCATGAACGAAGCGATCAAGGCCGCGATGACCGCGAAAAAGGTCGACCTGCTCGTGAACCCCGAGGCGGTGATCGCGCGCGAAAACAATGTCGACATCACCGACGCGGTGGTGACCGAACTCAACCGCATCCTGCCCAACGTGTCGATCGCGGTTCCCGCCGGTTATCAGCCGGGCCAGCTCGTCCAGCAGCGCAACCAGCAGCTGATGGACCAGGCCCGCGCCGCACAGGGTGGCGCGCGTCCGGCGACCCCGGCTCCGGCACCGACCGGCACCGCTCCGACGACCCGCTAAAGATCGATGACGGACGGGGAAAACGGGGCAGGCGCATTGGGGCCGGTGGATATCCGCCGGATCCTGACGCTGTTGCCGCATCGTTATCCGATGCTGCTCGTCGACCGGGTGGAATCGATGGTGAAGGACACCTCGATCCACGCGGTCAAGGCGGTGACGATGAACGAGCCCTTTTTCCAAGGGCATTTCCCCGGCCGGCCGATCATGCCCGGCGTCCTCATCGTCGAGGCGCTGGCGCAGGCGGGCGGCATATTGGCGATCGAATCGCTCGGCCTCGGCGGCTCGGGCAAGCTCGTCTATTTCATGGGCATCGACGGGGTGAAGTTCCGTAAGCCCGTCGAACCCGGCGTATTGCTCGACCTCCACGTCACCATCCTTCAGGCGAAGCGGAATATCTGCAAGTTCGAAGGCAAGGCGATGCTCGGCGGCCAACTCGCGACCGAATGCCAGTTCACCGCGATGATCGCCGATCCGCCGAGCGACTAAGCGTTAGTTAGACGGCACCTGCCCGCTCCCCCACCCAGCCTCCCATAGAATACTATGTCGGGAGGCTGGGTGGGGGAGCGGGCAGGTGCCGCTTCCGGCGTTAGCCGGAAAACAAAGCGTGCTTGCAAAATCCGGCTTTCGCCGTTAGGGGACGCCGCTTCGCGGCCCCGGACGGGGAAGCATCGACTCACGCGGCTGGTCGGAAACCAGCGGCACAGGAGCCCAAGACATGAAGAACGACATTCACCCCGACTATCACATGATCACGGTCAAGATGACCGATGGCACCGAATATCAGACGCGCTCGACCTGGGGCAAAGAGGGCGACACGATGACGCTCGAAATCGACCCCACCGCGCACCCGGCATGGACCGGCGGTACCGGACGCATGCTCGACGCTGCGGGTCAGGTCGCGAAGTTCAACAAGCGTTTCGGTGGTCTCACCCTCAAGCGCTAATGGCATCCACCGCGCAAGCGGGGATCAGCCCAAAACCTTTGCAAGCGCGCTTTGCCACCCGGCAAGGCGCGTTTTGCGTTTCTCGGGCTCGAGCGCGGGCGTGAAGCGCGTCGCGGTGCCGCGCATTGCCTTCGTCGCGCTGGCGAGGTCGGGATAGAGCCCCGCGCCGGTCGCGGCGAGCATCGCGGCGCCGAGCGCGGTGCTTTCGACGAAATCCGGCCGCTCGACGGTCAGGTCCAGCACATCGGCCAGATCCTGCGCCATCCAGTCGTTGGCCGCCATGCCGCCGTCGATGCGCAGTTCGGCCCAGTCGACCCCGTCGGCGGCGAAGGCCGATTTGAGGTCGTGGGCCTGGTAGGCTTGCGCCTCCAGCGCCGCGCGCGCGACGTGCGCCTTGGTTGTCGCAAAGCTGAGCCCCGATAGCGCGGCGAGGGCATCGGGGCGCCAATGCGGCGCGCCAAGCCCGGTGAGGGCAGGGACCAGATAGACCCCGCCATTGTCCGCGACCGACCGCGCCAGTCCCTCGCTCTCGCCCGCGCTGGCGAGCAGGCCGAGCCCGTCGCGGAGCCATTTGATCAGGCTGCCCGCGACGAACACCGACCCTTCGAGCGCGTAGGAGCGAACGTCGCCCTCCTGCACCAGCACCGTCGCGAGCAGGCGATGGTTCGATACCGGCCGCACCGTGCCGCTTGCCGACAGGATGAAGGCGCCGGTGCCGAAGGTCGCCTTGGTCTGCCCCGGCAACAGGCACGCCTGCCCGATCGTGGCCGCTTGCTGGTCGCCCGCCATGCCGCAGATGGGGATCGCGCCGCCGAACAGCGCGGGGCTGGTCGTGCCGACGCGCGTCGTACAGCCGGTGATTTCGGGAAGCAGGCCCATCGGCACGCCGAGCAGGTCGCAGAGTTCGGCGTCCCAGCCGCCAGCGCCGTTGATGTCCATCAACTGCGTACGCGACGCGTTGCTCGCGTCGCTGACATGCACACCGCCGGTCAGGCGATAGACCAGATAGGATTCGACCGTCCCGACCGCGAGCCGGTCGCCGGCTTCCTTGAGCTGCGGCCAGTGCTTCAACGCCCAGCCGATCTTGCTCCCCGAAAAATAGGGATCGAGCAGCAATCCGCTCTTTGCTTGCGCCATGGGCTCGTGGCCCGCCTCTTTCAGCGCGGCGCAATCGGCGGCCGAGCGCCGGTCCTGCCACACGATCGCGCGCGCCAGCGGCTCGCCCGTCGTCCGGTCCCAGAACACCACCGTCTCGCGCTGGTTGGTGATCCCGATCGCGGCGACATGGTCGGCGCCGCCGGCCTGGTCGATCATCTCGCGCGTGCAGGCGAGGGTCGCCTCCCAGATTTCGGCGGCGTCATGCTCGACCAGCCCGGGCCCGGGATAATGTTGCCGGATTTCGCGCTGCGCGCTGCCGAGCGGGGTACCGTCGGCGCCGAAAAGCATCGTGCGCGTCGACGTCGTGCCCTCGTCGATGACGATGATCTCGGCCATGTCGCTCTCCCTCTTTTGCTTTTGATGCAGAAAGAAGGGCGCGTCGACAAGGCGCGCGACACATACATTCGTAATCACCTTGCAAAATTGCGGGCATTATGCCATATATTGTGCAGCGCAGCATGGCGGGACCACCCGCCGCAACCACCGGCAGCGTGATTTCCCGCCCATTTTCAGGCGCGGGCGAGCCGGACCAGCGCTTTGTCCCCAGAGGCACCCTTTCACGCGGGTCGTTTCGAACCCGCGGCCGTGCGCCGTCCGTTCGATACGAACGGATGCGCCTGCGCGTCGCCCTATGTGAGTATCTTATGACGACTTTCAACGACTTTGGCCTGCACGCCGACATCAATCGCGCGCTTGCCGCCAAGGATTATACGCAGCCGACCCCGATCCAGACGCAGGCGATCCCGCCGCTGATGAAGGGCCGCGATCTGTGCGGTATCGCGCAGACCGGCACCGGTAAGACCGCCGGCTTCTCGCTGCCCTCGATCCATCACCTCTTGACCTATCCGCATCGCGCCAATCCGCGCAGCTGCCGCATGCTGGTACTCGCGCCGACGCGCGAGCTCGCCGCGCAGATCGCGCAGAGCTGCCGCGACTATGGCCGCTTTACCAAGCTCAGCGTGACGACCGTCTTCGGCGGCGTGCCGATCAACAAGCAGATCCGCGACCTTTCGGGCGGCGTCGATATTCTCGTCGCGACCCCGGGCCGCCTGCTCGACCTGATCGACCAGCGCGCGCTGCGCATGGACGATGTCGAAATCTTCGTCCTCGACGAAGCCGACCAGATGATGGACATGGGTTTCATCCACTCGCTGCGCCGCATCGCCAAGCTGCTGCCGTCGCGCCGCCAGAACCTCTTCTTCTCGGCGACGATGCCGAAGGAAATTGCGCATCTGGCCGAACAGTTCCTCGAGGATCCCGTGACTGTGTCGGTCGCGCCGCAATCGACCACGGCGGAAAAGATCCGCCAGTTCTCGACCTTCGTCGAACAGAAGGAAAAGCAGGCGCTGCTCCACGCCGTGGTGCAGAAGGAAGATATCGACCGCGCGCTGATCTTCACCCGCACCAAGCATGGTGCCGACCGCGTTGTGCGCCATCTTGCGGGTGCGAACATCAAGGCGATGGCGATCCACGGCAACAAGAGCCAGTCGCAGCGCACCCACGCGCTGCAGGCTTTCCGTTCGGGCGAGATCAAGCTGCTTGTCGCGACCGACATTGCCGCGCGCGGTATCGACGTGTCGGGCGTGTCGCACGTCATCAACTTCGAGATCCCGAACGTGCCTGAACAATATGTCCACCGCATCGGCCGCACCGCGCGCGCGGGGGCCGAGGGCAAGGCGATCAGTTTCATCGCCCCCGATGAGCGCACCTATATGCGCGATATCGAGCGTGTGACGCGGACGAAGTCCGAACCGATGCCGCTGCCCGAGAATTTCAACGAACTGGTGCGCAACCTGCCGAAGCCGGCGCAGCCGCCGCGCGATACCGGCAGTAAAGGCCGCAACCCGCAGCGCCAGCGCGAAGACGCGCTCCGCGGCCGTGACGGGAACAAGCCGCGCGGCGATCGGGGGCCGCGCCGCGACGGCGCACCCGGCGGTGAAGGTGCCGAGGGTCAGCGCAAGCGCCGCTTCCGCCCGCGGAACAAGAGCGTCGGCGCGCACAAGGGCGCAGTGAAGCGCGTCGGTTGACGTAGCTTCCCGCGCCGCTACGTTCCCCCTCATCTTCGGATGAGGGGACGCGAAAGCTCGGTGCAAGCCGGTTTTGCTAACCCCATCTCGTTCCGGCGAGGTGGGGTTTTTTATGTCCCCCTTCGGAAGGACGGAAAAACACAAGAGAGGGGTGACGGATGGCCGAAGGCGAAGCAGCAGTTGCGGTCGATACCCGGCAGAGCGAACGCAAGGTCATCCTTGCCTCGTCGCTCGGCACGGTGTTCGAATGGTATGATTTCTACCTCTACGGCCTGCTCGCGACGATCATTTCGGCGCAGTTCTTTTCGGGGGTCAACGAGACCACCGGCTTCATCTTCGCGCTCGCCGCCTTCGCTGCGGGCTTTGCGGTCAGGCCGTTCGGTGCGGTCGTCTTCGGGCGCATCGGCGATCTCGTCGGGCGCAAGAACACCTTTCTCGTCACCATGGGTCTGATGGGGGTATCGACCTTCCTCGTCGGCGTTTTGCCCAGCTATGCGTCGATCGGCGTCGCGGCACCGATCCTGTTGGTGGTGTTGCGCCTCGTTCAGGGCCTCGCGCTCGGCGGCGAATATGGCGGCGCGGCCACTTACGTCGCCGAACACGCCCCCGATGGCAAACGCGGCCTCTTCACCAGCTTCATCCAGACCACCGCGACGCTGGGCCTGTTCGCGGCGCTCGGCGTCGTCATCGTCATCCGTTCGGCGATGGGCGAGGCAGCGTTCGCCGACTGGGGCTGGCGCATTCCCTTCCTGATCTCGGTGATCCTGCTCGGCGTGTCGCTCTGGATCCGACTCCAGCTCGAGGAAAGCCCTGTCTTCAAGCAGATGAAGGAGGAGGGCACGACCTCGAAGGCGCCGCTCACCGAAGCCTTCGGTCGCTGGGAAAACCTGAAATGGGTGATCGTCGCGCTGTTCGGCGCGGTCGCCGGGCAGGCGGTGGTCTGGTATTCGGGGCAATTCTATGCGCTCTTCTTCCTTGAAAAGACGCTGAAGGTCGACGGCGCGACCGCCAACATTCTCATCGCCATCGCGCTCGCGCTCGGCACGCCCTTCTTCATCTTCTTCGGCTGGCTCAGCGACAAGGTCGGGCGCAAGCCGATCATCCTCGCGGGCTGCGCGCTCGCGGCGCTCACCTATTTCCCGGCGTTCCAGATGCTGACCAGCGCGGCAAACCCGGCGATGGCGAAGGCGCAGCAGGCGGCGGCGGTCACGGTCAATGCCGACCCCGGCGCCTGCGCCTTCCAGTTCGATCCGGTGGGCAAGGAGAAGTTCGAAAGCACTGGCTGCGACATCGCGAAGTCGGCGCTCGCCAAGGCGGGCGTCAGCTATACCAGCATCACCCGCCCGCGCCGCACCGGCGAACCCGCCGATGTGTGGGTCGGCAAGCGCGTGCTGGTCGCCCCCGAACCCTGGCGGCTCGCCGAGGAAGATCGCGCCGCGGCGGCCGAAGCGTTCCGCAAGGAACTGGCTGCTGCGACCGCCGACGCGGGCTATCCCGCCAAGGCCGATCTCGACGCCATGAACAAGCCGCTCGTCGTCGCGATCCTCTTCTATCTCGTGCTGCTCGTGACGATGGTTTACGGTCCGATTGCCGCGCTGCTCGTCGAGCTGTTCCCCAGCCGCATCCGCTACACCGCAATGTCGCTGCCCTATCATATCGGCAACGGCTGGTTCGGCGGCTTCCTGCCGACGACGGCGTTCGCGATGGTCGCGGCGACGGGCAATATCTATTATGGCCTCTGGTATCCGGTGATCGTCGCGGTGATCACGTTGGTCGTCGGGCTGATATTCTTGCCCGAAACCTTCCGCCGGTCGCTCCACCCTTAGGATAGATTGACCCACCAGACCTGTGCGCTAGGTTCGCGCCAAGCCTTGAGGGGGGCATGATGATTGCCGACGACATAGATTTCGACCCGCCGCCACCGCCGCGGCGACCGCTTTACCGGCGCAAGCGGGTGCTGATCCCGCTCGGCATCATCCTATTGATCATTGGCGCCTTCCTGTTGCTGCGCACCCCCGACACCGACCGCGACGAAATGATCGCCAAATATAGCGGGCCCGCGGGCGCGTTCGTCGCCGGCCCGGCGGGACAGCGCATCCATTACCGCGATCAGGGCAAGCGCGGCGACCGGGCGATCATCCTGATCCACGGCGCGAACAGCAGCCTCCAGACGTGGGAGCCGCTGGTGGAGCGGCTTGGCGAGACCTGGCGCGTCGTCACGCTCGACCTGCCCGGACATGGCCTGACCGGCGCGATCCCCGATACCGATTATTCGGCCGCGGGCATGATCGCCGCGGTCGACGTCGTCGCGGCCAAGCTCGAACTCGATCATTTTGTCATCGGCGGCAATTCGATGGGCGGTTGGGTCAGCTGGCGCTACGCGCTCGCCGAGCCCGACCGTGTCGATGCGCTGTTGCTCCTTGACGCAAGCGGCATGCCGCTCCGCAAGGGCGAGAAAAGGCCCGAATCGAATGTCGGTTTCCGCGTCCTCGAATATCCGTTCGGCCGCTGGCTCGCGACGCGCGTGACGCCGCGCATGCTCGTCGAACAATCGCTGCGCGGGTCGGTCGAGAAACAGGAGATCGTCGATGACGCGATGATCGATCGCTATTGGGAATTGCTGCGTTTTCCCGGGAATCGCGCGGCGACGGTGATGCGCACGCGGATGGACCGCGAACCCGCGATGGCGGCGCGCGTGGGCGAGATCACGGCGCCGACGCTGATCCTGTTCGGCGACAAGGACCGCGTAATTAACCCCAGCGCGGCAAAGACCTTCAACGAACGCATAAAGGGGTCGGAGGTCGTGATGCTGCCGGGGATCGGCCACCTGCCGATGGAGGAAGCTCCCGATGCGACCGCGAAGGCGATCGCCGATTTCCTTACGCGGCGGCTTGCTGGCCAGTCGCCGGCTGATCCAGAAACGCGCTGATCCGCGCCGAAATGGCCGCGGCATGGGTGAAGGGGAAAAGGTGCGAGCCGGGCACCATTTCCAGCACCGCGCCGTCGATCTGGTCGGCAAGCATCTCGCCATAGCAGGCGGGCATCACGCCATCCTGCTCGCCCATCAGTACCAGCGTCGGGAGGTTCTTCAGCCCCGACAGGAAGCCGACGCTGCTCCATCCCGCCATCGCCGCGCTCTGGTAGGCGATGCCGAGCGGGGTCGCGGTCTGGATCTTGAGCCCGCTCGCCAGCATATCGTCGTCGAACATCGCGGCCCAACCGATCCCCGGCGCACCCATGACCGGCGTCGTCGCCATCAGGACCAGCCGGCGCACGCGGCCCGGAAACTGGATCGCGATCTGCTGTGCCAACGCGCCGCCCCAGCTGAACCCGGCGACATCGATCGCCTTGTGGCCGAGGCGGTCGGCGATCTCCATCACCACCGCCGCGATCGTCGGCGCGCCATAGGGCAGCAGCGCGTCGGGCGAGCCGCCGACGCCGGGCATGTCGAGCGTCCATACTTCGCGGCCATGAATCTGGGCGAGCAGCGGCGCGGCGGCGGCGAGATCGGCCCCGATGCCGTTCAGGAACAGCAGGGGCGTGCCGGGGGCGCCCTCACGCCAGCGCGCGACGCGCAGGCTGAGGCCATAGACATGCTCGCTGCTGATGGCCGGGCGGCCGCTGATCCTGCTCATGGCGTACGCCTTCGCATATCCGGGTGACAGGTGAAAGGCTGACGGGACCTATTCGGCCTGTTTTAGTGCCGCAGCCGCCGCTTGCTCATGACGCAGGCAATCGAAAATCTTGGCACCGGCGAGGAACACCGAACCGGTACAGGCGAGCAACAACAGCTTGCCGCCGGTCCCCGGATATTCGTGCAGGTAAGCGGAGCCGCGCGCCATCGCGCCGACGGCCAGCGCATAGATGATGAGGCACGCCTCGAAGCGGGTCTTGATGACGAACAGGCGTCCGATCTTCTTCAGCATCACCATAGCCTAAGCAAGCGCCGTGCCACTGGCGCAAATGCACGAGTCGGCGTTTCGGGCCTATGGTAAACTGTAAGTTAATCCGACAGATACGGGCAAGATGCGGCGGCAACCACTCGGCGAAGCGGCGCTTCAGTTCGTCTCGCGAACGCGCCCCGGAGTGCCCAGCGGACATTCCAGTGCGGTGCGGTCCCAACCTGCGGCGTCGGCCGCCGCGCCATAGGTCTGTTCGAGGAAGTCGAGCAGCATCGCATCGGGCGATGCCGCCGTCCGCACCGCGTCATAGGGCAGGATATATTCGCCCATGCCCGTATCGAAGCGTCCCGGCGGCGACACCGGATAGCCCCGAAACCCCGCCGGTTCGGGATAGGCGTAGGAATAGAAGGCCGGCTCGGGAAACGCATCGCCGCCCGGCCAGAATCCCGCGCTGCTGACCTCGTGCGAATAGGCTTCGCGCGTCACCGGGTCGGGCAGGCCCGGCACTCCGCCGGGATGCGGCGGCGCCGCGCGCCCCGAAAAGCGCGTGACGGCGAGGTCGAAGCTGCCCCAGAAGAAATGCACCGGGCTCGCCTTCCCCAGGAAGCCGCTGCGGAACAGTTTGAAGACGCGGTCGACCTGCACCAGCGCGCGCCAGAAACGATGCGCGGCGTCGGCATCATAGCTGTTGTGGCTTTCGTCGCGCGCGAAGGGGATCGGATCGGGCACCTCGTTCGGGACGCCGTGGATGCGCACCGCGATGCCGAGGTCGGCGAGCAGTCCGAGCAGCCGGTCATGGAAATCGGCGACGCTGCGCGGTTCCAGAACCAGTTCGCGTTCCTGCCCTTGGCTGGTGCGGCAGATCAGGCGGTGGACGATGAAATCGAATTCGATCTCGAGCAGTTCATGCCCGATCGGGATCGGCGATGTCGTGAGCCCGCGTGTGCTGACATAGAGCGGCACCTGCCAGCCGTGGTTGAGCCAGGGCGTCAGCGACAGCCGGATCTTGCCGACGATCTGCGTCCATAATTGCAGCGTGATCGCGGTGTCGCGCCAGTCGGCCCAGTTAAGGTCGGGCCAGATCGCGGACGGGTCGCTCGATGACATGGCGGCTCCTTATCGTGCACCCCCGCCTAATGCTTACTCGATTCCGCCGTCAAAAATAGCGCGGAATCGGCCCGATCTGCGGCGTCTGGTCGGGGAGGGCGACCTGGACGTCGTCGACATAGCACCATCCCCAACCCTCTGGCGGGTCATAGCCCTCGATGATCGGGTGGCCGGTCTCGTGGAAATGCGCGCGTGCATGGCGATGCGGCGAATCGTCGCAGCATCCGACATGGCCGCACGAACGGCAGAGGCGCAGATGCACCCAGATGCCGCCGACCCGCAGGCATTCCTCGCATCCTTTCGCGCTCGGGACGACCTCTTGAATCGTAGTTTCGTGCGGGCAGGATGCCATGACATTTCCTTCGTTGGCGGATCTCGCTGTCCCTGTTGACGGTCAAAAAATCACCGGGCTCTCTCGACAGCCTTTCTGGACGCCTTTCAGTGCATCGAAAACGCTGCCGATCGGTTGTTTTGACCGAAGGGTCAGTACATTGGCCAGATCCGGCGAGCTCTGGATCCGGATTGCATTCGCCGCGCCAAGCAGATCGAGCGAACTACCGTCGCCGAGTTGCACCACTGTCGCCTTGAAACCGGACCTGTCGATCGCCGTCTTGAAGGCGACGAGGCAGCCCATTGTCTGGACTTCCAGGATTGGCGTGTCGCGGCCCGTTTCGGCGCCGATCGTGAGGTCGCCCGAACGCGCTCGCTCATCGACGATATCGGGGCTTTCGGAATAGGGCTTTGTGGATGGCGGCGTTTCACCGGCTGCGGCGATGGAGACCGCCGTGGCAAGGATTGCGTCGAAGAGCCAGTTCACACCGCGTCCTTTCGGTTTCGGGAATGATGTGATGTTATCCGTGCCGGGCGGCATCGCGCAATATTTTTGCCGGCCCGACTAATTCGCCCGCGCAAACCAGATGACGTGCCGTGGACCTTTACCGTTGCTCCGCGCGCGTACGCCGACTTCTTCGACCTGAAAGCCGGCCGCCGTCAACCGGCGGGTGAAGCGCGCGTCGGGGGCCGCCGACCATATCGCCAATATGCCGCCGGGGCGCAGCGCCGCTTTGGCCGTGGCGAGCCCCGCCGCCGAATAGAGGCCTTCGTTGGCCTCGCGCGTCAGGCCGTCGGGGCCGTTGTCGACGTCGAGCAGGATCGCATCGTAACGGCGCGTCGCCGCGCTGATGGCTTTCGATACGTCGCCGAGGATCAGCTCGACGCGCGGATCGTCGAGACAGCCCGCCGCGAGCTCCGCCATCGGCCCGCGCGCCCATTCGATGATGCCGGGCACCAGTTCGGCTATGGCAATTTTCGCGTCGGGGCCGAGCGTCGCCAGAGCGGCGCGCAGCGTGAACCCCATACCATAACCGCCGATCAGCAGGCTGGCACCTTTGGGGCTGCGCAGCCGGTCGCAGGTCATCGTCGCCAGCGCTTCTTCGGAGCCGCTCATGCGGCTGCTCATCAATTCGTTGCGATCGATCGCGATGATGAAATCGTCGCCGCGCCGGTACAGGCGCAGTTCGTCGCCGCCCGGCACCTCGGCGGTGCCGATCAGTTCACGTATCTTCAAACCAGTTCGCCGAGGTCGAGCGTTTCGAGCAGCGTCGCACGGGCGTTGCGCACATCGCCCACCAACGCGGCAGAGGCGAGGTCGCCGGGGGCGATCGCCTCGGGCCAGTGAGATGCGACGATGCCCGCGATGCGGTCGAGCTTTGCCTCGTCGGCGATGAAGCGCGGATCGACCGTCGCGGGGTCGGCGACGACACGCAGGCGCAGACACGCGGGGCCGCCGCCATTCGCCATCGACTGGCGGACGTTGACGGGCAGCAGGCGGCGGATGGGGCCATTGCCCGCGATCATTCCCTCCAGCCAGTTCCAAACCGCGGGCGTGTCCTTTGCCTCGGTCGGCAGCACCAGCCCCATGCCACCGCCGTCGGGCAGGCTGACGAGCTGCGCATTGAAAAGATAGGATTTGATCGCGTCGGGCAGGCTCACCGCGCTGGCGGGCACCTCGACGATCTCGACGGCGGGAAAGGCGGCGCGGATTTCGGCGTGCGCGCCGTCGCGATCCTCGAACGCGGTTTCGTGGGTGAACAGCACACGCTCGTTCGCGACCGCGACGACATCGTTATGGAATGCGCCGCCCTGAATCGCGGTATCCGACTGGCGGATGAACAATGTGCGCTTGGGATCGAGCCGATGATGGCGCGCGATCGCCTTCGACGCGTCGAGATGCTGGCGCGCCGGAAAGCGCCCGCCGCCGACGCCATAGACGAAGATTTCGACGCCTTGCCCGTCATGTCCGCTACACAGCCGCATATGGTTCGCCGCGCCCTCGTCGCCGAACGGCGCGGGGACCGGCGCATGCACCACGAATGCGGGATCGGCGAAGGCGAGGCGAAGCTGCGCCAGCGTTCCCGGCCATTCATGGCTGCGGTGCGGCATGGTGACGAGGTTCGCGACGGTCAGATGGCATTTGCCGTCGGCGCTGTCGGGGGCGGGGGAGACTGTCGCGGCGTTCGCGGCCCACATCGACGATGCCGACCACGCCTGCGCGCGCAAATGCCCCTCGGCATCTGCGGGCGTCGTGCCGAGCGTCGCGAGCCACGGCGCGTCGGGCCGGTCGAGCGGCATGAAGAAACCCTGCGGCAGGCCGAGCGCCAGATTGTGGCGCATCTTCTCGATGCCCTGCAGCGCCGCGGCGCGCGGCTGCGACACGTCGCCGGCGTGCGACGCCGATGCGATATTGCCGCGGCTGAGCCCCGCATAATTATGGCTCGGGCCGATGATCCCGTCGAAGTTGATTTCGGTGAGCATGGTTGGCTCTCGCTCCAGTCTGTTCGATCTCAAAGCCGTTTGCCCTGAGCTTGTCGAAGGGCCGTTCTTATCTGTGACGCTGCAGGGAAGGACGGTGCTTCGACAAGCTCAGCACGAACGGGGCTTTATATTTCTAACGTCCGATCCAGCTGATCGCGCCGCCCTTGCCGACGCCGAGCAATTTCGCGGCTTCGCTATCGAGCGTGGCGCCGTCGCCGACCTTGCCGAAACAGCAGCGGAAATCGGCGAGCTGCCCCGTTGCGACCAGCGCGTCCGCACCCGTTTCGGCGATCCCCGAAATCTCGACATGCTTCGCGTCGCGAACGCTGGCGACCTGATCGGTGCGCGCGGTCATCGTCGGGCCGCCGTCGAAGATGTCGACATAATTTTCGAACGCGAAGCCCTCATTTTCCAGCATGCGCATCGCGGCGCGCCCCGTCGGGTGCGGCACGCCGATGACGCTGCGCGCATGCTCGCCCAGCATCGCGATATAGACCGGGTGCTTGGGCATCAGGTCGGCGATGAACTGGTTGCCATGGACCGCGTTGAACTGGTCGGCCTCCTGGAAATTCATGCCGAAGAATTTGCCCGCGACCCCGTCCCAGAAAGGCGACCCGCCCGCCTCGTCGATCACCCCGCGCAGTTCGGCGAGGATGCGGTCGCCGAAACGCGCGCGGTGGCGCGCGATGAACAGGTAGCGCGAGCGCGCGAGCAGCAGCCCCAGCCCGCCGGCACGCGCCGCGGGATGCAGGAACAGTCCGCCGACCTCGCTCGCGCCATTGAGATCGTTGCTCAGCATCAGCACCTGCGCGTGGAAGGTGCGGTCGAGCTGCTCGCTATGCTTGCTGTCGGTGCCGATGCGATAGCTATAGAAGGGCCAGCGCTGGCCGACCTGCCCGAAGATCTGGCAGGTGCCACGCACTTCGCCGCTGTCGGTGTCCTCGAGCACGAGCAGGTAGAGCTCGTCCGACGGATATTCCTTGTCGCTCGCGAACGAGGCCGCTGTGCGCTCGAGCTTGGAGGACAGCGCCTTCTTGTCGGGGGGCAGGTTGGTGAAACCGCCACCGGTCAGCTTCGCCATCTCGTAAATGCTCTGCAGGTCGCCCGGCTTGGCCGCCCGGATCACATAATTCACACCGTCCCCCGTTCTGCTATTCTTATCATGGTGAGTGCCGATAATTGCGCGCGCTCGGCAAGGCTATCGACGATCAGAAATTCGTCCGACGAATGGATCGCCCCACCGCGCGGGCCCATCGTATCGACCACCGGCACCCCGCACGCCGCGATATTGTTGCCGTCGCATACGCCGCCGGTCGCATTCCAGCTGATCGGCGGCAGGCCAAGCGCGGCGCCGCAGTCGCGCACGAGTTCGAACAATCGCGTCGCCGCGGCATCGAGCGGCTTGGGCGGGCGGTTGAAGCCGCCATGGACGTGGCAATGCACATCATGCTCGCGCGAGACCGCTGCGATCGCGTCACGCATCGCGGCTTCGGCCGCCGCCATCGCATCGGGGGTCGACGGGCGCATGTTGACGCGCAGGATCGCGCTGTCGGGAACGATATTATTGGGGCCGCCGCCGTCGATCTTCGCCGGATTGACCTTGAGTGTATCGGATTTGAGCGCACCGAGGCGCAGCGCCAGATCGGCCGCGGCGAGCAAGGCGTTGCGGCCATCCTGCGGATTGCGCCCGGCATGCGCGGCGCGGCCGTGGACGACGATCGAGAAATTGCCGCTTCCCGGCCGTGCTCCCGCCAGCGTGCCGTCGGGCAGCGCGGGTTCATAGGTCAGCGCCGCGGTCTTGCCCTTCGCGAGCTCGGCGATCAGCCGCGCCGACGCCTGGCTCCCCGTTTCCTCGTCGCTGTTGATCATCACATCATAGCCGACGCGCGATGCAAGTGGCGAGGCTTCGAGCGCGGTGAGCGCCGCGAGGATCACCGAAATGCCCGCCTTCATGTCGGCGGTGCCGGGGCCGTTGAGCACGCCCTCCTCCAGCCATTTCAGCGTCTGGAACGGATGGTCGGCGGCAAACACCGTATCCATATGCCCGGTGAGCAGCAGCTGCACCGGCGCCTCGGGCCGCACACGCACGTGCAGATGATCGCCGCGCTGAATTATGTTGACCGTGCCCGCGCTGTCGACGCTCTCGACCGGGTCGGCGGCGACGAGCCGGACCTCGCCGGGCAGCGCCGCAAAGCTGTCGGCGAGCAGGCCCGCGACGGTCTTCAGGCCCGGAAGATTGCCCGTGCCGCTGTTCACCGCCGCCCATTTTTCGACCTGTGCCAGCATCGGCGCATCGGCGGCGCGTTCGAGCGCGCCATGTTCGGTTGTCGAGACGGACGTCATGCCCCGGCTATAGACGCGCGCAATGTCGTTTGGCGACCCCCGACGTTGCGTGTCAGGACGGCTTGGCTGGCTTCAGCAACGGCGTGTAGCCGCGAAGCTGCAGCGTCTTGCGCGGCGAAAGTTCGCCGGCGAGCTGGTCCAGATTTTGCTCCGCGCTCGCGTTTTTCCCCTGTGCAAACAGGGCTCGTGCGAGTTCGACGCGCGCCCGCTGCCGTACGTCGAGATTGCCGAAGGGGTCGAAGAAGGAATCGATCCGCGCGCGGTCCTTCACGCCATCCCAGCTAAACGGCTTGCCCGCCTCTTTGTCGTTCGCGATCGCCGCATAACGCCGCGCGGCTTCTGCGGGTGCGATCTTGCCGGTCAGCATGGCGAGGCGCGTCTCGAACAGCTTGGCTTCGGGTGACGGTGCCGCGCCTGCGAAATCGGCGAGCACGCGCCCGACCCAATCCCAGTTCACGACGCCCGTCGCCGCCTGCATCCCCAGCAGGTTGAACGCGAGGATCGCACCCCGGTGCTGCGTGGTCGTCGCGGCGCGCACGGCGTCTTCGCCCGGCCGGCCGAGGCTCGCGGGCGAGACGATTTCGATGGCCGGATCGTTTTTCAGGATCGCTTCGATGTCGGGCTTGTGGAAATAGCCGACGACGACGAGCATCGTCTCGCCCCTGTACCCTTGCGCGGCCGCGCGGATGCGCTGTGCCTGCATGAAGGTGCGATACAGATAGAGGCGGCGCGGCAGGTCGCGATCGGCGCGCGGAGCGGGCTCGGCTGCCCATTTTTGCAGCGGCGCGAGCGTCGCCGGGTCTTCGGCAGCAAAAAAGTCCCAATCGAGAATCTTCCGATCGGGAAAGGCCAGGAAGCCCTGGAATCCTTGCGCCTTGCGTATCTCCAGCGGCGTGTCGAGGTCGACCCCGAAGCCGAGCAGCTGATCGTCCATCGGCGGGGTCCAATCGATCGGGCAAAGCGCGGTGCCGCGCTTTGCGGCCCAAGGCAGGATGATACCCTGAACCTCATAGGTGAATTCGTAAAAATCCTGCCGTGACGCCTGTTCGGGCGGGCGCTCGATGCAGACCGCGGCGGGCTTTGCCAGATCGAGCCAGGCCGCGAGCATTCCTGGCTGGTCCTTTTCGGCCACCAGTTGCGCGGTGTGATCGACGCCGAGGATCGCGACCCGCGTCTTGCCTTCATCGGCGTGCGTACCGTGCGGAAACGCAGCGGCGAGGAGCAGGGTAAGGCATGCAAAGGCGCGTCGCAGCACGGTCGATTTCCTTGTCCGGAGAAGAGGACGACCGCATAGCATGGACGAGGCGCGTGACAATGTTCGTGGGACCGCCGGGGATTTCGTCTCCACTGTGCGGCAAGTCACTGTCGCGCGCGTCGCGCTCGGCTATGAGGCGGTCGAATTGCGCCGAATCGCAACGCATTAACCGAAAGTTCGGAACAGCCTCGTTACGCTGGCCGAACCGATAAGCGAGTGAGCCGATGACTGCCGCCTTTGTGCTTGGCATCAACATGTCCGTGGCCGGCATTTTTGCCGTGGCGTTCGCCGTGGTGGCGGCGACGAACCGCGGCGCGCGCGGTGCGCGGTGGCTTGCGGCCGGCTATGGCATGGGCATCGTCTATGTCGCGCTCGAATTCCTGCTGACGCGGCAGGTCGATCCGACCCCGGTCGGCATCGGCATCTTCCTCGTCTTCCTGCTCGCGCTCAGCTTTGCGCTGATCGGCGCCGCCTATCATTATCATGTGCAGCCGCCCTGGCGTGCCATGGCGGCGATATGGGTCGTCACGATCCTTGCTGTGCCGGCGATCTTCAGCCTGACCTATGGTTCGACGCTGCGCCTGACACTCTACCAACTGCCCTATTTCGCGATGCAGAGCCTGCTGGGGTTTGTGATCTGGCGCTCGGGCAGGCGGCAGGCGCTCGACCTGTTGCTGATCGCGCTGCAAGTGGTTGCGGCGGCCATCTATGTCGCCAAGCCCTTCATCGCGACGCTGGTCGGTACGGCGAGCGCGCCGCAAGGCTATATGGGGACGACCTACGCCGCGATCTCGCAAAGCGGGAGCGTCGTCACATTGATGGCGATCGCGCTCGTGTTGCTGCTGGTGATGATGCGCGACACCACCGCGGAAATGGTGGCACGCTCGGAAACCGATCCGCTTTCGAGCGTGCTCAACCGGCGCGGTTTCGAACATCATGCCGAATTGGCATTCATGCGCGGGGGAGCCGCCGTGCTGATCGCCGCCGACCTCGACGATTTCAAGAAGATCAACGACAGTTTCGGCCATGCGGCGGGCGACGGCGTGATCGCGCATTTCGCGGCGATGCTCGTCGATGCAGCGCCGGCGGGTGCGATTGTCGGTCGGATCGGGGGCGAGGAATTCGCCGTCCTGCTCCCCGATGCGTTATTGTCCGACGGCCGTCTCTATGCCGAAACCGTGCGGACCGCGTTCGCTGCCGTCCAATTGCCCGTGCTCGGCATCGACCGATGCTTCACCGCGTCGTTCGGCGTCGCGCAACGTACTTCCGATAATTCGCTGTTCGAATTGTCGCGCCGTGCCGACGCTGCATTATATCGTGCGAAGGCGGGTGGGCGCGACCAGGTTCGTGTCGCGCTCGGCGAAATGCCGCCGGCGCCTGCGCTGGGCGTGGCCTGATTTCAGACCGCGAGCAGCGGGGTGTCTTCCTCGCGCGGCGGTGCAGGTTCGAAGCCGGGCAGCGGATCGAATTCCTCATCGATCAATTCGATCGACGCGAGCCCGTCGAGCTTGAAATGGCCGAGGCGCGGGTCCTCGTCGGACCGCCAGCTCTTGTTGAGGTTCAGCGCGCTGATGAACAGGTCGCCGCGCCGTTCGAACAGCAAATGCGGCGCCAGCGTCAGGGTCTGGCCATTATATTGGGCCGTCACCTTCCGCTTGCGGGCAATCGCCTCCATCAATTTCAGTCGCGTGTCGTCCATCGTTCAAAGCCGTTCGGGGAGGAAAGATTCTGTTGTGCGTTGCAGCATAATGCACATGCAGACCGGGTGAGCAAGCGCAGAATGGCTGAAAACCTATGCGGGAAAAGCGGCCCATTGCCAATCGAAACCAATCGCGGCATAGGGCGGCGGCCCTTTCCTCCCCGGGTCCACTGGCGCAGCCGCGCCGACCAGAGGGTGAACAATGACCGAATTTCTCGACCGTTCCGGACTGTCCGTCGATTCGCGACTGGCCGATTTTATCGAGCAGCGCGCGTTGCTGGGGACGGGGCTCGACACCGTCAAATTCTGGAGCGATTTCGCGGATCTGCTCCGCAAGTTCGCGCCCGAAAATGCGGCGCTGCTGGCGAAGCGCGAGGATCTGCAGGCACAGATCGACGCCTGGCACGAAGCACGCGCCGGACAAGCGCACGATCCGGCGGCCTATCAGGCCTTCCTGCGCGAGATCGGCTATCTCGTTCCGGAGCCCGCAGCCTTCAAAGTCGGCACGCAGAATGTCGACCCCGAAATCGCGACGATGGCGGGCCCGCAGCTCGTCGTCCCTGCGCTCAACGCGCGTTTCGCGCTCAACGCCGCCAACGCGCGCTGGGGCAGCCTCTATGACGCGCTCTACGGCACCGACGCGCTCGACGCACCGCCGGCGCGGCCCGGCGGCTATGATGCCGACCGCGGCGCTGCGGTGATCGCGCGGGCAAAGGCGTTTCTGGACGAGGCGGTGCCGCTCGCATCGGGAAGCTGGACCGACTGGCAGGGCGGCGAACTCATCCTTGCCGATCCGTCGCAACGCGTCGGCCACAAGCCCGGCGGCATACTGCTTCGCCACAACGGCCTGCACATCGAACTGGTGATCGATTCGGCGAGCGCGATCGGCAAGACCGACCCCGCGGGCATCGCCGATGTCGTGCTCGAAGCCGCGCTGACGACGATCATCGACCTCGAAGACAGCGTCGCCGCGGTCGATGGCGAGGACAAGACGCTCGGCTACACGAACTGGCTCGGCTTGATGCGCGGCGATCTCGTCGAAAGCTTTGCCAAGGGCGGGGCGACGGTGACGCGCGCGATGGAGGCCGACCGTGAATGGACCTCGCCGTCGGGTGAGCCCTTCACGCTCCACGGCCGCAGCGTGATGTTCGTGCGGAACGTCGGCCATCTAATGACGACGCCGATGATCAAGCTGCCGAACGGTGCCGAGGCGCCCGAGGGGCTTTGCGACGCGGTGATCACCAGCCTCTGCTCGCTCCACGATCTGAAGGGCCTCGGCACGCTCACCAACAGCCGTGCCGGCAGCATCTACATTGTGAAGCCCAAGCAGCACGGGCCCGAGGAATGCGGCTTCACCGACCGGCTGTTCGACGCCGTCGAGGATATGCTCGGCCTCGCGCGTCACACGATGAAGGTCGGCGTGATGGACGAGGAGCGTCGCACCTCGGCGAACCTCGGCGCGTGCATCCACGCGGTGAAGGACCGCATCGTCTTCATCAACACCGGCTTCCTCGACCGCACCGGCGACGAGATCCACACCTCGATGCGCGCGGGTCCGATGATCCCGAAGGGCGAGATGAAGGCGAGCGACTGGATCGCCTCCTACGAGGACCGCAACGTCCGCATCGGCCTCGCCTGCGGGCTTTCGGGCAAGGCGCAGATCGGAAAGGGCATGTGGGCGATGCCCGACCTGATGAAGGCGATGCTCGACGCCAAGATCGGCCACCCGAAGTCGGGCGCGAACACCGCATGGGTGCCGTCGCCGACCGCCGCGACGCTCCACGCGCTGCACTATCATCAGGTCGATGTCTTCGCGCGGCAGAAGGAGATCGCGGGCGAGGCGGTGCCGTCGCTCGACCGGTTGCTCAACATTCCTGTCGCGACGGGGCGTAACTGGAGCGAGGCCGAAATCACGCGCGAACTCGACAATAATTGCCAGGGCATCCTCGGCTATGTCGTGCGCTGGATCGACCAGGGCGTCGGCTGCTCTAAGGTCCCCGACATCGACGACGTGGGCCTGATGGAAGACCGCGCGACGCTGCGCATCGCCAGCCAGGCGCTCGCCAACTGGCTGCTCCACGGGGTCTGCACCCCCGAACAGGTCGACGCCGCGCTGGCGCGGATGGCGACGAAGGTCGATGCACAAAACGCCGGCGATGCGCTTTACGAAAAGCTGACGCCGGACGGCATCGCATATCAGGCGGCGCGCGCGCTTATCTTCGAAGGCGTGACACAGCCGTCGGGCTACACCGAGCCGCTGCTCCACAAATATCGGCAGGCGAAAAAGGCGGCCTGAGGCGAAAGAGGATTGCGGGGGCGGTCGACGGCGACTAGAACATAAGTGGAACGAATGGAGAGGTCCGCTTATGTCCGCCGCTGTCGATGCCGCTTATCGCCATTACCCCAAGCAAGCCGGGTATCGGGGACTTGTCGAAGCCGGCGGCGCGGCCGTGAAACTCTATCACCTGACCGCGCCCGACGCGCCGGTTCCGGACGAAGTGGCGTCGCTCTCTGCCGAATGGTTCGACGAGCAGGCGGCCACGACGCTGGCGGCCGGCGATTGCGGTTTCGTCATCCTCCACCGCTGCGGCGCCGATTTCTATTTCCTGCTCGTGTCGGTATGGCGCGGGTCGAACGAACTGTGGGAAGCCGTCTGGTACCGCCACGGCGACATGCCTGCGTTTGCACCGTTCGATGCGGCCTACCCGGCGCAGGCGGGCTTGGTGCGCCCGACCTTTTGCGTTTGGGAACTCGGCATCGTCGCGCACGAAAGCACTGCTTGGGGCCGCTATCTTTCGTCGCAGCGCGACGCTGCGGCGCGCACGCGCTGGGTTGAGGATGTCTTCGAAGGCACCATATAGGCCATCGTTTACGGGAGTTTTGACGTGCAAATTGCGGTGCTGACCTTCGACGGCTTCAACGAACTCGATTCGTTCGTCGCCGCGGCAATCCTGAACCGCCTGCGCGGGCAGGGCTGGGAAGCGCATATCACGTCGCCGACGCCGAAAGTGACCTCGATGAACGGGGTAACGATCGAACGCCAGCAACCGCTCGACTTCGCGGCCAAGGCCGACGCGGTGATCATCGGCAGCGGGATCAGGACGCGCGAGATCGCGGCCGATCCGCTGATGCTCGGCCGCATCCGGCTCGATCCGGCGCGCCAGTTGATCGGCGCGCAATGTTCGGGAACGCTGCTGCTCGCAAAGCTCGGGCTGATCGGCAATCTCCCCGCATGCACCGACCTCACCACCAAACCGTGGGTGATCGAGGCGGGAGTCGAGGTGCTCGACGCGCCCTTCGTTGCGCACGGCAATGTCGCGACCGCGGGCGGCTGCCTCGCATCGCAATATCTCGCCGCATGGATCATCGCGCGGGTCGCGGGCGTGACTGCGGCCGAGGAGGCGCTCCACTATGTCGCGCCGGTCGGTGAGAAAGCGGATTATGTGACGCGCGCGATTGCAGCCGTGCAGCCATTCCTGCCCGTCGAGGCGCTCGCCCGCACGGCGTAACTGGCGATCCCGTACAATACAGCTTGCCCCGACCGCCTATAATCCGGCATTTTGCAGCGTGCGCAAACTGGGGGCAGGGCGATGACGGCACCGTTTAATTTCGGGCAGCTCAAATTTTTGAAGGCGTTGACCGAGGCGCTGTTCCATGGCGCCGAAATGGCGATCACCCCCGATCAGGTCGTCGCCAATGTCTGCGACCTGTTCGAAAAGGTCGGGGGGACGAAACTCGACGAGATCCGCCTGTCGCTCACCGCGACCGAAATCGTGCTCGGCCCGATGTTCGCCGAGGTCGATGTCGAAACGCGCGTCGAGCGCATCGACGACCGGCTGCGCGACAGTAGCATCGACCTTTTTCAGGATATGGGCCGGCTGCGCGGGATCATCTACGCCTGCTATTACGGCCATTGGCAGCCGGGGCTCGAGCCCGGCGACCAGGACGCCAATGCGACCAATCCCGTTCACCGCCAGATCGGCTTCACGCTGCCCAAATTTCGCCAGCGCGGCAGTGCCGACATGCCGCTCGCGCCGATCCGCGGGCGCGAGATCGACCCCGCCTATGTCGTCGACGCCGACAGCCTCGAGGACGAATATGACGTGATCGTCGTCGGCTCGGGCGCGGGCGGGGCGGTCGCGGCCTATAATATCGCGGGTTGGGACTATAAGGTGCTGATCGTCGAGGCGGGGCCCTTCTACCCGAGCCACGCGATCACCCATCACGAACTCGACATGATCGCCAAGCTCTACAAACATGGCGCGGTCCAGACGACGACCAACCGCGATTTCGTCGTGTTCCAGGGACGCTGCGTCGGGGGGTCGTCGACGATCAACAACGGCATCTGCCTGCGCGTCAACGAACCCGGGCGGACGCATCCCGATGCCAAGGATGTGCTCGCCAAATGGGCGAGCATCGGTGCGCCGATCGACGCGGCCGCCTTTCACGACAGCTATGACGCGGTGAAGGACATGCTCGGCATCGCGCGGATCGAACCGCGCAGCGGCCGGCACAACGGCCCGCACCTGATCAACGGCTGGCACGCCTACGCCGACACGTCGGACAACCCGATGGACAAGCGCGCGATTACCGACTGGTTCGACAAGAATTTCGGTCCGCCGAACACACCGACCGCCTGCTCCTATTGCGGCTATTGCAATTCGGGCTGTGCCTATGGCCGCCGCATGGGGGTGGCGCAGACCTATTTGCCGCAGGCGTGCCGCGATCGCGGCGCGCGCATCCTGCCCGATACCAAGGCGCAGCAGATATTGTGGCAGACCGCCGCCGACGGCCGGCGCGAGGCGGAGGCGGTGAAGCTGGTCCTGCCCGACGGATCGAACCGCCTTGTCCGCGCGCGCGTCGGCGTCGTCGTCGCGGCCGGCACGATCGCCTCGTCGAAGCTGCTCGACCGCAGCGATATCGACGGCACCGGCTATCAGGTCTCGCTCAACGTCGCGTCGCCGGTGGTCGCGTTGATGCCCGCGGGCGCGGGCGGCGATGCGTGGGACGAGGACCAGATGTCGAGCTATGTCGATTGCGGCGATTTCCTGCTCGAAAGCCATTTCCAGCCGCCGATGTCGATGGCCTCGCTGATGCCCGGCTGGTTTGCCGATCATTCGCAGCGGATGAAGAATTTCAGCCGCGTTCATTCGGCGGGCATTCTCTTCCCCGCCGACCGGCGCGGGCAGATCGTCGACGGCAAGCTCAAATTCCGCCTCGACGTCGACGACGACCTCCCGATGCTGCGGCGCGCGATGGCGACTTTGACCAAGGTCCATTTCGCCGCCGGCGCGCTCGAATGCTATCCGGCGCTTGCGAAGGGGCAGAAGGTTACGCCCGACATGGACGTTGATGCCTTTTTCAAGACGGCGATCCGCGAGCAGGACGATGTGACCCTGTCGAGCAGCCACCCGCACGGCGGCAATGCGATCAACGAGGATCCGCAATATGGCGTCGTCGACCCCGAATGCCGCGTCCACGGCACGACCAATGTCGTCGTGACCGACGCGAGCGTCTTCCCGAGCTGCATCCGCGTCAACGCGCAATGGACGACGATGGCGATGGCACAATATGCGACCGGGCGGAGCGATCCCTTCCGTTAGCGCGCAATCGCGCCTACATGGCGCGCCGATGTTCCAGGTTGCCGCCCTTTACCGCTTCGCGCCGTTCGACGATCCCGCCGCGCTGCGCCAGCCCTTGCTCGACCTTTGCGCTGCGGAAGGCGTCAAGGGCACGCTGCTACTCGCGCGCGAGGGCGTCAACGGCACTATCGCGGGAACCGAGGCCGGGATTGCCGCAGTACTGGACCATATCCGCGCCTTGCCCGACTGCGCCGACCTCGACGTCAAATATTCGACCGCCGCGGAGATGCCGTTCCAGCGCATGAAGGTCCGGCTGAAAAAGGAAATCGTGACGATGAAGGTCGCGGGGCTCGACGCCGCGCGCGACGCCGCGCCTTATGTCGATCCCGCCGACTGGAACGCGCTTGTCGACGATCCGGACACAGTGCTCATCGACACGCGCAATGATTTCGAGGTCGGCTACGGCAGCTTCGACGGCGCGCTGAACCCCGAAACGAAAAGCTTCGGCGAATTCCCCGACTGGTGGCGCGCCAACGCCGACCGCTTTGTGGGCAAGCGCGTCGCGATGTTCTGCACCGGCGGTATCCGCTGCGAAAAATCGACCGCTTTCCTGCGCCACGAGGGCGTCGAGGATGTCGTGCATCTGAAAGGCGGCATCCTCGCCTATCTCGAACAGGTGCCCCAAGGCGACAGCCGCTGGCACGGCAGCTGCTTCGTCTTCGACGAACGGGTGAGCGTCGGGCACGGGCTCGTCGAGATCGGCGACAAGGAATAATTCGGCGGCAGCTTTGGGGTGGTGAGGTGCCGTTGCAGCAGCGAGCTGATTTTCCCTCCCGCCTGCGGGAGGGGCAGCGAGACTTGCCAGCTTGCTGGTTAGTCGCAGCGGGGTGGGTCATCGCAACGTTGCTGCCCACCCCCGACCCCTCCCGCAAGCGGGAGGGGAGATTACGGCCGCAATCGGTCGTCAGCTGACCGTCACCGTATAGGTCACCCGGTAATCGCTGGCATCGCCGTCGAGCGTCTTCGTGAATGTCCCCGGCGCGTCGCCGATGTCGATCGTCCCGATATTGTCGCTGCCGCCGATATCGTCGAATTCGCGGAGCTGGAAACTCACCGGCTGGTCGAACTCGAAGCTCTGGGGAACGACCCAGCTCTCGCCCTTCTTGATCGAATAAATCTCGCTCTTGCCCTCGGGAAAACGTTGCCCGGTGTTGAAGCGCAGGAACAGCTGGTCGGGCAGGCCGAGGCCGAGCCGACCCGTCAGCTTGACGCATTCGACGCGCACGTTCGACACGATGAACTTGCGCGCCGCCGGTGCCGCCGGGACGGGGGGCGGGCGTTTGGCGGCGCCCGCGAAGGCTGCGGTCGGTCTGGCAGGTTTCTTCAGCAACCGCCCGATATTGTCGCTCGCCTCGCCTGCGAATTTGCCCGCGGGAAATTCGGCGAGATAGGCGCTGAAGGCGCGAACGCTGTTTTCGGCGACCGCGCCCTTCCACAAGAGATCCTCAACCGCCGCCCGGTCGCCCGACGCCGCGGGCGCGGCAGGCGGCGCGGCGCGCGGGACCAGATACACTGGCGTCCCGGTAATGCTGGCGCTGACGAACGGCCGCTGTGCGCCTCCCGTCGCCGCGAGCACATCGTCGCGGATCAAGCCGCCGAGCAGCTGCACCGGCGTATCGGGCTGTGGCAGGCGTTTCGCGAGCGAGGTCGCGAAGGGCGAATTGCCGCTCGTCCCGTCGGCGGCGGTCTGCCCGGGCGCCGCGGCAAAAATCACGAGCACATCGTCGGCCTCGACACCCGCAAGGCCATTGACCACCGCGCGCGTCCCCGACCGCCACGATCGGCCGAAGGGATTGTTGCGGCACGAATCGAGCACGACCATCCGGATCTGCGCGCCCGATACCGCCTCCATCATCCGGTCGAGGTTGATTGCCTCATAGGGCAGGTCGAGGTCCGATTTGAGCTGCGCGTCGGTCGGGATCAGCCAGTTCTTGCCCTGCGCCTCGATCCCGTGCCCGGCATAATAAACCATCGCCACCTCGGCGCCGTCGGCCTTGGCGCGAAAATCGCGCATCGCCTTCTGGAAATCATTGACCGCAAGGTCGGCGGCGACGGTGACATCGTCGAACCCCGCCTGCTTCGCCGACGCCGCGATGATCCTGATGTCGTTCGCGGGGTTCACCAGCCGGCTGGTGTTCGCATAATCGCCATTGCCGATGATCAGCGCGACCTTGCGCGCCTCGGCCACCGACGGCGCGAACAGCAGCAGCGCGGTGAGAGTAACAAGCCAGAATCGCATCATGTCGCAATCCTCTTCGCTAGGCGAGGCGTGCCGCGCCATATTCGTACCAGCCGAACGGCCGCGGGGTCTTCGGGATATAATCGGCAGCCTGCCGGTCGACGGCAAAACCCGCCTTTTCATAGGCGTCGCCGATGGGCCGCGTCAGGTGACAATTGCCGCCGATGCGCTTCCACAGCGGCTCGATCCGCCGCTGCCATTTCGCGACACCGGCATCGGGCGCGGCGCCATGTTCGAGGAACAGTGCGGTGCCGCCGGGCTTCAGCACGCGGCGGATTTCGCTCAGCACCGCGGCCTGATCGCCGACCGAGCACAGGGTGAAGGTCGTGACCACCGTGTCGAACGACGCGCTTTCGAACGGCATCGCCTCGCCGACGCCTTCGCGGATATCGGCATCGATCCCGCGCGCCGCCGCCGCGGCGACGCTCATCGCGAGCAGTTCGGGCGAGGGATCGAGCCCGCTGAAGCTCTCGATCTGCCCGGGCCGGTAAAATTCCATGTTGATCCCGCCGCCGCAGCCAAGCTCCAGCACATGGCCGCGCGCATGCGGCACCACCTTGCTGCGCAGCTTCATGATCTGCCCCTGCGAACAGGCGCATTTGATCAGCCGCGGCACCCCATGACGTTCCCACCAACTGCTCATGGCGCCCCTTTCTCCCTGTCGTTTGCGATCCGCCCGGCCACCACCGCCAAAACATTGTCCTGAATATCGCCCAATATATGTTCGCCCCACCATCCGGCATAGGCGTTGAACGGCGTCGCGAGGTGATAGCGCGTCCACAGCCGTATCTTCGTTCGGCCACCGCTCAACGGGATCAGGCGATATCCGCCCTCATCGATCCACAGATGGCGTCCATGGGGTTCGATGTGCCGATCGGTGCGTTCGTGGATCGACGGATCGGGAAAGGCGAAGCGCCATCGCAGCGCCTCGCCCGGCTGCCAGTCGGTAACGATTTCCTCAAAGCGGATGCCATCCTGCCAGCGCGCGTCGCGCACCGCGCCGGGGCCCGCGCCCCGCAAATGCGCGGCCACTGGTCGCGGCAGCCGGAGTATATCCTGGCTGATGTTCCAACGGCCTTCTTTCGATGAGATCGCCGGGATCGCAAGCAGCCGCGGCCACACGGCCGCTGCGGGCGCATCGACGATGATTTCTCGCACCACGGTGCGTGTTTCGCGCGGCGGCGCGACCTGCTGATCGATGAGCAACGCGAGGAAGGGCAAGAGGAGGAGGGCATGTGCCCGAAAGATCGCCGGATCGACCTGCCGCTGGTTGCGCCGATACAGATAGACAGGCCAGAGTCCGATATAGCCGAAAGCGACCCAGAAAGGCAGCGCCATCACCAGGCAGACGACGCCTTCGCGGAGGACAAGCGCGCCGATGATCGTGGCGGCGAGCGCCAGCCAGACCGGAATGAGCAGGAAGCTGCTCCGTGCCCAGTTACGCCCTATGCTGCCGGCCCATGCGATAAAGGCGGTCAACGCGGCGGGCAGCACGACCATCAGCGCATAACCGATCGCGCCGCCCGATCCCGCTTCGGCAAGAATGAAGACCGCCAGCGCTGCGGCGAGCGCGACGATAATCACCGTAACGAATTTCCAGTTGTCGCGGCGCCGTTGCGCCGTTTCGTTCGGCTTATCGTTCGTTATCACGCGGTCTCCCCTTGGCGCGGAAGGTGACCCTTGCTAGCGCTATTGGCAACACCCATCTGTGCGTGTCCGCACAGTCATTGAAAGACCGTCATGCCCAGCGTTCACCATACCAAGATGCTCATCCTCGGCTCCGGCCCCGCCGGCCTGTCTGCCGCGATCTACGCGGCGCGCGCGGGCATGATGCCGATCGTGGTGCAGGGGCTGCAACCCGGCGGCCAGCTGACGATCACCACCGATGTCGAAAATTATCCCGGCTTTGCAGAGGTCGTGCAGGGCCCCTGGCTCATGGAACAGATGACCGCGCAGGCGATGCACGTCGGCACCAGCATGATCTGGGACACGATCGTCGACGTCGATCTGTCGCGCCGTCCGTTCAAGCTGACCGGCGACGGCGGCGACGTATACATGGCGGAAACGCTCGTCATCGCGACGGGCGCGCAGGCGAAGTGGCTCGGCGTTCCCGGTGAGCAGGAACTCGGCGGCAAGGGCGTGTCGGCGTGCGCGACATGCGACGGCTTCTTCTATCGCGGCAAGAAGGTCGTGGTGATCGGCGGCGGCAACACCGCGGTCGAGGAGGCGCTCTACCTCACCAACCACAGCGAAGACGTGACGCTGATCCACCGCCGCGACACGCTTCGCGCCGAAAAGATCCTGCAGGACCGGTTGATGGTCAATCCGAAGATCAAGATACTCTGGAACAAGCGTGTCGATCGTTTCGTCGCGGGCGAGGGCCTCACTGGCCTGATCGGCGTCGACCTGATCGACACTGTCACCGGCGAGGCGAGCCACGAGCCGACCGACGGCGGCTTCGTCGCGATCGGCCACAGCCCCGCGACCGAGCTGTTCAAGGGCAAGCTGCCGCTCGACGACGACGGCTATCTGCAGATCACGCCGGGTACCTCGCTGACCTCGATCCCCGGCGTCTTCGCCGCGGGCGATGTCGCCGACAAGGTCTATCGCCAGGCGGTCACGGCGGCGGGCATGGGCTGCATGGCCGCGCTCGACGCCGAACGCTTCCTCGCCGAAGCCGAATATCACGCGATGGCGACCGCCTAAGCGGCGAGAGCCGTCAGAATTTGCGCCGCGAGCCAGTCCGCATCGTCGCCTGCAAAGCTGTGCGACGTACTGGCGAGGCGCTCGATTCGGATCGTGCAGGGGTTCTTTTCGATATAGGCGAGCGACGGGCCGCAGCTTTCGATGAAGGCTTGCGCGGTCCGGTCGCCGATCGCGAGCAGGATCGTCACCGGGCAGAGAAGCTCGGCCAGCGTACTGTCGAGACGGTAGGCGAGGCTGTCGGTTACGGCCGGTTGCGGCGCCTGTTTGAGCGCGGATAGTCCGCGCAGCAGCTTGCGAAAGTCGATCTCGCCCTTGATCAGTCGCAGCAGGCTTGCCGGATCTTTCAGCCGCGACCAGTAGCGCGCGCGGATAGCGGAGGCAGGGGGCAGGGCGGGTTCGTCGGTGCTGTCCGCCTGCTCGCCGTCATAAGTCCACGGATTGGCAAGGATCAGCGCGTCGAGCGCGAGCGGCTGGTGCAGCAACAGCGCGCTCCCCGCGTCGCAATTGCCGAACGCGACGATGCGCGCGACCTGCGGCGCGGCCTCGCGAAACGCCGCAACGGCTGCAGCGATATCGGGTCCGCTGCTCTCGAAGCCCCCGTTCGCGCCCTCGCTGTCGCCGATCCCGCGGCGGTCGAAACGGAACACCGGATAGCCCGCCTCGGCGATCCGTGCCGCGAGCATCGCCATGCCGCGATGCGCCCCGCTGCGGATTTCGTTGCCGCCCGACACGATCAGCAGGCCGGTGCTGCCCGGCGCTTCGTCGAGCGTCGCGGCGAGCGTGTCGCCTTCGCAGGTGAAACTCAGCTGATGCCGCATGTCTTGCTCCATGCGGAAATATCGGCGGCGATCGCCGCTGCCATCGCGGCGTCTTCGCCGGGCTCGGCGCGCAGCCACAGTGGCGTTCCCGCGATGCCGTCGGCGCCGAGACCGATGCTGCGTAGCGGCTCCACCGCCTGCGCCTCGCTCGCGCCAAGCTGCGCGATCATCGCGGGCGACAGGTGATTGCCGGCGAGCAACAGCGGCGTGGTTTTCGCCTCGTCCTGAAGGCTCTCGAGCGAAGACGCGACGCCAGCTTCGCGGTCAGCGCTGATGCGCGCGCGCATCAACGTACGGAGCAGCGACGCGCCACCGACGGGGGCAAGGCGCCACCATGCTTTGGCCTCAGCCTTGTGGTCGATCAGTGCGCCGCCGCGACACGAGGCGACGATCGCAGGGCCATCGATCCCGGATACCACTTCGGCGAGTGCATCCTGCCAGCAAACCATATCGACCTCGACGAGCGGAATAAGGCTCTCATTCTGCCCCGGCAGGTCGGGCAGCAGCGCCGCAAATCCGTCAGCCGCCAGCGCGCGCATCGCGAGCACCAGCGTACGGCGCGTGCGGTTCGCTTCCTCGAACAGCGGCGGGACGATCAGGATGGTGGCGCGGGGTGTACCCGCGGGGACGATGCGCAGCCGATGTTCGCTCATGCGCGCATCCGGGATCAGTCGGTCACTTTGCGCAGCGAAAAGGCGAGCAAATTGCCGTAGGTTTCAAAGATTTCGCCGTCGATCTCGTCATCGTCGATCAGGATGCCCAGCCGGTCTTCCATCTCGGTCAGCACCGTCGCGACCGCCATCGAATCGAACTCGGGCAGTTCGCCGAACAGCCCGCTATCCTCGGTCAGCGCCGCGGCGCGATCGTCTCCAAGGCCGAGCACATCGGCGAGCAGGGCGCGGAGGGTGGCGTCGACGGAGCTGCTATCGGTCACTTTTCTTTCCTCAGAACGGAACGGGCAAATGCCTTCAATGCCGGTCCCCATGCCGCGAGCCGGGACGGATTGAAAGCCTCGATGCGCCACAGCGGGTCGTGCCGGTTCATCCAGTCGCGCTTGTAGCCATCGTTGCCGGTGCCGAAATCGATGCGCTTCACGCCGTCGACCTCGATGACATGGCGGAACAGCGCCGCCGACAGCAAAGTGCCAGGAGAGGCTTTCAAACTATCCTCGACATGCGCGAGCTTGTGGATGAAGGCGGTGCTGTACTCGACCGTCCAATATTGTGCCGCAACCGGTACGCCGTCGATGCGCGCGATTCCCATGCGCAGCCGGCCGCCATCGCTCTCGGCCTCAGCAAAGGCGCGGAGCAGCGCGGGATGACCCTCTTCGGGTTTCCAGCTCGCGGCATAAATTTGCTCATAGGCGGCCCAGCTTTCGGCATCGAAATCGGTCAGCAGCTGGATGTCGACGATACCCTTCTTCGCCTTGCGCTGGACGGTGCTCCGCAACGCGCCCGGGCGGCTCGCCCACCAGGCATCATGATCCATTTCGCCGAGGTCGAGCCAGTGGCGATCACCGGCCGGGCTTGCCTTCACCCACCAGCCGGCATCGCGCAGCGCGGCGACGATATCCCGCTGCTCCTCGTCGCGAACCGGATAGAGCGACAACCGCGCAGCCTTCGCGCGCAAATTGCGAAAGAGGTCGACGAGCGCGGTGCTGCGATCGCCGCCACCCGCAAAGAGCGGCCGGATCGCGAAACTGTACCAGTTCGTCAGACCGGCGAGATGGCCGGGCTTTTCGACCCGGAGCGGCAGCCATGCGGTCGTGGCGTCAGCCTGGCCGCGCGCATCGAACCGTCCCAGGCCCGCGAAGCCATGCGCCGCGAGCAAGTCGAACCAAAGGGCTCGGTCGAAAGGCGCGGCGAAGCCTGCGGCGCGTGCCGCATCATCATTAGCGTGATGTTCACCGTTCCCTTGCATGGTGCCGCCCTCTATCACTCCAGTCCTAACAGCCGATGACCAAAGTCAAAAACCCGCCCTCGCTTCCTCTCGACCATCTCGCCCGCCGCGGCGCGCCGGGCGCGCCTGCGCTGCTGATCGGCGATCGCATCACGACCTTCGCCGAGCTCGACGCCGGCGTCGGCCGGTTGGCGTCATGGTTGATCGAGCAGGCCGGCGGCCCCGGCGAACGCGTCGCAAGCTGGAGCGCGAAGACGCGGCTCGCCTGCCTGATGCCGCTTGCCGCGGCGCGCGCGGGGCTGATCCATGTGCCGGTTAATCCGCTGCTCAAGGGGCCGCAGGTCGCGCATATCCTGTCGGACAGCGGCGCGAAATTGCTCGTCACCAACGGCGCGCGCGCAGAGATGCTCGGCGACGGACTGCCCGACGAATGCGTGGTGCAGGATCTGAAGATCGGCGAGGAAGTCATTGATTCGGGCGGGCAGGGGCTGCCGCTCTCGATCGCCGAGCCGGGCGACCTCGCCGCGATCCTGTACACCAGCGGCTCGACCGGGCGGCCGAAGGGCGTGATGCTCAGCCACGCGAACCTGTGGCTCGGTGCCGAGAGCGTCGCCTCCTATCTCGGGATCGCGCCCGATGACCGCGTGCTCGCCGTGCTGCCGCTCAGCTTCGACTACGGCCAGAACCAGCTTCTTTCGAGCTGGTATGCGGGCGCGGCGGTGGCGCCGCTCGACTATCTGACCGCGCGTGACGTCGTGAAGGCGGTCGCGCGGCACAAGGCGACGACGCTCGCGGGCGTGCCGCCGCTCTGGGTTCAACTCGTCGAGGCCGAATGGCCTGCCGAAACGGCGGCGCATCTGAAACGCCTGACGAACAGCGGCGGCGCGTTGACACCGTCGCTGATCGACGCGATGCGCAGGACGTTCCCGAACGCCGATATCTACCCGATGTACGGGCTGACCGAGGCGTTCCGCTCGACCTTCCTCGATCCGAAACTCGTCGCCGATCATCCGACCTCGATGGGCCGCGCGATCCCGCACGCCGAGATTCTCGTGTGCCGGACCGATGGCACGATAACCGCCGACGAGGAACCCGGCGAACTCGTCCATTGCGGCCCGCTCGTCGCCAAGGGCTATTGGCAGGACGAGGAACGCACCGCGCAGCGCTTCAAGCCCGCGCCGGGTGCCTCCGAATATGGCGGGATGGCGGTGTGGTCGGGCGACACCGTGCGCCGCGACGCCAACCATCTCCTCTATTTTGTCGGACGCGATGATGCGATGATCAAGACCGCAGGCAACCGCGTCAGCCCGACCGAGGTCGAGGATGTCGCGGTCGCGTCGGGTCTGATCTACGAAGCCGTGGCGTTCGGTGTCCCCGATCAGCGGCTCGGGGCCGCGATCGTCCTGATCGTTCGTGGCAAGGATGGTATCGTCGATGAAGAGGGCCTAGCGGCGTATCTTCGCCAGAATCTCCCCAATTTCATGCAGCCGCAGGCGATCGAATGGCGGGACGTCCTGCCGCGCAATCCCAATGGCAAGCTCGACCGCGTGGCGATCGCCGCCAATTGGGCCAAGGAGGTGACGGCATGAAACCGCACGGCCCCATCCCGCCCGGTTTTCGCGCCGATGTCAGCGGCATGCTGCTTGTCGGTGGTGACCGCGCCGAGGCGCTCGCCGACGTCGCGGGCGACACGCCGCTGTTCGTTTACGACAGCGCCATGCTGACCGCGCGCGTCGCCGAATGGCGCGCCGCGATGCCCGGCGGGGTGCAGCTCCATTATGCGATGA
This sequence comes from Sphingopyxis sp. OAS728, assembly GCF_014873485.1. Taxonomy (NCBI): domain Bacteria; kingdom Pseudomonadati; phylum Pseudomonadota; class Alphaproteobacteria; order Sphingomonadales; family Sphingopyxidaceae; genus Sphingopyxis; species Sphingopyxis sp. OAS728. The sequence goes on along the minus strand of NZ_JADBDT010000001.1, from coordinate 1,580,030 downwards.
AGGCGAACCCTTACGCGCCGTTGCTCGCCTTCATGGCGCGGCTGGTCGACGGGTTCGATGTCGCCTCGGGCGGCGAACTCAAGGCCGCGCTCGCGAGCGGGATGCCGGCGGGCGACATCAGCTTTGCCGGCCCCGGCAAACGCGATCGCGAACTCGAAGCGACGATCAGCGCCGGCGCGACGCTCAACCTCGAATCCGTGGGCGAGGCCGAACGCGCGCTGTCGATCGCCGGGCATCTCGGCCTCACGCCCAGCCTTGCGGTGCGCGTCAATCCAGACTTCGACCTCAAGGGGTCGGGGATGAAGATGGGCGGCGGTGCCAAGCCTTTCGGGGTCGACGCCGCCGAGGTCCCGGCGCTCGTCCGCCGCCTGATCGATGCCGGCGCCGACTGGCAGGGCTTCCATATTTTTGCGGGATCGCAGGCACTTGATGCTGCGGCGATCGCCGACACGCAGGCGCAGACCGTGGCGCTCGCGGCGCGGCTCGCGAACGAGATCGGCGAGACCCCGCCGCTCGTCAATCTCGGCGGCGGGATGGGCGTGCCCTATTTCCCCGGCGACACGGCGGTCGACGTGCGGGCCGTCGGAGCCGCGCTTACCGAGACGCTCGCGGCGCGCGACCCGGTGCTCGCCAAAAGCCATTTCGCGATGGAACTCGGCCGCTGGCTCGTCGCCGAGGCGGGGGTCTATCTCACCCGCATCGTCGACCGGAAGGTCAGCCATGGTGAAACCTTCCTCGTCACCGACGGCGGCCTCCATCACCAGCTTGCTGCCAGCGGTAATTTCGGCACCGTGATCCGCCGTAACTATCCGATCGCGGTCGCGGGCGCCTTCGGCCGCGAGCCCACCGAAACCGTCTCGGTCGTCGGCTGTCTATGCACTCCGCTCGACCGCCTCGGCGATCAGGTCGCGCTCCCCCGCGCAGGGGTCGGCGACCTCATCGCAATCTTCCTCGCTGGCGCCTATGGCGCGAGCGCGAGCCCGGCGACCTTCCTCGGGCAGGGACCGGCGCGCGAAATGCTCGTCTGACGCGCCTGAATCTGTTCCCTATCGGGACAGTTTGCGACGAGCGCGGTCCAAACTTATGTCAATACTAACATTATGTTCACCCTTTTCGAGCAATGGCGGAAGCTGACGCAATGGCTGTCGCCGCGGAGTTTCCGGACCGCGGTTCCCCTGATGGCCCCGAAAGGTTGATGGATTATGGCTTCGTTCCCTTCGCTCCGTATCGCGCGCGCCGCGCTCGTGTCGGGCATCGCCGCGACCGCGCTGACGGGTTGCATGGGCGCCGGTGGCCCCGCGCCGCAACTGCCCAGCGCGAACTTCGTCGCGAACCAGGAAGGGCCGGGCGAGGAATATATCATCGGTCCGCTCGACGAGCTCCAGATCTTCGTGTGGCGCAACCCCGAACTCGGCGGCAAGGTCCAGGTGCGCCCCGACGGCCGCATCACCACCCCGCTGATCACCGACATGCCCGCAGTGGGGAAAACCCCCACGATGCTGCAGCAGGATCTGAAGCTCCAGCTCAGCCAATATATCACCGATCCGATTGTCAGCGTGATCGTCACCAGCTTCAACAGCACCTTCTCGCAGCAGGTGCGCGTCGTCGGCGCGACCGAGAAACCGGCGTCGATCCCGTTCCGCGCCAACATGACCGTGCTCGACGCAATGATTGCAGTCGGCGGCCTCGGCGAATATGCCGCTGGAAACAAGGCGCGACTCGTCCGTTTCGACAAGGGCAGTGGGAAGCAGCAGGAGTTTGGCCTGCGGCTGAATGACCTGATCAAGCGCGGCGATATCAAGGCGAACGTGCGGCTTCAGCCGGGCGATGTGATCATCATCCCCGAAAGCATGTTCTGATATCGACCGGCCGCCTCCCACCCATCTCCCAAGGATCCATTTCGACCGATGACCAGCCTTTACGACGAATTCCGGGTGGCGCTGCACAGCGTCTGGACGCGCCGGTGGCTCGTGCTGGCGGTGGCGTGGGGCATCTGCATCCTCGGCTGGCTGGCGATCGCGTCGATCCCCAACCGCTATGACAGCCGCGCCCGGCTGCTCGTCGACGTCAACGAAATCCTTCCCGACGACGCGCAGGGCGGTGGCGGGCGTCCGCAGCTCGACCAGATCCGCGAAACGCTGACCAGCGCGCGCAACATGGAAAAGGTTGCAGCGACCACGGGCCTGCTCCCCGCCGGCGCGAACGAACGCGAAAAGGCCGGCGCCGTCGCGATGTTGCAAAAGAATATCAAGGTCGTTCCGCAGCAGGACAATATCTTCGAAATCACCTCGAGCGTCGCGGTCGGCAGCCTGTCCGACGCCGACAATGCCAAGCTCGCCTCGGGCGTGCTCGACAGCCTGATCACCGTATTTCGCGACGACCAGCTGCGCGGCGGCCGGATGAACGCGCGCGAAGGCCTGAAATTCCTCGACGCCCAGATCGCCGACCGCGAAAAGGCGCTGCGCGAGGTCGAAGCGCGCCGCGGCGCGTTCGAAGCGCAGAATATCGGCCTGATCCCCGGCGGCAGCGGCTCACCCGCCCAGCGGGTCGACGCCGCGCGCGCCGAACTCGGCCAGATCGATTCGCAGCTCGTGTCGGCGCAGGCGCAGCTTGCTGCCGCGAACGGCCAGCTCGCCTCGACCCCCGCGACGATCAACGTCCCCGGCATGGGCGGCGTGGGCGGCGGCGTCGCGCGCCAGCAGCTTGCCGGGGCGCAGAACGAACTCTCGTCGATGCGCGCGCGCGGGCTGACCGACGCGCACCCCGATATCATCGCGCTGAAAAGCCAGATCGCCTCGCTGAAAGCCATCGCCGACCGCGAAGGTGCGGGCGCCAGTGGCGGCGGCAATTCGCAAAACCCCGCCTATGCCTCGCTCGCGGCGATGCGCGCCGAACGCCAGGCGACGGTCAGCGCGCTGTCGGCGCGCAAGGCGCAGCTGACGGGCGACATCGCCAAGATCACCTCGCAGCAGATCCAGAACCCCGGCATTGCCGCCGAATATGACCGGATCAACGGCGAATATACCGCGTTCAAGGCGCAGTATGACAAATTGCTCGCGCAGCGCGAACAGGTCCGCATGCGCGGCGAGGTGCAGACCGAAACCGACGCAATCAAGATAGAGCTGCTCGACCCGCCGTCGAAACCGACCAGCCCCGCGGCTCCCAACCGGCCCCTGTTCCTGACGCTCGTCCTGCTCGCGGGCATCGGCGGCGGCGTCGGCGCGGCCTTCGGGCTCGGCCAGGTCCGCACCAGCTATGCGACCGCGGCAAAGCTCGAACGCGCAAGCGGCCTGCCAGTAATCGGATCGATCACCGAAGTCGTGACGGCGGAACGCCATCTCGACCGGCGCAAGAAACTCATCTGGCTCGCGGGCGGCGGGGGCGCACTCGTCGGCCTCTATGCCTTGCTGCTGGTCGCCGAATTCATCCAGCGCGGCATGGTAGCGTGACGGGGGACGATGACATGAACGACCAACGCAAAGTCAAGCGTCCGCCCTCGCTCCTCGAACGCGCGGCCGATATGTTCGGCCTCGATCCCGCGGCCAATGCGCCGACGATCGACGTGTCGAAACTGCCGCCTGAAACGCCCAAAAAGGCGAAGAAGGTCGAGGCTGCACCCGCGACTGAAGCGCCGCAGCCCGAAATCCTCGATCCCGTCGTCGAGGCGGCGCCTGCGGTCGAAGCTGCGCCTGTCGCGCCGAAGCCGTCGCCGCGCAAGGATGTCGCCAAGGCAGCGCCTGCGATCGTCCCGACGCGGCAGGGAACGGTCGACCGCGCGCGCCTTGCATCGCGCGGCATGATCGTGCCCGGAACGCCCGTCACGGGCATTTCCGAAGAATATCGCATCGTGAAGCGCGAGCTGATCCGCAATTTCGGCGGTGTCGGCAATCGCCCGATCCTGCCGCGCGGCCACCGTGTGCTCATCGCCTCGGCGAACCCGGGCGAGGGCAAGACCTTCTCCGCGGTCAACCTTGCCTTGAGCCTTTCGGTCGAGGCGGATCACGACGTGCTGCTGATCGATGCCGACATCGCCAAGCCGAGCGTTCTCGAATCTTTGGGCCTCGAAGACGGTCCCGGCCTGATGGACGCGCTCGCCGATCCGCATCTGCCGCTCGGCGACTGCCTGATCCAGACCGATATTCCGGGCCTGAAGGTCATGCCCGCGGGTACCGGCCATATGCACGACACCGAACTTCTCGCCTCGGCGCGGACCGAGGCGTTGCTCGCGCAGCTCGAAGCGGGCGCGCCGGGCCGCATCCTCATCATCGATTCGCCGCCGGTGCTCGCGGCATCGCCCGCCACGGTGCTCGCGGGGCACGTCGGACAGACGATCATGGTCGTGCGCGCCGACGAGACGCTCGAATCGGCGCTGCGCGACGCGATCGGCCTGATGGGCGCGTGTCCGCATATCCAGCTGCTCCTCAACGGGGTCAAATTCTCGCCGGGCGGCCGCCGCTTCGGGACTTATTACGGACAAGGAGGCGCGTGATGCGCACCACGACCACCATGCGTCATCTGTCGACGCTGGCGGCCCTGCTGCTCGCCGGGACGGCGACGGGCGCGCATGCGCAATTTTCGGGCGGTCCCGCCTCGGGCGGCGATAATGCAACATCGGCCGGCGCGCCGGCGCCCGAGCAGGGGCGCTCGGAGAAGCGCGCCGAGCGCCGCCGCACCCAGCGGACGGTCGCCGTTAGCCCCTATCTCGAAATCGATCAGGTGCTGACCGCTGACCTCAAGAACGGCGGCGACGTCCTCACCTATACGAACCTCGCGGTCGGGGTGGATGCCGCGATCGCGACCAACCGCGCCGAACTCGCCGGATCCATTCGTTATGAACATCGTATCGGATGGAACGACGATCTTGGCGATTCGGACATGGTTAGCGGCCTTCTGCGCGGCCGGATCGAGGCAGCGCGCGGTCTGAACCTCGAAGCCGGCGCGCTCGCGACGCGAACCCGCGCCGACGGACAGGGCGCGGCGAGCGGGCTGTTCATCGGCGACGCCAGCAATGTCGCGGACATTTATTCGCTTTATGCCGGCCCGACCTTTGCACGGCGTATCGGCGGGCTCGACGTCGGGGCGGGTTATCGCGTTGGCTATACCAAGGTCGAAGTCGACGAACCCGCGATCCTGTCGCCGGGAACGCAGCCGCAGGATATTTTCGACAGCTCGACGAACCATGTCGCCTGGGCCAGCGTCGGCGCACGCCCCGGAGACCTGCCGTTCGGATGGCAAGTGTCGGGCGGCTGGGAGCGCGAGGATGCGAGCCAGCTCGACCAGCGTTACGAGGGCAAGTTCGCCCGCGCCGACGTGACGGTGCCGATCGGCCCGACCGTCGCGCTGCTCGGCGGCGTCGGCTACGAGGATATCGAAATCGGCCAGCGCAATCCGGTCGTCGACGCCAATGGCGTGCCCGTGCGCGATTCGAACGGCCGCTTCATCACCGACAAATCGACCCCGCGCCAGCTGTCGTTCGACACCGACGGGCTGATCTGGGACGCCGGCGTGATGTGGCAGCCGAGCCGCCGTACATCGCTGACCGCGAAGGTCGGCCGCCGCTATGGCGATACGATCTATACCGGCAGCTTCACTTATCGCGCCGACCATGCGACCTCGATCCAGGTCGGCGTCTACGACGGGCTGTCGAGCTTCGGCCGCGGCCTGTCGGGCGGGCTTGCCGCGTTGCCGACCCAATTCGACCCGACCCGCAACCCGATCAGCGGCGACATCAACCCGTGCGTCTTCGGCCAGCAGGGCGGCGGCTGCCTCAGCAACCAGCTCGGCAACGCGACCTCGGCGCAATATCGCAGCCGCGGTATCCAGGCGACCTTGTCGTCGCGCTTCGGCGGGTGGAGCTATGGCGTCGGCGTCGGTTACGACCGGCGCAAGCTGCTCGCGCCGTTGCTGTCGCCGATCGGCAATCTCAACGGGATCAAGGACGAGAATTATTATCTCTTCGTCTCGGCGGGGCGCCAACTCGACGTCGATTCCGACATCGGCTTGTCGGGCTATGTCAATTATTTCGACAATGGCGCGCCGGGCGCCAGCGACGTCCAGTCGGCCGGCCTGACCGCTTCCTATGCGCGGCGCTTCTGGCGTGGCCTGACCGGGACAGCCGCGGCCAGCCTCAACGCCTTCGACCAAGAAGGTTTCAACAGTCAGCTTATCGGTTCAGCTTTGGTGGGACTTCGTTACAACTTCTGACCAAGCAAACGGGATTTTTACGATGTACGATCAGTTCTATGGTTTCACCGGGCGTCCGTTCCAGCTGACGCCAGACCCGCATTTCTATTTCGAAAGCGGCACCCATCGCAAGGCGATGTCCTATCTCGGCTACGGTCTTGCGCAGGGCGAAGGCTTCATCGTCATCACCGGCGACGTCGGCGCGGGCAAGACGACGCTCGTCGGCCATCTGATGAACACGATCGACCCCAATCGTCTGACCGCGGTCAAGTTGGTGTCGACGCAGGTCGAGGGCGACGATCTTCTCCGCCTCGTCGCCGAACAATTCGGCATCGAGTGGGAAGGGCAGAGCAAGGCCGAACTGCTGCGCTCTATGGAGGAATATCTGCGCGAACAGGCGCGCGCCGGTCGCCGCACGCTGCTGATCGTCGATGAGGGGCAGAATCTCGCGATCTCGGCGCTCGAAGAGCTGCGCATGCTCTCGAACTTCCAGCTCGGCGGCCATTCGCTGCTCCAGATATTCCTGCTCGGCCAGCCCGAATTCCGCCAGACGCTCTTTCACTCGCCGACGCTCGAACAGCTGCGCCAGCGCGTGATTGCGACGCACCACCTCGACCCGATGGAGCCCGAAGAGGTCGAACCCTATATCCTCCACCGCCTCGGCAAGGTTGGCTGGACGGGCAATCCCAGCTTCAGCCCCGACGCCTTCGAGGAAATCTTCGATTACAGCGAAGGCGTGCCGCGCAAACTGAACGTGCTGGTCAGCCGCCTGCTGCTCTATGGCGCGGTCGAACAGATGCACCGCATCACCGCGCAGAATGTGCGCTCGGTCGTCGCGGAGATCGAGGCCGATCGCGGAATCGACGCGGCGACGCTGGCACCGCTGCCCGTCGAAGAGGTCGTGGCCGCCGCCGCAACCGCGGTGGCGCCGACCCCCGCGCCCTTCGCTGCGCCGCAAGCCGCGAACGAAACAGCGCCCGAATGGCCGGCGCGCGCCGCCGCGCCGGTTACCGACGGTCCGGCGCCCTTCGCCACGCCTGCCGAACCGGCGCCCGTCATCACGCTGACCCCGCCCGAACCGGCTCCGGCCGCCCCGGCGGTCGACCCCGAACAGCTCGCCGCGCTCGAAAAGCAGATCGCGTCGCTCGAGGAGCGTCTCGTCGAACAGGATGCCGCGCTCCGCCGCGTGCTCGACTTGCTGATCGAATGGGTCGAGCGCGATCCGGACAATGCGCCGAATCCGCAGAATTCGCGAACCTGGGCCGCCTGACAGCCCGGCTGAAATCCGCTATCGGGTTGATGAAGGTGAGGAAAAATGCAGAACGGCCTGTCGGTCGATGTCGAGGACTGGTTCCAGGTCGGCGCCTTTGAGCGCACGATCGACCGTGCCGACTGGCCGACGCTCGAATGCCGGGTCGAGGCGAATTGCGACGCAGCGCTGCAGATTTTCGCCGATGCAGGTGCCAAGGGCACTTTCTTCACGCTCGGCTGGGTGGCCGAACATTATCCCGCGCTGATCAAGCGGATCACCGACGCCGGGCACGAACTGGCGAGCCATGGTTACGACCACAAGCGCGTTTTTAACATGACCGCCGACGAATTCGCGGCGGACTTACGGAAGACGCGGGCGATCCTCGAAGACCTCGGCGGTGTGGCGATCCGCGGCTACCGCGCGCCGAGCTTCTCGGTCGATACGCGAACCCCATGGGCGCATGCCGTGCTTGCCGAACAGGGCTATGCTTATTCGAGCAGCGTCGCGCCTGTCGTCCACGATCATTATGGCTGGCCGCAAAGCCCGCGCCACGCGTGGCGTCCGCTCCCCGACAGCGACCTCGTCGAATGGCCGGTCACCACCGCGCGCTTTGCCGGCCGGACGCTGGCAGCGGGCGGCGGCGGGTTCATGCGGATGCTGCCCTACGCCTTCACGCGCTGGGCGATCGCGCGGATGAACGCGGAGGGGCACCCGGCGATCCTCTATTTCCATCCATGGGAAATCGACCCCGGCCAGCCGCGCGTCGCCGATGCACCGATCAAGTCGAAGATCCGCCATTACAGCGGCCTGTCGGCGATGGCCGGCAAGCTGAAGAAATTGCTCGCCGATTTCGAATGGACGCGCGCCGATGCCTTGCTCCCCGCGCAGCAGCAGCGCGCTTTGCCATGGCGCGCCGCGGCGTGAACGCGCCTGTGTCGAGCTTCACCGCCGCACCGCTGTCCGACGCCGCCGCGTGGGACAGCTATGTCGCCGCGCACGCTCAAGCGACGCCCTTTCACACCCGCGAATGGTGCGAGGCGATCACCAAGGCCACCGGGCACCGCTGCCACCTCGTCACCGCGCGCGACGCCGATGGCACGCTGACGGGCCTCCTGCCGCTCCACCATATCCGCTCGCCGCTGTTCGGGCAGGCGCTGGTCGGCAGCGGCTTCGCGGTGGGCGGCGGCATCCTCGCCGACAATGAAGCCGTGGCGGCAACACTCGCGGGGGGCGCGGCCGACATGGCGCGATCGCTGGGCGTCCCGTCGGTCGAACTGCGCGGCAGTCCGCTGCCCACGGGCTGGCAGGTCGAGGAAGGCGTCTACGCGGGCTTTGCACGCGACCTCGCGTCCGACGACGACGCCGAACTCCTCGCCATCCCGCGCAAACAGCGCGCCGAGGTCCGCAAGGCGCTCGAAAGCGGCCTCACCGTCACCACGGGCCGCTCCGAACAGGAGCGCCGCGACCATTATCGCATCTATGCAACCAGCGTCCGTAACCTCGGGACGCCCGTGTTCCCGAAAGCGCTTTTCGATGCCGTGCTCGAAGCCTTTGGCGACGATGCGGATATCCTGACCGTGCGAGAGGAAGGCCGCGCCGTGGCCAGCGTCCTCAGCCTCTACTGGCGCGGCACCGTCATGCCCTATTGGGGCGGCGGCACTACCGACGCGCGCCGCCTTCGGGCCAACGAGCTTATGTATTTCGCCCTGATGCGCCACGCACATGCCAAGGGCTGCACGCGTTTCGATTTTGGGCGCTCGAAACTCGGCACGGGACCTTTCGCCTACAAGAAGAATTGGGGCTTCGAACCGCAGCCGCTCACCTACGCCCGCTGGCTCGCTCCCGGCGAAACGGCGCGCGACACCAATCCCAACAGCGCCAAATACCGGCTGCAAGTCGACCTTTGGAAGAAGCTGCCGCTGTGGGCGGCGAACCGGATCGGCCCGCTGATCGCCCGCGGCCTAGGGTAAGACGCCGCGAAATGGCCGAAATCCTGTTCCTCGTCCACCGCGCGCCCTGGCCCCCCGACCGCGGCGACCGGATCCGCAGCTGGCATATGTTCGAAGCGCTGGCGAAGCTCGCGCCGGTGCATGTTGCGGCGCTTGCCGACAACGCGGAAGATGCCGGCGCTGCGCGCGAGAAGATGGCGCCGCTTTGCAAGAGTGTGGCGATCGAGGTGCGCAAGGCCTCTCGCCCGGTCGCGCTGATCCAGGCCGTGCTGCGCGGCGAGCCGGTGTCGAACCGCCTGTTCCGTAACGCCGCGTTGGCGCGTCACGTTGACGATCTCGTCGGACGGGGCGGCATTACGCATATCGTCGCCTTCTCGGGCCAGATGGCGCAATATATCCCGGCCGCTTTCGACGGCGCCGTGCTGATGGATTTCGTCGATGTCGATTCCGCCAAATTCGCGACTTACGCCGAGCAGGACAAGAGCCAGCCGCTGAACTGGGTGCACAAGCGCGAGGCGGTGAAGCTGGGTGCGTTCGAGGTCGAGGTGGCCCGCAAAGTCGATACCAGCCTGTTCGTTAGCGAAGCCGAGGCCGCACTGTTCCGCGCGCAGAGCGGGCTGGGCGCCGACCACGTGCGCGCCGTCGAAAACGGCATCGACACCGATCGCTTCGACCCGGCGGGTGAGTTCGATGCGGTCGGGACAGGCGACGGGCCGCTCGCCGTCTTCACCGGCCAGATGGATTACCGCCCCAATATCGACGCGGTTCGCTGGTTCGCAAAGGATATCTTGCCGCTGATCCGCCAGCGTCATCCGCAAGCCCGCTTTGCGATCGTCGGCCGCGCGCCGACCGACGAAGTCCGCGCGCTCGCGGCGCTGCCCGGAGTGACGGTCACCGGCGAAGTGCCCGATGTGCGCCCCTGGCTCGCTGCCGCCGACGCGGTCGTTGCGCCGCTGCTGCTCGCACGCGGCGTCCAGAACAAACTGCTCGAAGCGATGGCGATGGCGCGGCCTGTGGTTGCGAGTGCCGCCGCCGCGACGGGGATCGAAGCGACGCCGGGCGAGCATATGTTCGTTGCCGATGGCGCGGCGGCCATGGCCGATGCGGTTTGCCACGTCTTTGACGACCAGGCCGCAGCCGCGAAGATGGGGAATGCGGCGCGTGCGCAGATGATCGCGCGTTATGGCTGGGACGCCCGTCTTTCGCCGCTGGGCGCGCTGCTCGGGCTGCCCGCATGACGCTTTGGCAACGCCACCTTGCCGCGCTGGCATTGCTGTCCGCGGCGATCGCCGCGATTTTCTGGCGCGAAGCGGCCGATGTGGCGGGCATCTGGTGGAACAGCTCGACCTTCACCCATTGCCTGCTGATCGTGCCGATGATCGGCTGGCTGGTGTCGCAGCGTATTGCGCTGTTGCGGCCGCTGACGCCGGTCTATTGGTGGCCCGCGCTGATATGGATGGCGGGCGCGGGGCTGGTATGGCTCGTTGGCGAGGCGGCGGGAGTCGGTCTGTTTCGCCAGCTCGCGCTGGTCCTGATGCTGCAGGGCGCGGTCGCGGCGGCGCTCGGCGAAAAGCTCGTGCGCGCGCTGCTCTTTCCGCTTGGCTATGCGCTATTGCTCGTGCCGTTCGGCGAAGAACTGGTGCCTTTGCTCCAGACGCTCACCGCGCATATCAGCATGGTCCTGCTCCATCTCTCGGGCATTCCGGCAGAGATGGAGGGCGTGTTCATCACGACCCCTGCCGGCTTCTTCGAGGTGGCCGAGGCCTGCTCGGGGGTCAATTTCCTGATCGCGATGCTCGCCTATGCCGTGTTCGCGGCACATCTGTGCTTCAAGAGCTGGACGCGGCGGATCATCTTCATCGTGGCTGCCCTTGCGACAACGATCCTCGCCAACGCACTCCGCGCATATGGCACGATGGTCGCCGCGGAAATCTGGGGGATCGAGGCGGCGGGCGGGATCGACCATGTCTTCTACGGCTGGTTCTTCTTCGGCGCTGTGATCCTGCTCGTCATGCTCGTCGCGCGCCGCTGGTTCGACCGGCCGGCCAACGACGCCGCGGTCGATGTGAGCAGGCTGGGGGGCGTGTCGCGCTTTGCCGGGCCCGCGAAAGCGGTGTTGCCCGCGGCGCTTGCGATTCCCTTGCTGTTCGTCGGCTGGAGCCATCTGGTGGGCGGGCGCAGCGCAGTCCTGCCTTCGACGGTCGCAATCACCGTGCCACGGGGGTGGGGCGACGTGCGCGTCGATGGGCCAGCATGGGCGCCGCGCTTCGATGGCGCCGACCAGCGGCAGCTGCGCCATTTTTCGAACGACAAGGGGCAGGTCGTGACCGTTGCTGTCGGCGGCTACGAACGGCAGGCCGAAGGTCGCGAAGTGGTCGCTTTCGGGCAAGGCGCGATCGACCCCGACAGCAAATGGGCGTGGAGCGCCGCGCTGCCAGCCGTCGAGGGCGCGAAGACCGAACGCCTCCTGCATCCGGGCCCGGTGCTGCGCGACGCCGCGACCTGGTATGTCGTCGATGGCAAAGTGACGGGTAGCGCGCGCGCAGCGAAGCTTGCGGGCCTGAAGGCACGTCTGTTCGGTGGCGACCCGCGCGCGCTGTCACTGATCATATCGAGCGAAGAGCGCCAAGGCGGCCGCAATGCGATAGTCGATTTCGTTTCCGCGTCGGGCGGAGCCAAAGCGATGGCTGACCGCGCGCTCAAAACCAGCTAGGCCTCGACTATATGTGCGGGATTGTGGGCATCTATCATCTGGAGACGGCGAAGCCGGTAGACCCCGCACGCCTCCGCGCGATGCTCCAGCCGATGCAGCATCGCGGCCCCGACGGATCGGGCGAGTGGACCGCGCCCGGCGTCGGGCTTGGCCATCTCCGCCTCTCGATCATCGACATCGCGGGCAGCCCGCAACCGATGGCGAGCGACGACGAGCTCGTCACGCTCACCTACAATGGCGAAATCTATAATTTCCGCGAGCTCCGTGCCGAACTCGAGGATCGCGGCCATCGTTTCCGCACCAGCGGCGATACCGAGGTCATCATCGCGGCGTGGCGCCAATGGGGTCCCGACTGCCTGTCGCGGCTCAACGGCATGTTCGCCTTTGCGATCCACGACCATCAGCGCGGCTGCCTGTTTCTTGCGCGCGACCGGCTGGGCGTAAAGCCGCTTCACTTTGTTCGTTTGTCGGACGGGTCGGTGGCCTTCGCATCGGAGCTGAAGGGCCTGCTGCGCAACCCGCTGCTGCGGCAAGAGGCGAACCTCACCGCGATCGAGGATTTCCTCGCTTTCGGCTATGTCCCCGACGACAATTGCATCGTCGCTGGGGTCGAGAAGTTGCCCGCGGGGCATTTCCTCATGCTCGAACGCGGCAAGCCCGTGCCCGCGCCGACGCGCTGGTGGGCGCCCGATTTCTCGAAGCGTATCCGTGCCAGCGAAGGCGAGGCGGCCGAGCATCTCGTCCACCTGATGCGCGCCGCGGTGACCGACCGCATGGTGTCCGACGTGCCGCTCGGCGCCTTCCTCTCGGGCGGCGTCGACAGCAGCGCGGTCGTCGCGTTGATGGCCGAAGCGAGCAGCAAGGCGGTCAAGACCTGCACGATCGGTTTCGATCAGGCGGCGCTCGACGAAACGGAATATGCGCAGCAGATTGCGGAGCGGTTCGCGACCGACCATCGGACGCGCACCGTGTCGTCGGGCGATTTTGCGCTCGTCGACAGGATCGCCGATCATTTCGACGAGCCCTTCGCCGACGCGAGCGCGCTGCCGACGTACCGCGTCTGCGAACTCGCGCGCGAAGAGGTGACCGTCGCGCTCTCGGGCGACGGCGCCGACGAAGCGTTCGCCGGATACCGCCGCCTCGTGTTCCAGCATCAGGAAGAACGGCTCCGCGGCCTTATCCCCGGTTTCCTCCGCCGCGGCGTGCTTGGACCGCTATCGCATGTATGGCCGCAGATGGATTGGGCACCGCGCCCGCTCCGCGCCCGCGCGACGCTCGCCAGCCTGTCGAAGAGCGGGGCGGAGGGCTATGCCGAGGCGGTCGGGGTGACAGGACAAGCACAGCGCTCGCGCCTTTTCAACGACGCCGCGCATCATGCGCTCGGCGATCATGTGGCCGAGACACGCTATTGGAAGGCGATGGCCGCTGCACCAGCGCGCGAGCCGCTCGACCGCGCGCAATATGCCGATCTTCAGATCTGGCTTCCCGGCGACATCCTGACCAAGACCGACCGGATGAGCATGGCGGTCAGCCTCGAAGCGCGCGAGCCTTTGCTCGACTACCGGCTGATCGAATTCGCGGCGAGCCTCCCTGCATCGATGCGCGTCAAGCGCGGGACGGGCAAGGCGATCATGAAACAGGCGATGGAACGCTATCTGCCGCACGACATCCTGTACCGGCCCAAAATGGGGTTCGTGACGCCGGTATCGCACTGGTTCCGCGGCCCGCTCGCCCAGCAGGCAAAGGCGCTGGCGACCTCGTCGACGCTTGCACGCTCGGGCTGGTTCGACATGGCCGAAATCGAACGCATCGTCGCGGCGCACCAGTCGGGCCGGCGCGATCACGGCCGGCTGATCTGGCAATTCTTCATGCTCGAAAAATCGCTCGCGAAGCTTTTCGGGATCTGATTTTCTCTTCCTGGTAGGGAAGGGCACCATCGGATTTGCCACCCATCCTTAACGCTTGGCTGCTAGGCTCGCTCCCGATGACGGTCCATCCCGCCTTTCCGACGAGCGCTGCCGAAGCTGCTCCGCTCACCGTACGCGTCGTCGATCCGTTGGCGCTGTCATCCGAACTCGCGGCGGCGTGGGACCGGTTGGCCGACGAGGCGAGCGAGCCCAATCCCTTTGCCGAGCGCTGGTGCCTGCAATCGGCGTTGCACCTACTCGATCCCGAGCGCCACGCGCGGTTGGTGCTGGTGCGCGATGGTAGCGACGGGCCGGTGATCGGCATCATGCCGCTCGCGGCCGCGACGCATTATGGCCGCATTCCGCTGCGCCACGTCACGGGTTGGACGCACCACAATCATTTTCACGGTGCGCCGCTGGTGCGCGCGGGTTTCGAAGGCCTGTTCTGGTCGATCCTGCTCGGCTGGTGCGATGCGGCGCCCTGGGCTCGCACGTTGCTGCATGTGCCGCGGCTGACCGAGGACGGCCCGCTCCACCGCGCGCTCGTCGACGTCGCGCGGGCACGCGGCGGTGAAGCGGAGGTGGTGCACCGCGAGGAACGCGCGCTGCTGGAAAGCGATCTGTCGCCCGAGGAATATTGGGACGCCGCGGTACGCGCGAAGAAGCGCAAGGAATTGCGGCGGCAGGCGAACCGCCTCGCCGAACAGGGCGTAGTGGAATTTCGCCGCTGGCAACCATGTGAGGCCATCGATCCTTGGATCGAGGCCTTCCTCGACCTCGAGGCGCGCGGCTGGAAGGGCCGCGCCAAATCGGCGCTCGCGAGCCAGAGCGACACGCAGGCCTGGTTCCGCGCAATTCTCGCCGCGGCGGGCGACGCGGGCCGGCTCGACATGCGCGCGCTCGACCTCGACGGCCGACCGCTCGCCATGCTCGTCAACTTCCTTTGTCCGCCGGGTGGCTTTTCGTTCAAGACCGCATTCGACGAGGATTATGCGCGCTTCTCGCCTGGCGTGATGCTGCAACAGGCGAACCTCGACCTGCTCGAAAACCCGCGAATCGACTGGGTCGACAGCTGCGCCGCGCCCGGTCATCCGATGATCGACAGCGTCTGGCGCGAACGGCGGGTGCTGGTGTGGGCCAATGTTCCCCTGTCGTCGGCCGGCGATCGCCTCCGTTTCGCCATGTTGACGAAGATCGAGCGTCTCTGGCGGCGCTGGAAGGGTGCCGCAGGATCGGAAAATGAAGTAGAAAGCCCGTCATGACCGCGCATCAGCCGATCACCAAACCCGTATTTCCCGCCGAAACGCTCGAGCGGATGACGGCGCTCTATCCGCTGCAGGCGGGACTGCTCCATCATCACCTGCCCGATCATCCGCTGCTGTCGCTCGAAGCGCTCGCCACGCTCGGCGAAAGCCTGCCAGCGAGCGAGGTCGAATATAATCCGGGTAATGTCCCGATCGGCATCCTGCCCGAAGACGTCCCCTCGAACGGCCTGTCGATCGGCGAGACGATCCGCACGATCGACAGCAACGGCAGCTGGGCGGTGCTCAAGAATATCGAAAATGTCGACGCCTACCGCGTGCTGCTGATGGACCTGCTCGGCGAGCTTAAACCCGTGGTCGAGCCGCGCACCGGTGCGATGCTGACGCCGCAGGGCTTCATCTTCATCTCGTCGCCCGGATCGATCACGCCCTTTCACTTCGATCCCGAGCATAACATCCTGCTCCAGCTCAAGGGCACGAAGGTCATGAACGTCTGGCCGTCGGGCGACGAACGTTTCGCGCATCGCCGCGAGCATGAACGCTATCATACCGGCGGTCACCGCAACCTGCCCTGGCAGGACGACTATCATGGCGATGCGCAGCAGGTGCCGCTCGGCCCCGGCGACGCAGTGCTGATGCCGGTGATGGCGCCGCATTTCGTCGCCAATGGCGATGCCCCGTCGATCTCGCTCTCGATCACCTGGCGCAGCGAGTGGAGCTATCGCGAGTCCGAGGCGCACGCCGCCAACGCCACGCTGCGCCGCATGGGGCTCGACCCCGCGATGCCGCCGCGCTGGCCAAGCTATGCCTGGGCCAAGACGGTCGGCTGGCGCATTGCGCGCCGGCTCAAACTCGTCTCCTGAAACCGCCTGTGACAGATTGCTTTCAATTGGCGCAAATTGCGGTTATGGGCCCGCATCCTTGAATTTTCGACCCATAGAGGACTGATGGCGAAAGAAGAACTTCTGGAAATGCGCGGCCAAGTGGTCGAACTGCTCCCCAACGCGATGTTTCGCGTCAAACTGGAAAATGACCACGAGATTCTGGGCCACACGGCCGGCAAGATGCGCAAGAACCGCATCCGCGTTCTGGTGGGCGACGAAGTGCTCGTCGAACTCACCCCCTATGACCTGACCAAGGGTCGGATCACCTATCGCTTCAAGTGAGCGGCGCGGCGAACTTTCCCGTGCTGGTCCTTGCTTCGACATCGCCGCGCCGGCGTGAATTGCTGGCGCGGATCGGCCTTGTGCCGGCGCGCATCGCGGCCCCCGAAATCGACGAAACGCCGCTGAAGGCAGAGCTGCCGCGTGACTATGTCGCGCGGCTCGCCAAGGGCAAGGCGCTGGCCGTCGAGCGCGCGCCGGACGAGGTCGTGCTCGCGGGCGACACGACGGTCGCGGTTGGCCGCCGCATATTGGAAAAGCCGGTCGACGAAGCCGATCTGCGCCGGATGCTCGGTCTGCTTTCGGGTCGGCGGCATCATGTCTATTCGGGGATTTGCGTCGTCGGCACCGATGGCAAGGCGCGCGTGCGCGTTGTCGACACGGTCGTCGCGTTCAAGGCGCTGAGTGCTGCCGAGATCGACCGCTATATCGAATCGGGCGAGGGCATGGGCAAGGCGGGCGGTTATGCGATCCAGGGCCGGGCCGAGACCTTTGTCCGCTTCCTGTCTGGTAGCCATTCGAATGTCGTCGGCTTGCCCTTGTTCGAAACGCGCGCGCTGCTCACCAGCGCGGGAATCGCGCTTGGCTGAGTGGCTTTACGAAGCCGGAATCGGCGAGGCGCGCGCGGCGCTGGTCGAGGATGGCGAGATCATAGAAGCGCGGATCGAGCGCGACGGCGAGGGGCCGCGCGTCGGCGCGATCGCGGCGGCAAGGCTCGTCGAGGCGGGACGGGGCGGCAAGGGCGCGCTGGTCGCGCTTGACCGCCCGGGCCAGCCGCACGCGACGCTCGCCGACCTTCCCTCGCAAACCTCGGCCGGCGCGACGATCATGGTGGAAATCACCCGCATGGCATTGCGCGAACGGGGACGCGACAAGCCGGCGAGGGCGCGACTTGCCGAGCCCGGCGCAGCGCTGGCCGACGGCCCCGACCTGCGCGCCCGTATCGCGACGAGCGGTATGCCCATAACCGAATTGCGACCAACCGACGTCGACCGCCTCGAACAGGCGGGATGGTCCGAACTGGTCGATTGCGTGCGCACCGGGCATTGGGCGTTCGACGGCGGGGCGCTGTGGGTCGATGCAACCCCTGCGATGGTGCTGATCGATGTGGACGGCGAGGGCGATGCGCTTACACTCGCCAAGTCAGGCGCGCGGGCAGCCGCGGCGGTGATTCGACGCTGCGACATCGGCGGCTCGATCGGCATCGATTTTCCATCGCTTCCCGACCGGGCGGGACGCCACGCGGTCGACGCGGCGGTCGATGCTGCGCTGCCGCCGCCGTTCGAGCGTACCGCGGTTAACGGCTTTGGCCTGATGCAGATCATCCGCCGCCGCGACCGTCCGTCGCTGATCGAGCAGGTCTGCCTCGATCCCGTCGCGACCGATGCAGCTTTGTTGTTGCGACATGCCGAACGCGCGCAGGGCACCGGCGCGTTGACGCTCTCGGCGCGCGCCGGGGTGATCGATCATATCGCAGCGCACCCGGCGTGGGTCGATGCGCTGCAGAATCGGACCGGCCGCGCGGTTCGCCTGCTGGCGGACGCGGCCATGAAAGGAGCGGGCCATGCCCAGTAAACCGCCGCGCTGCCCGCTGTGCGGCAAGCCGCGCGAGCCTGAGTTTAAGCCATTCTGCAGCCGCGGCTGCCGCGACCGCGACCTTCTGACCTGGTTCGGCGAAGGCTATCGCGTGCCGGTCGATCAGGCGCCCGACGGCACCGCCGACGACGATCGTTTCGACGATAACTGACCGCGAAAGCGAGCGTCATAAAGCCTCTGGACAGGATGCAAAGCCCTGCCTATAGCCGCCGCTCGCCAGCGCGACCGACCGGTCGCAGCGGCCGTGCCCGGGTAGCTCAGTTGGTAGAGCATGCGATTGAAAATCGCAGTGTCGGCGGTTCGACCCCGTCCCCGGGCACCACTTTCCTGACATTGGACATGGCGAGCGGCGGACGCGGATCGCGATCGTTCGCGAACACCCGATATCGCCGACAAGGGTCGTCCTGAAAGGGCGCAAATGCGTCGATTTTCGCTACTACCATTGATTTGCCACGCGTGTTACGGCCGCGCGATGAACAGGGTCGTGAACAAACTCAACCGGTTATGGAAGGAGCGCGCGCATCGCGCCGCGGCGCGTACTGTGCTGAACACCCCGCCGGTCGTGCCGGCCGACGACGGGCTGGTGCTGTTTTCCATGATCGGCACGCGGGTGCTGCTGCCCTATCTGGTCGCGGTCAAGTCGCTGCATGCGCAGCTTCGACGCGGGCGCATCGTGATCCTCGACGACGGCACATTGACCGCCGACGATCGGGGCATATTGGCAAAGCAACTGGGAAATCCGCGCATCCTTTCGCTCGCGGATGTCGACACCGGCCCTTGCCCGCGCGGTGGTACGTGGGAGAGACTCCTCACGATATTGGACATGCGCGCGAATGATTATGTGATCCAGCTCGATTCGGACACCGTCGCGCTGGGCGACGTGCCCGAGATCGCGGCCGCAATTGCACAGAATCGCAGCTTCACATTGCGCGGCGACCCGGATTCGCGACTGTTGTCCTTTGCCGAAATGGCAGAAAAGACCGATGACGCGGCCTTCCTGTTCAATCCCGATGCGCATGTGCAGGGTGCGATCGAGAGCGGTCTCGACCGGGTTGCGTTGCCGATGCTCGCGAATCCGCTGTACGTGCGGGGATGTTCGGGCTTCGCCGGATTCGCGCGCGGCGGCGATGGTCGCGTACTTGCCGAGGCCTTTTCGATCGAAGCCGAACGCTTGCTCGGGATGGAACGCTGGTCGCGGTGGGGCAGCGAACAGGTGACCTCGAACATGGTCATCGCCAACGAGCCCGATGCCTTGCTGCTGCCCTATGACCATTATCTCAATTTCTGGGATGAAGGCGTACCCGCCGACGCGCGCTTCGTTCATTTCATCGGCAGCTATCGTTTCAGCGGCAGCGCCTATATCGACGCGACGCGCGCGGCGATCGCTGCGCTGGGCCGGACTTAGGCGGCCGCTTCCGCGTCGGTCGGCATACGCCGGCCGCGCACCATGGAGATCAGGTCGCGCACCGTCTCGCGTGCGAACAGGAACAGCCACAGGCAATAGATCGGGCCTCCCGTCGCGACGAGCGTCGCCAGCCGCAATATCTGCGGCATCGCGGGAAGCACGCGGTCGACCAGCATCACCGCAGCGGCCATGGCCGCTGCGGCGAGGACCGGCGGCGCGACGGCGCGGATCAGGTCGATCGACCCGATCCCGATGATCGGTAACGACCGCACAGCGGCAAAGGCGAGCAACAGCGGATAGGCGACCATCCACGCCCACGCGATACCGATAATGCCCCATTGCGCGCCGACGACGAACACGACCGGCATCAGCAACGCGCCGGCGGCGGCGTTGCCCGACGCGATGCCCGGACGGCCGAGCGCGTCGGTCGCGGGCCGGAGCAGGGTGAACAGCGTCCAGAAGGGCATGGCGAGCGCCAGCGGCAGGAGCAGCGGCACGATCTCGCGCCATTTTTCGCCGAGCAGGGTGAGCACGAGCGGCTCGGCCACCGCGGCGAGGCCGAAGAAAAAGGGCATCGCCGCGACCATGATTGCGCGCGTCGAGCGTGTGAAGCCCGCAGTCAGCGCGGGCCGGTCATTCTGCATCCGCGCATAGGCGGCAAAGGCCACCTCGTTGAGCGGCGGTACCACCTTGTTGTTGAATATCTGCGTCAGCAGTAGCGCCGTCGTGTAGATGCCGACCAGATGCGCGTCGAACCAGCGGCCCGCGACCAATATGTCCGCCTGACTCTGCAAGAAACCGAAGAATTGCCCGACCGCCATCAGCCCGCCGTAGCGCGCGATCGAACCCGCGCCGCGGAAGTCGAAGCTCGGCCACATCCAGCTGCGCGCCGCGATCGTCAGTCCCAGCGCGCGCGCCGCGAACATGGCGATCGGCGCCCATACCAGCGCCCATACGCCCCAGCCCGCCAGTGCGCCGCCGAGCGCCACGCCGGCGCCGATCAGCGCCGAGACCAGATTGACCTGCGCCTGACGCTGAAACTCCATCGACCGCGCCAATTGGGCATAGGCGAGGGCCGAGAAGGGGATGGTGAGATAGATCAGCGATTGCACGCGCAGGAGGTCGGCGACCATCGGTTGGCGGTAATAGGCGGCGGCGAGCGGCGCGCAGAGGATTTGCGCGAGCGCTAGCGCGCCGTTGAGCAGCAGCATCAGTCCGAAAATCTGCCTGAGCTCGTGCGGACTGACCTTGTCGCGTTGGATCGCCGCGCTCGCGAGGCCGTAGCCGTTGAGCAAGGTGAAGAGCATCAGCAGCACCTGGGTTAGCGCAAACAGCCCATAATCCTCGGGCGTCAGGATGCGGATGACGAGGAAGGTCGAGGCCCAGGCGATGACCTGGCCCGCGATCTGCGATCCGGAACGCCAGATCACCGCACGGCGGACCTGCTGGCCGAAATCGGGCGCAAGTGGCGTGTCTGGACCAATTGAGGTTTCCGGGGGCATTGCGCGACCTGACATGGCGATCAGCCTTAGCAACTATTCGTTGGCAAAGCATTGCGCGTGCGCCTCATCGCGGGGCCGTAACGTAAACTGTTGCTATTTAGTCACGAATCGATGGAAAATCGGCAGTCTCGCGCGCGTGCGCGTTGACGCGGCGGGGCGGTGCGTTAGACCGGCCATTCACTGCCGGGCATCTCCCGATAAGCCTTTGGCTGCGCCTCGGTGGGTTTTGGAGAGAGAGATTATCATGACTTTGCGCAACATTTTGTTGGGCGCCACCATGCTGTGTGCTGCCACCACCCCCGCTATGGCCTTCGCCCAGGACGCTGCCCCCGCCGATGATGCGGCGACCGCGACCGACGACACCGATTATGGCAACGACATCATCGTCACCGCGACGGGCCGCGCGCAGCGTTCGCAGGATATTCCGATCGCGGTCAATGTGGTTGGCGGCGAGCAGCTCGAAAATTCGGGTATCAGCGATATTCGTGGCCTTCGCCAGATCGCACCGAGCTTCCAGGCCACGACCGGCCAGTCGTCGGCGAGTGGCGTGGTGCTTCGCATCCGCGGTATCGGTACGGCGGGCGACAACCCCGGCTTCGAACCGTCGGTCGGCGTCTTCGTCGACGGCGTTTTCCGCGCTCGTGCCGGTCTCGCCCTCGCCGACCTGCCGCCGATCGATCGCGTCGAAGTGTTGCGCGGGCCGCAGGGCACGCTGTTCGGCCGCAACACGTCGGCAGGGGCGCTCAACATCGTCACGCAGAAGCCGAGCTTTAACTTCGGCGGCTATGCCGAGGCGAGCTATGGCAATCTCGACGAGATCGAGCTGAAGGCCGGCGTCACCGGCCCGGTATCCGAAACCTTCGCGCTGCGGCTCGACGGCGGCTATCACAAGCGTGACGGCTATATCAAAGATGTGAACAGCGATCGCGCCTTCAACAACCTCGACCGCTGGTCGGTGCGCGGTCAGGCCTTGTTCGAAAAGGACGATGTTTCGTTCCGCCTGATCGCCGATTATGCCAAGACCGACGAGCAGTGCTGCGGCGCGCTCAACACCAACTCGGGCTTTGCGCAGCCGGGCACGCCGGCCTTTGCCGCGAGCGCGGTCATTCAAGGGCTGGCGGCTGCCAATGGCCTGACCGGCATCGTGACGCCGTTTAACCCCAAGGATCGCGAAGTCGCTTATTCGCCGAACCGCGACCTTACCGAAAAGATGCGCGAATGGGGCGTGTCGGGCCAGCTCGACTGGGATCTCGGCGGCGTCGAGCTGACCTCGATCACCGCATATCGCGACTGGAAGGCGATCCGCGGCATGGATGTCGATTTCTCGGGCATCGACCGCGCCTATCGCGAAAATATGCCGATCAACATGCGCGATTTCACGCAGGAAGTCCGGCTCAAGGGTACGGCCTTCGACGATCATGTCGACTGGCTGATCGGTGGCTTCTACCTCAACGAAAAGCTGAAATATACCGAACGCACGCGTTTCGGCACGCAGGGCGCGCAATATGTCGACGCCTTCATCAACGCGCTGACCGATTCCGCGGTGCCCGGACCGACGGGTTTCCAGATTTTCCAGTCGATCCCGAATTCGCCGCTGGTCGGTCAGGTGCTGCTTGCGTCGAACCCGCAGCTTGCGGCCGCCGCCGCACAAGCCGGCGTGCTCGACACCTTCCTGACGCCGCTGCCCGCGCCGCAGGCCGGACAGGGCCAGATCGGCGACGCGTATCGCGTCAACACCGAAGCCTTTGCGCTGTTCACGCACAACATCATCGACTTCAACGACAATGTCTCGCTGACCCTCGGTCTGCGCTACAATCATGAAACGAAGAAGCTGAACGCCAACCTGCAGTCGAACCTGCCGGGCTGCTCGACGCTGCAGGGTCCCCGCTATGCCCTCTATCGTCAGGCGCTGCAGGGCCTGCCGTCGGGCCTTGGCAATGCGATCTTCAACCTCGTCTGCAACCCCGTGGTGAACCCCGAATTCAACGGGATTTATCGCGACAAGCGCAGCGAGAGCAAGCTGACCGGCACCGCCAAGCTGTCGATCAAGCTCGACGATCGCGTGATGGTCTATGGCGGTTATGACCGTGGCTACAAGTCGGGCGGTTACAACCTCGACCGCGGTTCGTTCGACACCGCCTTCCTCGGCGGCAACGGCGCGCAGGCTTCGGACCTCGAATTCGGCAACGAGGACGTCGATTCCTACGAAGTCGGCGTGAAAACCGATTTCAGCTCGGCGTTCCAGTTCAACGCGAACCTCTTCTACACCGAGCTCAAGGGCTATCAGAACCTGGCCTTCGAAGGGAACAACTTCGTCGTCCAGAATTTCGACAAGGTCGTTGCGCAGGGCGTCGAGCTTGAATCGGTCATTCGCCCGGCCCCGAACCTCAACTTCACGCTCGGCTATTCCTATGTCGATACCGAAGTGAAGGATCCGGTGGCCGGCGTGGACAATGGCATGCCGCTGACCAATTCGCCGAAGCATGTGGTCACGGGTGCGGTCACCTGGACCCCGCAGATCAGCAGCAATGTCGGCGGCCTGGTGCATGTCGACTGGCGCATGAACAGCGACGCGAACACGATCAACGATCCGGTCGCGGTGCCGTTCACGACCAACGATGGCTATTCGATCGTCAACGCACGGGCGGGGCTCAACTTCGGTCCCGACCAGAATTACGCGGTCGAATTCTACGTCGAGAACCTGTTCAACAAATATTACAACATCACCTCGTTCCCGATCCCGGAACAGAGCGCGAGCTTCGCGGTCTATCCGGCGCCGCCGCGGCTCTATGGCGTGAAGCTGCGCGCCAAGTTCTGATCGGTGCGCTGACCGGAGCCTCTGGCGTCTCTTAAGCGCGGGGGCCTGGACAGAAGGCAAAAAGAAACCCCGGCCTCTCGATGGAGAGGCCGGGGTTTTTTGCTGGCGTTGCCGCCGGGTGACTTAGAACTTCACGCCGGCCGCGATGCCATAGCGGCGCGGTTCGAGGGTGAAGATGTTGGTATAGTTACCCGACGACTGGTCGGTGATGTAGAGGCCCGTGACGCTGTTGGCGTCGAAGACGTTCTGGATGAACCCCTTCACATACCATTTGTCGTCACGGCCGTTGAGCTGCAGCTGGGCATTGACCTGGGCATAGCCCTTGATGCGGTTCACATTGCCGTTGAAGATGCTGCCATAGCTTTCACCGGTATAGGCAAGGTCGACGCGCGGAACGAGCGACATATCGCCCATACGCGCCGTGTACTGGATGCCCGCGCTGAACTTGTAGTTCGGCGCTTGCGGCAACTGGTTGCCCTTGATGTTGACCGGAACACCGGCGGAGAAATATTCGACCCCGCCAAAGGTCGTCGGGTTGAGCCCGAGCGGCGAGAAGGCACCAGCGGCCGCGGCGCTGAGCACGTCGCAGATCCCGAATGCGCCCGTCGAGGCGATGCCGCCATCCGACGGGAAAGCCGTCGTCCCCTGCAGGTTCGCGCCGGGCTGAACGCCCGGGATGACGCGCGTTACAACCGCCGGGTCGGGATTGATGTCCGGATTGGTGTTGATCAGGTTGTTCACCTGATTCACGAACGCATTGATGCCTGCGACATTGCCGGTCCGCGAGGCCACGGCGCAGTTTGCGGCGTTGGTGATGTCCTTAACGATCACCGCGTCGCTGCGGCCGCCGCCAAAGTCGCGCGGGTTGCTCGTGAACTTGTCGTCCGACACCTTGCTATGCAGATAGCTGAAGCCAAGGTTGACGACGACATCGGGGTCCGGCCGGACGATGGCTTCGGCCTCGAAGCCATAGATGTCGGCGCTGACATTGTCGTTGACCGCGGTACGTGCAACGATCTTGCTGAGCTGCAGGTCCTTATACTTGTAGTAGAAGGCCGTCAGGTTCAGCTGGAGCGCGCCCCCGCCAAAGGTGTTCTTCGACCCGATTTCGAATGCATCGACCTGCTCGGGCTTGAACGATTCGGGGACCTCGAAGATCGGCTGCAGCGGCGGGTTGATGCCGCCCGATTTATAGCCGCGCGAGTAGGATGCGTAGAGCAGATTGTCGTCGGTAACCTTGAAATCGATCACGAAGCGGCCGGTGAGCTTGTTGAATTTCACCTGACGCGCCTGGATGATCTGGTTGCCCGGCGTACCGGGATCCGCGTCGAACGACCCGACGAAGGGCGAGCCGAAGACGGTGTCGGTCGTCCCCGCGTGTGGCGCGAGGAAGCTGGCCAGCGTCGACCGGGCGGTCACGCTCTTCTTGTCGTTGTTGTAGCGCAGGCCTGCGGTCAGCTTCAGCCGGTCGCTGACTTCGAAATAGGCTTCACCGAACAGGCCGTAGGATTTGATCTTCAGGTCGTCGGTGTTGTTGCGGAAGAAGGGCGTAGCGAGGAACGACGGCGGCAGCGGGCCGGTCGCATTCGTCGCCGCGGTGAATGCGCCCAGCACCCCGGTCAGATAATCGATCGGGAAGGCGTTCACATAATAGCTGTTCTCGGTCAGGTGGTAATCGGCATAGATGCCACCGACGAGGAAGTTGAACGGCCCGTCGAGGTCGCTCGACAGGATGCTTTCAACCGACCAGCTGCTGTTATACTGGTTCGACCGGTCGAACTGCAGCGACTGATCGCTACAGATCTTGTTGCCGCCAAAGCTGCCATAGCCGCTTTCCTCGGCCAGCGATGTACAGAGCTGGCCGTTCGGGCCGTTCGGGATGATCGCTGCGGCGACCGGCGCGAAATAGGGCGTGAATGCGGCGCCGAGCGCTCCGTTCGCAGCGGCCTGCAACGTTGCAAGCCCACCCGCATACAGCGCGCGGTTGCCGACGTTGCTGTTATAGTCCTGCGATGCGTCGAGCTTGACCTTCTGATACTGGCCCGACACCTGCAGCGACACCGGCCCGAAATTATGCTCGATCTGTCCCTGCAGCGTCAGTTCGCTGGTGAAATAGCTCGGCGTATAGGCCGTGTTCACCGTCCGCGGGTCCGACGGGATCGTCGTGTTCGCATAGACGTCGGGGCCATAGAGGCTACCGAGCGCAAAGGCCTGGGGGATGCCGCGGATCGCAAGGAATTCGCGTGAGGTCAGCGCCGCGGTGAAGGTCGCATTGCCGTTGAAGGGCGAATTGTCGAGGCGGCTGTTCAAACAGCCGAGGATGCCGGTCGGGTCGCGCTGGCAAAGCTGTTTCTGGATACGCGTGCGCTGGTCCTTCTCGCGGAAATAGGAGGCGAGCAGGTCGATCGTCGTGTCGGGCGAGGGCTCCCAGCGGAACGAACCGCGGACCGAATAAAGGTCACGGTCGTCGATGCGCGTGTCGAGGAAGGTATTCTTCGTATAGCCGTCGCGGTTGAGGTAGATGCCCGCGACGCGAATACCCATCGTATCGCCGAGCGGGATGTTGACCATCGCCTTGCCCTTCATGGAATCATAATTTCCATATTCGGCTTCGGCGGCTGCTTCGAACGTCCCGAGCTTCGGCTTCGCGGTGATCACGTTGACCACGCCGGAGGTCGCGTTGCGCCCGAACAGCGTGCCCTGCGGTCCGCGCAGCACTTCGACGCGCTCAAGGTCAAAGAATTCGGTTTCGAACAGGCGGGTCGAAAACAGCGGGTCGCCGTTCAGGTGGATCGCGGTCGCGCTGTCGCAGGTCGTGCCGACGCAAAGGTCGCCGATGCCGCGGATCGTGAAGCTGGCGCCGGTGAAGTTGGTCTTGGTGAAGGTCACGTTGGGCAGGGTCAGCTGAAGATCCGACGGCGTCTTGATCTGCTGTGCTTCGAGCGCCTCGGTCGAGAAGGCGCTGACGGCGATCGGCACGTCCTGCAGGCGTTCCGACTGGCGCTGCGCCGTGACGACGATTTCGCCACCGAAAGCATCGCGTTCCACTTCATCCGCCGCGTCCTGCGCAAATGCCGGCGTCGCCACCGTCATCGCAAGGATCGAGGTTCCGATCAGTGCCTTGAACTTCATCTATAGCCTCCCTTTTTCGATCCCGCGCGATGCGGGGCCGCCCAACGTCAAATTGTGGTAAGGGGAGGGGAAACGACCAGACATGGCAAAGGGCACCGGGCCGATATGGCCATGTGCCCTTGAGTATCCCACCTGCCAGCTGTGCTGGTCATCGTCCTCTCCCGCTGGCGTCGGGGAAAACGCCAGCCTCTCCGGAATACGACCCGCTTGAGCGAGTTCTGTATAGCAAGGAAGGTGCGCCGAGTTGACGAAAGCGTCAAGTGACTTGTTTGACCCGAAAAAGGACGCGAAACCGCGCCTCTTTGAAATGATAAAAAGCTAAGATTCCGCAACGTAAACTTGCGCAGCTGGCATAAATTCTTCTTGTCCGGGCCTTGCTTATCGGCTCTGGGAAGGCGAAATGTGCGACAAGATGGCAACAGTGAAAGCGGGGCGATGAGCGACAGCAAGACCGAATTGGGACCCGACGGCAAGGTGGTCGTCCCGGACCATGTCGCCGACGCCGTGCGGACGCTGATCGAGTGGGCGGGCGACGATCCGGCACGCGAAGGGCTGCTCGATACACCGCGCCGCGTCGCGCGTGCGTGGAAGGAATATTGCCAGGGTTATAATGAGGATCCGGCGCTGCATCTGTCGCGCACCTTCCAGGAGGTCGGCGGCTATGACGAGATCGTCCTGCTCCGCGATATCCCGTTCCAGTCGCACTGCGAACATCATATGGCGCCGATCACCGGTAAGGCATCGATCGCTTACCTGCCGCGTGACCGCGTCGTCGGTATCTCCAAGCTTGCGCGTGTCCTCAACGGCTTTGCGCGGCGGTTGCAGGTGCAGGAGCGGCTGACCGCCGAGGTCGCGCGCTGCATCTGGGACAATCTCCACCCGCATGGCGTCGCAGTGGTCATCGACGCGCAGCATGGCTGCATGACAGGCCGCGGCGTGCGCACCCCCGGCGTCGGCATGGTGACCAGCCGCCTGCTCGGCTGCTTCCTCGACGACGAGCGCAGCCGCAAGGAAGTGCTCGCGCTGATGGGTTATTGAGGATGGGCCGCGCTTAGCGCCGCCACATCCGCAAAAGCTGGTACTGGACCGCCTGGAGCCGCGTGAAATTCGCAGGGTCCATCTTGCCGCCCTCGATCGCCGCGACTTCGTTGAGTTCGTACATCAAATTACGGTGCGCGACGTCGGGGATCAGGCTCTGGATGAAGGTGATCGCCACGAGCCGCTCGCCGCGCGTCACCGGTTCGACCTCGTGCAACGTGTGCGAGGGATAGACGACGGCAACCCCCGGCGCCTCCTTGAAGCGAAGATCGGCGTTGCCGAGCTGCACATGCAGCGCGCCGCCGTCATAGTCGGCGGGATCGTTCAGGAACACGGTGCAGCTGACATCGGTGCGAAGCTGGCCGTCGGGCAGCGGGATATAGGCGGCATCGGGGTGCAGCCCATAATGCATGCCCGGCGTGTAGCGCGTCATCAATGGCGGCGCGATGCGCGCCGGGAAAGAAAAACCCATGAAATCGGGGTTCTGCACCATCGCATCGAGCAAGATCTTCGACGAGCGTTCATAGGCGCCGGCATCGTGAAGCTGGAGGTTGTTCTTCACCGTCGAATGCGGGTTGCTGATCTTGCCATCGACGAACTTGCCGCTGGCGGCGATCTCGCGCAGCGCACGGACCGCGCCATCGTCGAGCAACTGGACGAGCTTGAACATCCTGATTCCTATGCGCCGCGGATCGGCAGGTCGCCGAGGCTTGTATAGCGTGCCGCGAGCGCTTCAACCCATGCAATCGCTTCGGCGATCGCGGGGGTGTGTTCGGCCGCTGCCTGTACCTGCAGTTCGCGGCGTAGATCGGGGCTGTAGCCGTGCTCGGGCGCCTTCGAATATTGGCGCATGATGGGGCCCGCGAGCACGTCGTCGATCCGCGCCGGGTCGATGGTCAGTTCGAAATGCTCGCACTGTGCCGAGAGCGATGCGGCGGGGTTGGCCAGAAACTGCTCGAAATCGACCCACAGATACCGCGGATCGGTGCGCGGCAGGATTCGTTGCGCCGTTGCCATTTCGCAAAGCCAGCTCATGGCGACGCGCGTTACCGGCGGCAGCTGCCACAGCGCGAAAGGAAAGTCGGGAAGCAGGGCCGCGAGCCGCGCGATGCGGCCCGGGGCCTGGGCCAGCGTCTCGGCCATCGACGCCTCGCCTGCGACGATTGTCTCGATATAGCGGGGGAGCGGGACGTACAGGAACAGCGCGCGGCCGTTGGCGCCTGTCAGGTCGTCCGCAATCGCCGTGATTACGCTCGACGCCTTGACCATCACGCGCTGGCCCGGCGCGAAACCGCGGCCAAGCCAGCCGAGCAGCTGCGCGAGCCGCGTCCGGTAGAGCTCGGGCGACCAGAGTGATTCCGGCCGGTCGATCCGTTCGGCGACCTGCGCCAGCGTGCGCAGCAGCATCGGCTCACGTAACGGCAGCACCTCGCCGATCTCGGCGTGCAGGCGCGATAGCAGTGTCGATCCGACATGGCCGATATGAAAGATGAAATCGGGCCGCGGCGCAGCCGGGCCGAGGTCGGGCAGGGCGTTCCACGCCATCCATTCGCGCCCGACCCGGTCGGTGAGCAGCCGCTGGTCGAGGAAGCTTGCCGCGCGATAATCGGCCTCGGCCAGCAGCGCGATCAGAATCCGGTCGTTCGCGAGGTCAGCCATATGCGGTAACAGGCTCGCATCGGCGGCAAAGCGGCGCTGGAAAGGATCGTTGGCCATCACCTGTCGCCATAGGAAAGGGTGGCGCATAAGAAAAGGGCCGCGCTCCCTTTCGGAAACGCGGCCCTTTCAAAAGGCTTTGGCCAGAGGAAGCCTACGCTTCTTCGGCTTCGTCTGCAGCCGGAGCTTCGGCAGCGAGTTCCGAAGGCGGCGTGGCGTCTTCGAATTCGTCTTCGCTGTCGGGTTCCAGCGCCGAAGCAACGGCTTCGGCCTGTTCTTCCTCGAACATCGCCGCGATGACGTCGATGCCCTGCTTCTGCATTTCGGCTTCGTCGGGCGAGCGCGCGACGTTGACGCCGACGGTCACGACGACCTCGGGGTGCAGCTTCACCTTGACCTCGAAAAGGCCCAGCGACTTGATCGGGCGCTCAAGCTCGACCATCGACTTGGTGATGTTCGCGGCGCCGTCCTCGACCAGCGCGTCGACGATGTCGCGCACCGAGACCGAGCCGTAAAGCTGGCCGGTGTTCGATGCCTGACGGATCAGGACGACCTGCTTGCCGTCGATGTCCTTGGCGCGGCCTTCGGCGTCGGTACGACGCTCGGCGTTGTCGGCCTCGATCTTCGAACGATTGGCTTCGAACAGCTTGCGGTTCGCTTCGTTCGCACGGAGCGCCTTGTTGTTCGGCAGCAGGTAGTTACGGGCAAAGCCGTTCTTGACGGTGACGACGTCGCCGATACCGCCCAGTTTCTCGATACGTTCGAGCAGGATGATTTCCATCGGTCCGCCCTCCTTACTTCACAATGTAGGGGAGCAGGCCGATGTGGCGCGAGCGCTTGATCGCCTTCGCCAGCTCACGCTGCTTCTTGGTGGACACCGCGGTGATCCGCGACGGGACGATCTTGCCGCGCTCCGACAGGTAACCCTGGAGCAGGCGGACGTCCTTGTAATCGATGACCGGTGCGTCCTTCTGGCTGAAGGGGCAGGTCTTGCGGCGGCGGAAAAAGGGTCGTGCCATGATCGTTATCCTTATTCTTCGCCGTCGCGGTCACGGCCGCGGCCGCCACGACGTTCCTGCTTGCGCATCATCACCGACGGACCCTTTTCGAGTTCATCGACCTTGATGGTGAGCCAGCGGATGATATCTTCGTTGATCGCAGCCTGACGCTCGATCTCTGCGATCGCTTCGCCCGACACTTCGGCCGACAGCATCACATAGTGACCCTTGCGGTTCTTCTGGATCTTGTAGGCGAGCTGCTTGAGGCCCCAGGTCTCGGTCTTGTGAACCGTGCCCTTATATTCGCCGATGACGTTGGTGACGGTTTCCGCCAGCGCGTCGACCTGAGCCTGGCTCAGGTCCTGACGCGCGATAAAGACATGCTCGTAAAACGGCATGGTCGCGCTTCCTTCGATTTGGCCGATCGCTGATTTCGCGCCAATCGCGAAACCCCTCCGGCTGTCGTCCGGCTTTGCGGATTGATGCAAAGCAAACGGGGCGAACGGCACAAGGCCTCGCCCCGAATGAGCGCGCCTATACAGATTCGCGGGAGGAAATCAAGCGCGGAGGGCGAGCTTTTCCAACAGTTCGCGGCCGAATTCGGTGAGCGTGTCGTCGCGCGCGCCGAGGATGAGGATGCGGTCGCCTGCTTTCGCTTCGTCGAGTATCGCGGCGCCGCAATTGGCTCGGGTGGTCAGGTGGACTGCATCAGCGCCGCCCGCGACGATATCGGCGACCAGTACCTCGCTGCCGATACTGCGGTCGACCGTGCCGCCGAAATAGACCGGGTCGCAGACGAAAAGCTTGTCGTCGTCGCGCATTCCCTTTGCAAAGCTCGCCGCCAGTTCCTTGCCCATCTGGCGCAGCGGACCGTAACCGTGCGGCTGGAAAAAAAACAGCGCACGGCCGGGCAGTTCGGCGACCGCGGCCAGCGTCGCGGCGACCTTGTCGGGATTGTGCGCAAAATCGTCGATGACGGTGACGTCGTTCGCCTGACCCAGTACCTCGTAACGGCGTGCGAGACCGGCGAAGCTCGCCAGCGCGTTGACCGCCTCGGCAACCGGGATATCGACCGCGCGTGCGGCGGCGATCGCGGCGAGGGCGTTGGCGGCGTTGTGACGCCCCGGCATGCGAAGACGTATCTCGTAGCGGTAGCCGTCGACGTTCGCCGCAAAGCGGCAACCGTCGGGCAGCGCTTCGAAATCGCTGCCGCGCACCGTCGCGGGGTCGCTGAAACCGAAGCTCAGAGCATTGCCGCCGCGCATCAACGGCGCGGATTCGGGATCGTCGGCGTTGATCACCGCGACGCGCGCTTTCGCGGCAAAATCACCGAACAGCCGGTGCAGTTCTTCGAGGCTCTTGTGATCGAGGCTGATGTTGGTGACGACCGCGACATCGGGGCGATAAAGCGCGATCGACCCGTCGCTTTCGTCGACCTCGCTGACATAGATGGCGGCATCGCCGACGAGCGCGCTGGCAAAGGGGCGGTCGTCGCCCGAGAAATTGCGCATTACGGCGCCGTTCATCACCGTCGGCTTGCGGCCCGTGTTTTCGAGGATCCAGCCGATCATCCCGGTGACGGTCGATTTGCCGCTCGTCCCGCCGACGCCGATCGCGCTGTCGGCATCGTTGAACAGCGCGGCGTTGAGGTCGGCGCGCGTCATGCGCGGCAGGGCGAGGGCGTTGGCGGCGGCGATATCGGGAACGCTATCCTCGATCGCCGCCGATGCGACGAGAATCTGGCCCATGCGCGGCCCGCTGCCGTCCTGCGGATAAAAGGCGATGCCCTGGCTTTCGAGCCAGGCGAATTTTTCGGGCGTCCGGCCCTGGTCGCGGCTGCGGTCCGAACCCGAAACCGCTGCGCCGCGCGCCGCAACGATCATCGCGAGCGGCAACATACCTGACCCGCCGATGCCGCAGAAGAAATAGGATTTGTTTTCGGCCATCGCGGCGCGATATGGCTTTGATCATGGGTTTGCAACCGGCACTCGCCCCGATTTCCGCTCGTGTCGAGCGAAGTCGAGACACCCGTTGGAATAACGTGAGGCCGAGAGGCATCTCGACTTCGCTCGATGCGAGCGGATAAGGGGGCTCATGCGTATAGGAATAGTAGCCCCGTCGACCCCGATCCTGCCAGACGATGCCGAGGCGGTGCGCGCGCTCGCCAGCCTCGGCTATCCCGACGTCGAGCTGGTTTTCGACCCGCAATGCTTCGCGACGCACGGCCATTTCGCGGGAGAGGACGGGCATCGTTTCGCCGCGCTCGTCGAAATGGCGAACCGCCCCGATATCGACGCGGTCTGGTTCGCGCGTGGCGGCTATGGCGCATGCCGGATCGCCGAGGATGCGGTGGCGGCGATGACCGACGTGGCGCGGGGCAAGACGTTTCTCGGCTATTCGGATCAGGGCAATCTGCTCGGCGCCCTCTACCGCGAAGGCTTCGACCATGTCGCGCATGGTCCGATGGTTGCCGATATCCGCCGTGACGGCGGCGACGCCGCGGTGCTCCGCGCGCTCGACTGGCTCGTCGCGCGCGATCCGGGGGCGTGCGAGCCGGGCTTGCAGCATGGCGCGCGCAATGCGGCGTTCAACCTGATGACGCTGTCGATGCTGCTTGGCACCCCGCTCGAACCCGATCTTTCGGGCCATGTCCTGCTGATCGAGGAGGTCAGCGAATATCTCTACGCCTTCGACCGCGCCTTCTTCCATGTCACCGGCTATCTGGGGCCGCGCGGGCTTGCGGGGCTGCGGCTGGGGCGCTTCAGCGACATTCGCGAAAACGACCGTCCATTCGGCATGGAAGCCGAAGAAATCGCGCAGGGCTGGTGTGCGCGTGCCGGCATCGCGTGGCTCGGCCGGGCGGACATCGGCCACGACGCGGCGAACAAGGTCGTGCCCTTCGGCTTGCATCGCGCGGGGTGAAGGAATAGGCGCGGCCCAATTCAAAATTACGCTAGGGGACGCAATATGCGCGCATTCATCTTTCCGGGTCAGGGCAGCCAGGCAGTCGGCATGGGCAAGGCGCTTTCCGACGCCTCGCCGGTCGCACGCGAAGTGTTTCAGGAGGTCGACGACGCGCTCGGCCAGAAGCTGTTCCAGCTGATGAGCGAAGGTCCCGAGGACCAGCTGGTCCTTACCGAAAATGCCCAGCCCGCGATCATGGCGAACGCGATCGCGACGCTGCGCGTGCTCGAGAAGGAAGGCGGCGTGACGCTGTCGGCCAAGGCCGATTATGTCGCGGGCCACAGCCTCGGCGAATATACCGCGCTCTGCGCCGCGGGAGCATTCGACCTTGCGACCACCGCGCGCCTTTTGAAGACGCGCGGGCAGGCGATGCAGGCGGCGGTGCCCGTCGGCATCGGCGCGATGGCGGCGCTGCTCGGCGCCGATATAGAGACAGCGCAGAAGCTTGCCGATGCCGCCGCCGACGGCGAAATCTGCACCGTCGCCAACGACAATGACCCGTCGCAGGTCGTGATCTCGGGCCACAAGGGCGCGGTCGAGCGCGCGGTCGCGCTGGTCAAGGATTTTGGCATCAAGCGCGGTGTGCTGCTGCCGGTGTCGGCGCCTTTTCACTGCCCGCTGATGCAGCCCGCCGCCGATGCGATGGCCGAGGCGCTCGGTGCGAACCCGCCGGCGGCCCCGCTGGTCCCCGTTGTCGCCAATGTCACAGCCAGCCCGGTGAGCGACCCCGACACGATCCGAGACCTGCTCGTGAGCCAGGTCACCGGCCGCGTCCGCTGGCGCGAAAGCGTTGCGTCGATGGAGGATATCGGCGTCGCGCACTTCGTCGAATTCGGCGGCAAGGTCCTGTCGCCAATGGTCAAGCGCAGCGCGTCGGGCGAAGTCGAGACGATCAGCGTGATTTCGATGGATGACATCGAAGCGTTGCTCAAGTCGCTCTAATTACCAGATTCAGGAGAAACTCAGATGTTCGATCTTACCGGCATGACCGCCCTCGTCACCGGCGCTTCGGGCGGTATCGGTTCGGCCATCGCGCAGGCGCTTGCGGCGCAGGGCGCACGTCTCGCGGTCTCGGGCTCCAATGCGGACAAGCTCAATGCCTTTCGCGATACGCTCGGCGGCGATCATGTAGCCTTGCCGTGCAACCTTGGCGACGGTGCCGCGGTCGACGCGCTCGTGCCGTCGGCGGTCGAAGCGCTGAGCCAACTCGATATTCTCGTCAACAACGCCGGCGTGACGCGCGACAATCTGATCATGCGGATGAAGGATGAGGAGTGGATGGATGTCATCCGCATCAACCTCGAAGCCAATTTCCGTCTCGCGCGCGCCGCTGCGAAGCCGATGATGAAGGCGCGCTTCGGCCGTATCATCTCGATCACCAGCGTCGTCGGCGCGACCGGCAACCCGGGGCAGGCCAATTATGCCGCGTCGAAGGCGGGCGTCACCGGCATGACCAAGGCGTTGGCGCAGGAACTTGCGAGCCGCGGCGTCACCGCCAATTGTGTTGCGCCGGGCTTCATCGCGACCGCGATGACCGACGACCTGCCCGACGCACAGAAGGAAGCGCTGAACCAGCGCATCCCGGCGGGCCGGATGGGTGAGGGTAGCGATATCGCCGCGGCCGTCGTCTATCTCGCGTCGAAAGAGGCGGGCTATGTCACCGGGCAGACGTTGCATGTGAACGGCGGGATGGCCATGCTGTCCTGAGGGTCGATCTCTCGAGCGTGAAGGATTCGCCGATGTTCAGGACTTTGATGGCTGCGGCGATGCTGGCGTGTTCGGCGCTGCCGGGCATCGCATCGGCGCAGGAAGGCGAGAAGTTCGATTGCGTCATCGCGTCGATCCCGAGTGAAACGCGGGCATCGATCGGTGACGCGATGGCGGGCGGCGGCGATGTGGCTTCACGCGAGGCGCTGTTCAAGGATCTGGGGGCCGTGACCGACGCGTGCGTCGCGCGTCACGGTATCACCGACGAGCAGAAGGGCATTTACTTCGACTACAGCCTCGCGCGGATTTCGCGCGAGTGGCTCGCGGCGGATATCGGACGGCTCGACCTGGCGCCCGCCGTGGTCGACAAGGCGCTCGATTTCGGCCCGACCGGGGCAAACCCCGATCTGTCGGGCGACATGACCGAAGAGCAGGTCATGAAGATCGTCCAAGCCTATATCGAGAGCGGCGTCGACATCGACAAGATCGACGGTGCGGTGTGGGAAAAGGTCGGCGCCTATGCGGCCGCCACCTCGATCTATTGGAACAAGCGCAAGCAACTGCCCTTCTGAACCGCGACAGGCCGGGCCCGGTGAAACCGGACCCGGCCGCCGGGACGAGCGGAGAGAGGGGTTAGAAACTCGCCCGGGCTGTCAGGCGGAAATCGCGCCCGGCGAGCGGCACATAATCCTTGGTAAAGCTCGCGTGGCGACGTGCCTCGACGTCGAAGATGTTGTTCGCCGACAGGCTCAGCGTCAGATTCTTCGTATCGGGCAGCGGGCGCCAGCTGAGCGACGCGTTGACGAGCGTGAAGCCGTCGGTCGGCGTCTCGAACTGCGCGGTGCGCGTCTGATCGTCGGTCCATTCGACCTCGACGCGCGCATCGACGCGTTCGCCCTGCGCTTCGAGCCCGCCGAGGATGCGGAGCGGGGGGATGCGCGGGACGTTGCGGTCGAGCCCGGCGTTCTTGATCTTCGCGCGCGTCATGTCGGCGGTGACGTCGCCGACGATGTTGAAGCCGGCGATCTGCGCCAGCCGTGCACTCGCCTCGGCCTCGAAGCCATAGACGCGCGCGTCACGCTGGAAATACTGGAAGACGGGCAGTTCATCCTGTTCGGCGCCGGTCGCGGCCGAATAGATGAAATTGTCGAACCAGTTCGAATAGCCGGTCAGGCTGAGGTTGAAGGCGTCGGTCTTGATCTTGAACGACGCTTCGGCGCCCCAGTTGGATTCGCGCTTCAGGTTCGGGTCGCCAAGCTCGAAGCTCTGCGTCGCGATATGCGGGCCGTTCGACAGCAATTCTTCGGCCGACGGCGCACGCACCGCGCGCGACACCGAGACGCCGAATTTCGCGCCCTCAAAGACGTCATAGGTTGCACCGAGCGCGCCCGAAAAACTGTCGAAGTTGCGCTCGAAGCCGAGCGCCTGCGCACGTACATTGGTCTTTTCGTAGCGCGCCGCGGCTTCGAGCCCGAGCGGGCCCATCGTATATTCCTGCAGCGTGAACAGCGCGAACTGGTCGGTCAGGTTGCGCGGAACGAACGCCTCAGCCCCGATCGCATCGAAGTCGCGGTGGCTGTATTGCACGCCGCTCGCGCCGCGCCAGCCGCCGCGGTCGTTCTGCGCCAGCTCGATCCGGCCTTCGACGCCCTGGTTGGTGAAGACGGTACCGACCTCGTCGCCCTCGAACTCGGTGTGCTTGTAATCGGCAAAGCCCGCGCGGATGCGCAGCTTGTCGAAGAAACCGTCGCCGAGTTCGACCTCGCCGCGCAGGTCCGCGCGCCACTGCTTCATGCCGATGGTGACGGGGCCTTCGCCATGGTCGTGGCCGCCTTCTTCTTCCTCGCCGCCATGATCGTGCGCGGTATTCGGGCGATCGGGCACGCCGTAGTTGGTGTCGAAATAGCCGACCGAAATGCCGAGCTGGCCGCCGTCGTTGATCAACGAGATACCGCCGCCCGCGGTCCAGGTCTCGCTCTGCGTATTGTCGATCTTGCCGCGCTTGCCTGCCTGTTCGGTCAGCTCGGCTGCTTCGTCGAGGTGCCCGTCCTCGACCGCATGTTCGGCGAGGTGAAGCAGGTCGCCGCGAATATCGGGAGCGTAAACGAAGCCGCCGGTCCGGACGTCGCCGGTCTTGCGCCAGCTGCCGTCGAGATGCGCGACGATCTGCGGGCTCAGCGCGACGTCGATCGAGCTGCCGATATTGCGGTCGTTGGCCGCGGTCGCATAGCCGCCGATCGCGTCGATATGGACATGATCGGCGGGGACCTTGCGGGGAATCCGGCGGTCGAACATATTCACTGCGCCGCCGATCGCCTGGCTGCCGAACAGCAGCACCGCGGGACCGCGCAGGATTTCGATGCGCTCGACGGTCAGCGGGTCGATGGTGACCGCATGGTCGGCGGAGGTGTTCGACGCGTCGATCGATCCGATGCCGTCGGTCAGGACCTTGACGCGCTCGCCCGAAAAGCCGCGAAGGACGGGGCGCGACGCGCCGGGGGAGAAGCTCGTGGCCGAGACCCCCGGCTGGCGCGTCAGCGTGTCGCCGATCTGGCCGCGAATGTCGCGCGCCAGCTCGTCGCCTTCGAGCACCGACACATTGCCGAGGATGTCGAGGCTGCGGACATAGGGCGCGGTGACGACGATCGGCTCGCCGGTGTGCACATCGTCGTCGCTGCCCGCGGCGGCGCGGTCTTGCGCAAAGGCCGGGGCGGCGAGGAAGAGGGCAAAGGTAAAACCGGCAGAGCAAAGCAAACGCATAAGGGGAGAGTCCTGTTGTTATCGTGATCTGATGGCGGCTCAGTAATGATATACTGTTACAATGACAAGCCCTTCGCATACTCATCAATGGTCGTTTGTCGGCGCTCATGCCCCGTTGGTCGACAAAGACGGATATGGGAGGGGCAAAACGAAGCTGTCTTGCGAGGGGCGAGGTGGCGCCCTAGATCAGGCCTATGACTATTGCTGCAAACAGCCTCGACCTAATCGGCAACACCCCGCTGGTGCTGCTCAAGGGGCCGAGCGAAGCCACCGGCTGCGAAATCTGGGGCAAGTGCGAATATGCCAACCCCGGCGGATCGGTAAAGGATCGCGCTGCGCTTTATATCGTACGCGATGCCGAAGCGAACGGCAGCCTGAAGCCCGGCGGCACGATCGTCGAGGGGACGGCGGGCAACACCGGCATCGGGCTCGCGCTCGTCGGTAATGCCTTGGGTTACAAGACGATCATCGTCATGCCCGACAATCAGAGCGCCGAGAAGATGGCGACGATCCGTGCACTGGGCGCCGAACTGGTGCTCGTCCCGCCCGCGCCCTTCGCCAATCCCGGTCATTTCGTCCACACCTCGCGGCGCATCGCCGAGGAAACCGACAATGCGATCTGGGCCAACCAGTTCGACAATATCGCCAACCGCAAATCGCACATCTTCGGTACCGCCGAGGAAATCTGGGCACAGATGGACGGCCGGATCGACGGCTTTACCTGCGCCGCGGGCACCGGAGGCACGATCGCGGGAACGGGGCTCGGCCTGAAGGCCAAGAGCGCCGACATCGTCATCGCGCTCACCGATCCGCATGGCGCGGGGCTCTTTAACTACTATCAGTGTGGCGAACTCAAGGCTGAAGGCAGCAGCGTCGCCGAAGGGATCGGCCAGAACCGCATCACCGCCAATCTCGACGGCGCGCCGATCGACACGCAATTCCGCATCTCGGATGCCGAGGGGCTCGCCGTAGTTCGCCAGTTGCTCGACGAGGAGGGGCTGTGCCTCGGCCTGTCGTCGGGGATCAACGTCGCGGGAGCGATGGCGCTCGCGAGGCAATTGGGCTCCGGCAAGCGTATCGCAACCATGCTCTGCGACAGCGGGTTTCGCTATCTCTCGACGCTCTACAACCCAGAATGGCTGGCGAGCAAGGGACTGGAGACTGCCTGATGAGCGTGCGGATCGATATTCCTTCGACTCCCAAGGCGCCGCCACCGCCACCGGCAACGGCGCCCGTCAACGACACGATGCGGCGCCTGCAGATCGGTATTGCCGGGGTGCTGACAGTGCTCCTGCTGGTCGGCATGGCCGGGTTGATCGGCGATCGCGCCCGCCAAAGCGCCGCCAGTGATGCGGCAGCCACCGCCGAGGTCAAGATGCCGGGTGACGAGCAGAAAACCAGCGGCGCACCGTTGGAGGAGCTTGGCGTCCAGGCGGTATCGCCGTCCGCGAAGGATGAAAATGCCGCGACCGATGTGAAGGTGCCGCAGGCTGTGCCATCGTCGTCGAGCGTGCCTGATCTCGAACCCGACCCCGCCCTCCAGCGCGCGCGCCAGTCGAAACAGTGACGGCGGTATCGCGCGGACATTGGCTGCGCGCTTTTACGATTGCTGCCATGATAGCGGCGCTGGCGTGGATCGCGGGCGGGCAGGCGCTGCTCGGCCGTGTCGATCCGGCGCTGGCGATCCCGCTATTGGCCCCGCCGATGCTCCTTCTCGCGTGTTGGCAGCGCGGCGAGCCAGTCGCGGCCCGGCGACATACCGGACTCTTTACCCTAGCGCTTCTCGCCGCAATGCAGGGGGGGCTCTCTATCGTCCTCGCCGGATCGGCAGGCTGGCTGCAACTGCTCCCCGCCGCTGCCGCCGGGGCCATCGCGGCCTGGCTCGCGGACTTGCTGGTCCAATGGCGCAAGCGGTCCCGATTGCTGCCGTGGCTTGCCGGATCGATGCTGGTGATCGGCTGGTTCGGGGCAGGGCACGCGCTCCTTGTGCTGCTCTACCAGCCCACTGCGGCTGCCGCCGGCGCCCCCACCGCCACCGTCCTGACCGGACTGCCGCTGCGCTGGTCAGCGAGCCCCGATATTGCGGCGATGATCGCCGAAGGGACAAATGACGATCCAACGCTCGCGCGGCTGGTGACGGCGGGCCCGGTATCGCTCGTCGACAGCCTTGCCGACCATGTGCCGCCGCCGGGCGGAGCGTTGCTGATCGCGCACCCGCGCGCGCTGGCTCCACAGGAACTGGTCGCGATCGACGCGTTCGTTCGTGGCGGTGGGCATGCGGTCGTGCTCGCCGATGCGCTGTCGGGGTGGCCGGCGCGCCACCCGCTCGGTGATCCGCGCAATGCGCCGGTCACCAGCTTGCTTACGCCGCTGCTCGACCATTGGGGCGTGACCTTGGGTGCTGCGCCCGCCGGGGAGAACAAGGCATTGCCGGTAGATATCGACGGCGCGCGCCTTCGCTTGTTCAGCGCAGGGCGCTTCGATCGCCTGCCACAACAATGCCGCGCCTACGCTGATCGCCGCGTCGTGCAATGCCGGATAGGGCAGGGCGAGGCTTGGTTGATCGGCGACGCCGATCTGCTCTTCGCGCCGCTGTGGCGGCCGATTGTCCCGGCCGCCCCGCATCTGCGGCAGGCGGATACGATGGAATGGCTATCTGCTCGCCTGTGGCCCGGTGCCGGAAACGGCCTGCTGCATCCACTCTGGATTCGCGCCGCCACCGTCTGAGTCGGGCGTATTCGCCCCAATTCGCCCCGATCGAAACATGCTCCACGGTGCCGCTATGCGCCGAGGGACCGGTATTTACCCAATTCAGAGCTGTTTTTGCGGTAAATGGGGGCTAGATTCCCTAATCTACCCTAAATTACCCCTTTTCACCCCGATCTATAGTTGATACTCACAGAATCGGAGAGGGGCATTCTCCACCCGCGTTGAACCTTCTGGAATCGTGCGATTCCGGCGCCGGGAAAGTTATGCCCGGTGGCGCGAATACGGGGGGCAGAGCGATGGCGATTGTGACGCCCGGCCAGTATGCGGGCACCAATTTCGCCGCGATCGATGGCAAGGGGCGCATCGCCGTCCCCTCACAGTTCCGCAACAATGTGCCCCTCACTGCGGACGGCCAGCGCGTGCTCTGGGTCGGCTTTCATGAAAAGCTGCCCTGCCTCGTCGCTTATGGCCAGGATCAATACGACCGGCTGAACGGCGAGATCGAACGCGACCGCGAAACCGCGCGGCTGCGCAACCTCGACTTCGACGAGGATGCCGAGTTCAAGAAGCGCTTCAGCTATACCGAGCCCTACACGCTCGACGATAGCGGTCGCTTCCTTCCGAGCTTCATCCACCGCGACCGCGTCGGCGATGCCGGCGCGACGGCTTTTGTGGGCTCGGGTCGCCGCCTCGAAATCTGGTGGCTGCCGACCTTGGCCGAATGCGCCGAGGCCGACCCGGTCCTCCAGCGCCTTGCCGCATCCTGGGACGCAACGAAAGGGAAGGCGCGAAAGTGACCGATCTTCCCCCCGGACTCCCCAAGGATCCCCGTCACGATCCGGTCCTCCGTGAAGAAGTCATCGCCGCGCTCGCCATCGCCCCGGGTGAGCGCCATGTCGATGCGACCTTCGGCGCCGGCGGTTACACGCGTGCCATGCTGGCGGCGGGTGCCGATGTGATCGCGTGCGACCGCGATCCCGACGCGATTGCCGAAGGGCAGGCGTTGGTCGAGGAAGCCGGCGGCAAGCTGACGCTGATCCACGGCCGTTTCGGTGAAATCGAC
The DNA here is from genome assembly GCF_014873485.1 of Sphingopyxis sp. OAS728. Taxonomy (NCBI): domain Bacteria; kingdom Pseudomonadati; phylum Pseudomonadota; class Alphaproteobacteria; order Sphingomonadales; family Sphingopyxidaceae; genus Sphingopyxis; species Sphingopyxis sp. OAS728. Next base: position 1,538,253 of record NZ_JADBDT010000001.1, on the reverse strand, counting down.
CGGCTGCTCGCCGAGCGCGGGATCGAAAGCGTCGATGGTATCACCTTCGACATCGGGGTGTCGTCGATGCAGCTCGATCGCGATGAACGCGGCTTCTCCTTCCAAAAGGACGGCCCGCTCGACATGCGCATGGCGCAGGAAGGCGAAAGCGCCGCCGACTGGCTGAACAGCGCCGACGAGACCGAAATCGCCGATGTGCTATTCCATTATGGCGACGAACGCCAGTCGCGCCGCGTGGCGCGCGCCATTGTCGCGGCGCGCCCGCTGACGCGAACCGGCGAACTTGCGACGGTGATCCGCAAGGCGCTGCGCCACCCGCCCGGTGCGCCCAAGGACCCCTCGACCAAAAGCTTTCAGGCGATCCGCATCCACATCAATTCGGAGCTCGACGAGCTGATGGCCGGGCTCAATGCCGCCGAGCGCCTGCTGCGCCCCGGCGGCCGGCTCGCGGTCGTCAGTTTCCACAGCACCGAGGACCGCATCGTGAAGAACTTCCTGCGCGAACGGAGCGGTGGCGATGCCGCGGGTTCGCGTCACCGGCCCGCGCCTACCCCTCTGGCGCGGGCCGCAACTTTCGAAACCCCGGCGCGCAAGGTGCGGCCGGGCAAGGCCGAAGAGGCGCGCAACCCGCGCGCCCGCTCGGCGACGCTGCGCAGTGCAGTCCGGACCTCGGCTCCGGCGCATTCGACGAAGGAGGCAATGTCATGCTGATGGCGGCCCGCAAGCTCCAGGGAATCGGCCTGGTCCTGCTCGTGCTCATCTTTGCGATGATGCTCTATCCCGTGTCGCTGAAAGTCGCGGCGACGCGTAGCGAACTGACGCGCATCGAGCGGCAGATCGACAGGACGCGCGACAATATCCGTTATCTCGAATCCGAACTCGCGGTGCGCGCTTCGATGCGCCAGCTCGAACAGTGGAACGCCGATACCTTCGGTTATTCGGCGCCCGATGCCGGTCAGTATCTGGAAAGCGAGCGCCAGCTTGCGTCGCTCGACCGCCTGCCGCGTGCGCGCGGCGCCAACGAGGTTGCGCCGGTGCTGATGGCGATGGTTTCGCCGGTCGGCACGCCCGCCGTCAGTGCACCAAAGGAAAGCCCGGTCGCCGGCAAGCCCGTCGCGGCCAAGCCGGTCACCGCCAAGCCCGTCGTCCTAGCGCAGGCCGATACCGCGATCCGTAGCGATACGTCGCCGCGGATGGCGCCGACGCGCCGCCGCGAACAGCTCAAGATGATCGAGGACCAGTTGCTCGCCGAATCGACGCTCGCTGACCTCAAGCGCGCGGCGGCCGCCGAAGCGGCAGGAGGCAAGTCCGGCCGATGAACACGCTTGTCGTCCGTCCAACGCGGGTTCGAACCGCCGGGGTGCGGCAGCAGATATTGCTGACCGCACAACAGCGTTTGATGATCCTGATGCTGCTGTTCATGGCGGCATTTTTCGTTGTGTCGGTGCGGCTGCTCTATTTCGCGCTGTTCGATACCGCGTCGGGCCATGCTTCGGCGTCGGCGTTCGTTCCGGCGCGCGCCGATATCGTCGATCGCAACGGGGTGCCGCTCGCGCGCACGATCGATGGCTATTCGATCCGCGTCGTCCCGTCGAAGCTGCTCAATAACCGGCAATATCTTGCCGACGAGCTGCACAAGATTTTCCCCGACACGCCGCGCGAGGAGTTGCTCGCGAAGGTCAGCGGATCGCGCCCGACCTATATCCGCCGCCGCGCTTTGCCCGATCAGGTTGCCGCGGTGAACGCGATCGGCGACGTCGGCTTCGACTTTCCGCGCGAAAAGGAACGCCTCTATCCGCAGTCGACGCTTGCGGCGCATGTGCTCGGCTTCACAAATGCCGAGGGGCATGGTGTCACCGGCGTCGAGGGCGCCTTCGACCAGCGGCTGATCGATAAGGCGACGCGCGGCCAGCCGCTTGCGCTGTCGATCGACGCGCGCGTGCAGGGCGTGCTCGAAAGCGAATTGAGCACGGCGGTCGCCAATCTGGAGGCAATCGGCGGCGCGGGCATCATCCTCGACGTCCACACCGGCGAGGTCGCCGCGATGACCTCGCTGCCGACGTTCAACCCGAACAAGCTGACCGGCAGTGACCCTGCGACGCGCCGCAATGCCGTGACCTATAATCTCTACGAACTCGGCTCGACCTTCAAACCCTTCACCGTCGCTGCGGCAATCGACGCCGGCACGGTGACGAGCATGGCGCGCCGTTACGACGCGACGCAGCCGCTCGCGATCGCCGGCTTCCGCATCCGCGACAGCCACCCGTCGAAGCGCTGGCTCAACGTTCCCGAAACGCTGATCCACAGTTCGAACATCGTTACCGCGCGGATCGCCGACGAGCTTGGTCGCGACAAGATGGAGGCGATGTTCCGCACCCTCGAATTCGACGGCCGTCCGCATATCGAACTGAAGGAACGCGCCTTTCCGCTGTGGCCCAAGGATTGGGGCCGGATCACGACGATGACCACCGGCTACGGCCACGGCATTGCGGTCACTCCGCTGCATCTCGCGAGCGGCTATGCGGCGCTCGTCAACGGTGGCATCTGGCGTCCCGCGACGCTGATGAAGCTTGGCGACAAGGCGCCGCCGCAGGGCCGCCGCGTGTTCAAGGCCGCGACCAGCGCGCGGATGCGCCAGCTGCTTCGCCTGATTGTTTCCGACGGCACCGGCAAGCAGGCCGAGGCTCCGGGTTTCCGCGTCGGCGGCAAGACCGGATCGGCCGAAAAGCCGGGTGCGGGCGGTTATCGCCGCCATTCGCTCGTCTCGACCTTCGCGGCGGCTTTCCCGATGGACAATCCGCGCTATGTCGTGGTGGTGATGATCGACGAGCCGAAGGGCAACGCCTATAGTTCGGGCCAGCGCACTGCGGGCTGGACCGCGGCGCCGGTCGTGCGCAAGGTTGTGACCCGCGCGGGCCCGATGCTCGGCGTCTTCCCCGACGAAAGCCGCGATGTCGACGTCTCCGAGCTGACCCCGCTGCTGTGGAGAAATGGGGAAAGCGAATAATGCGCCTGTCCGCGCTGCTCGAGGATAAAGGACTGGAGGGCAGCGATCCCGTCGTCACCGGGCTTGCGATCGACCATCGCAAGGTGGCGCCGGGCACGATTTTCGGGGCCTTCATCGGCGAAAAATTCAACGGCGAGGATTTCATCGCCGCTGCGATCGAGGCCGGCGCCGTGGCGGTGGTCGCACGACCCGAGGCGCGCGTCGAAGGTGTCGCGCATATCGCCGACGATAACCCCCGCCGCGCCTTCGCGCATATCGCCGCGCGCTTCTTCCATCGTTTTCCGGCGACCTGCGTCGCGGTGACCGGCACCAACGGCAAGACCTCGACCGTCGAAATGACGCGCCAGCTCTGGCGGATGGCGGGGTTCAACGCCGCATCGATCGGCACGCTTGGCATCACGACGTCGCAGGACAGCGCCTCGACCGGGCTGACGACGCCCGATATCGTGACCTTCCTGTCGAACATGTCGGGCCTCGCGGTCGAGGGCATCACCCACGCGGCGTTCGAGGCGTCGAGCCACGGCCTCGATCAGTATCGCACCGAAGGCCTGACGGTAAAGGCGGCCGCCTTCACCAACCTCAGCCACGATCATCTAGACTATCATGGCACGATGGACATCTATCTGGCGGCCAAGATGCGACTGTTTTCGGAAGTCGTCGAACCCGATGGCGTCGCCGTGGTATGGGCCGACGACGCCTATTCGGCCGCCGTCATCGAAGCCGTAAAGGCGCGGGGCGTTCGGCTGCTGACCGTTGGCGCGAAGGGTGAGACCCTCCGCCTGGTCTCGCGCGAACCGACCCAGCTCGGCCAGACGCTCGTGATTGCGGCGGGCGATCTGACCCAAAAGGTCGATCTGCCGCTGATCGGTGCCTATCAGGTCGCCAACGCGCTCGTGTCGGCGGGCCTCGTCATCGCGACGGGCGGCGATGTCGCGCAAACGCTCGGCAATCTTGCACGGCTGCAGCCCGTGCGCGGGCGCCTCGAGCGCGCTGCGATCACCAAGGCTGGCGCGCCGGTCTATGTCGATTATGCGCATACACCCGACGCGATCGAGGCCGCACTCGACGCGTTGCGCCCGCACGCAACCGGGCGGCTTATCCTCGTTTTCGGCGCCGGCGGCGACCGCGATCAGGCGAAGCGCCCGGAGATGGGCAAGGTCGCCGCTGCAAAGGCCGACGTGCTGATCATCACCGACGATAATCCGCGCGGCGAAGACCCGGCGGTCATCCGTGAGGCCATCGCCGCCGCCGCTCCGACGGCAAAGGTGATTGGCGACCGCCGCGCCGCCATCGCCGCCGCGATCGCAGAAGCGCGCGCCGACGATATCGTCTGCATCGCCGGCAAAGGCCACGAACAGGGCCAGATCATCGGCCGCGGCGACGATATGCGCGTCATTCCATTCGACGATGTGGCCGTAGCGCGCGAGGAGGCCGCATGAACCCGCTCTGGACCGCGCGCGCCATTGCGGCCGCCACCGGCGGGGAGGCGAGCGCCGACTTCACCGTTCAGGGCGTCGCGTTCGATTCGCGTGAGGTGACAAACGGCGACCTGTTTGTCGCGATGAAAGGTGAGGTCGCCGACGGCCATGCCTTTATCGACAAGGCGATCGCCGCGGGCGCCGCGGGCGTCGTTTGCGAAACCGCAATCGACCATCCGCATGTCCGCGTCGCCGACAGCGCCGCGGCGCTGAACGCGCTCGGCATCGCATCGCGCGCGCGCAGCCATGGGCGTATCATCGGCGTAACCGGATCTGCGGGGAAGACCGGAACGAAGGAGGCGCTGTTCGCCGCGCTCGACCGCTTCCGTCCCGGCAAGGCACACCGTTCGGTCAAAAGCTACAACAACCACGTCGGCGTTCCGCTCAGCCTCGCGCGCATGCCGTCGACCGCCGACTATGGCGTGTTCGAAATGGGGATGAATCATGCGGGTGAGCTCGCGGCGCTGACACGGATGGTGCGGCCCCACGTCGCCATCGTCACAACCATTGCCCCGGCGCATATGGAATTTTTCGGCAGCGAAGAAGCGATCGCCGACGCGAAGGGCGAGATTTTCGAAGGCCTCGAACCCGGCGGCACGGCGATCGTCCCGTTCGACAGCCCGCACTATGCGCGCCTTCGTGCCAAGGCGGAAAAGCACGCAGCGCATATCGTCAGCTTCGGCCTCGGTGCCGAGGCCGACGTCCGCGCGGTCGACTGGTTGTCCGACGGGCAGGGCGGGTCGCTCGTCACCGCGCAGGTGCAGGACTCACTCCTTTGCTTCACCATCGCGCAGGCGGGAGCCCATTGGGTGTCCAATTCGCTGGCAGTGCTTGCGGCGGTGAAGGCCGTCGGCGGTGACCTTCCCGCGACAGGACTGGCATTTGCCGAGATGGCAGGCCTCACAGGCCGCGGCGCGCGCCATCGCGCTCCGTTCGGCGGCGGCCATATCCTCGTCATCGACGAAAGCTACAACGCCAACCCTGCATCGATGGCCGCGACGATCGGCCAGCTCGGAAGCGAATCCGGCGACCGCCGCATCGCGATTCTGGGCGCGATGCGCGAGCTTGGGCCGGGCAGCGACGACTATCACGCCGCGCTCGCGGCTCCGCTCGTCGCGGCGGGGGTGCAATTCGCCCTGCTTGTCGGCGAAGAGATGGCGCCGCTCGCCAAAGCGCTTGAGGGCCGCATCGATTTCGAGCATGTGCCCGCCCACTCGGCCGCGGTAGGGCGGCTGAAGGACCTGATCCGTCCGGGCGACGCCGTGCTGGTCAAAGGGTCGAACAGTGTCGGGCTGTCGCATGTCGTGACGGCGCTGACCAACGGGGACTATTGATGCTATATTGGCTGGCGGAATGGCTTGGCTTTCCGGGGGTATTGAACCTCATTCGCTATCTGAGTTTCCGCTCGGGAGCGGCGGTTGCGACCGCGCTGATCATCGGATTGTGGATTGGGCCGCGCTTCATCCTGATGCTGCGCATGCGGCAGGGCAAGGGGCAGCCGATCCGTGAAGACGGTCCGCAGAGCCATCTCGCCAAAAAGGGCACGCCGACGATGGGCGGGCTGATGATCCTGATCTCGCTGATGATCTCCGCGCTCCTGTGGATGGATCTTTCCAACCGTTTCGTCTGGGCGTGTATTTTCGTGACCGGCGGCTTTGCCGCGGTCGGTTTCCTCGACGATCTCGACAAGGTGACCAAGGCCAGCCATCGCGGGATTCCGGGGCGCGTGCGCCTGCTCATCGAGTTTTTCATCGCGGGCGTCGCGGTGCTGCTGATCGTGTCGCGCACCGGTACGGACCTTTATCTGCCCTTCTTCAGCGGCATCGTCATCCCGCTTGGACCGCTCTATTATGTCTTTGCGATGATATTGATCGTCGGTTTCGGCAATGCGGTGAACCTGACCGACGGGCTCGACGGGCTCGCGACCTTCCCGGTGATCATCGCCAGCCTGACCTTCCTCGTCATCGTCTATCTTTCGGGCAACGTGAAGTTCGCGGGTTATCTTGGCATCCCGCATGTGCCCGGCGCGGGCGAACTGGCGGTCTTTGCGGCGGCGATCATCGGCGCGTGCCTTGCCTTCCTGTGGTTCAACGCGCCGCCTGCGGCCGTGTTCATGGGCGATACCGGCAGCCTTGCGCTCGGTGGCGCGCTCGCGACGATCGCGGTCACCGCCCAGCATGAGCTGGTGCTCGTCCTCGTCGGCGGATTGTTCGTGGTCGAGGCGCTGTCGGTGATCATCCAGGTTTTTTGGTACAAGAGGACGGGCAAGCGCGTTTTCCGCATGGCGCCGATCCACCATCATTTCGAACAGTTGGGCTGGCCCGAATCCACTGTCGTCATCCGTTTCTGGATCGTCTCGATCGTCCTGGCACTCGCGGGGCTCGCGACCTTGAAACTCCGGTGATCTCCTCGCGCGTCTTTGCCGGCCGCCGCTATGCGGTTCTGGGACTGGCGCGCTCGGGTCTGGCGGCCGTCGAGGCGCTCGTCGCTAGCGGCGCGGGCGTGACTGCGTGGGACGACCGCGAGGAAGCGCGCGACGATGCGATGGCGCTCGGCGCCGATATAGGCAATCCGCTCGAGATCGACCTCATCGGTTTCGCGGGCGTCGTCGTCTCGCCGGGCGTGCCGCTCAACCGTCACCCCATCGCCGCGCACGCGCGTGGGGCGCATGTACCCGTGATCGGTGACATCGAACTGTTTGCCGAGGCGCGCGACGAACTGCCCGCGCACAAGGTCGTCGGCATCACCGGCACCAATGGCAAGTCGACCGTCACCGCGCTCGTCACCCACATGCTCGAAAGCGCGGGCATCCCGACGCTGATGGGCGGCAATATCGGCCTGCCGATCCTCAGCCGCGACCCGCTTCCCGGGGGCGGCGTCTATGTGCTCGAGCTGTCGAGCTACCAGATCGATCTGTCGCACAGCCTTGCCTGCGACATCGCGGTGCTAACCAACCTCAGCCCCGATCACCTCGACCGCTATGATGGCTTCACCGGCTATGCGGCGTCGAAGGCGCGGCTCTTCTCGCTCCAGCACCGCGATCAGGTCGCGATCGTCGCGGTCGACGACGACCCGTCGAAGATGATCGCGAGCCGCATCAACCATCGCCTCCACCGCGTGTCAGGCAAGGATGTCGATCCCGTGGATCAGGTGCGCTGGCCCGCATTGCAGGGGCCGCACAATGCCCAGAACGCCGTGTGCGCGATTGCCGTGTGCCGCGTGCTGGGGCTGAACGACGAACAGATTGAGCGCGGGCTCGCGACGTACAAGTCGCTGCCGCACCGTATGGAATTGGTCGGCGAAGTCGGGGGGGTCAGCTGGTTCAATGACAGCAAGGCTACCAATGCGGCTTCCGCTGCACCGGCGCTGGCGGCTTTCCCGCCAGCGCCGGACCAGCGTCTTCACTGGATTGCGGGGGGGAAGGCCAAGGGCGACGGGCTCGCGGCGTGCCGCCCGTGGTTCGGCCATGTCAAACGCGCCTATCTGATCGGCGAGGCAATGGAGCCGTTCGCGGCCGAAATCGGCGATGCGCTGCCCGTCGACCTGTCGGGCGATATGGCGACCGCGGTCGCGCATGCGGCGGCGGCGGCAAAGCCTGGCGACATCGTGCTGCTGTCGCCGGCGTGCGCGTCGTTCGACCAGTTCACCGATTATGAGCAGCGCGGCGATGTGTTTCGCGGCCTTGTGCAGGCGCTTGGGGCATGAGCGGGGGAATCGACAATATGGACGCGACGACCGAAAGGCCGGTGATCGCCACCACCACGCGCACGGTCAAGCGCCGCGGCCCGCGCCTTAGCCGCGCCGATCGCACCCCGCTGGGCCTGTGGTTCTGGGAAATCGACCGCGTGCTGTTGCTGCTGGTGTCGATCCTCGTCGCGGTCGGGCTGGTTGCGGTCGCCGCCGCTTCGCCGGTCGCGGCGCAGAAACTGTCGACCTCAACCGCGTCGCTCGACCCGCTTTATTATTTCTATCGCCAGCTGATGTGGGTGATGGTCGGCGTCCCGGTGATGCTGATGGTATCGATGCTGCCCAAACCGCAGGCGCGGCGCTTCGCCATCTATGGCACGATCCTCTTTCTTTTCCTGCTTTTCATGGTGCCGCTGGTCGGCACGTCGGTGAACGGCGCGCAGCGCTGGATCGGCAGCGGGGTGTTCCGCCTCCAGCCGTCGGAGTTTCTCAAGCCCTTCTTCGCCGTCGCGCTCGCGTGGGTGTTGTCGCTGCGGCTGCACGACCAGAGTCTGCCGGTGGTACCATTGGCACTCGCATTCACCGGCGTCATCGCGCTGCTGCTGATGGGTCAGCCCGATCTGGGCCAGACGGTCATCTTTGTCGCGACCTGGCTGGTGCTGGTGATGGTCGCTGGGCTGTCGATGCGCATCCTTGCCGGGTTGGCCGGGGCCGGTGTCGTGGGGCTGGTGCTCGCTTATTTCTTCTATCCGGTGGCGCAGCAGCGCATCAACATCTGGTTGTTCTCCGAAGGCGACAGCTTTCAGGTCGACAAGGCGCATGCGACACTGACCGCTGGCGGGCTGATTGGCACCGGCCCCGGCGCGGGCCTCGCCAAATTCCAACTGCCCGAGGCGCACACCGACTATATCTTTTCGGTCATCGGCGAGGAGTTCGGGATGATCGCGTGCATCGCGATTGCGGTCCTCTATCTCGCGATCATCGTCCGCGTTCTCGTCCGCCTGCTCGATGAGGAAGACAGCTTCCTGATCCTCGCGGTCGCGGGCCTGATCGCGCAGTTCGGCGGGCAAGCAGTGATCAACATGGCGGTGAACACGCAGATCTTCCCGTCGAAGGGGATGACTTTGCCGTTCATCAGCTATGGCGGTTCGTCCTTCATCGCTTTGTCGATCGGCATGGGTTTGCTCTTGTCGCTGACCCGCCGGAACCCCTATGCGGCTCGGGTATCGATGACCCGAAACTGGAACAAGAAATGACCGCAACCCGCCACTTCCTTCTCGCCGCCGGCGGGACGGGGGGACATATGCTGCCCGCTTATGCCCTCGCGGCCGAACTGATCGCCCGCGGCCACCGCGTTGCGTTGGTCAGCGACGATCGCGGGCTGAAGATTCCGGGCGCGCCGGCCGAGATGGAAACGCATGTGCTTCCGGCTGGCCGCGTCCATGGTGGGCCTGTCGGCTGGGTGAAGGCTGCGCTGGCGATCCGCAAGGGGCGCCGGCAGGCGATTGACCTGATCCGCGACTTTGATCCTGCGGTCGTCGTCGGCTTCGGCGGCTATCCCTCGCTCCCCAGCCTGCTCGCCGCGGGGGCGACGAAGCGGCCGCGTGTGCTGCACGAGCAAAATGCCGTGCTGGGTCGCGTCAACCGCATGATGGCGCCGCGCGTCGATGCGGTTGCGGTCGCCTATCGCAATATCCAGCGCTTTCCCGTGGGGCATGAGGCCAAGCTCCACATCACCGGCAATCCGGTGCGCGACGAGATCGTCCAGATCCGCGAGGACGGTTTCCCGCCGCTGCCCGAGGACGGCATCTTCCGCCTGCTCGTCGTCGGGGGCAGCCTCGGTGCGACGGTGCTCAGTGAAGTCGTTCCCGCCGCGATCGCGATGCTGCCCCCGGCATTGCTCAGCCGTTTGCAGGTTGTGCAGCAGTGCCGCGAGGATGATATCGAAGCGGTCCGCGCCAAATATGCCGAACTCGGCGTTGCGGCCGAATGCGCATCCTACATCACCGATTTCCCCGAGCGGCTGCGCTGGGCGCATATGGTGATCGCGCGCGCGGGCGCCTCGACCGTCGCCGAGCTTGCCTGCGCCGGGCGGCCGGCGATCTTTGTGCCGTATCCGAGCGCGATGGACGATCATCAGACCTATAATGTCGTCGACCTGGTTCAGGCGGGCGGGGCGATTTCGTTCCAGCAGCCCGATTTCACGGCGGCCGAGGTCGCGAAACATATCCAGCGCATGGCGCTCGAACCTGGCGCGCTCGAAGACGCCGCCGAACGCGCCGCGAGCTGCGGCCTGCCCGACGCGACGCGCGACCTCGCTGATCTCGTCGAATCGCTCGCCGCGCCGCCGATGATGGACGTGATCCGCGTCGGCGCCACATCGCGCAGCGCGGCGGTCGCCGGCGGCGTCGCCGCCACCCGCGCAGGAGATAAATGATGCGCGGCGTTGCGACCGACATCGGTACCATCCACTTCATCGGCATTGGCGGCATCGGCATGTCGGGGATCGCCGAAGTGATGCACAACCTCGGCTATCAGGTGCAGGGCAGCGACATCGCCGACAGCTATGTCGTCGAGGGTCTTCGCAAACGCGGGATCAAGGTCGCGATCGGGCACGAAGCGTCGAACGTCGACGGCGTCGCGGTCGTCGTGACCTCGACCGCGGTCAAGCGCGGCAATCCTGAAGTCGAGGCCGCGCTCGCGCACCGCATTCCGCTCGTCCGCCGCGCCGAAATGCTCGCCGAGCTGATGCGGCTGAAGTCGACCGTCGCGATTGCGGGCACCCACGGCAAGACGACGACGACCAGCCTCGTTGCCGCACTGCTCGATGCGGGCGGGATCGACCCGACCGTGATCAACGGCGGCATCATCAACAATTACGGGTCGAACGCACGGCTCGGCGCGTCGGACTGGATGGTCGTCGAGGCCGACGAGAGCGACGGCAGCTTCCTCCGCCTCGACGGCACGATCGCGGTCGTCACCAACATCGATCCCGAACATCTCGATCATTATGGCAGTTTCGACGCGATCAAGGACGCCTTCGTCGAGTTCATCGAGAACGTGCCCTTCTATGGCGCCGCGATGCTCTGCCTCGATCATCCGGAGGTGCAGGCGATCATCCCGCGCATCCGCGACCGCCGCATCGTCACCTACGGCTTTTCGGCGCAGGCAGATGTCCGCGGTACCAATGTCGTGCCCGGTCCAGACGGCAACCGCTTCGACGTCGTCGTGCGCGACCGTGACGGCAACAGCCGGACGATCGAGGGTATTCACCTGCCCATGTCGGGCCGCCACAATGTCCAGAACTCGCTCGCGGCGATTGCCGTCGCGCTCCACATGGGCGTCAGCGACGACAAGATCGTGTCGGGCTTCAACGGCTTTGCCGGGGTCAAGCGCCGCTTCACCAAGGTCGGCGAGATCGCGGTCGAGGGCGGCGTGGTGACCGTGATCGACGATTATGCGCATCATCCGGTCGAAATCCGCGCGGTGCTGTCCGCCGCGCGCGAAGGGGCGGGGGCAGGGCGCGTCGTCGGCGTCGTCCAGCCGCATCGCTTCACGCGCCTCCGCGATCATATGGACGATTTCCAGCAGGCGTTTAACGATGCCGATATGGTGCTCGCGCTGCCCGTCTATACAGCGGGCGAGGCGCCGATCGACGGCGTGACGTCGGACGCGCTGGCGCAGGGGCTGCGCGATCGCGGCCACCGCCATGCGTCGACCGTCGCCGACGCGGGCGCACTGGCAACCACCGTCGCCGATGCGATCCGCGCGGGTAATCTCGGCGCGGGCGACGTGATCATCTGCCTTGGCGCGGGCGACATCACCAAGATGGCGGCGGGCCTTGCCGTGGCGGTCGAGGCGGCATGAGCGCGGCCGAGACCCTTCCAGCCGTGCGCGGCAAGCTGACCGCGAAGGCGCCGCTGGCGCCGCTCGTCTGGTTCAAGTCGGGTGGCCCTGCCGATTGGCTGTTCGAGCCGAAGGACGCCGACGACCTCGCCGATTTCCTGCGCGATCTCGATCCTGCCGTCCCGGTGATGGCGCTCGGGCTCGGGTCGAACCTTATCGTCCGCGACGGCGGGTTCCCCGGCGTTGTCGTCCGGCTCGGCAAGGCCTTTGCAAAGGTCGAAGCCGTCGACGCCACCACGCTGCGCTGCGGCGGCGGTGCGTCGGGCATCCTTGTTTCCTCGACCGCGCGCGATGCGGGCATCGCGGGCATGGAATTCTTGCGCTCGATCCCGGGCACGGTCGGCGGATTCGTGCGCATGAACGGCGGCGCCTATGGCGGCGAGGTCAAGGATATCCTTATCGACTGCGACGTCGTGCTGCGTTCGGGCGAACGTAAAACATTGCCGCTCGCGGACCTCGGCTACACCTATCGCCACAGCGAATTGCCCGAGGGCGCGGTCGTGATCGGCGCGACCTTTCGCGGCGTGCCCGGCGAACCCGCTGCCATCCAGGCCGACATGGACCGCATCTCGGCGAGCCGCGAGGCATCGCAGCCGCTGCGCTCGAAAACCGGCGGCTCGACCTTCAAGAACCCCGACGGACACAAGGCGTGGCAACTTGTCGACGAGGCGGGTTGCCGGGGCTTCGCCGTCGGCGGCGCGCAGGTCAGCGAGAAGCACACCAATTTCCTCATCAACACGGGTGAGGCGACGAGCGCCGATATCGAGGCGCTCGGCGAGGAAGTCCGCCGCCGCGTCAAGGACAAGAGCGGCGTCGAGCTGCAATGGGAAATTCAGCGCGTAGGAGTCATAAAGTGAGCCGGGGTCCGTGGCATGTCGCCGTCCTGATGGGCGGCTGGTCCGCCGAACGCGAAGTGTCGCTGATGAGCGGCAATGGCGTCGCTGACGCGCTCGAAAGCCGCGGGCACAAGGTCACGCGCATCGATATGGACCGCAACGTCGCGCTGCGGCTCGCCGAGGCGAAACCCGATGTCGTCTTCAACGCGCTCCACGGCGTTCCGGGCGAGGATGGCACCGTGCAGGGCATGCTCGACCTGATGGGCCTCAAATATACCCACAGCGGCCTCGTTACCTCGGTGATCGCGATCGACAAGGAATTGACGAAACAGGCGCTCGTGCCGCATGGTATTCCCATGCCGACGGGGACCATGGTCGACAGCGAAAGCCTGTTTACAGTCGACCCTCTGCCGCGCCCCTATGTCCTCAAACCCGTCAACGAAGGCTCGTCGGTCGGCGTCGCGATCGTCAAGGATGACAGCAATTACGGCAACCCCATCGCGCGCGACGCCGTGGGGCCGTGGCAGGAGTTCGACCGCCTGCTCGCCGAACCCTTCATCAAGGGGCGCGAACTGACCGTCGCGGTGCTCGGCGACACGCCTCTCGCGGTCACCGAACTGCGCGTCAAATCGGGCTTCTACGACTATGACGCCAAATATACCGACGGGCTGACCGAACATGTCTGCCCCGCCGACGTCCCCGAGGATGTCGCGCAGCGAATGAAGGATCTGGCGCTGCAATCGCACCGCCTGCTCGGCTGCAAGGGCGCCTCGCGCTCGGACTTCCGCTGGGACGACGAACATGGCCTCGCGGGCATCTTCCTGCTCGAGGTCAACACCCAGCCCGGCATGACGCCGCTCAGCCTTGTGCCCGAACAGGGGCGCGCCGTCGGCATGGATTATGCCGAACTCGTCGAACGCATCGTGGGGGAAGCGTTATCATGAGCAAGACACAGATCAAGCGCGGGAAGGCGCCGCCGCGCCGCCCGGTGCGCGCGCCGAAGAAACGGCGGAAGGTGCAGCAGTCGCGGCTCAACGCGATCATCAACGCGCTGCCGATCAGCCCGCAGCGGCTGCAAAAGGTCGCGAACTGGACGATCGGGCTCAGCCTCTGCGCCGTCGTGGGCATCGCCGCGCATGCGACCGGCGTCACCGCGAAGGTCCATGAGGAATATGCGCAGGCCGTTGGCCGGGCCGGCTTTCAGGTCAAGAAGGTCGAGGTTGTCGGCGCCGACCGCATCGACCGGCTGAAGGTCTATGACATCGCGCTCGCGCAGAAAGACCGCTCGATGGCGGCGGTCGATCTTGAGGATGTCCGCTCCGACCTGATGAAATATGGCTGGATCAAGGACGCGCGGGTGTCGCGCCGCTTGCCCGACACGCTTGTCGTCGACATCGTCGAGCGTACTCCGGCCGCGATCTGGCAGCATAATAACCGCCTGTCGCTGATCGACGAGAAGGGCGTCGTACTCGAGCCCGTGACGGTCGCGACGATGCCCGACCTGCCGCTCGTCATCGGCCCGAAAGCGAACCAGCGTTCGCAGGATCTCGATCGGCTGCTGACCGAGGCGAGCAGCCTCAAGGAATTGCTCGCGGGTGCGACCTGGGTCGGCAACCGCCGCTGGGACCTGCGTTTCCGCAGCGGCGAAACGCTCTCGCTGCCCGAAGGCGAGGCCGAAGCGAAAGCGGCGCTCGCCAAATTCGCGCATATGGACGGCGCCAATCGTCTGCTCGGCCGCGGCATCCTTCGTTTCGACATGCGCGACCCCGAACGTTTCGTGCTACGCCTGCCGCACGAAGGGCAGGTGGCGCCCGCGAAACTCGAAGACGCGCGCGCCGCGGTCGACGCAGTCGCCGTCGCGCAGTCGAACGAAGGGTAGGGCCATGGCGCCGCCGCGCATCGAAAAGATCATCACCGCGCTCGATGTCGGGTCGTGGAAGGTCTGCGCACTGATCGCGGGGCAGACCGCCGACGGCCAACTGCATGTGCTTGGCACCGGGCAGCGCGAGAGTCGCGGTGTCCAGCGCGGCTATGTCGCCGACATGGAACAGACCGAGCATATCGTGCGCGAGGCGATCGAGCAGGCCGAGCGGATCGCCGGGCTCAACATCGACGATGTCTGGGTCAGCTTCTCGGCTGGCGGGCTCCTCAGCGACGTGGCGCCGATCGAAAGCGAACTCGGCGGCCACCGGATCGAGCAGGAGGATATCGACGACCTGCTCGCCGCGGGCCGCGCCGGGATCGATCCCGAGGGCCGCATGATCCTTCATGCCCAGCCCGCGCTCTACACGCTCGACGGGCTCACCGGGGTCAAGAACCCGATCGGGCTTCACGCCGACCGGCTCGGCGTCGACATCCATATCATCATGGCCGACGGTGCCCCGGTGCGGAATCTCGAGGCTGCAGTCCGCCAGGCGCATCTCGACGTAAACGCCGTCGTGGCGTCACCGATCGCGGCAGGGCTTGCCTGCCTGTCGGACGAAGAACGCGACCTCGGCGTCGCGCTCGTCGAACTCGGCGCGGCGGTGACGACCGTGTCGCTCTACGCCGGCGGCATGCTCGTGGAAATGGTGTCGCTGCCGTTTGGCGCGAGCGACATCACCGACGATATCGCCTCGGCCTTCGGCATCCGCCGCAGCCAGGCGCAGCGGCTCCAGAGCTTCTACGGCTCGGCCTCGGCCAGTCCGCGCGATAACAACGAGATCATCGAACTCGAACCCGGCGCGCCGTCGGGCAGCGACTCCCCGCGCATCACGCGCGCGCAGCTGGTGGCGGTGATCCGCCAGCGGCTCGACGCGATGATGGGCGAGATCGGCCGGACGCTGAAGGACCTGCATTTCGTCGGCCCGATCGGGCGGCAGGTGGTGCTCGTCGGCGGCGGCGCCGACCTCAAGGGTATCGCCGACTATACGCAAAGCGCGCTCGGCCGCGCCGCGCGCGTCGGGCGACCGCGCGGCTTGCACGGACTGCCCGATGCGCATAGTGGCCCCGCTTTCGCGACGCTCGCGGGTCTGGTTCTCTATGCGGCATCGGACCCCGTCGACCTTCGCGACCTGCCGATGATGGCACAGGATGTGTACAAGCCGGCGGGGACTTCGATCCTCCATCGGTTGATGGCCGCATTGAAAAGCAGTTTTTAGATGATACGCGACGAAAAGGTTAATTTTTTGGGTGATTCCGACGTCACAATAGTGCAATGCGGTAGTAGAAAACCGGGCGGACGGACTACCGCCCGGCTGGGTCGCAAAGTTGGGGAAGCGGCACCTGTCCGCCGCTGCAGGGAGACTATTTGATGAGCATCAATATTGGCCCGCCGCAGGTCGACGAGCTGAAGCCGCGCATCGCGGTGATCGGCGTCGGCGGTGCGGGTGGCAATGCCATCGCAAACATGATCGCAGCACGGGTCGAGGGCGTCGATTTCGTCGTCGCGAACACCGACGCGCAGGCGCTGAACGCTTCGCCCGCCGAACGCCGCATCCAGCTGGGGACGCAGATCACCCAGGGACTGGGCGCGGGTTCGCGGCCCGAGGTCGGTCGCGCGGCTGCCGAGGAAAGCATCGCGCAGGTCGAAGAGGCACTGAACGGTGCACATATGTGCTTCGTCGCAGCCGGCATGGGCGGCGGCACCGGCACCGGTGCGGCTCCGGTCATCGCCAAGGCGGCGCGCGACCGCGGTATCCTGACCGTCGGCGTCGTGACCAAGCCCTTCACCTTCGAAGGCAATCGCCGCATGCGTTCGGCCGAGGCCGGCATTGCCGAGCTGCAAGAGCATGTCGACACGCTGATCGTCATCCCGAACCAGAATCTCTTCCTCGTCGCCAACCCGAACACGACCTTCAAGGAAGCGTTCACGATGGCCGACGAAGTGTTGCAGCAGGGCGTGCGCGGGATCACTGACCTGATGGTCATGCCCGGCCTGATCAACCTCGACTTTGCCGACGTGCGCAGCGTGATGCGCGAAATGGGCAAGGCGATGATGGGCACCGGCGAAGCCGAAGGCGACGGCCGCGCACTCGAAGCGGCACAGAAAGCCATCGCCAACCCGCTGCTCGACGGCGTGTCGATGGCAGGCGCCAAGGGCGTCATCATCTCGATCACCGGCGGCGAGGACATGCGCCTGATGGAAGTCGACGAGGCGGCGAACCATATTCGCGAACTGGTCGATCCCGACGCCAACATCATCTGGGGCAGCGCGTTCAACGACAGCCTCGACGGCAAGATCCGCGTATCGGTCGTTGCCACGGGCATCGACGGTAGCGGCGAGGTTGCTCAGGCATCGCCTGCGACGCGCAGCTTCTCCTTCGCCCCGGCACGTGCGGCTACGCCCGCTCCGGTGGCCGAAGAGGTCGTCGAACCCGCGGTTCGTGAAGAGCCTGTGGTCGAACCGCCTGCGGCCGAGGACAAGGATCCGGCCCCCGGCTTCTCGCTGAGCGATGCCGAGCCCGAGGTTCCGGCAGCGGCCGCCGAAGAGGAGCCGATGGAATTGTCGCAGGTCGCCGCGACCTATGACGATACCGCCGACGAGCTCGTGCTCGACGCACCCGAAGCGCCGGCCGAATATCGCTCGGCACCCGCTGCGGATCCGACCCCGGCCGAGGAAGCGCCGGCGCGCTCGATCGGCGGCGGTACGTTGTTCGAGCGCATGTCGCGACTGTCGCGCGGGGCTTCGGCTCCCGAAAGCGACGATGGCGGCAAGGAAGACGGGGTCGATATTCCGCGCTTCCTGGGGCGGCAGAACAACCAGTAACGGGGCTTCGTGCGGCCGCCCGCCGGGCACGGCAGGCCGGAAATCGGGATGAGTTGCCCATGCGGCAAGCGAAATTGACGGCGGGGCCGGTGCGCGCACGGCGGTTTGCCGGCGCGCTCGGCGTGCTGTTGCTTGGGACAGCCCTGATCGGGCCGGTCCACGCCTTGCAGGTGACGCCGCCCGATGCCGCGACGCAGGCCGCAATGCAGAAGCGGACGGCTGCGCGGACCTTGCTCTCGTCGGCGCTCGCGCGCATCGCGTCGAACAATAGCGACACAGCGGCGTTGCTCGACGCCGGCCGCGCGTCGATCGAGCTCGAGGATTATCGCGCCGCGCTCGGCTTTCTCGTTCGCGCCGAACAGGCGAGCCCGCGTGACGGCGCGGTCAAGGCGGCGCTCGGCTCGGCGATGGTCCATTCCGAAAATCCGACGCGCGCGCTCGATTATTTCGGCGAAGCGCAGTTGCTGGGGGCGTCGGAGCGGCTGTTTCTGGCTGATCGCGGCCTCGCGCGCGATTTGCTGGGGCAACAGGACGCGGCGCAGCGCGATTACCAGCTCGCGCTGTCGATCACCCCGAACGACGAACTCACGCGGCGTTACGCGCTGTCGCTCGGGATCAGCGGCGACGCCGATCGCGCGATTGCTATGCTGACACCGCAGCTTCGCGCGCAGGACCGCGGGGCTTGGCGGCTCCGCGCGATGATCCTCGCGATGAACGGTCGCGACAAGGAAGCGACCGAGATCGTCAATGCGACGATGCCGCCCGCGATGGCGCAGAATATCATGCCCTATCTGGTCCAGATGGACCGGCTCAATCCGGCGCAGCAGGCGGCGGCGGCACATTTTGGCCGTTTCCCGAACGGGCAGCTCGGGCCGAAACGCAAGCCGGTCCAGGTCGCCGCGGCCTCGCCGCCGCCTTCGCCGGCGCCAGTCCCAACGGGCAAGCGCCAGACGACGGGCGGCAAGCGGCAAGAGATCGCGTCTGCCGCGCCCACACCCGTGACGGCTGTGCGAAAGCCCGATCCCTTGCCTGCAGCAAAGCCGCCTGTCTCGGCCGCTGCCGCGCCGATCGCCAAATCGCCAACCGCGAGGCCGTCGTCCGCCTCGACGCCGGCAGGACGCGACACCGCCGAGATGCCTTCGCTCCAGCCGTCGCCCGGTTCGGCGATTCGACCGGCGCTGAGCGCGTCGACACCGATATCGACGCCCACGCCCACGCCCACGCCGGTCCCCGCTGCCTCCGCATCGACCCCGGCACCCACATCCGCGCCGATATCTACGCCGTCCGCGGCCACGCCGGAACCCATCGGCACGGCTGTCGATGCCCACAAGGGGCCGGTCGGACCGGGCTTCTCGATCGCCGACATGGGCCGCTCGACCGCCGCAGCGCCGAGCCCGGCGCCGACACCCAGCGTGATCGAGCCCGCTGCGCCGCCGTCATCGGCTGGAGCGGTCGCGCGCGCACCGGTTTCAGCGGCGCCGCTCGCTTCGCTCGCCGACATCGTCGGCTCGATCGAGATTCCGGCCGAGGAACTGGTCCAGTCTGACAATGCGATCGGCGCCGACACGCTTGCCAAACTGGTGGCGGACAAGCGCAAAGCCGATGCCGCCGAAGCGGCTAAGCGCGAGAAGGACAGCGCGGCAGCGAAAGCCAAGGCCGAAGCCGACGCGAAGGCGAAGGAAGAAGCGGCCGAGAAAAAGGCAAACCCGGCGCGCATCTGGGTGCAGGTGGCGACTGGCGCCAACGCCAAGGCGCTCGCGACCGATTTCGGCAAATTCGCCAAGAAGAGCCCCGCCGTGTTCAAGGGCAAGTCGGGTGCGACGACCGAATGGGGCAAGACGCGCCGCCTGCTCGTCGGGCCGTTCAAGGACCGCAAGGCGGCACAGGATTGGCTGGGCGATTACAAGAAGGCGGGCGGCGACGGCTTCCTGTTCAACAGCGAGGCGGGCCAGTCCGTCGATCCGGTCAAGTGAGCGTCGCCGATTGCGCCAGCGATCCCGCGCAAAGCCGCGGGCGCCGTCATGCCGAACTCGGGCGTGTGGTGCGCGGCCCGCGCGACGATTTCCAGCGCGACCGCGACCGCATCATCCATTCGATCGCCTTTCGCCGCTTGCGCCACAAGACACAGGTGTTTGTCGCGCCCGACGGTGACCATTATCGCGTTCGCTTGACCCACAGTATCGAGGTCGCGCAGATCGGCCGCGGCATCGCGCGCGCGCTCGGGCTGAACGAGGATTTGACCGAGGCGCTGTGCCTTGCACATGATATCGGTCACCCGCCCTTCGGCCATGCTGGCGAGGATGCGCTCAAGGCCGCGATGGCCGCGCATGGCGGCTTCGATCACAACGGCCATACGCTGCGCACGCTCGCGCGGCTCGAATGTCCCTATCCGCGCTTCGACGGTATTAACCTGACATGGGAAACGCTCGAGGGGCTCGCCAAGCATAATGGCCCGGTGACGAACCCCGGTTGGGCGCTCGCCGAAATCGACGGCGATTTTGGGCTCGATCTCGGTAGCTATGCCAGCCTCGAGGCGCAGATTGCGGCGGTCGCCGACGATATCGCCTATGACAATCATGACATCGACGACGGCCTCCGCGCCGGGCTGCTGTGTCTCGATCAGCTGATGGAACAGCCCTTCGTCGCCGCTAATTTCCGCGCGGTTGAGGGACGCTTTCCCGGCGCGCCGCGCGATCGGTTGCTGCGCGAGCTTGTCCGCGACCAGATCGGCGTGATGGTCAATGATGTGATCGCGGCGACCGAGGCCAATGTCGCCGCGGCGGGCGTTGGGAGTGTAGACGAGGTGCGCGCCGCGGGCCGGACGCTCGGCGGTTTTTCGGCCGGTCTCGCGGCGGAGGAGCGCGACCTTAAGCGTTTCATGTACGCCAATCTTTATCACCACCCCGAACAGGTCGCTGCTGCCGAAGCGGCCAATCAAGTGGTTGGGCGGCTGTTCGCCGCCTATGCCGAAAGCCCGCGCCTGATGGGCGAGGATTGGTCAGGGCGACTGCCGGGCGAAGAATGCGCGACAAACCGGCACATCGGTGATTATATCGCGGGGATGACCGACCGTTTCGCCATCGACCGTTACGCCGATATCTTCGGCCGCGACGCGGTGCCGGGGGCGCTGGCGCATGCCTGACGCGCTGATCGTCGGCGCGACGGGGCTCATCGGGCGCGCGGTGATCGAACGCTTTGGAAACGCGCCCGTGACCGTGCTCGCGCGCCGCGATGTCGAGGGACTGGCGCCGCACCACAAACAACTCATCATTCCCTCAGACCGTTGGCCCGAAGTCATCGCGGCTGAAAAGACGGCGGTCCTGATCTGCTGCCTCGGCACCACAATCCGGCAGGCGGGGTCGCAGGAGGCATTTCGCGCCGTCGACCACGACCTCGTCCTCGCTGTTGCCGGCGCGGCCAGACGCGCCGGCACGCCGCATATGATTGCGGTGAGTTCGGTCGGCGCCGCAGCAAAAAGCGGCAATTTTTACCTCCGCACCAAGGGGCAGACCGAAGACGACCTTCGTGCGCTCGATTTCCGACGGCTCGACCTGATCCGCCCCGGCCTGCTGCGCGGCGATCGACCCGGGCCGCAGCGGCTGGCCGAGGGGATTGCGACGATCGCCGCCCCCCTGACCGACGCGCTGCTGCATGGTGCCTTTCGCCGCTACCGTTCGATTTCGGGCGATACCGTCGCCGCCGCGATCGTCGCGCTGGCCGGGAAAGGTGGTTCGGGCGTGTATATCCACGAAAACGACGCAATCCGAGCGCTCGCCGATTGACTCCGTAAATGGGCGGCGCCAAGGCTCGCAGCGTCTGTCGGGCCTCTGCCAAGAGATTCGACCGGCCGCGCGGGAGAGCGTGAGGGCAGGGCAACCGGCGCCTCACCACCGAAGGAGCAACCGCCCCGGAAACTCTCAGGTCAAAAGGACCGCGCAGGCTGGAACGGACACTCTGGAAAGCGTTCCGGCCCTAAACCGGAACCACCGAAGGGGTAACCCCATGATATGGGGGAAAACTCTCAGGTTCCCGTGACAGAGGGGGCATGGCGACAGGGTGCGGCACCGGGCCGCGCTTACGCCGTGCAACCGCGGGAGACTGGCATGACCGATACGGAATTTACGGGTGACGAAACGGCGGTCGACACCGCGACGCTGCCGCTTGACGTCTGGCATCGAGCGAAGGGCGGCCGGATGGTCGAGTTCGCCGGTTATTGGATGCCGATCCAGTATGAAGGCATCATGGCCGAACATCTGTGGGTCCGCGAAAACGCCGGCTTGTTCGACGTCAGCCATATGGGGCAGCTGGCACTATCGGGCGACAATGTCGCCGCGGCGCTCGAGACGCTCCTTCCCGGCGATATCGCGGGACTGAAGCCCGGCCGGATGCGTTATTCGCTGCTGCTCGACGAAGATGGCGGCATCCTCGACGATCTGATGGTCACCAACGAAGGCGACCAATATGGCATCGTCGTCAATGGGGCAGTGAAGTGGGAAGATATCGGGCATATGCGCGAAAACCTGCCCGACGATATCACGCTCAACCACAATGAGGATTATGGCCTGCTCGCGCTGCAGGGGCCGAAGGCGGTCGATGCGCTCGCGCGGTTGGTGCCCGAGGCGGCGACCCTCGTCTTCATGCAGGCGGCGCGTGCGACCTGGAACGGTCATGCGATTGCGCTCAGCCGCTCGGGCTACACGGGCGAAG
Source organism: Sphingopyxis sp. OAS728 (assembly GCF_014873485.1). Classification (NCBI taxonomy): domain Bacteria; kingdom Pseudomonadati; phylum Pseudomonadota; class Alphaproteobacteria; order Sphingomonadales; family Sphingopyxidaceae; genus Sphingopyxis; species Sphingopyxis sp. OAS728. Next base: position 1,515,885 of record NZ_JADBDT010000001.1, on the reverse strand, counting down.
ACGGCTTCGAAATCTCGCTGCCCAACGAGGCGCTTGAGGCCTTCGCCGACGCGCTCTGCGCGATGGCGGAAGTGAAGCCGATCGGGCTCGGTGCGCGCGATTCGCTGCGGCTCGAGGCGGGCCTGCCGCTTTACGGCCATGACCTCACCTCCGCGATCGACCCCGCCGAAGCCGACCTCGGTTTTGCGGTCAGCAAGCGTCGGCGCGAGGAAGAAAATTTCCCCGGCGCGGCGCGTATTCTCGGTCATCTTGAAGACGGTCCGCCGCGCAAGCGCGTCGGCCTGCTCATCGATGGCAAACTGCCTGTCCGCGAAGGCGCCAAATTGTTCGACGGCGAGGACGAGATTGGCGTCGTGACGTCGGGCGGCTTCGCGCCGAGTGTCGGCGCGCCGATCGCGATGGGTTATGTCCCGCGCGACCATGCCGTGGCCGGCACCGCGATTGCCGCTGAAGTGCGCGGCAAGCTGGTCCATTGCACCGTGGCGGCCATGCCCTTTGTTCCGCATAATTATGTTCGTAAAACAGGAGGTTGACTGATGCCGCGTTATTATACCGAAGAGCATGAGTGGATCGATGTCGACGGCGACGTCGCGACGGTCGGCATCACCGACTTCGCGCAGGGCCAGCTCGGCGACATCGTCTTCGTCGAGGTTCCCGACACCGGCGCCGAGCTCAGCCAGGGCGGCGATGCCGCGGTGGTCGAATCGGTGAAAGCGGCGAGCGACGTCTATGCCCCCGTCGATGGCACAGTGACCGAAGGCAATGCGCAGCTCGAGGAAGATCCCGCGCTCGTCAATTCGGATCCCGAAGGCGAAGGCTGGTTCTTCCGCATGACGCTCGGCGACAAGAGCCAGCTCGACGGGCTGATGGACGCGAAAGCGTACAAGGCCTTCTGCGACGACCTTTGACCCGGTCCTCTTCCCGTGCGGGAGGGGGAGGGAGATAGTGTGACGACCATCGACCCTGCGCTTGCGACCTGCCGCCTGATGGTGGCGACGCCCATCTATGACGGGGCGCAGGGTACCTATGTGCGCTCGGCGCTCGATCTCGCGCTGAGGGCGCAGGCGCATGGCATTTCGGTCCGGTTCGAATTCATCCTCTATCAACCGTCGATCACGCGCGCACGCAACATATTAGCGGCGATGTTCCTCGCGAGCGATTGCACGCACATGTTGTTCGTCGATGCCGATATCGACTTTACGTCGGACGACGTGTTTTCGATGGTACGTGCGATGACCGCGCGGCCCGAGTGCGCCGTGCTTGGCGCCGCCTATCCGCGGCGGATGGTCAATTGGCGCAATGTCGCACTCGCGGTCGAGCGGGGATTTGGTAGGGATGATCCTGCCGATCTCGCGCGCTTCGCCGGCGATTTCGCGCTGCAGTTTGTCGATCCCAGCCAGAGTTTCGCGCTGACCGATCTCGTCGAGCTCTCACGGCTCGGCACCGCGATGATGCTCATCCGGCGCGACGTGCTCGAAACGCTGCGCGATACGCTTCCCGATATCGCGTTCCGACCCGATCCGGCCGAGCGCGACGCGCATGGGGTCGGCGAATATGAAGCCGCCTGCTTTTCGCCGATGGTCGAAGCCGAAACGCGGGCACTTTTGTCCGACGATTATGCCTTTTGCCGGCGTGTGCGCGACGCAGGCTTCCGCATCTGGCTCGCTCCCTGGGTCAGCACGACGCACAGTGGTCCCGCGATCTTCCGCGGTTCGCTGGCGGACGTTGCGCAGCTTCTTTCCACAAATTCAGCCTCTTCTCCGGAGTAGTTCATGCGTTACCTCCCCCTTACATCCGACGATCGCGCAGCGATGCTCGCGACCATCGGTGCATCGTCGATTGATGACCTGTTCGTCGACGTTCCAGCCGAAGCGCGGCTCGATGGCCCGATCACGGGTCTGCCGATGCATGCCAGCGAACTCGCAGTCGAGCGCCATATGGCGGCGCTGTCACGCCAGAATCGCGCCGCCGGCGACGGTCCTTTCTTCCTAGGCGCCGGCGCCTATCGCCATCATGTGCCGGCGAGCGTCGATCACCTGATCCAGCGCGGCGAGTTCCTGACCGCCTACACGCCGTACCAGCCCGAAATCGCACAGGGCACGTTGCAGATGCTGTTCGAATTCCAGTCGCAGGTTGCGCGGCTGCTCGGCACCGACGTCGCCAATGCGTCGATGTACGACGGTTCGACCGCCTGCTGGGAAGCGATCGTCATGGCGCGTCGCATCACCAAGCGCGCCAAGGCGCTGCTGTCGACCGGGCTGCACCCGCATTATCGCAGCGTCGCGCGCACGATGGCGAAATATACCGGCGACGTGCTGGTCGACGCTGACCCCAGCCTTGAAGCCGGCACCGACTGGGCGGCGCTCGCGGACAGCATCGACGAGGAGGTGAGCTGCGTCGTCGTCCAATATCCCGACATCCTCGGCCGTATCGACGATATGACCAAGCTTGCCGAAGCGTGCGAGGCCGCGGGCGCGCTGCTGATTGCGGTCGTCACCGAACCTGTCGCGCTCGGCCTGATCAAGTCGCCCGGCGAAATGGGCGCCGATATCGTCGTCGGTGAGGGGCAATCGCTCGGCGTCGGGCTGCAATTCGGCGGGCCCTATGTCGGTCTCTTCGCGTGCAAGACCAAATATGTCCGCCAGATGCCGGGACGTCTTTGCGGCGAAACCGTCGACGCGAACGGCAAGCGCGGTTTCGTGCTGACGCTGTCGACGCGCGAGCAGCATATTCGCCGCGAAAAGGCGACGAGCAATATCTGCACCAATTCAGGGCTCTGCGCGCTCGCTTTCAGCATCCATATGACCTTGCTTGGCGAAGCCGGGCTGCGCCAGCTCGCCGCGATCAACCATGCGCGGGCAAAGGCGGCGGCAACCGAGCTCGCAAAGATCCCCGGCGTGTCGGTGCTCAACACGGGCTTCTTCAACGAATTCACGCTGCTGCTCCCGACCGAGGCGCGGCCGGTGATTCACAAGCTTGCGGAGAAGGGCGTGCTCGGCGGCGTCTCGCTCGGCCGGCTCTATCCCGACAATGCGGGTCTCGCGAACGGCCTTGTCGTGGCCGTTACCGAAACCGTTACCGAGGCGGATATTTCCGCCTTCGCCGCTACCCTGAAGGAGGTGCTGGCATGACCGCGCTCAACCGCGCCGGCTGGCGCCCCGAAATGAACACCGCCGGCGGCGCCGACGATACGACGACCTTCACCGGCAACCGCGCGCTGATGCTCGAAGAAGCGCTGATCTTCGAGATCGGGTCGACCGAGACGACCGGCGTCGATTTCGACGAAGCCGCGCCCGCCGCCGACCTCGGTGCGCTCGCGCGCTCGGCGCCGATCGGCCTGCCGGGGCTCAGCGAGTCCGAAACGGTGCGCCATTACACGCGCCTCTCGCGCCAGAATTACGCGATCGACCTCGGCCTCTTCCCGCTCGGCAGCTGCACGATGAAGCATAACCCGCGCCTCAACGAAAAGGTCGCGCGCATGCCCGGCTTCGCCGACGCGCATCCACTGCAGCCGCAGGAGACGGTGCAGGGCGCGTATGCGGTAATTCATGAACTTGCCGAATGGCTGATCACGCTCACCGGCATGCACAGCGTCGCCATGTCGCCCAAGGCAGGCGCGCATGGTGAGCTGTGCGGTATCCTCTGCATCAAGGCGGCACTCGAAGCACGCGGCGAGGACCGCCGCGTGATCCTCGTCCCCGAAAGCGCGCACGGCACCAACCCCGCGACCGCCGCGTTCGCGGGCTTTACGGTCGAAGACATCCCCGCGACCGAAGAAGGCCGCGTCAACCTCGAAGCCTTGAAGGCACGCCTCGGTCCCGACGTTGCGGGCGTGATGATCACCAACCCCAATACCTGCGGCCTGTTCGAACGCGACATGAAAGCGATTTCGGACGCGGTCCATGCGGTCGGCGGCTATGTCTATTGCGACGGCGCAAACTTCAACGCGATTGTCGGCCGCGTGCGCCCGGGCGACCTTGGCGTCGATGCGATGCACATCAACCTGCACAAGACCTTCTCGACCCCGCACGGCGGCGGTGGCCCCGGCTCGGGCCCGGTGGTGCTGTCCGAAGCGCTCGCGCCCTTCGCGCCGCTGCCCTTCGTGACGAAGCAGGGCGAAGGCTTCCGCCTGATCGAAGAGGAAAATGCGGGTGAGGATCATCCGCAGACCTTTGGTCGCATGACCGCCTTCCACGGCCAGATGGGCATGTTCACGCGCGCGCTGACTTATATCCTCAGCCACGGCGCCGACGGGCTCAAGCAGGTTGCGGAGGATGCGGTGCTCAACGCCAACTATGTGCTGCGCAGCCTCGAAGGCGTGCTCGACGCGCCCTTCGCGGCATCGGGCCCATGCATGCACGAGGCGCTGTTCAGCGACAAGGGCCTCGCCGAAGGCTTCTCGACGCTCGACATCGCCAAGGGGCTGATCGACGAGGGCTATCACCCGATGACGGTCTATTTCCCGCTCGTCGTCCACGGCGCGATGCTCGTCGAGCCGACCGAGACCGAGAGCAAGGCGGCACTCGACCAATTCATCGGCGCGCTGCGCAGCATCGCGATGCGCGCGAAGAACGGCGACCCGGCGCTCAAGACGGCGCCGCATTTCGCTCCGCGCGGACGGCTCGACGAGACGCTTGCGGCGCGCAAGCCCGTGCTGGCCTGGGAGGACTGATGGCCGAACCGGCGCCCGGCTCCGAACGCTCCCGAACGGGCTGCGTCGCGGCCAGTGCGTTGTTCGCGATTGTCACGCTCCTCGGCTGGCTGATCGCGATCACAGCCTACGGCCTCGTTGTCGAGCAGTGGGAGATGATCGAGGTCCGCCGCGAATTCAGTTACGACTGGGTCTTCCTCTGGGCGCCGCTGTTCGCTGTCGGGCTCGGCCTTGCCGCCGCGTTCCTGACGTCGCGGCGCGCGGCGGCGGCGCGAATGACCTTGCTGATCACCGTCACCGGCGCCATTGCCTTGCTGGCAGGTGTCGTACTGTTCGGGCTTGGCGGCCTGATCTGACCGTGGCAGAGGTGTGACCTGAGCGACGGTCTTGGGGGAGGGGCGCATGACCAGCGGACAGGATCGGCTCGACGCGTTTACCGACGCGGCTTTCGCTTTTGCCGTCACGCTGATGGTGGCAGGCACCGGGGGTATGGCGCCCGACTATCGACAACTCGAAGCGGCAATCGCCGGCGCGCCGAGCTTCGCGATCGCTTTTGCGATCATCGCGATGTTCTGGCTGGCGCATGTCCGCGCGCGGCGCATGGCGGGCGACGGCGACTGGCGTTTCGTGCTGCTGACCCTCGCGCTCGTCTTCACCGTCCTGCTCTATGTCCACCCGCTGCGCGCCATGGCGTCGAGCTTTGCAGCCTTTGTCACCGGACAGGCCGATGATTATGGCGGCCGGCTGGGGCAGATGTTCGCACTCTATGGCGCCGGTTTTGTCCTGATGTCGCTGCTGACCGCCGGGCTCTTCGCGGCGGCGCGGCGCAACCCCGACCTCGATGCGCAGCGGCGGCGCGAGGCTTATGGCCAAATGATTATCTGGCTCATTCTCGTCGCGACCGGACTGCTTTCGACTATCCTCACATTTTTTCGCGCAACGATACCCTTCGCGCCGATGGTCTATGCCACACTGCCGATCAGTATTGGCATCTTCGCATCACGCTACCGCTGGACAGACGCCGCCGAAGGCGGAAAAGGAACGACATGAGCTGGGATACGATCTTTCTACTCGCCAATTATTGGGCCTTCGCGGGCTGGATCGCGCTCGCCTTCCTGCCGCGCACTCCCAAGATCCTTGCGGTGATCCTCTACGCCGGCGTGTTCCTGCTCTGCCTTGCCTATACTGTGATGATCGTCGGCTTCCTGACCGGCAGCATCGACGCAGGCGGGCCGGGCGGTGGCGATTTTACGACTCTCGCAGGGGTGATGAAGCTGTTCGACAGCCCGGGCGGCGCGACGCTCGGCTGGACGCATTATCTTGCCTTCGACCTGTTCACGGGCATGTGGATCGCACGCGACGCCGACCAGAAGGGGTTCAGCCGCGTCGTGCAATTCCCCTTCCTGTTCCTGACCTTGATGGTCGGCCCGGTCGGGCTGCTGGCGTGGCTGATCGTCCGTGAACGGCGTGCTAGGGCGCAGGCAAAGGCCAAGTGACGTCGGGTCCATGGACGCCGGGTGACGGCGGGAACGAGGATAAGCGTCACGCTCCCGCGACGCTGCGCAACCGCGATGCCATCGCCGCGGTGCTCGCCGACTGGCTGCCCGCGACTGGCAAGATACTCGAAATCGCGAGCGGATCGGGCGAGCATATCGTCCATTTTGCTGCCGTCTTTCCGCAGCTCGGTTGGCAACCGAGCGACCCCGATCCCGCCGGCCTGACCTCGATCGCCGCCTATCGAGCCGAAGCGGGCCGCGCCAATATTATGCCGCCGCTTGCGCTCGACGCGTCGGCCAGTGAATGGCCGATCGACCGCGCCGACGCGATCCTCTGCATCAACATGGTGCATATCAGCCCGTGGGAGGCGACGCTGGGGTTGTTCGCGGGCGCTGCTGCGCTGCTCGCGCCTGACGCGCCGCTGATCCTCTACGGGCCCTATCGCGAACCCGACGTTCCGACGGCAGAGAGCAATCTCGCCTTCGACGCCAGCCTGCGCGGGCGCAATCCGGCGTGGGGCCTGCGCGATACGAAGGACGTCAAGGCGGCTGCGACGAATGCCGGCTTTGCCTTCGCCGAACGCCGCGCGATGCCCGCGAACAACCTGATGCTGCTGTTCCGTCGCACCTGACGGACCTGACAGGGTATTCGATCGGCGCTTTACGTCGCGCCCGCAGCCGCTAGCCTCGTCGCAATTGCACGAAAAAGATGCGATTCGAGGAGAGATAGGCGATGGGCCGCGATGTTTCGGACCTTTTCACATTCGACGAATTCCTGACCCATTGGGCCGCCGAGCGCCCCGACCGGGTCGCGATGCGCGAGGAAGATCGCGTTTATTCCTATGCCAGTCTCGATGACCATACGGCGCGCGCGGCCTCGGCCCTGCTCGCGGCGGGGTTGCAGAAGGGCGATCGCATCGCGTGGATCGGCAAGAACAGCGACCTCTATTTCACGCTGTTTTTTGGTGCAGCACGCGCGGGCATCGTGATGGCGCCGATCGGCTGGCGCCTGTCGCCGGCCGAATGGGCGTTCATCGTCAACGACACGCAGGCGAAGATGGTGTTCGGCGGGCCGGGGTTCGATACGCTCGCCGACCAGCTCGCCGGGAAATTGCAGCATGACCCGGCGATCGTCACTGCCGCCGAAGCCTATGCGATGATCGACGCGGCGCCGCGCGTGCCGTTCGAGCCGTCGGGCGCGAACGATGCGGTGCTCCAGCTTTATACCTCGGGCACGACCGGAAACCCCAAGGGCGCGGTGCTCTCGAACCGCAACCTCTTTGCGCTCCGCAAACATTCGAACAGCCTCGACCTGCCCTATACCAAATGGGAGGATGACGAGGCGGTACTGGTCGCAATGCCATGCGCACATATCGGCGGCACCGGGCTCGGCATCATGGCACTTGCCGCGGGCCTGCCCGGCGTGATCCTCGCCGAATTCAATCCCGACGGCGTGTTCGACGCGGTCGAAAAGCATGGCGTGACGCGTTTCTTCATCGTTCCCGCGGCGCTGCAGATGCTGTTGATGCATCCGCGCTGCGCGACCGTCGACTACAGCCGGCTCAAATATATCCTCTACGGCGCCGCGCCGATCCCGCTCGACCTGCTGCGCCAGTGCATCAAGATGTTCGGCGCGCAGTTCATCCAAGCCTATGGCATGACCGAAACAACCGGCACGATTTCGATGCTGCCCCCCGAAGATCATGATCCGGAAGGCAACAAGCGCATGCGCTCGGCGGGCAAGCCGCTGCCGGGGGTCGAAATCCGCGTCGTCGACGGCGATGGCGCACCGCTTCCGCAGGGCGAGGTGGGCGAGGTCGTCACGCGCTCGTCGAACAATATGCTTGGATATTGGAACCTGCCCGATGCGACCGCGCGGACGATGACCGACGACGGCTGGATCCGCACGGGCGACGCCGGTTACCTCGACGAGGATGGCTATCTCTATATCCACGACCGGATGAAGGATATGATCATCACCGGCGGTGAAAATGTCTATCCGGCCGAGGTCGAAAGCGCGATCTTCGGCCATCCCGCGGTGCAGGAGGTCGCGGTGTTCGGCGTTCCGGATCAGAAATGGGGCGAGACGGTGAAGGCGGTGGTCGTCGCCAAGCCCGGGGCGAGTGTTGACGAAGCCGACATCATCGCTTGGGCGCGCGAGCGCATCGCGCCGTTCAAATGCCCGCGCAGTATCGACGTGATCGACGCGCTGCCGCGCAACGCCAGCGGCAAGATTTTGCGCAAAGACCTGCGTGCGCCCTATTGGGAGGGGTATGAGCGGATGGTCAATTGATGGCCGGTTTCGACCGATTGCAGACATCAAGCCCCTCCCCTTCAGGGGAGGGGTTGGGGTGGGGGCCGTCGGCCTTGCGCAACGCCGCTTGACCCCACCCGCTGCGACTAGAGGACAAGTCCGCAAGTCTCGCTGCCCTCCCCTGAAGGAGAGGGCCTGATGCTGTTCATACGACCGCTTCCCACCCCATAGCCGCTGTAAGATAAGAACGGTCCCCAATCTCTCACCGTGAGAATCTGAAAGCCAACCTCTCCGGCGCAGCATAAATTCTCCCCACATTCGGCCTTTCAAGCGACCTTACACCCCGAAAGGCCGATGAATTTTCCTTGTTGTTGCAACCCATGCACGAGGAACATGGAGGGCTCCACCAGCTGGTGGGGCCCTTTTGTGTCAGGCGGCGGCTTTCTGCCGCGCGCGGGCGCGCCGGAAGCCTTCGCGCGCCGTGCAGCGGCCAAGCCACGCCTTCGTCGCATCGCCCAGCACATCGTCGGCGCCCAATGTCGTCGCAAGGAAGGCGGCATAGCCGACCACGATGTCGGCGATGGTGAAGCGCCCCGCCACCAGCCATTCGCGCCCGTCGCCCAGCGCCGCCTCGATGCTCTTCGCACGGCCGCCGAAGAAGGCTTTATAGTCATCCACCGCCTGCGCCAGCCGCCGCTCCTCGGGCTCGACGCGCGTGTAGCGGATCATGATCGCAAGCGGGAAGGTGAGGGTCGCGTCGCTGCGGTGAAGCCAGTTGCGCCACGCCCAATAATCATCCTCGTCGCGGCGAAGCTCGAGCGGCGTCCCCTCCGCGATACGCTCGCAGATCGCGGCGGACTCGGTCATCAGCTGCCCGTCCTCGACCCAGCCGGGAATCGTCATCAGCGGATTCACCGCGCGATAGTCGGGCTCGAACGCGCGCGGCGGGAATTTGAGCAGCCTGAGGTCGACGTCGATCCCAGCCTCTTCGACCGCCCACAGGCAGCGCAGCGAGCGGGCGTCGGGGCAGTGGTACAATATCGGGCGCGTCATGCGGCAACCTCCTTCGGTCGGTCGATGTGGCGGCGATGCTCGCGCCAGGCGATGAACAGGCCCGACGCGATGATGAGCGGGGCGCCGACCCAGGTTGTATCCGCGGGCAGCGTCCCGAAGAACCACCAGCCCGCGGCAATCGCCCACAGCAAGCTCGAATAGTCCATTGGGATCACGACCGATACGGGCGCGAGGCGCAGCGCCCCGGTCAGCGACATCTGGACGACGGCGCCGAGAAAGCCGAGTCCGATCAAGAGCAACCATTCATGGCCGTCATGCGGGGTGATAACGAAGGGCAGGGCGATGCCGAGCGGGATCATCGACAAGAGGCTGAACCAGAAGACGATCGTTCCCGCATTTTCGGTACGCCCAAGGTCGCGCACGGCGATGGTGATCAGTGCAGTCATGATCGCGCCGGTCAGCGCGACGACCGTGCCGAGACCATGCGTCCCGCCGAACCCGCCCGCAAAGTTCGAAATCGGATCGAGCACGACGAGGACGCCGACGAAGCCGACGATCACCGCGCTCCACCGTTGCCAGCCCGTCGCCTCGCCGAGCAGCAGCGCGGCGAAGATCACGGCAAAGATCGGCACCGACAGGCTGATCGTCGTCGCTTCGGCCATCGGCAGCAGGATCATCGCGCCGAAATTGCATGCCATGCCGGTGAGGCCCATCATCATGCGCCGGGCATGCGCGCCGATGCGCCGCGTCTTGAGTGACGACAGGCCGCTGGTCGCCATCACCCAGATGAGTAGGAAGGGCAGGACCAGCGCCTGTCGCCAGAACAGGCTCTCGACGATATGGATGCCCACAGCGTCGATATATTTGACCAGCACGAACATCAGCGAAAGGCTGACCATCGCGAGCAACCGGAGCCCGATACCACCCAGATAATTCTGCGGGGCGGCGGGGGATGGGGCGGGGGACGGCGCGGCGTTCATGCGAAATTGCGCATATCAGGCCCGTCCGGTCGCGCAACCCGTGATCCCTCTTGCCCCGCCCCCGCAATCCGGCTAGTGGCGCACTCCGGCCTAGGGGTATAGCTCAGTTGGTAGAGCATCGGTCTCCAAAACCGAGGGTCGTAGGTTCGAGTCCTACTGCCCCTGCCAGGCCGGTGTCCCGAGGGGACCCAGAGACGCCCAGAGCGTCCTACCAAAAAACAAGGAAATCAGCGGGTTAACGCTTGCGAAAGTCCCAGCCCGTCCCAACTGCCCCCCTTGCAGCCCAACCCCTTTTTTGTCATTTTTGGGGTAGGAAATCGGGTCCTACCCCAGTTTTTTGGGGTAGGAGATTCGAGCCGGTTTCACCATCGTGTGGAGACAGGTTCATGCTCACCAACGTCGCACTGAAGGCGCTCAAGCCGGACGCCAAGCGATACAAGAAGGCCGACGGCGGCGGCCTCTTCATTTTTGTCGAGGCCAATGGCTCGAAGCTCTGGCGCTTCGCCTATCGCCATGACGGCAAAGCCAAGCTTCTCTCGGGCGGGCGTTTCCCCCAGACCTCGCTCGCCGACGCCCGCGCGTGGCGCGACAAGATGAAGCACCAGCTGGCCCTCGGTCTCGATCCGTCGGAAGAACGGCGGAAAGAGGCAGCGGTCGTGCCGGTTGCCGCGGGCAGCACCTTCGAGGAGGTCGCACGCGAGTGGCTTGAGGCGCGTATCCTCTCGTGGGTCCCCAAATATGCCTCGCGTATCGTAACCCGCCTTGAGAGCGACGTGTTTCCGGCGGTCGGCAACAAGGACATCGCCGCGATCACCCCGCGCGAGATGCTCGACATCTTCCGCAGCATCCAGGCGCGCGGGTCCTTCGAGACCGCCCACCGGATCAAGAATTATTGCAGCGAGGTCTTCCGTTACGCGATCCCCGATGGGCGCTGCGACAGCGATCCCTGCCGCGATCTCAGCCCCGCGATGGCCAAGAAGAAGCCGGTACGCCACCGGTCCAAGATCGCGGCCAAAGACCTCCCGGACTTCTACGTAAAGTTCAACGCCGATACCGGCGAGCGCCTCAGCCACCTCGCGCTTCGCTGGACGATCGTGACGATGGTGCGCACCTCGGAAACCCGCTTCGCGGAGTTTGCAGAGTTTGAGGACATGGAAGGCGATAATCCGATGTGGCGCATCTCGCCCGAGCGGATGAAGATGCGGAGCGAGCATCTGGTGCCGCTGCCGCGTCAGGCCGTCGCGCTGTATCACGAGATCCTGGAGCTGAACGTCTATCGCGCAGCTGGCAATATGCGGCTTGGCCGCTACCTCTTCCCCGTCCCAATCTCGAAATCGCTGGTGATCAGCGAGAACCGCATGCTCGACATCATGTACCGCATGGGTCTGCGCGGGAAGGCGACCGTCCACGGCTTTCGCGGCCTCGCGAGCACCGTGCTTAACGAGAGCGGCCTGTTTGAGCCCGACTGGATCGAGATGCAGCTCGCGCACCAGCCGCAGGGGGTGCGGGGAGTTTATAATTCGGCCCGCTATCTCGCGCATCGAAGACCTATGATGCAGTGGTGGGCCGACTATCTCGACAGCGCCGAAGCGAAGGGCGTTGCATAAGCATCGGCCGTTGCATGGACACGAAGACGTCTGTGCTGCTGGTTCGAATTCAGCCCTGTCCACCACCGCTCAAACTCGCAAAGGTGAGTTTGGAGGAGGAGAGCATGACGGCCCAGACTAGAAGCGGGGTGGCAAGCCCAAGCTTGGCGGCGGCTGGCAGGAAGAGCAGGATAAGCTACCGCCTCTGCGTTCGGATCCGGCGCCAACGAGCAAAAAGGCCCCGCGGAGGGAGCGAGGCCTTTTCGTTCTCGTAAGCAAGCTCAAGAGAAAGCCCCATCGGCCCTTCAGGCGGTCGCCAGCCTGAAGGCGTCAGGGAGACGATTCTCAAATCGTCGGGCCGAAGCTCGGCCTTCGTTCGGGAGTCGGGATACGCGAGCTTCGGCTGCCTGAACAATAGCTCACGCCTCGAAAAGTTCCGCGAGCGAACCGGGTCGGGCGCCCCGAGGAGCGCCGGCATGTGCCCGGCCAGGACGGAGAACGGCAAGCCGCCGATCAGTCTTACGCGTCGTCCCGCTCGCGGCCGGACAGGAAATAGGCGCGCACATCATATGCGACATGGCCCACCTTTCCGACGGCAGCCCGCAGCCTTTCCTCGCTAACGCCGAGGCGCTTCGCCCAACCTTGAACCTCGTGCGGCTGCGTCAGGCTGACCCGTTCGCGGTCGACCGAACGACCCTTCTTTTTCGAAACGGTCATCGCCTTATTCCTCTATGACCAAGCCGTCTTTATGGCGCACGCAGCGCCGGGCCGCCTGGCACAACGTCGATGGCATTCTCATTCCTGGCGTCCGAAAGACGGGGCGGTGACCCAACCGCCTGTGCAGGATGCGCCTGCTATGCGCCAATAGCCCTCGCTCTCGCGCGCGAGTTCGCACAGCGGTTCGCCGTCGGCAAGGAGGATCGCCCTGCGTCCCTCCCGTTCAGCGCTCGCGACGCCGAGCGCCACCGCCGGGCTCGTCGCATCGAACTCGACGCGCTTATCGAGGCCAAGCCCGTCATCTTTATATCGTAACGTGAAGGTCGGCATCGGCGTCGTGCGCTCAATAGGCCGGCGGGTCGCTGGCCGGGAAGGATTCGTCTCCTGCCTGGTCGACGCGCTCCCACGGGCGGCGGACGTCATCTCGCATACCATCGGGACCCGCCGAGCGCGTCTGATCGAAATTTTCGGGATGCGTTTCTCCGTCGGAAAATGCCGCGCTGTGACGGTCCGCCTTTGCGGGCGGGGCGGGGCGGCGGGTGAAATAGAAAAGTGCGCCGAGCGTCGCCGCTCCGACAATTTTTCGACCTATTCCCATATCGAGTCTCCGTTGACCCCCCACCGCAGTAACGGACGGGCGGGTCCGGAGTTGCCTGTCGCCCTGCTGTAATTCCGGTAGCATGCGCCATCACACGGCACGCTCGTTCCAAGGCAATTCTTGGCAGGGACGCGTGCGTGGTGGAACCGCCGGCGGTTCCGAAGCGTCGCATGGGAGAGGGGCAGGCAAACGCGTGCAAGCAAGGAGCCGCTGATGATCGACGAACAGGACGCCCATACCGAACAGCCGAGCCTCGATGGCCGGCGCGCCATCATCACCGGAGGCACGACCGGCATCGGACGCGCTATTGCGGTGCTTTTGGCGAGTTATGGCGTACGCGTATTCATATGCGGCCGCACCCCCGAGCATCTCGACGACGCACTGAAGCGCATCGACGAAGTCGGCGAGGGCGACGGCATCAACGTCGACCTCTCCATCGCCGAGGATGTCGACCGCTTTTTCGAGGCGGCCGAGGCCTATCTTGGCGGGATCGACATCGCGATCGTCAACGCGGCGGTGCCCGCTGCGGCACTCGCCGACAGCGGCGAAAGCGAGACCCGCTATCAGCTCGACACCGATCTTACCGCCTATCTGATCTGCGCCCAGGAAGCGGCGCGCCGCATGGAGGCGGGAAGCGACATCATCTTCATCGGTTCGATGTCGGCGGTATCCAAAAAACCGGGAAGTTCGATCTATGTTGCGGCGAAATCAGGCATTCAGGGCTTCGCGCAGTCGTTTCGGCAAGAGCTTGCCGAGGAGGATATCAAGGTCGGCCTGATCGAGCCCGGCTTCACTGGGGCGGATTTCCAATATCCCGAATTCCCGCCCGAAAAGCAGCGCGAGCTGATCAACGCGCACAAGATGCTGCGCGCGGAAGATATCGCAGCGGCGACGCATTTCATGCTTAGCCAGCCACGGCGCACGGCAGTCTCCCTGATGCGGGTCGAGACGCGGCTCGAGCATCCCTGACGGGGTCAGCGCATTCCGGCAGCGCGGATGCGAAAAAAGCGCTGCCGGACGCGGATCTCGCGCACGAGGCCGGCCGGGAGGTCGGTCAGCGCCTTGAGTCCGGTTACCGTCGAGAAATTGTGGATCGAGCCGCGCGTTTCCTTCACCAGCTGGCGCAGCACCTCTTCGCGGCTCGCCTCGCCCGTCTCCTCAACATGGCCAAGGCGGTGCAGCGCATAAAGCCCGAGCAGCGCCGACAGCAGGAAATAAAAGTCCCAGCTGCCAAGGCGAACCGACAGATAGGTGAAGACGCCGTCCGGGTTGGTCCAACGGCCGACGAGTTCGAGTTGCCGCGCCGCGAAAAAGTCGGCGAGCGCGCCGCCGAGGATCGGCGCGCTCCCCGCCGCGACCGCGGTCACCACCGCACTTGCGGCGAGATAGGATGCCGCCTCGCCGCGCGGCGACAGCTTGAGCGCGATATTGGCGGTCGCGAGCGTGACGCCGGCGACAGCGCCGCCCATCAGAATGTGCAGCGCGCCAAGCCAGACGAGGCGAAAAGCGTCGTCTTCAAACTGCGACGCCCCCGCCATCGCCACGATGCAAGCGATATAAGCCGGCGCGGCGACAAGCAGGACCGACTTGTTCGCAAAGCGATCGGCCAGGGCGCCCCAGCCGCGTAGCGCAAACGCATTGGCAAGCTGGCTGGCGATCGAGAGACCCATCACGACTGTCATGTCATATCCGAGCTGCCGGACGAGATAGACGGTGAAAAAGGGCGTCGCGAAGTTGATGGCGAACTGCCAGGTACCCAGAAAGGCGATCAACCGCGCGAAATTGCGGTCGCGGAAGGGCATGCGAAGCTGTTCGAGAAGGTGCAGGCTCCTCTCGGCCGGTCGGGGCATCTGTGGTTCGGGGATGCGGGCCACGATCCATGCACTGGCAAGCCCGGCAGCGCAACCGGTGGCGTAGAGCGCCGCGAAGCTCCAGTCGCGCGCCGCGCCGCCCGCGGGCGTCAACTCGAGTGCCGCGGCCGCCGCAACACCGGCGATCAGCGTCGTCAGCGTAGCGAAAAAGGTGCGCCGCGCGAAGATGCGGCCCATCCGCTCTTCGGGAGCCAGATCCCGCAGCCAGCTGTTCCACGCGCAGCCGCCCACCGCGCCCAGCGCGCAAAGGACGAACGTCGCGGCGACCATGATCGGAAGGCCGAGTGCGCCGGCGAATGGCGCCAGCGCCATCACGCCGAGCATCGTCCGCCCGAAGATGCTCGAAAACACCGCGATCCGTTTTCTCTGGCGCAAACGGCTCACGAGCGCGATCGCCGGTACCTGCGCCAGCTGGGTCAGGAAGGGGATCGCGGCAAGCAGTCCGATCGTCGCATTGTTTGCGCCGAGATGGAGGGCAAAAGCCGTGAGCACGACGCCCGTCGTGAGCGCCGCCGTCGTATTCGAGAAGAGCGCTTCGACGACAAGCCGCCGCAATCCGGTTTCGAGATCATCTTCGCTTATCTTGGCTTGCGGCGCCAGCATTGCGGGTCCTTCCTCACCGAGCACCGTCGGTCGTGTCACGCCCCGGAGGCGGGCCTGACCCTACGGCCTGTTGCGGCGCGATTCGCGCCGGGGGCTATTTGTGGCAGGCGACAAGTGCCGCGATGACGGCGCGTGTCTCTTCGGGATCGCGCACGCGGACGGTGTCGAGCCCGATCTCCTTTGCGAGATAATCATTTCCACCAGGGAAGATCGCATCGCCAATGAACAGCATCGCGTCGAGTGCAATGCCGCTGGTCTCGGCGAGCTTTTTCAGACCATAGCCCTTGTCGACGCCCGCGCGGGTGACATCGATCGACGTCGCGCCGCCCATGTTGATCGACAGGCCGGCAAGCCGGGATTTGAGATCGGCCTGGATGATCTTTCGCTTCGCGAAATCGGGATCCCAGACCTCCTTGGCGTGTACCGGAGCCTGTTGGCCAAGCGCCGAGAAGGTAATCTGGCTGCCGCGATCCTCGATCCGCTCTCCCCAGGTTTCTTCCGGCACGAAACCGGTTGCCTCAAGCGACGCGTCGAAAGCGTTCAGGATCTCGCGCTTCTGCTCGTCGTCGAAAAGCTCGGCATAGACCGGGCGCCATTCACCATTTGCATGCGTGTACAGCTTCGTTCCCGTTGTCGGCATAAGCCAGAGCCGGGCGCGGTCGGCGCGCTCGGGGAGGCGGCTCGCAACCTGCTTGTCGAATTGCGGCCAGTCGCCTCCCGAGATCACCGCCACGTCAATCACCTCGAGCAGATCGGCCAACGCTTCGGCCATTTCGGGTGGCAGCGGCTGCTTGCTTTCTGCCAAGGTGCCATCAAGGTCGAATGCCACGAGTTGCTTCATCGATTGGTCTTCCCTTTTTTTAGTGCCGTAGAACGCAGGCTGTGCGGTCCGGCCATCAGTGTCGTGGATCATGGGATGCGGCAGCGCGCGGCGTGCGCCGCGAGCTGCCGGTTGGATTACTGCCGGGCGAGCGCGGCGGCGCGAACGTCCTGCGAGCGCGCCAGCGGCATGACGAGAATATCGTCTCCGTCGACGATGACGGCGACATCTTCCATTCCGACGAGCGACACGCGCTTGCCTTCGGCGCGTACGAGACAGCCGCGGCTGTCGAGCGCGAACAGGTCGCCAGCGCAGGCATTGCCCGCCTCGTCGCAGCCGGCGAGCGCGTGCACAGCTTGCCAGCTGCCGAGATCGGACCAGCCCATCGCGACGGGAACGACCGCGACACGGTCATGCTTTTCCATCACCGCATAGTCGATCGAGTCCGATGGCGCGGCCTCGAAAGCGGTGCGGTCGGCAAGGAGCGTGTCGCCATTCTCCGCGCCCTTGGCGAACCCGGCCTCCGCCGCCTCGAAAATTGCGGGGCAGTGCGTCAGCATGGCGGCGCGCATCGCGCCGGCGCGAAAAAGGAATATCCCGGCGTTCCAGCTGTAGCCGCCTTCGGCGAGCATCGCTTCCGCATCCTTCAGCGGCGGCTTTTCGATGAAGCGGCGGACCGCGAAGGCCGAGTCGCCGATCGGCGCGCCGCTCGCAATATATCCGAAGCCGGTGTCGGGCCGCTCGGGCTCGATGCCGAAAGTGACGAGCCAGTCTTCGCGCGCCAGCGACGCTGCTTGACCGATGGCGCGATGAAAGGCTGCAACGTCGGTGATGATATGGTCGCTCGGCATCACGAGAAGAAGCGCGTCCGGGCTGGCGCCCGCGACCGCAAGCGCCACCGCGGCTGCCGTGTTGCGGGGAGCCGGCTCGACGATGAGGCGCGGCGCATGATCTCCCGACTGCGCGCGAACCATGGCGACATGCTGCGTCCCGCAAATGACGAGCGGCCGGCCGAACCCGGGTCCGGCAACACGCGCAAGCGTGCGCGCGAACAAGCTTTCCTCGCCGAGAATGTCGAGGAACTGCTTGGCGCGCGCGCCGCGGGAAGCGGGCCAGAGGCGCGTTCCCGCGCCGCCGCAGAGGATCACGGGCTGGATGGACGGCGTCATCGGTCAGCTCGCAAGGCCAGCGCGGGCGGCACCCCGATCCGCGCTCGTCGCCGAGGGCACGGCATCGCGCCAGAATATGTCGGCCATCGTCCGGTGCGCCAGGTGGAACGCAAGGATCGACTCGGCGCCGCTGTTCCGGTTCACACCGCGCGGCGTGAGTCCGTCGAGGCAACGGCCGGACCGGGTGTCTCCCAGCAAGGCGCCGCGGTCGTTCTGCCCCAGAAACCAGGCATAGGCCGTCTCGGCATATTCCCGCCAGCGTCTTCCTCCGCTTCCGCTATAGGCCGTGCCGCACGCGGCAACCGTAGCCCACGCCTCGAGCGGCTGCTGATCGAACGGCAATACCTCCCCGGCGCGGCTGAAGCTCTCCGAGCCGACCGGACGAAAATGTCCCTCGGGAGCCGTCTGCATCGAGGCGAGCCAGTCGAGCGCCTCGAGCCCGGCTTCCTCCAGTGGAAGCGAGGGGAGGCGGCGCCCGGCCCGGATCAGCGCCTCGGGAAGCCGCGCATTGTCGTACGCCAGTCCGGCTTCGAACCACTCCCAGCCGGCCCGGCTTCCTGCCTTCCAAAGCGCGCCCAGAAAGGCGCCGCCGCGCTCGATGAGCGCGCGAGCGCGGGCGTTGGAGGGATTCGCCGCGAGCAATGCGTCGGCACCAAGAATAGCGAACGCAATCGCGCGCGGGCTTTTGAAGCCTTCCGTTATGCCCGCTGTCCGGTCGAACCACTCGGCCGCCCAGCTTCGCATCGCTCCCGAGCGCGCCCGGCCGGCGGCATGGCCCAGCGCCCAGAGCGTTCGGCCATTGCTGTCCTCCGATCCCGCCTCCTCGAGCCAGCTTCGGTCATAGCCCATGAAATTGCGGAAAAGGCCCCGGTCGGGGTTCCAGGCGTGCTGGATGAAGCTTGCAAAGCCGAGGGCGCGCTGTTCCGCCTCCTGCTGCGTGCGGCCTGGCAGGCTGTGCACCAGCATCAGCGCCCGCGCATTGTCGTCGATGCAATAGCCGTGCCGGCGATCGGGCACCAGATGGATGGCGTGCTGCATCATGCCGACGTCGTCGCACATGGCCCAGACGCCTTCGAGCGATGGCGCGCGCCGCATGTCGGAGACGCTTTCGGCCTTCACCGCGACCTCGCGGACGAGCTCGGCGCATTGACGGGCGATCACGCCCCATCGCGTAAGGCGGCCGCGCGCATAGGCTCGCCGCTGCAGCGCGCGCCGCTCCTCGGGCACCGCGAGCAGCAGGAGCACCGCCTCGGCGATCGCCTCGCTGTCGGCATCGGGGAGCAGAATGCCCACGTCATCGCGGAGCAGTTCGCGCGCGTGCACGAAGGGGGTCGACACCACTGCGCGCCCGAGCGCGACTGCATAGGCGAGTGTCCCCGAGGTGATCTGCTGGAGATTCGGATAGGGGGCGAGATAGATGTCGCACAGTTCGATCTGCTCGAGCAGTTCGTCGGTATTGAGAAAACGATCTTCCCAGGCGATATTGGCGGCCACCCCGAGGCTTTCGGCGAGCGCCTTGAGACTGTCGCGATAGGCCTCGCCCTCGCGCGCGATCAGATTGGGGTGCGTTGCGCCGACAATGCGGTACATGATATCGGGGTAGTGGACGGCAACAGCCGGGAGGGCGCGGATCGCGGCCTCGAGCCCCTTGCCGGGGCCGATCAGGCCGAACGTCGACAGCACGGGCCGCGCGGCGATCCCGAGCGCTTCGCGCAGCGGGCTGATCTCGACGAAGGAGCGGTCTGGGGTGCCATGCTCGATATGCTCGATCTGGCCGGGGTCGGCGCCATAGACCTCCACCAGCGTCGAGCGGCCAAAGTCGCTCATCACGACGAGCTTTGCAGCGCGCGCGACGAGGCGGTCCATCACATGGCGCTGCTCGGGGCTCGGCTCCGCCAGCACCGTATGCAAGGTTATGATGAGCGGCGCGGCAATGCGATCGACGAAATCGAGGACCAGGCTCCCGGCAGCCCCGCCGAATATTCCGAACTCGTGCTGGAGCCACACTGCGCTCGCGCCGCTCCGATTGATCGCCTCGGCGGCGCGGCGATAGCTCTCGGCATTAGTTTCGGCGATGGTCTGAACGATCGCCGGGTCGCTTGGCGCGTCGGCGCCTGCGCACATCGCGTAAATGTCAACGGAAAGGTCAGGTGCCGCGAGACGCAGATGGTCGTAGGTATCGGCGGTAAAGGTCGCGATGCCGCAGCGCCGCGGCCGGAAGCAACCGATGAGCGCAAGGCGCGCGGGCGCGACAGGTGCGCCGAACGCGGTAGTCGGATCGGCTCTGAAGGAGAGGCCTTCATCGTCTTCGGTCTGGCGAAAGAAGCGGTCATTGCCGTCGTGCTTCATAGAAACCCCGTTTGTTCGGGCTCCGGCCGTGGCGCGCGCGCATCGACCCGCTCGCGCACAAGGCGCAGAGCGTCGTCTTCGGGCAACTGCCGAAGCCGGAGCGGGTTGGAGATAGCTGTCTAACGCCGAAACCCATCGCGAGTTGCAACGCCTGCTTGTGAAAAATTGCAGCCGGCGACGCCTCATGGGCGAGCGCCCGCGCTGTGGCGGGACGCAGTAGTCAGCCAGTGGCCAGGCCGGACAAGGCGAGGGCAAAGACACCGCCGAACAGCCGAAAAGGGCGTACTTGCGGCGGGCTGCGCTGCTGCGGAGACCGCTTGCAACTTTAGGCGTCGAGAGCGGTTGGATGGTCAAGGCGCCGGCACGGGGCCGGCACCATTCAATCAGCAAAAGGATATTCACGATGTCTGATAACAAGAATGTCGCGACCCTGAACTCGCTCATTGCCACGACGCTCGACAGTGTGGATGGATACCGAAAGGCAGCCGACGAAGCGAATGCGGCGCAGTTCAGGGACCTGTTTCTCAGCCGCGCCAACGAGCGTCAGGCGATCGTCGCCGATTTCCAGGCCCAGGTCCGCACTCTCGGTGGCAACCCGGAAGATGACGGCACGGTCCTCGCGTCCGCGCATCGCGCCTTCCTGGGACTGCGCGACCTGTTGACCGGCGAGCGCGACGACAGCGCGGTCATTGCGGAGGTCGAACGCGGCGAAGATCATATCAAGTCGAAGTTCGAGACGGCGCTACAGGAAACCGATCTCGATCCTGCCGTTCGTCAGCTGATCGAGGCGAGCTATTCGTCCGTCCGTAGCGGCCACGATCAGATGTCGGCGCTCAAACATGGGCTAGACGCTAACTGAATCGCCGCGCGCGCGGGTGACCGCATGTCACCAAGGCGGCCCTCGCATCGCCGGGGCCGCCTTCTTGGTGCGGGCATACTTCGCATCAACTTGGTAATGTCCCGGATCGGGCACGCACTGGCCGGGCACTGCAGCCATGACTCTTCGCAGCCGCGCCGATCACGGCGGCGATTTGTCCGCAAATCCGGTAACTTGGCACAAGGAGCGGGAACCGGCGACCTTCCGCAGCCGTTAGCGGGATCGGCCACCCGGGAGCGGCAAGCTCGTCTTCGAAAGGAGTATTTCAGTGAGCGGGAAGATTGCGAAAGGCGAAGCGCACGAAGTCAGCGAAGTCAGCGGTCCGCTACTCGACTTTCGCGGCGCCCTGCGCGCTGGAGCGAAGCGTGTCGCGACCTTTTCGTTTGGAAACCTGTCGGTGGAGGTGTCGATCGTCGGGAGCGCGCTGTTCGCCTTCGCGCGGCGCGCGGAAGGCGGCGGGCTCGCGCTGCGCGCAGCGACCTGGTCGGGCGAGGGCGACGTCCAGCTGGTCGCGCCGCGGGAAGGGGAGGCGGCACGGTTTCGGATCACGGCGGACGCAGGCGACTATCTCGTGGCATTCAGCGCGGCGGCCGACGCCTTCGATCTGCTGCGGTGTAAGACGCATTTTACGCCCGCGCGTTCGCTCTACCTGCCCTTCGTTCCGCGCGATCTGTTCGTGCTCGATGCCCGCGACGATCCGCTGGGCGCCCGGGGGCGTGTGATTGCCTCGCAGCGAGGACTGAACGCCGGCCTCGTCTATTTCCATAGCGATGACGGCGGGGTGGGAACGGCTCTATATTTTCAGAATCTGACCGCGCTCAACCCCTATTTCGCAGCCACCGGTACCAAGCCCGAGGACGCGGTGGGCGGTATATGGCCCGAGCTCGGCTATCTTGTGCCCGTGCCGGCGGAGGGAGGCGCCGCCGCGGAACCCCTGCCGCCAGGACGCGAGGTTCCGCTGTCGGACGCCATTCTTGTCCTGCGGCCAGGCGCGCCTTCGGACGAGCGCCAGAGCGCGCGGTATTTTCTGCAGATGCTTGCCGCGGCATACCGCGAGATCGAAGCGCCGCGGACGGACTTTCGCGACTGGCCGGGGCGCGCCGAGCGCACCCTGCGCGATCTCGATCGGGCGCCGGAGGCAACGGTCGCCCATTATGGCCATCGCTACGTCCATCCTTACACCGCGGCCGAATATCCCGATTCCATGGTCCAGATGTCGATCATCTCCGCTCTTTGCGATTGGGGAAAATGGTCGGGCGAGCCCCATCCGCTCGAGGCGGAATTCCTTGCCGGGATGAATCGTTTCTACGACCGCGAGCTGGGGACGCTGCGGCGCTACCTGCCGAACGTCGGAGCGGACAAGGATGCCGACGCCGTCGACAGCTGGTATCTCTATCACCCTCTCCTTAACCTCGCGAAGCTGGCGCTCGGCGGCAACCCGAAGGCGCGCGCGCTGTTTCTCGATTCGATCGATTTTGCGATCAAGGTGGCTCACCATTTCGACTATCAGTGGCCGATCCAGTTCAAGGTGACCGATTTCTCGGTGATCACCGCCGCGGCAGGCGCCGATGGGCGAGGCCAGACCGATGTCGGCGGCTTCTATGCCATGGTCATGCTGCGCGCGTTCGAGCTGACCGACGACAAGCGCTACCTTGACGAGGCGCGCGCGGCGATTGACGCGGCGATCGGACTCGGCTTCGCGCTGAACTATCAGGCCAATCTCACGGCGTGGGGCGCGGTTGCATGCATGCGGCTGTGGCGGATCACGAACCGTAAGGTCTATCTGGAACAAAGTTACGTCTATCTGGCCAGCTTCTTCCATAACTGCGAGATCTGGGAAAGCGAGATCGGGCTCGCGGTTCATTACCGTAATTTCATGGGCGTCACCTGCCTGCAGGATGCGCCTTATATGGCGATGTACGAATGTTTCGAAGCCTTCGCGGCGTTCGACGAATATCTGGCGGCGGGGGGCCCCGAACTCGACCCGGCCGCACGCCTGCTCGTAAGCGAGTACTGCCGCTACGCCCTCGACCGCGCCTGGTATTATTATCCCGATGCGCTGCCGCGCGACGCAATTTCGAGCGAACAACGCGCGCCCAATGGGCACGTCGACCGCGCATTGAACTTTCCGCTCGAGGATCTCTACCCCGACGGACAGCCGGCGGGGCAAGTCGGGCAGGAAGTCTATGGCGCGGGAGCGGCGTTCGTGTTCGCGACGCGCGGTTTCCACCGGATCGAGGGAGCGCCGTTCCTGCTCGCCGCGGACCATTTCATCCGCGTTGTCGAACCGGTCGGCGAGCGCCGTCTGGTCATTCAGCTCGACGGCGAACATGACTGTTTTGCGCGGCTCAGCATCGTGCGGCAGAAACGCAAGAGGCTTCCACCCGTCCGCCTTTCGCCGGTTCGCGGCGCCCCCTGCGAGCACCACGCCCAGAACGTTGACCGCATCGATTTCCGCGTCGCGGCCAATGCGCGCTATATCCTGAGCTGGTAGTTGCATAGGGGAACCCCGAAAGCGGGGCGTGCCTCGGACTTTTATCATTCCGCTTGCGGCGTTGAGCCCCAGGGACGATCGCCTTTCGTCGCGGCATGGCACGCCCTCGTCGCAAGATGGCCTGCGCAATTCCGTCCAGCAATTTTCAGCGATTATCCGCGGGGAAACCTTCGGCATGGATTTTCGTTTCAGCAGGACAGGCAAAAGGAAAATTGTCATGTCCCGATCATTCGCCGCCATTATCGCCTCCGCCCGGGCGTGCGCCCGCGCCCGCGGAGGCGGCTCATGAGCGCGGGCCCGCCCAACGCAGCCCATATCGCTGCGCTGAAGCAGGCGCTGCGCGGAACCGACCTCCGGATCGCCACGGCAGAAAGCTGTACGGGCGGGCAACTCGCCGCGGTGTTCGCGGGCGATACCGAGCTCGGACCCAGCCTCGAGCGCGGATATGTTGCCTACTCGCTCGATGCGAAGTGCGACATGCTCGGAGTGGACCGTGCCGATGCGGAGCGATGCGAGGCGGTCAATCCCGAGGTGGCCCGCGCGATGGCCGACGGAGCCCTCGAGCAGGGCCGGGCCGACATCGCGGTTTCTGTCACCGGCTTTTGCGGGCCGCAGCAGGCCGACGAAGAGGTAGGCCTGGTCTATGTCGCGACGGCCGCACGCGACGGGGTCGAAATCGAAGAGCATCATTTTGGCGATATCGGCCGGCCGGCGGTTCTCGAAGCCGCGGTGGGCGTTGCCCTCGCCATGCTTGCCGATGCGGCCCGACGGTTACGCGAGCGCGAGGCCTGACTGGATTTGCGCAGAGGCTCGGTCGCTCTCCCGAGCAACGGGCGGCGCTGAATTTGCAGCCGGCCGCGGCGCGCCGGCATTGCAAGCCAGTCTCGGGCGCCGGTCGTCGGGGCGAATTTCCTTCCCGGCGCTTCGAATGCACTAATCCGGATCGGCCGCGGCAAGCGGACGGGTGGCCGGCCCGTTGAGCACGGCGCCGTCCGGGGCGAACTGCGAACCGTGACAGGGGCAATCCCAGCACATCTCGAGGCTGTTCCAGTGAACCAGGCATCCGGCGTGGGTGCACACGGCCGAGCGCTGCGATAGCGTGCCGTCCTCCCCGCGGTACACCGCGAGCTTGTGAAGCCCCTTGCGAATGATGGCGCCCTCGCCGGGCGACAGATCGTCTTCGGAAGCGACTTCGCCGGGCCCGAGATATTCCGCGAAATTTTTCGCAGCGCCCAGCTGGCCTTCGATGAAATTTGCCAGCGAAGGGCGCGACGTGACCGGTTTGCGCGACGGCTCGAACAGCGCTGCGAACGGCGCGGGCTCACCGCTGATCAGCGCCGCGATGGTCAGCGCGCCGGCAACCCCGTTGGTGATGCCTTGTCCCGAATCGCCGCTGTGAATGTAGATATTGTCGTTCCCCGGGTTGCGGCCGCTGAAGGGCATGAAGTCGATCGGCTCGAGCACCTGCCCCGACCAGCGATATTGCGGCTCGCCAAAGGCCGGGAAGCGCTCGCGCGTCCAGCGCTCGAGCGCATCGAACCGTTCGTTCATGTCGTCTGCCTCGCCGGTGCGATGATCCTCGCCGCCCACGATGAGCAGGTCCCGGTCGTTGCCAAGGGGTTGCAGGCGGACATAATGATAGGCCTCGAGCGTGTCCCAGTAGAGCGCGTCGGTCACCGAGCCCGCAGGGACCGCCCCGGCGATCGCATAGCTACGCATCGGCGTCTGTTTGGTGTGGATCGCAACCCGATCGTTGACCGGCGAGTTGGTCGCAAACACCGCCGCCGCGGCGTGGATTCGGAACCCGGCCTCGGTCTCGATCTCGACCTTGCCGTCGGTCTCTTCGTCGCCGACATAAGCGGTATCAGGAAAGAGGTGGCCGCCCCCGTGCCGGACCGCGCGGGCGAGCGCGGCGAGATAGCGCCCGGGATGGATGCGGGCCTGGTCCGCGAAGCGGATCGTGCGGCCCGTGTCGAAGGCCGCGATCGGAGCGCTGTCCTCCCAGCTTACCGGGATGCCAAGCTGCGCGCAGCAGGCGAACTCTTCTTCGAGATCGGCCTCGTCATCCGGATGGGCGGGAAAGAGATAGCCATCGACGCGGGCGAAATCGGCGTCGGCATTCTCCGCTGCGCAAATCGCTTCGATCCGGTCGATCGCCGCTGCCTGGCTCCGGAAATAGCTTCGCGCCGAATCCTCACCGTGCACCTTGACCAGCTCGGAGTAGTAATCGTCGAGCGCCGAGGCGAGATGCGATGTCGTGCGCGCCGTCATCCCGCCCCCGATCGCGCCGCGGTCGATCACGACGACCGATTTACCGCGTTGAACGAGCTCGTAAGCCGTCGACAGCCCGGCGATGCCCGAGCCGATAATGACGACATCACATGCGACGTCGTTCTTGAGAGTACCGTCATGTGCGATCTCCGTCTCGCTCATCCAGCAGGAGCGGCTTCGTTCGTCGAGGCTGTTCATCATGTTTCTCCTTTCAATTTTTCGGCGCGGCGTCGTCGAGCGGGCCGGCTCGCAGGGCGGTCGCGCGCGCATCCGCCAGTTCGCGGATCGCCAGCGCGGTCACCGCGCCCCAGACGAGGTGTGCCGCAATCATCAAGGCGTTCCGCCGCGGCGGATGACGATGCGCGGGTTCGAGGATCCGGGCCGCGGGTACCCAGCCAAAGTAGCTGGCGGCCCATATACCCACCCCCGCGAGTGCGCCGCGTTTCACACCAATCTCGGGGGCGGACGCTGCTATGAGCGCCCCCGCCGCAGCGCCGTAGAGATGGTGCGCGGCGGTTGCGGCGTCCTGGATCGCGTCGTCTTTTTCAAGACGCGGAAGTGTCCGTTCGATTATTTCGCGGGGCGGCAGCGGATATTGCTCGGCCGGAGGCAGGCGCTTGTGCATCCGGCTCATGGCGGCGGTCATCGCGACGGTTGCGGCCACTCCCGCAATCGCGCCGAGCAGCAGCCGGCTCGCCAGGGGAAGAGTATCTCTTGGTCCTTGTTCCATATCGCCTCGCGTCGGTTGATGTCCTCCCGCAAGCACGCGCGCGCCGCCTTCGCGTTCCGCCCGGAGCGTCAGACGATTTCGATTCGCGCCGCGTCTCAAGATGGCGCGTGCAAAAAGATCAGATCACTCGCCGAGGAACGAAGCAGCTCTCGAACTAACGCACAGGATAGTTAAAGTCGCGACGCGGAGCCCGGGTTGCATATGTCGAGCCCGATCGACGCGCGGGCGGTCGCCGCCCAATCTTTATCGTCGTTCGAAGCGCCACGACCGTCCGTCGGCGCGGGCGCGGCGCCCCGCCTGACGCGCGGCTGTTCGGAAAATGTCTCACGTGCAGGAACATGTTCGCGCACCGGGCGCTTTGGGGAGATGGCGGCGCAACAATTCGACAGGGGATCGCCGCGGGCGAACGACATATCGGAGGCGCCGGCCGCGACGACGGCCGGAGACGCGAGCGGCGGCGCGCGCGCGCCGAAATCTTCAGCGCCGCTGGGCTACGCCGCGCTCGGGCTTGGTGATGATAATGTCGCATCGACCGCCTGCCAGATCCATGCATATCTCGAACAAGGCAATGTCCTGTTCCTCGCCGACGATGACCGGCAGGCTGAAGCGCTCGCGCGCGCCGTCGAGGCACTCGGCACTGCGGCGAGCGTCATTTTCATCCCTTCGAGCGACGCCCTGCCCGGCGAGGACGCTCCGGCGTCGCCTGCCAACATCGGGCAACGCGTCGCCGCGCTTCGCGCGCTACGTGGCGCCGCCGAGGAAAAGGGGCGCCACACCTGCTGCATCCTGAGCGGCGAGGCGGCCGCGCAGCCTTATTCGCCGCCGGACGCGTTCGAAACCGCGCCGCCGACGCTGAAGGTTGGCGACGCGCTTGACACGGTGGCCTTCGCTGAGATGGTCGAAGCCCTCGGTTATGTCAGCGACGAACGCGTCGACGAGCCAGGGGAGGTCGCCATCCGCGGCCATGTCGTCGACCTTTTCCCGGCCGATGCCGGGCTTCCATTCCGTATCGAACTCGCCGACGGTCATATCGCAGCAATCCGCAGCTTTCGCGCGGACACCCAGTTGATGGTCGAGGATGTCCCCTGCATCGCCATAGGCCGGGCAAGCGAGCCCCCGCTCGATACCGCGACCTCGATCCTCGCGCATCTGCGTCCCGGGTTCCTCATGCTGACGCCCAAGGCCGACGGGCGGCGCCGTCGGTACATTGCGCTGGCTCGTGACGCCGCGGCGCGGCGAGGCGGCGCTCTGGACGCGATCGACGATGCCGGCTGGAAGGCAGGTCTGGCCGCCTGGCGCGACCGAAGTGCGGATGCGATTGGTCATGGCGTGTTGCCGCGGTTCGCCGAGTCGCGTTCGCCGCTTTCCGCCTTTGCCCGGTTCGCGGCGCCGTTGCTCGAAGACAGGGCCATGCTGCTTATCGGCTCGGAACGCGATCTGCGCTTCTTGCGGCCGCGGCTTGCAAAGCGGCTCGGCATCGCTGTCGAGCCGGTCGCCGACTTCGGCGCGGCGCTCGCGCTGCCAAAGGGTAGCATCGGCTCACTGGTCGTGCCCGCTGATCGCGGCTTCATTGGCCCGAAACTCCTCGTGGTAGCGGCCGCGGACCTGCTCGGCAGCCGCGCGATTCTCGACCCGGGCGATGCAATCCGGCCCGACGCCCTGTCTTTGGAGCATTCGGACGTCCGCGTCGGCGACCTTGTGATCCACGAGGATCATGGCGTCGCGCGTATCGAAGGGCTTGAACTGGCCCCGGGCGAGTCCGGCGGCGAGATGATTGCGCTGGGCTTCTCCGGGGGCGCCAGGCGTCTTGTCGCGGTAGCCGACGCCGGGCGTATCTGGCGTTACGGGGCCGACGCCGACGCGGTCGCGCTCGACAAGCTCGACGGAAGCGGTTGGCCGAAACGCCGCGCCGCGATCAGCGCCGCGGTCGAGGACGTTGCGGCAGGCCTCACGACGCTCGCGGCCGAGCGCGAGCGCATCAAGGCCCCCGTGCTCGACCCCGACCCAGCGCGCTATGAACGATTTGTCGGCGGCTTCGCCTTCAACGAAACCGCCGACCAGGAGCGAAGCTTTGCCGCTGTTCGCCAGGATCTTACAAGCGGCAAGCCGATGGATCGTCTCGTGATTGGCGACGTCGGCTTTGGGAAGACCGAAGTCGCGCTACGCGCGGCGGCGATGGCGGCGATCGCCGGCTATCAGGTCATCGTCGCGGCACCGACGACCGTCCTCGTCCGGCAGCATCTTGCCTTGTTCGCCAAAAGATTCGCTTCGATCGGCGTCACGGTAGCGGGTCTCTCTCGGCTGTCGAGCGCGGCCGAGAAGAGCGCGGTCAAGGCGGGCCTCGCCGACGGAAGCATCGACATCGTCATCGGCACGGGCGCCGTCATGGGCAAGTCGGTCGTCTACCGGCGCCTTGGACTGGTGATCATCGACGAGGAGCAGAAATTCGGCGCCGCCGACAAGGCGCGGCTTCGCCGGGATGCTTCGGTGCACCAGCTCTCGATGAGCGCAACGCCGATTCCGCGCACGCTGCAAATGGCGCTGACCGGCCTCCGCCAGGTTTCGCTCATTGCCACGGCCCCCGCCCGCCGCCGGCCAGTGCGCACCAGCCTCGACAGTTTCGATGCCACGCGGATCAGGACGCTACTGATGCGCGAGCATGGACGGCGCGGCCAGAGCTTCGTCGTCGTGCCGAGGATCGAAGATATGGGCGCGCTTGCCGACAAACTTCGCCGGGCGGTGCCCGAACTCGCGATCGTCGAGGTCCATGGCAAGCTGCCGGCGAAGGAGGCCGACGCCATCATGGTCGATTTCGCCGATGGCAAGGGCGATATCCTGCTTGCCACAAATATCATCGAGGCCGGGCTCGATATCCCGCGGGCCAACACCATGGTGGTGTGGCGCGCCGACCGGTTCGGGCTCGCGCAGCTGCACCAGCTTCGCGGCCGCGTCGGGCGCGGTGCACGGCGCGGCCAGATGGTGCTGCTGACCGACGAGGGCGCGAAGATCGCCGAATCGACATGGAAACGGCTGCGGACCCTGGCTGCGCTCGATCAGCTCGGCGCGGGCTTCGAGATCAGTGCCAGCGATCTTGACGCGCGCGGCGGCGGCGATCTACTCGGCGACACGCAGGCCGGCCACGTCAAATTGATTGGCGCCCATTTGTACCAGCATCTTCTGGGGCAAGCGCTCGAGCGCGCCCGCGGCGACGCGGACGACGACTGGACGCCGGAGCTGAATGTGGGCGGAGCCGGAATGATTCCGCACGAATGGGTGCCTGACGTGAATGTCCGATTGCCACTCTATATGCGGCTCGCACGCCTCGCATCCGAACCCGAGATCGACGCGTTCGAGGAAGAACTCGCCGACCGCTTCGGCCCGCTGCCGCCGCCGGCCGAGCAACTCCTTCTGCACGTTCGATGGCGCGCGATGGCCCGCGCCGCGCGCATTGCGCGGATCGACGCGGGCAAGGCCGGGATCGCGTTGACGCCGCGAGGAGACTTCGCGGGCGACCCGGCCGCTCACGGGCTTCGCAAGAGAGCGGGGCGCTGGGTTCTGCAGGGCGATTTTGGCGCGGACGGCGCGGCTCGTGTGCAGGCGCTTCTGGAAGCGCTGTCTTTCTGAACCGGTACCGTCGTGTTTCCGGGACCCATCCGGCCGCGGCTGCCGTATTCGGACCTTGCCAGGGCCGGCAAGACATCGCCTTGGCTGTCGTGCGACCGACACGAACTAGTGCCGGTCAAGTGGTTCACAGGACAAAAAAGACCGCGTGCTGATTCGCGTTGATCTGGATCAATCGATGCAACTTGCGCCGCGGTCCCCCGTTTTTAATCCATGCTTTCCCCGACCGACGACCAGACCCATCCGCTTGCCCGCCGCTTCGCGGAGTTCATTCGCGATACCAACTTCCCGTGCGTCGGGGCAAAGTCCGCGTTAGCCCGAAACCAGATCCGGTTCGTCGTCGGCCGCGACCTCCGGTCGGCGTGGGACGACCTGCGTATCTATCCCAATCTCCTCGACCTCGCCTGGTCCTATTCGCGCGAACCTTCGCTCTTTCACTCGCTGGTCGTCCTTTTCGAAAAAGACAGCGGGCTCGACGAAGCGGGGTTCGAAGCGTGCCTGTGGGAGCGGCTCGCATCGCTCTCGCACAAGGACGACTGGCACGGCCAGGAGCCCGACCCCCGCGTCAGCAACGATCCCGACGATCCGCACTTTTCGCTGAGTTTCGGCGGCGAGGCCTTTTTCGTCGTCGGCCTGCATCCGCGAGCCAGCCGCCCCGCGCGGCGTTTCGAGAGACCCGCGCTCGTGTTCAACCTCCATGACCAGTTCGAGCAGCTGCGGAGTCGCGGCCTCTACGACAAGATGCGCGCGGCTATCATCGCGCGCGATGTCGCGCTCGCAGGCGAACCGAACCCGATGCTTGCGGTCCATGGTACCATCTCCGAAGCACGGCAATATTCGGGACGCGCTGTGGGCGAAGAATGGACATGCCCCTTCGCGGGCCGCGAGACGGGTCTGCGCCGTGGCGACAGGATCACGGGGCGAGCCCGCTAGCTTAGCGCCTTGTCCTCGGCCTTGCCAGGATCGACGGGCCCGGGCAGCGGCTGCCGGGCATCGAGATCGAATCGGTCGCCGGCACTGAGCGCGTGCAGCACCACATGGTGCAGCGAAAGCGTGCGGTCGGGTGCGGCTTCCGCGATATTCGAATGGGTGACCGCTCCGGCATCGACGATGGTTACCGCCCCCGAGCCGATGACATTGAAGCAGCGTCCCTCGACGATGATCGCGCTGTCCTCGTCGATGCCGATGCCGAGGAGCCGGGGATTGTGCGCGATCGCGCCGAGCAGCCGCCCGATGCGTCCCCGCTCGGCGAAATGCTGATCGATGATGACGTCGGACAGCAGCCCGAGGCCCGGCGCCAGGTGGAGGTCGCCGATGCGATAGGATTCGGCGCCGTTGCCGCGTACGAGCATCGTCTCGCTTTGCGCCGACGCGCCGGCCGATGTGCCCGCCACCACGCCGCCGCGTGCGTGCAGGTCGCGCACGAGCTCCTCGAGCGGCGTCTCGCCCATCTGGCTCACGATGCGCAGCTGATCGCCGCCGGTGAAGAATATTCCTGCGGCCGAAGCGATAAGTTGCTGGCGTGTGGGGTCGAGCGTGTCCTCGCGCTCGTCGAGATACAGCTCAACAAGGTCCGTCACGCCGATTCCGCTGAATGCCTGGCGATAGGCCTCGAAATAGCCCTCGGGCTCGTGGCTTGCGACGGTGGCGATGACGAGCTTGCCGCCTTGAAGTCGCTCGGCGACCGCGCGGAGAATGACCCGGTCGCCGTCCTTGTCCTCATGTCCGCCGATCGCGATGAGGGCCCCGGTGCGGTCAGTCATGATTCATTTCCTTTCTCCATTCGGTCTCATGCAGGACGGCAATCGCGGCGGCACGGTTCCGGTCGGCGAACGCGACCGCGAAATGATCGCTGTTGTGCGCCATGCCGATCCGTCCCGCAGCATCGATCGCGATCACGCCGGCTTCGGCGGCAAGCCGTTGCATCGGGGCACGTATCGCGTTCACGGCCGTGCCCGCATGCCCTTCTTCCATCGCGCGCATGACGCGCGCGCCGAGCAGCGCGCGGGCGATCGCCTCGCCATCGCCCGAGAGCGATACGCCGCCCACCGCGTCGTCGGCGTAGAAGCCGCAGCCGGGAAGCGGGGCGTCCCCGACGCGGCCGGGGAGTGTGCCGGCGAGACCGCCGGTCGAGGTCGCAGCCGCAACATGGCCGGCCTGATCAAAGGCAACGCAGCCGACGGTGTCGTGGCCGCCGCCGGGGGAGGGGGCGGGCGCGAGCGGGAGCCCGGCGCAGGGCACGCCGCGGCTGCGCGCGAAATCCTCGGCGCCCGGCCCGACGAGAAGGATCGGTTCGGCGGCGAGCATTGCCGCGGCCGCCTCGATCGGGTTGTAGATGTGGCGAACGGCCGCGACGGCTCCGACGCCGAGCGAGGCTCCGTCCATGATCGCGGCGTCCATCTCGATTTCGCCGGCAAGGTTAGGGACCGAGCCCCGGCCGGCGTTGAACGTCGGATCGTCCTCGAGGACGCAGACCGCGATCCGCGCCGCGACGACCGCGGTGGCCCCAGCCTGCAGGACCGCCGCGCCCGCGTCCGCAGCGCGGCGGCAGCCCGCGCGATGCGCTTCCGCCTTCTCGGGCGGAATCGACCGCGCGCCGCCGTGAACGACGATCGACCAGGGGCGGTCAGCCAAGGGCGGCAGCCGGCGACTGTGACGGCGGTCGCCGCAGCGGCGCCGGGCTGTTCGCGAAGGCCTGAACGCGTGCCCAGATGCCGTCGACGTCGGTCGGCGTGAGGACGATCATATCTCCCGGCTCGGCGCGCGCCAGGCAGAGATCTGTCGCCGCCTCTTCGTCGACGAGCAGGTGGATGGCCGAAGGCGCTTTGCCCGCGGCAAGGGCGCCTTCGGCCATCAGCGCATTGACCGCGCCGCGCGGGCGTCCTCGTCCGTCGGGCCCTTCGCGAAACATGATCTCGTCGAACATCGCGGCCGCCTGCGCGCCGACGTTTAGGAGATCGCTGTCGCGCCGGTCGCCGGGAAGACCGATCACTCCGAGAATGCGGCCATTGGGATCGCGCAGCTTGGGCAACAGCGCCGCGAGTGCATCGAGCGCAGCCGGATTATGGGCATAGTCGACGAGGATGCGGACGCCGTGCGCGTCGACGATGTTGAGGCGCCCCGGCGAATCTTCGAAGCTGGGTTGAAAGGACACGAGCCCCGCGCTGATTGCGGAGAGTGGAATGTCGTAGGCCGCCGCGATCGCAGTCGCCGCGAGCGCGTTCCAGATATTGAATTCCGCGGCGCCGCCCAGCGCCGAAGGGAGGGCGCCCGTACCGACGATCGCGTGGCGTTCGCCGTCGCGGTAGAGCATGACCGTTTCGTTCTCATGGGTGACCGCCATGCCGCCCGCGGCGAGGTGGCCAGCGAGCGGAGGCCGCTCCGCCGCGCCCGCGGACGCGGCGAACCACACGATGCGGCCGCGCGCACGGCGCGCCATTCGCACGGTGAGCGGATCGTCGGCGTTCAGCACGCTGGCGCCGCGGCGCTTGACGCTCTGGACCACTACCGATTTTACCCGCGCAAGGTCCTCGACCGTTTCGACGCCGCGGTTGCCGAGATGATCTTCGCTGATGTTGAGCACCGCGCCGACATCGCAGACGTCGAACCCGAGCCCCTCGCGCAGCAGCCCGCCACGCGCGGTCTCGAGCACTGCGGCATCGACCATCGGGTTGCGCAATATCATGCGCGCGCTTTTGGGCCCGCTGGCGTCACCCGCAGCCTGGCGTCTTCCCTCGACATAGACCCCGGTCGTCGACGTGAAGCCCACCCGGTAGCCCGCCTCGCCGAGAATGCGCGCAACCATCCGGACCGTCGTCGTCTTGCCATTTGTGCCAGTGACGGCAAAAATGGGTATCCGGCTGTTCGACCCCTTGGGGAGAAGCGAGGCGACGATCGGTTTTGCGACGTCGCGCGGGCTGCCTTCGGACGGCGCGATATGCATCCGCAGCCCCGGCGCCGCGTTGACCTCGACGATCCCGCCACCTGTCTCGCGGATGCTGCGTGAAATGTCGGGGGCCATCATGTCGATGCCTGCGACGTCCAGCCCGACGATCGCCGCGGCCTGCACCGCGATTGCGGCATTGTCCGGATGAATGTCGTCGGTGCGATCGATCGCCGTTCCGCCTGTCGAAAGATTGGCGGTGCCGCGCAGCGCCACGCGTTCTCCCGGTGCCGGGACGGTCGCAAGATCGCGTCCGCCGCGCGCGAGAAAATCCTCGAGAGCTGCATCGACCCGGATGCGGGTGAGAACCGCCTCATGTCCGGCGCCGCGGCGTGGATCGGCGTTCACCGCTGCGATGAGATCGGCGACCGAATGCGTGCCGTCGCCGGCGACGCTTGCTGGAACGCGCTCCGCGACCGCGACGACGGTGCCGGCGACAACCAGAATGCGGTGATCGGTTCCCGGCAGCTGCTTTTCGACGATCACGCGGCGGCCGGTGGCGGCGGCGCGGGCATAGGCCTCGTCCAGCTGCCGTTCGTCGGCAACGCCCGTGCTGACCCCCCGGCCCTGGTTCCCGTCGAGCGGTTTGACGACGACCGGCCATCCGAGCTTCGACGCCGCCGCACGGGCGTCCGCGGCGGAGCCGACGACACCGCCGCGCGGCACGGGGACGCCGATGCTCTCGAGCAGCAATCTGGCTTTCTGTTTGTTCGCGGCGAGCTCCGCGCCGATGAGCGATGTGGCGCCGGTCACGCTCGCGCGGATGCGGCGCTGACGGCTCCCCGTGCCGAACTGGACCAGGCTCGCCTTATCGAGCCTCAGGACCGGGATGCGACGGCGGCGGGCTTCGGCGACGAGCGCGGCGGTGCTTGGGCCGAGGCCGTTCGCGATCGCGAGCCTGCGAAGGGCCTCGGTGATCGCGCCGATGTCATCGGGGCGCAGGTCGAGTGACGACGCAAGCCTGTCGAGCCCCTCGACAGCCTGCAATCCGGGGGGCAGCAGATCGGCGACGATTTCGATTGCCGCGCGGGCGGCGGCGAGACCGCTTTCGGCATCGGCATAGCAGAATAATATGTCGTAGACGCCGGGCTGCCGCTTGACCGCCCGGGTTTTGCCGCGCGTCACCTGCGCGCCCGCGCGCGACTGGAGTTCGATCGCCACATGCTCGATGACATGACCGAGCCATGTCCCGTCCTTCATCCGGCGGACAAGGCCGCCGGGCTCGCCATAGCTGCATCCATGCGCAGCGAGGCCCGGAAGCCGCTCGACGAGCCTTTCGGCAAAGCCGGGGAGCCGGTCGGTCGGACGCGTCTCGAGGGCGCCGAGATCGAGGCGCACGCGGATCATCGGGCGGGCGCTGTAGACATGGGGACCGCGGTAGACGCTGCGTTCGATGACGTGCATCGGTGCTGCCTCGCTCATGCGCCGACCCGGTCGATGACGACGCCGACCGCTGCGATGCGCTCGACATCGGCATAAGCCGGCTTGTCGAGTTCATCGCCGAAAATGTCGGGGTCAAGTTCGCGGTAGCTGAAGGAAAATCGCGTTCGGTCGAGACGCTCGGCAAGCGCTGCGTGAAGCACGTCGGTGCCGCCGACGATCGCGGCGCCGGTGTGCATCACGAACCGGCCGCCCGGCGCGAGTAGGTCCGCGCCCGCCAGCGACCAGTCAAGCGAGAGCTGGCCTCCGTGAAGGCCGCCGCCATCGCGATAAGCACGGTGCGCGGTGTCGATCATGAAAGGCGGGTGCGTCACGATGAGGTCGTAGGAACCCGGCACCTCGGTGGGGCTCGATACGTGCAGCAGCTCATGACGCACTGCCGCATGCTCTGCATTGATCGAAGCCAGGAAAAGCGCCTTGGGATTGACGTCGGCGATCGTCAGCAACGCGCCCGGCGCGCGCTGCGCGGCGATGATGCCGCCGACGCCGGCGCCCGCGCCATAGTCGAGGATCGTCGCAACGTCGGCCGGCATATGCCCGGCGATGAACTGCGCGAAGCGGCAACTGTCCGGACCGAGGAAAACCGAGTCCGCCGCGTCGGTAGGATAGGCCGAATGCCAGAACAATGCGCCTTCGACGCGCGAGACGCGGAGGCTCGGATGAAGACCGCTTTCGCCCGACGCGGCGAACAGTC
This sequence comes from Sphingopyxis sp. OAS728, assembly GCF_014873485.1. Taxonomy (NCBI): domain Bacteria; kingdom Pseudomonadati; phylum Pseudomonadota; class Alphaproteobacteria; order Sphingomonadales; family Sphingopyxidaceae; genus Sphingopyxis; species Sphingopyxis sp. OAS728. Next base: position 1,479,707 of record NZ_JADBDT010000001.1, on the reverse strand, counting down.
CCGCTTCGCCTAGAATCCGCTCGAGCATCGGATCGAGTGTCCCGCGGGGCACCGGCAGGCTCCAGCCGAGGGCGTCGACGAGATTACGGGCCATCCTGCGCTCAGCGCGGGCGACCACGCGTGCGTGCGTCGAGGGCGTCGGGGCGATGAAATCATAGCCGACACCGTCCAGATAGCCGAGAATATCGAGGAGGCGCTCGCGTCGATCCGCTGGAACAGCCGGGCTTTCGGCTTCGGATTCGGCGGCGAACAAACTGCTCAAACGGGTCATCGGGATTCCTTCACTCTCCCTTCCCGAAACGCGATGATCCTGGCGCGGTTGCCGCGATTGATCTGGATTATGTCGATTGTCCGAAAGCCGCCCGCGCCAATGCGCGCGGCGGCTTCCGGTGGCGCTAGACCTTGGTCTTGGCGTCGAGATCCACCACGAGTTCGCGCGGCCAGTGGCGCAGCGCCCGGCACGCCTCGACGAAGGGCGCAGCGTCGCCCGCCTTGGCGAGCGGGATACAGGCTTCGTCGAGGTCATCGGCAAGCCCGGCGGCCGCGAAGATGGCCTCGGCCTCGGCGGTCATGCCGATAAACTTGCAATGCGCGAAGGCGTCGCTTGCGAAATCCTTCGCGGTCGCGTCGGCCGCGAGCTCGGCGGCGCCTTCTTCCGAGACGAGGATCGCGACGGCATCGAAGAGGACCGACGGGCCGCCGTCGATCTTGTGTCTTGCCGCGACCTTGGTTCCGTCGGCGAGCGTCACGCCGCCGATCTTGGGCGCGACGACCTCATAGACCGCGCCTTCGGCGTCGAGCGCCTTTACCAGGGCCTTGAAGATCGTCGGGTTGGCGCCATCGCTCATCAAGATGCCGAGCTTGCGGCCCTTGAAGCTGTCGGGTCCGTTCTTGAGAATGCTGAGCGGGTCCGAAGGCGGCAGGTCGGTGATCGGCTGGCGCGCTGCGGGTGCGGCATCGGGGAGCGCGATGCCGAGGCCGTCGGCGACGGTCGCGGCGAGGCCGGCATCGATGTTGCGCAGATGCGAGACGGTGCGTGCGCGGATGTCGGGACGTTCTACCTTCGAGAGCTCGAACACCAGCGCATCGCCGATATGTTTCTGTTCGATCGGCGTCTGACTGATGAAAAATTGCCGCGCCTGGCTATAATGATCGGCGAAGCTTTCGGAGCGCACGCGCTGTTTCGGCCCCTCGAGCTCGTCGGCAAAGCTCTGGAAACCGCGCACCGGATCCTCGCGCGGACCGCCTTGCGTCGGCCCCCAGCTGTTCGGCTCGTAATTCGCGCGGCCTTTCGGGTTGCGCATCGCCATATGCCCGTCCTGCTGGAAATGCGCCATCGGGCACTTCGGCGCATTGATCGGGATATGGGTAAAATTGGGCCCGCCGAGGCGTTTGATCTGGGTGTCGAGATAGGAGAAGTTGCGGCCCTGGAGCAGCGGATCGTTCGAGAAGTCGATGCCCGGCGGGACATTCTGCGTGCAGAAGGCGACCTGCTCGGTCTCGGCAAAGAAATTGTCGACAACGCGGTCGAGAACAAGCCTTCCGATCACCCGGATGGGGACAAGCTCCTCCGGAATGATCTTTGTCGCGTCGAGTATGTCGAAATCGAAGCTGTCGGCGAAATCATCGTCGAACAGCTGGACGCCGAGCTCCCACTCGGGGAAGTCGCCGCCGTTGATCGCATCCCACAGGTCGCGGCGATGGAAATCGGGATCGGCGCCATTGATCTTGACCGCCTCGTTCCACACGACCGATTGCAGCCCCTGCTTGGGCTTCCAGTGGAATTTGACGAACACCGCCTTGCCTTCGGCATTGATGAGCCGGAAGCTGTGAACGCCGAAGCCTTCCATCGTCCGGAACGAGCGCGGGATCGCCCGGTCGGACATGATCCACATGATCATGTGGAAGCTCTCGGGCATCAGGCTGACAAAATCCCAGAAATTGTCATGCGCCGACTGCGCCTGCGGGAAGGCACGGTCGGGCTCGGGCTTTACGGCGTGGACCAGGTCGGGGAATTTGATCGCATCCTGGATGAAGAAAACGGGGATATTGTTCCCGACGAGATCCCAATTGCCTTCCTGTGTGTAGAGCTTGACCGCGAAACCGCGCACGTCGCGCGCGAGATCGAAGCTGCCCTTCGATCCCGCGACGGTCGAGAAACGCACGAAGGCGGGGGTGCGCTCGCCGACGCGCTGGAAGATATCGGCGCGGCTATATTCGGCGAGACTGTCGGTCAGTTCGAAATAGCCGTGCGCGCCATAGCCGCGCGCGTGGACGACACGTTCGGGGATGCGCTCATGATCGAAGTGGAAGATCTTCTCGCGGAAGTGGAAGTCCTCGAGCAGCGTCGGGCCGCGCGCGCCCTGCTTCAGGCTGTTCTGATCGTCGGCGACCGGCGCACCCTGCTGGGTGGTGAGCGCCGGGGCGCCACTCTCGGTGGTCTGGCGCGTTTCGCCGCCGCCGCCTTGCAGTTCGCTGAAGCTGTTGCTGATCGGGGCATCTGCGGGGATCGCCGGTGCCTTTTTCGGCGTCTCGCCGGCGACGTCGGCGCCCGCGATGTCGGCAGGCGATCGGGTCGGCCCGGCTGCGGGCGCGGAGGACGCCTTCGCATTGGACGATTTTGCGGTCGGTTTCGAAGTTTCTGTTCGGGCCATTTGTCACACCAGCTGGTTGGGAGCCTTCGCTCGTTGGAACCGTTGCGCCGCGGCGGGAGCAACAGGTCAACAAATCAACGCGCGTGAAGTTGCCGAACAAATTGCGAAGTTAATCTGCATCAATTCGATCGCCGTTTTCCGCATGCAACGCTTGCCCAGGTTTGCCCGTTGATCGCTCGCCGCGGTCGCTTCGGCCGCGCCTTCGACCGGTGAGGATAGCCGCTTGATGTTTACCGACCGCTTCCTGAGGCAACGGCGCGGAGCCGAGCTCAGCACCGCCGAGCGCGAACGGCTCGAGGCGGCCATCAGCGAGGTTCGGAGCATCGCAGCGCGCAAAACGATCGCCCGCACGGGAGAAACGCTGGCGCACAGCACGCTGCTTGTCGACGGGATCATGTCGCGCTACCTCGACGACAGTCGCGGCCTCCGGCAACTGGTTGCGATCCACTTGCCCGGCGACTTCCTCGACCTGCATGGCTTCCCGCTTCACAGTCTCGATCACGACGTCGCGTCTCTCACGCATGCGACGGTGGCTATCGTCCCGCATGCGCAGCTCGAGGCCATTGCCGAGGACATGCCGGGCCTCACGCGAAAGCTGTGGTATGCGACCCTCCTCGATGCTGCGATTCATCGCGCGTGGCTGTTCCGCCTCGGGCGGCTCGATGCGCTGGGCCGCATCGCCCACTTTCTCTGCGAGACCAGCGCCCGCCTTTTCGCCGCCGGTCTTAGCGACGGGCGGCGCTTCGCGCTCGCGCTGACCCAGTCCGACATCGGCGAAATCTGCGGCCTTACGACGGTCCATGTAAACCGCGTCATCCGACAGTTGCGGGAAGAGCGGCTGTGCATCTTCCGGTCGTCGCTCGTCGAAATTCTCGACCCATCCGCCCTTGCGACACGGGGCGAGTTCGACCCGGCCTCCCTCTATATCGAGGATAGTGAAAATATTCTCCCCACCACGAAAAGGTTACGACGATGACAAGCCGCTACCCGCCCGATCCGCACATCCGACCCGGCATCGCGACCGCTGAAGAGGGCATCGTGCTTCTTGATGGTCCCAATGGTGTGGCAATCTCGCTGACGGCCGAGGCGGCCGCCGAGACAGGGCGCAGTCTCGTCGATGCGGCGGCCGAGGCACTGAAGCAGCGCGCCGCGGGCAAGACCGGCACGCCGACGGACGGTGACGAGATCAGCGATGCTGGCTGATGCCGCCGGTTGGATCGCACCGGTCGCGACGATGGTCGCGGCGATGATGACGGCGGCCAATCTCGGGGCGCGGATAACCGGCTGGGGCTTTGTCGTTTTCGCCGTCGGCTCGGTTGCTTGGTCGGTCGTCGGCATTTCATCCGGCCAGACCAATCTTCTCGCGACCAACATCTTCCTGACCTTCGTTAATCTCGTCGGCATCTGGCGCTGGCTCGGCCGCCAGCGTGTCTATGAGGACGGCGCCGAGGCGGCCGCGCGGCGAAGCAGCAGGGCAGGCGGGCCTTCGCTGTTTCCGGCCACCGGAATCGCCGGGATGCCCGTCAGCGACGATCGCGGCGAGGCGGTCGGCCGCGCAGTTGAAGCGATGATCGAATGCGCTTCGGGGCGCGTGAATTATGTCGTCGTGGCGTCGGGCGGAATTGCGGGTGTCGAAGAGCAATTGCGGTCCGTCGCGATAGCGCATCTCGACTGTCACTCGGACGGGCTGATCCTGCTTGAGAGCCGCGCCGCGTTCGAACGGCGCGCGCCATTGGAGCAGGGCCGATGGCCTGCGACCGTCGCCCTGTCGCAGAAGATGCAATCAGACAATGGCCATCGACATGACGCCGGCCGCCAGCGGGAGACCGATAATGCAACGGCTTAAAGACAATGGCCTCACCATCGTGCTGCTTCTGCTTTTCGCGGGAAGCATCGCCGGGCAGTGGCTGACGGGCTGGCATGTCGCGGTCGAAGACGCGGTGCGACATGGCGAGCCCGCAATGACGCTCGGCGCCTATAGCTTCAGTCCGGAGTTCCTGTCGTCGGTCTTTGAAAACTGGGAAAGCGAGTTCCTTCAGATGTCGGCCTATGTCGTCCTGACCGCGATGCTGATCCAGAAGGGCTCCGCCGAATCGAAGGACCCCGACGATCCCCCGCGCGACCAGAACCTCGAGGCGCAGGCCCTGCAACCCGGGGCGCCGGCGGTGCTTCGCAAAGGGCGCCTGGCGCGCGCGCTGTACGCGCGCTCGCTGGGCATCGCGCTCTTCCTGCTCTTCCTGCTCTCGTTCGTGGTCCACTGGACGCAGAGCGCCGCTGCGGCGGCGAACGAAGCGCGCGAGCATGGCGAGGCGGTGCAATCGACGATCGCCTATCTCGGCGATCCGCAGCTGTGGTTCGAAAGCTTCCAGAACTGGCAGAGCGAATTTCTCTCGACCGCGATTCTCGTCCTGCTCTCGATATTCCTGCGCCAGCGCGAATCTCCGGAATCGAAAGCGGTCGCCGCGCCGCATTCCGAGACGGGCGCTTGACGCCGGGGCAGCGGGAATCAGGAGGGGCGGCACCGCTCGATGTGCTGGTCGTCGGCGCCGGCCCGGCCGGGCTCACGGCTGCCATGTATCTTGGACGGTACCGGCGGCGGATCCGCATTGTCCATGACGGCCGCTCGCGCGCCCTGTGGATTCCGTTGACGCGTAACGTGCCGGGCTTTCCGGAAGGCGTCAAAGGCATCGACCTGATCGAACGGATGACCGAACACGCGCGGCGCTATGGCGCCACAATCGAAGAGGCGCGCGTGACGGACATCGTTCGGCGCGGGGACGATCTGTTTGTCGCCGCGCTTTCGAGCGGCGGGCGGCTCGAGGCGCGCGGGGTTATCCTCGCGACGGGCGTCGAGACCCATCTCGCGACGCTCGACGCAGGCGACCACATGCAGGCCGTGGCCGACGGGGTCCTGCGCTACTGCCCGATCTGCGACGGTTTCGAACATCGGGGCGAGCGCATCGCGGTGCTGGGCTCGGATCTGCACGGCGCCGCCGAAGCCATGTTCCTTCGCCAGTTTTCTCGCCATGTGACGCTGATCCCGAAGTGGCAGGCGACGCTGACCGACGCGGCGCGAGATGAACTTTCGGCGAGCGGCGTGGACGTCGTAGAGGCACGGGTGGACCGCCTCGAGGCCGGGCCGGACTCGATCATCGTGTCGCTCGAGGGCGAAGACGCGCCTCGTCGCTTCGATATTCTTTACCCGGCCTTTGGATCGACACCGCGCAGCGATCTCGCGGAAAGGCTCGGCGCGATCCTGGACACGCAGCGCTGCCTGCCCTTTGCCGCCTTCTCCGACGGTCTGCTTCCAGGCCTGTACGCCGCAGGGGATCTGCTCGAAGGCCTGGACCAGATCAGTACGGCTATGGGACAGGGCGCGATGGCGGCGACACGGCTCCACAACTGGCTGCGCGAGCGCGATGGGCACATATTGGCCGCGCAGCATGAGACATGATCGAGGATGTCATTCGATGGCGTAGTCGATCGGCTTGAAGCTTCCGCCGCAACTGTCATAGGCGGAGCAGGCGGTCAGCCCGATCACGAGATCGTCAAGCGCGCGCAACCGGATAAAATCGCCTGGTCGCGTCATCGGCGGCAGCACGCGAAGCCTTCCCTCCGGATCGACCGGCACGTTCATGAAGATGTTGAAGGCAACCGGAATCGCATCGGGTTCGACGCCATAGGGGGCGAGCGCTTCCGCGAGATTTCCGAAGCAGCCGCGGTGAACGGGCTTGTCGGCGTAGAACTGGCGGAAGGTCGCCTCGCTACAGGGCGTGAGAAGAAAATCGTGCACACCGACGCTGTCCTCAATGATCTCGAGCATGGGGTTCGAACGGTTCGACCAGAGCCGGTGGCCCGCCGTGAGACGGATCGTTTCCTCATAGTCGAGCGTGCGGCCGTTCGAGAGGCATTCGCGCGTATCGCGTGCGAGAAAAGCGAGCATGTCGCTGACCTGCCCGCCTTCGGGATCGGTCACCTTAAGAATGTCGCCCTTCGCAAGCTGAAAGGCAACGCCCGATCGCGGCGGGATCGTCGTCGGGGCGGCATGGGCGGGCGCTACGGGCACCCACGTCGCGCAATTCGAGTCGGTCGCCGTCACAATTTCTCCTCTTCGAGCAAATGATTCCCTGCAAACGATGGCGAAGCGAAATGGCTCCGCGGAAAAAGCGCAAGCTGCCACGCTGAACGACGCTTGTTCGAATGCCGCCGCCTGTTGGAGCGTCGGGGCACCAAAATCCGGCTTGTCGCGGCTGCCTAACGCGCATCATCTTGTCCGACGCGAGACGCAAATCGGCTTGATCTCGATCAACTTCCGCAACGAAGACCGTGGTCCGGGGCTTTGTCGGCAATGACCGTCTCACAATCAACTCGCACCGCGAGTGCCGGCGCTGCCAAGGCGCCATCCGCCTGGCTCGCCGCCGCCGAACTCCCGCGCGCGGCTGCCGAATTCGGGCTCCTCGCCGCCAGCTATGGCGGCCTTGTCCACGCGGCCGCGCGCGGCGACGGCCATCCGGTCCTCGTCCTGCCGGGGCTACTCGCGAGCGACCGGTCGACCGCAGCTCTGCGGTCGGTCCTGACAAAGCTTGGCTATGATGCGCGGCCGTGGAGGCTCGGGCGCAATCGGGGGCCGCGCGCGATCGGAGCAAGCGGTGAGCGTCTCATGGCCGAGGTTGAAGCGATCTTCAACGAGACCGGGAGAAAGATCAGCCTTGTCGGCTGGAGTCTTGGCGGCATCTTTGCGCGCCTCATCGCCCGGCGCATGCCGGCCAACATCCGGCAGGTCATTACCCTCGGCTCGCCTTTTCGGGACGATGGCGAGGCGACCAATGCCGCAAAACTCTTCGAGCTTGCGAGCGGGACGCGCCGCGACGACCGCCTCAATCGTGCGATATTGGCCGAGCTCGCGACGCCGTCGACCGTGCCATCCTCTGCAATTTACAGTCGGACAGACGGGGTCTGCGCCTGGCAGGTTTGCTGCGAGACGCCCGCGGCGCGGCGCGAGAATATCGAAGTTTATGGCAGCCACTGCGGCCTCGGGGTCAACCCGAGCGTGATCTACGCAGTGGCCGACCGGCTTGCGCAGGACGAGAGCGAATGGGCGCCATTCCAGCCTTCCCCTTGGTCGGCATGGGCCTATCCCGCGGCCGGTCATGCTTAGCGGCAAACGGAACTTCGGTCCGCGGCCGACGTTGCGCGATCAGTTCGATCTATTGCCTGCGATGGAGGAATTATGAAAAGCCCCTATATTCTGACGCTCGCCCTTCTGCTCGCCGGATGCGGCGCTGCCGAGACCCCCGCCCCGGCGGAAACGGCCGACGTCGCTGATGCGACAGTGCCCGAGGCCGGGAGCCCGCCCGCGGCGCCGCCCGCCGCCGCCGTGGTCGATGCCGCCACCTATATCGGCAAGGCCGGTGCCGGCGATCTTTGGGAGATCGAATCGTCGAAAGCGCTGCTTGCCAAATCGGCCAACGCCGACGTGAAGCGGTTCGCCGAGATGATGATCGACCATCACACGAAATCGACCGCGAAAGTGAAGGCCGCCGCAGCGGAGGCGAGGTTGGAAGTGCCCATTCCAAAGCTCGACGCCGCGCAGCAGAAGATGCTCGATGAAATCAAGGCCGCCGACGTTGCCGGCGTCGATGCCGTCTATCTTGCCCACCAGAAGACCGCGCACGATGCAGCGCTGGCGCTGCATCAGGGCTATGCCACGAGCGGCGACACAGGCAGCCTGAAGAAGGCGGCTAGTGAGATCGTTCCCGTCGTCGAGGCGCACCGCGCCGACCTTGCAAAGCTTGATCCCAAGAGCTGACGCTGGCGCTCGCGGCAGCGATGGGCTGGTCTCCCGCCGCCTTCACAAGCTGGTGGTTAACGCCGTCAAATATGGCGCCTTGTCGAACACGGCATGGACAGCCGAGCCGATTTTGGGAGCTGATTACGGAAGATGGCGCCGAGTTGTTGATCTTGGCTCGGGTCTGGACAAGGTCCGGTGGTCGCCGCGCCAGCAAGGGTCGGCGCGCCTTCACGGCCAGCGTGGCAATCGCGAGATCCAATTCCATCGGAAGTCGTGCGCGCGATTTTCGCCTGCTCGCGTGATTAGGCTGGTGGCGGCACCTTCAGGAATAGCGACTCATGTTAGTCGACATCGTTGGGATCACGCGCCTGTTCGGCAGCATCCTCTTCTGCACGGCGCATTTTTGTCGCTTCTTCAGTCCGCCGCTTTTCGGCGGCGGAACGGCGATTGTTGAGCATCGCCCAAGCGAGTACCAGAACCAGCAAGATTGGTCCCACGATCGTCATAATGCCCCATTCCATCGATGCTTCCTTCCAAGCGCAGTTTGTGATGACCTCAGAACCAATGACTGGCGGGTTGGCTGCCTCCAAAGCGAAGGGGAGGCGAGGCCGCCGCTCTTATGCGTTCCTCCCCGCGCGTGGATGGCTTCCGAGCAGTCTGTCGGTGGGAGGAGCGCACGCGCGTCGTCGACAGTGAGGGACGCCTTCCCGAGGTTTCATAGCTATGATCGTCCGCATCCAGCTTATCCGCTCCTGCGATCGGACCAACTAGCGATTGAGGCCGCCATTAATGATCCTTATCGAGTAGCGGAAAGTCTCAGGCCGGCATGACCCGTAATCTCAGATAAACAGAAAGTGTGACGCAGCTGTGGGGCTAAAAACCGCGCCAGCGATCGACGCCTCATAGAGCCCGCTCGGCTACAGACATCTTCCGGCGCCCCACTTTCTTCCCCGCCCGGTCAGAATATGCTCATACAGCGCTATATATTCGTCCGCCATACGGCCGACAGAAAAGCGCCGCGCGACGCTTTCGGAGACTTGGCGACGGTCGACCGCATCGATCTTGCCGACCGCGGCTACCGCTGTTTCGACGCCGTCGACAAGGTAGCCGTTGACGCCATTCTCGATCAGTTCGGGCATCGATCCGCGTCGCTGCGCAATCACCGGCGTGCCGCACGCCATCGCTTCGATAACCGAGAGACCGAAGGGCTCGTCGAAATTGATGATGTGAAGGAGAGCATAGGCTTTGCCGAGTGCCGCGACGCGTGCCTCGCCGCCGACCGGGCCGTGGAAAATGATGGCTTTGCCGTCGACATGCGGCAGAACCTCGCGCTCATAATATGCCTGGTCCTGGACGATGCCGTAGATATGCAGCCGGCGTCCCGTGCGCCGCGCGACCTCGATCGCCTCCGCGGTGCCCTTGTCGGGATGGATGCGCCCGAAGAAGAGCAGATCGTCGCTGCTGACGGGGTCGAGCGGAAAATCTCCGGGCACGATGCCATGATGGATCGTCGCGGCGTAGCGCAGGTCGGGATGGCGGTCGGCGGCGCTGATCGCGACATAATGAACGCGGTCCTCATACGGCTTGTACATCGGCAGAATCCGCTCGGAGGAGAAGCCATGGATCGTAGTCACCATCGGCGTGGCGACCAGCGCCGAAAAGGCGTGGGCGGGAAAATCGGCCTGGTTGTGAATGATATCGAATTCGTCGGCGCGTTCGAAGATATGCGCGAGATGCCGATGCTCCCAGACTTTCGCATCGATCGCGGGATCGTCGGAATAGGGTGCGGGGACGACGCCGGCGAGCGTCGCCGACGTGATGCTGTCGAGGGTCGCGAAGAGCGTGACATCGATGCCCTTCGCGACGAGCGCTTCAGTAAGCAGACTGGTGACGAGCTCCCATGGCCCATAGTGGCGCGGCGGGGTGCGCCAGGCGATCGGAGCGACCATCGCGATGCGCATCAATTGGCCTTGAGCTGAAAGATGACGCCCTCGTCGGGTTGAAGCGTGCCGTCGAATGACGTGCGGCCGTGCGTTGACAGGATGAGGCTAGCGGCCCCGCTGCCGGGTGGGAGCGATAGCTCGTGCGGCACCGGGCCGAAATTGAGTGCGACGACGAAATACTCGTCGCCCTCGCTTCGTCCATATTGCAGGACGTCGGGACTCGAGGGATGAAGCTCGAAGGCGCCAATGCCGAGCGCATCGTGATGGCGGCGAAGTTCGAGCAAGCGGCGATAGAGGGTGAGCATCGAAGCCGGGTCGGCTTCCTGCACGGCAACGTTGCGGACGGGCCAGTCGGGATGCAGCGGCAGCCACGGCTCCGCATCGCTGAAGCCGGCGTTCACACTGTCGTCCCACGCCATCGGCGTGCGCGCGCCATCGCGCCCGAGGCCAAGGCCCGGCTGGCGCAAATCCTGGGGGTCGCGGATGCGATCGGGCGGGATCGGCACCCGGCCAATCCCCAGTTCGTCGCCCTGATAGAGCGTGGGCGTTCCGCGAAGTGTCAGGAGCAGCATCGCCGCAACGCGCGCCTGCGCCTCGCCCAGGCGGCCTGCGATACGCGGCGCATCGTGGCTGCCGAGCACCCAGTTCGGCCAGCCGCCCTCGGGCAGCGCACCCTCATAGGTATCGATGATATGCGCGATGAGCGCCGCATCCCACGGCGCTTCGAAGAGCTGGAAGTTGAAGGGCAAGTGGACGCCCGGTGTCTCGGCGCTCCCATAATAGGTCATGAGCTGATCGACCGGCAGGCAGATCTCGCCGACGAGGAGGCGCTCGCCATAGCTGTCGGCGAGCGCACGAAACGCGTGCGCGATCTCGTGGATCTCGGGCTGGTTCGCCGAATGCTGCTGGAGCACGCGGAATTTTTCGCCCTGTTCTGGCGTGTAGGCCGGGTTCAGCGGATTGTCCCTCAGATCCTCGGCCTTGATGCAATGCCAGAGCACGTCGATGCGAAACCCGTCGACCCCGCGATCGAACCAGAAGCGCAGCACGTCGGTCATCGCGGCGCGCACCTCGGGGTTGCGCCAGTTGAGGTCGGCTTGTTCCTTTAGGAAGGTGTGGAGATAATATTGACCGGTTGCCGGATCATATTCCCATGCCGGGCCGCCCATGTCGCTTGTCCAGTTGTTCGGTGGACCGCCATCGGGAGCGCCGTCGCGCCAGAAGTACCAGGCGCGCTTCGGGCTGTCCCGCGACGCACGGCTTTCGGTGAACCAGGGATGCTCGGTCGAACTATGGTTCGGCACGAAGTCGAGAAGGAGCTTGAGACCGTGCGCATGCACGTCGGTGAGCAGTGCGTCAAAGTCGTCAAGATTCCCGAACAGCGCATCGACGTCGCAATAGTCCGCGACGTCATAGCCGAAATCAGCCATCGGCGAAGGGAAGATCGGCGACAGCCACATCGCATCCACCCCTAGCGAAGCCACATAACCCAGACGTCGGCGAATACCCTCAAGGTCACCGACCCCGTCGCCATCGCTATCCTGGAACGAGCGCGGATAGATTTGGTAGACGACGCCTGCCTCCCACCACGGCCGAGCGGTCCGGCTGTCGCGCCCGGCGCTTGCGCGGAGACTTTCTGAAAACGTCATGTGCGAGCTTCTGCCGCGGCGTTCGTTGCATCCGATTTCAGCGGCACGCAGACGGCGCCGATCGAGCCCCAGGGTAGGCATTCTGCAACGGGTACGCCGCTTACCACGGTTTCGAAGGTTGCGCCTTGTGGATCGACAGCAAGAAGACGGCCGTCCCGCCATATCGTGTCGGCTTCTGCTTTGTTCAGATAACGGACCTTCGGTGGCTCGCTGGTAAGAAGGCGTCCAAGAAATTGCAGCATAAACGATATTCCATTATGTGGGTTAGCCCAAGGCAAAGGCAGCGAGATAGGTAACGCAGTGGGCGCGTGATGGCTGCGCGACGTAAGCGCGGAAGTGAATCGCTCCAGCCAGCGTCGGCATTACCGATGTGCTGGTAGACGTCGGACTAATTTCGGTCGATGGCGGCCACGCCGGACTGATCGGCACGCTCGGTCGCTTGCGCGTATTACTCCGAAACGTGACCTGTTTCCGCCAGTCAAATGCGTGCAGGCACGCTTGCCAGATCACTTCGACAACGCCGAAAAAAAACAGAAGCAGAGCTAGGCCTGTCGTTTCCAGGCGAGCCACCATGCTATCGCTGAAATGCGACAGCTTCCGACTTTTCAAAAGGCGGATGAGCAATCGCCCCGAGCGCTTCGGACCGGAACCCGGGAAGGCTGCCCAAGTGGCCGAGCAGCAAGTTCCATCCGGGCAACATTTCGTGAAACATCCAAGTTTTTCCGGCGACCTTTACGTCGCAGCAGAGCAGGTCTGCCGTAACTTCGTCACGCTTATAGAACACGATCCTCTCTATCTCTCCCAGTGGGAGATGAGAAAGAAGCTCTGCGTCGATATCAGTCATGCATCACCACAAAATCGCCCCGCCGGAGCGGGGCAGTTTGAGGGTTCCAAGGAGCCCGCCGCAAGGAGCGGCGGGGTTTTGTAAGAACGCAGGGCTTCCTACGGGGTTCCAATCCAATGTCGGCAAGTTAGGCGTCATTTCGGCCGCGTCCTGAATCGGCCGCCGCCTCCTCTCAGCGATATTTTCGCGAGGTCGTTATGCACTGATTCCCAATAGGCTATTTCATTGTCCTTGCCGCGTTCGCGCCCATTTTATCTGCCGCACGACATGATGTTCGGCTCCTTCGCCATATCGCAGTTGCAACTCTGCCGCACAGCCGCGAACGCTTTGACTGCCATAGCAGGACATCGCTGGCCCGCATCATCGGTCGGATTGGGCGGAGGTAGCCCCGCCGCCCATTCTCGTCAGAAGTCCATCGCCGGCATCGGTGCGGGCTTCTCTTCCTTGGGCAGCTCGGCGACAAGCGCCTCGGTCGTGATCAGCAGCGAGGCGACCGACGCCGCATCCTGCAGCGCGGTGCGCACGACCTTGTCCGGGACGCGCGGCGCCGAAGAGCTGGGAAGCGGATTTTTTCGCTTCAAGAGGGGCCCGCAAAATTTTTTGCGCTCGCAGGCGATGACTGCCAGCGCGCCGCATTTCAGCGGCTTGGTGGCGATTTCACCTCTTGACGCGGCTCGATTCATTTCCAAAATTTCATGGGCGCGGCAGGCACGCCGCGCCTGGTGAAAAGGAATGGCGACAAGGAAGGAGGCACGATCATGTCCGAGCCATTTTCCCGTTTTCTGCATCCGTTCGACGTTGCGCGTCACCCGAGCCTCGAGCCCGAGGTCAAACGCGCGCTCCTCGCGTCCTGGGCGTCCGACCGCGCTGCGGTCCGCGACAAGCCCTCGCTCAGGAAGCCGCCCGGTGCGCGGCGCGCGGTTCCCGTCGACGAAGTGCTGGCGGCACTGCGCTCGCTCGACCGCGGCACCAGGGAGCGCGCAACCCGGCCATGAGCGGCGACGGTATCCTGTTGCCGTGTGGAGGCACGGATGACGACGGCTGAAGATGATCATCGGGTTTATGCACCATCGCGGCTCTCGCCTTCGATAATTCGAACGAACCGGTAGCTCTTCTGCTCGAATTTCAGCGACCGGAAGAAATTATGGGCATTGTTGACCATGATGTCGCTCATCGCCTCGATCTCACGGCATTCTGCCTCGGCGATCGCGCCTTCGGCAGCCGACAGCAAGGCGGTCCCGACTCCGCTGCGCCGCTCGGGCTTGTTGACAAGCAGGAGCGTAATCCGGCCGATCGGGCCGCGCTGGATCGTCGGCACGACCGCCCAGGCGCAGCATCCGATCACCGCGTCGCGCTCGGCGACCAGCAACTGCCCCCTGGAATTGCGCAGCAACTCCATATTCGCGGTAACAAAGGCCTTGTCGGCGTTCGGCCCGGCCAATTGATTCATCAGCTTCGCAACCCGAGCGGCGTCGTCGGCCTTCGCCGGACGCACGACGAGGCTTTTCTGGGGCGGGAGAGGCTCGTTCGGGACGATGCGCAGCGCCGGTTTCGCACGGGCGGGTCGGTGATCCCGGAGCGGTTCTTTGCGAGCCGGCGCTTTAGGCGCCTCGACACGGGCAGGATTTGGAGACGCTTTTCCCCGACTGATCGGACCTTCTTCTTCGGAGCGATCGGCAACGGCTATTGTTTTCTTGAGCGGCTTGGCATCGGGAGTCGTCTCGGCCGAAAGCTTCCAGCTGCTGAGCGCGCCGCCCCGCAAATATTCCTCGATCTCCTCAGCCGTCGCGGTGAGGCCAGCCTTGCCGATCCCGAGCAGCGGTTTTCCGAACGTGTCAGTCAGGCCGTATTTGCCATAATCGCCGACGCCAGGCGTCCGCTTGCGCGAGCGGACGAGCTTCATCCCGCGATGCTCGGCCATTGCGCGGAGCTCGTCGGGCCCGGTCTCTTCCGTCATCGCCGCGAGATCGCCAGGCGGGTTGCAGGCGGGGAACATCGCGCCGGTCCATGCGCTATGCAGCCATGCATGCGCATCGCTTTCCACAAAGCTCGATCATCGACCGGATCCTTTACGACGACGAGGCCCGCACGCTGTGCATATCGTTCCGGGACACGGGCAAATATGTCTATGAGGGGGTGCCCGCGGCGCTGTTCGAGGCATTCCGCCGCGCAGCTTCGGCGGGCAGCTTCTTCAACGAACGGATCAAGGATCGTTATCGATTCCGGCGCGATCCCGAACGGCGGAGGTTCGGCCCTAAGGCCTGACCGACTCGGCATGTCGGGCATCGCGCGCGCGCTCAGGCGCGCTTGCGCGCCGGCGATTTGGCCGGCGCCTTCTTGGCGGAAGCCTTGGCCGACGATTTTTTCGCGGCAGGCTTGGCCTTGCCGCCGTCTCCGCCGCCGATCGATTTTTTGAGCGCCGCCATCAAGTCCACGACGTTGGAGCCGCGTGCCTCCTTTTCGCCGTCTGCGCTTTCGATGTTGAGGGTCTTGCCTTTTTTCTTGCGGTCGATCAGTTCGCGCAGCGCCTCGACATAACGGTCGTGAAAATCGGTCGCATCGAACTTGCCGGTCTTTTTGTCGATCAGCGTCGTCGCAAGGTCGAGCAACTCCTCGTCGGGATCGCCTTCACCGATGTCGCGGAAATAGCTCGCCGCCTTGTTGACCTCGTCGGCGTAGCGCAGCGTTTCCATCACGAGGCCGCGACCGCACGCCTTGACGCTCACGACATATTCGCGCCCGCGCATCGCGAGTTGGCCAAGCCCGACCTTATTGCTGCGGCGAAGTGCTTCGCGAAGGACAATGAAGGCTTCCTCCGCCAGATCGTCGGCGGGCACCACATAATAGGGCTTTTCGAAATAGATCTCGTCGATGTCCTGCGCCTCGACGAACTGGGTGAGCTCGAGCGTCTTCTTGCTCTCGAGCTTGACCCCTTCGATCTCCTCCTCGTCGAGCAGGACATATTCGCCCTTGGCATATTCGAAGCCCTTGACGATCTCGTCGACATCGACGGGCCCGATGCCGGGGACGACCTTTTCATATTTGATCCGTTTGCCCGAGGGTTCATGGATCTGGTTGAAGGCGATCGAGGCGCCGCTCTTGGTTGCAGAGTAGATTTCCACCGGGATCGAAACCAGCGCCAAGCGGATCTGGCCTTTCCAATAGGGTCGTGCAGCCATGATCGTCTTCCTTGAATGTGACTCCTTCAATTCGCGATGAGGTCTAACGTTCCCCGGAGACGCATGCGATGGCCGACGTTCACCCAACAGAGGCGCGCCGCGACCGCGAACCGGTTGACGTCGATCGAAACGGGCAGGCGGGCGTCGATGCAGCGTAAAGTACCGCACCTGCCTAATTTCTCGACGCATCGCCCGTTCGTGTCGTTGCCTTGCCGGCACGCGCGCGCCGCGCTTCGCCGAGTTCGATCCACGCCGGCGCGTGATCGCTCGTCAAGACTGCAGGGGTCGATACGCGCCCGCGCGGGTGGGAGAAGAGCCGCTTCGCCGCCGCCTTGTTGAGCAGTAGATGGTCAATGCGGATGCCGGCATTGCGCTCGAAGGACTGGCGCCAATAGGCCCAGTAGCAGTAAATGCGCTCATCGGGGTGAAGATGGCGAACGGCGTCGGTCCAGCCCTGGCCGAGCAGGCTTTGATACGCTTCGCGCGCTTCGGGTGAAAGAGCGCGTCCTTTTTCCACTTCTCGGGCTTGTAGGCGTCCTGCTCGGTCGGGATCACATTATAGTCGCCGCAGGCGACGACCGGTGCTTCGATATCGTAAAGCGTCGCGAGATGCGCGTGCAGCCGCTCCATCCATTTGAGCTTGTAATCGAATTTGGGACCCGGCCAGGGATTGCCGTTGGGCAGGTAGAAACCCGCGATCAGCACGCCGCCGACCGCCGCCTCGATATAGCGGCTCTGTTCGTCATGCGGATCGCCGGGCAGCCCGCGACGCGTCTCCTGGATCTCGCCGAGGCGGCTCAGGAGCGCGACGCCGTTCCAGCGGCTCTGGCCGTGCCAGATGACATCATAGCCCGCGTCGCGGATCGCCTTCTCGGGAAATTTCTCCTGCGGCACCTTCAGCTCCTGGAGACAGACGATGTCCGGTTCGGCGAGCTCGAGCCACCTCAGGAGAACGGGCAAGCGCCCGTTGATCCCGTTCACATTGTAGGTCGCGATCTTCACAGGTCTGGAAGCGCCTGCGCCGCGCGGCCCCAGCCCTGCAGCGCTTTCAGTGACGCACGCTTGATGAGCTCCTTGGCGTCGGTGATATGGAAGTGCGAAGGTTTGTCGATCGTCTCCATTTCCCTCCAGCTGATCGGCGCCGCGACCGGGGCGCCTTCGCGCGCGCGCGCCGAATAGGGCATCACTGCTGTCGCGCCGCGCTGATTGCGCAGATAGTCGACGAAGATGCGGCCCTTACGCTGTGCCTTCGGCAGCGCCGCGGTGAAATTGTCGGGATCGCTTTGCGCGACCGCCTGCGCGAGCCGGTGCGCGAAATCCTTGACCTCGGGCCATTCGGCCCGAGGCGTCAGCGGCGCGATTACATGGACCCCCTTGCCGCCGGTGAGCATCGGGAAGGTCTCGAGCCCGATCGATTTGAGAATGTCGCGGAAATGGAAGGCGGCGTGGCGCACCGCCTCGAAATCGAGACCTTCGTCGGGATCGAGGTCGAAAACGAGCCGGTCTGCCTTCTCGATATCCTCGATCCGTGCGCCCCAGCCGTGGAACTCGATCGTCCCCATCTGAACGCAGGTCAAAAGTCCCACAGGGGTATCCATGTAGAGATATGGCTCTTCCTCGCCGTCTTTCTCGACGATCGCGACCTGCTTGACGGCGTCACCGAATGCGCCGGCGTCATGCTTCTGGAAGAAGCATTTCTTCGCGCGCCCCTGCGGACAGCGCACGAGGCTGATCGGGCGCGAACCCGCCCAGGGCAACATGATCGGCGCGATCGCGGCATAATAGTCGGCGAGTGCGCCCTTGGTCAGGTTGGCCTCGGGGAAGATGACCCGGTCGCGGTTGCTGATCGTCACAGGCGAGGCGGTATCGGCTTCTGCAAGATCGGCTTCCGTCTCGAGCACCACCGCTTCGGCCTTCTTGTCCTCGCGAAGCCCGAGATAGCTGGGATGGCGGAGCGTACCCTCGCGCGTCATCTCGGTGTAGGCGATTTCGGCGACGAGCTTCGGTTCGATCCAGTGCGCGCCGCGCGTCTCGGCGCGCGGCGCCGGGACCGTCGGTTCCTTGCGCTCAAGCGGCTTCATGAGCTCCTGGAGGCGAAAAAGCTCGGCGGTGTCGAACCCCGTGCCGACCTTGCCGGCGTAGCGCAGTTCGCCCTTCTCATGGATGCCCAGCATCAGCGAGCGAAAGCTGCGCGACTTGTCCGAGGGCGTCCAGCCGACGACCACGAACTCCTGGCGCTTGATGCATTTCGTCTTGAGCCAGCTTCCCGCCCGCGATCCGACATAGCGCGCATCGGCCTTTTTCGAAATCACGCCTTCGAGCCCGGCCTTGCAGAAGCTTTGCAGCAATTTTTCGCCGCCGCCCGCAATATGGTCCGAGAAGCGGATGCGCTTGCCGGCCTTGGGCAGCATCTTTGCAAGCTTCGCCTTGCGCTCGACGAGCGGCCGCTGGGCAAGATCCTCGCCGTCGAGTTCGAGCAGATCGAAGGCAAAATAATCAATCGCGTCGGGCGAGGATTTGATGGCATTCTGCAGCGACTGGAAATTCGAGCGGCCATCGGCATCGAGCACCACCGCCTCACCGTCGATCAGCGCCGAGCCGACCTTGAGCTTCGCCGCCGCATCGAGCAGCGGTCCGAACTTCTCCGACCAGTCGAGCCCCGAACGCGTATAGGCGCGCGCCTCTCCGCTGCCCACGGCGATCAGCAGCCGGTAACCGTCATATTTCATTTCGTGCAGCCAGCCGTTCCCGGCCGGTACGCTATCGACGAGCGTGGCGAGCTGTACCGGCCGGAAGGGCGGGGGCTTGCTACCGGGCTGGGTTGGTGTTGCGCTGGCCGTTCGGGCCTTCGGTACAGCGCCTTTTGCGCGGGCGGGACGTTGGACTTCGGCCATGGACTCAAGACCGATGGGCGCGCTTTTCGTTCCACGTCGAGAGCCATTGCAACCCGCGCAACGTACGCGCGTTGGCGGACGAGGACTATGGCAGGCGGAGATCGGACATGGCAGACGACAAGAGCAAGGTGGGCGGCGCGGACCGCGACCGGATCAGCCTTAGCGAAGACTATGAAGTGCGCGACTGGACCAAGGCGCTCGGCGTCACCGAGGAGGAGTTGCGCGCAGCGGTCGATGCGGTGGGCAATTCGGCGGACAAAGTCCGTGACTATCTGAAGGGCCGGTAATGCAGGGCGATCTGGATCGCGCGGTCACGTCGCCGGTCGAGCGGGTCGCTCGTGTGCTCGCCGGCCATGCGCTGAGCCGCAATGCCGAGGGCGACATGGCCTCGGCCGGTGAAGCGGTCGACGCGCTTTGGGGCGACTATAGCGATGCCGCGCTTTCGGTGTTGCGCACGATGCGCGAACCGAGCGCGGCGATGCTGGCGGTCGGCGACGCGGAGGTCTGGGACCGGATGATCCACGCCGCGATCGAGGACGAGACGATTGCTGATTAGCCCCGCGCCTTGCGGCTGAAATGTCTAACGAGGTGGCGATGAGATAGTTTCGCGAGCGGATGCACCGCCGTCGCGAAATTCTCGTGTCGTCCAACCCCTGCGCCGGCTGGTTGGTGACGCCGCGAAGTGCCGCCTCAGTCTATGGTGCGAGGACGGCGGAGCCGGTCGACGACGCGCATCGCTTTCTCGCTGTCCGGAGCGGCGTGGATTGCGCTCCTTGTCTTCATCGTTAGTCCCCGCCCATGGGACGCGCCATGTCGATTGCGACAAAATCAGGATCGATGTCGCGAACGTTTCAGGCATTGCGCCCTTGGGGCGCAACCCCGCCCATAGCGAAGCGTCTCTCTTTCACGGCGAAGATTGGAGATGCAAGATGAGCGATCAGAACAAGCGCGACGACGGGATGCAAAATGGCCCGGGAGAACAGATACGGCGGAAGGAGGGCGGGAAGGATCGCCACGACGCCTCGCTCGGCAGCGGCCGCGCCGGCGGACGCCCCACCGAGGACGATCTGGCGAAGCGGGAAGATACGGGTGGTGCGTCCGGCGAGGGAGGCGACAAGTGAGCGAGTTTCGAAAGGTCCGCGAGGTTCCGACCGAAGTGACGAAGAACCCCAATATCTCGACCGAGAACCAGCCGGAAGGCGCCGCACGCCGCCCGAGCGACACGCTCGATAGAGAACGCAAGCGGGATCCGGAAAGCGGTAGCAGTAATTCGGACAATTACGACCCCGAGATCGGGACCCGCGTCGGCGAGGAACGTGACACGCGCGCGGGCCGCGCGGCAGAGGGGCTGCCGGGGGAGGAGCTTGAGACGGCCGGTAATCCGGATATTTGGGAGCAGCGCGGAACTCTGACGATCGCTCACGACCAGAGTGATGGAGCCGAACTTCCTCCGCTTGCGGAGGAGCGGGCGGAGCCGCAGCCGTTGCGCGAGATACTTGGGCGGTTCGCGGCGGCAACCTCGCCCGAGCGTGAGCGCTACAGCCTTGTCCTCGAAAACGGACAGGCTTTTTCACATGATGATATTGTGGAGTTGCTCGGCCGAGAGGATTCACCTTTTCGCTAAGAGCATTTCCGGGAGCGACCATGCAGGATGAAAGGATCGCCGAGGCGGAGGCAGCGCTCCGTATGGCCATGCTGGCGAGCGATGTCGCAACACTCGACGCGTTGCTCGACGACGAACTCTGTTTCACTGATCAGTCCGGCAATCGCTTGTCCAAGGCCAACGATCTCGCCGCCCATAAATCGGGACTGCTCGAGCTTGAGACGATCGACATCGTCGGCTCTCCGGACATTCACCGCTGGGGCGATTGCGCAACCGTTTGTGTGACGGTCGATCTTGCGGGCTTCTACGACGGCGAAAGCTTCTTCGGCCGCTTTGCTTATTCGCGGGTCTGGCACGAGCGCCACGGCCGCTGGCGCCTTGTCCTCGCGCATTGTTCGCCGCTGCCGGCAACGCGCTAACTTGCCTGTCACCCCGAGCAGCGGTGGCGTCGGTTCGGCATGGGAATTAGGGGCGCCCCATACCGGCGCCCCCGACGGGCGCGGGGGGGCGTTCAGATCAGGCTGGCTCTGCGCATCCATGCCTAAGCTGTCCATCTACCATCAGCTCGACTTCGAGCGAATTGGACAGCAAAAAGGCCGCGCCAGTGGAACGCGGCCTTCCGGCATTTTCATGCAGCCCCCTTGGCCTCTCTCGGTCGGGTAGAATGGCCAAAGTTGCAGCAATCATATCCGCAGTGGCAGCAGCGTCAATCGGGATGACGAGAGGCGCGGGTCATTTTGGGACGGGCCGGATTTTGCAGCGAACCAAGAGGGGAAACCATCCCGGCGGCTGGGCGCACCGGACAATCGGTTCCGCTCCGGCGCCAGCCGCAAGAGCCGGCGGTCACCGTCGACGCGTTTGGCGTGCGCCAAAATATGCTATCGGAATCCACGGTGGGCTCCGCCCCGGCGCCTTAGACCGGACGCCAGAAACGCGCATAGCGACGAGTATCCCGGGCGCCATCAACCGATCCGGCTCCCCGCAGTGCGTGCAACCGTTTCGCTCATTCGGCGTTAGCGGCATAGTCAACGCAGGGAGTCCCATCATGAAGAAGATTTTCACCAGCCTCGCCGCCGCTTCGGTCCTCGCCCTGGCCGCGTGCCAGAGCCCCGCTGCCGACAAGGTTGAGGATCAGGCCGAGGCCAAGGCCGACGTGATCGACGATCAGGCCGATGCCATGCCCGCTGGTCCGGCGAAGGAAGCCATGGAACAGAAGGCGGACGTCGTCGAAGAGCAGGGCGAAGAGAAGGCCAACGCCATGGACGACAACGGCGAGATCGCGCCTTCGGAATCCGGCGTGGGCGACACGCAGAAGAAATAAGCCTGCCTCCCCTAAAGGGCAGGGTAAGGGGCGCCGGATGACGGCGCCCCTTTTTCATTGTCCGGTCCCTGGGATACGGGCGCGCTATCGCCCGCATTCGCGGTGAGTATATCGCGGCGCCCGTGCGGTCCTCGAGGATCGCGATGGATTCTTAAATTAACTGCGCCGGGCTTGAGACCGGCATCGATGCGCTAGGCGACAAGCGGCAAGCGATTGAAAGGTCTGGTCTCGACAACTTCCCGGCCGGTCGGTTCAGGCCCAATGCCTTGGATCCTCGTCGCCGGGCAAGTTCGACACCAGGGGCACCCAGCTTGCGTTCCAGGCCGCCACCTGTTCGCGAGAGGCCGGGTGGGTGCCCGCCTCCTTCAACTCGACGCCGCGCGCGCGAATGCGCGCCTGCAACTCATTCACCAGTTCATTCGCCTGGTGAAGCACGTCGAACGCATCCGGGGTCACCCCTCGCTCCCGACAATCCACTGCATTGTCTGGGCGTATGCCCACGAGCGGACGCGGTGCTCATCGACCAGAGCCTTGTCGATTGGGTCGTCGCTCGCGATCAGGTAATCAATCCATGCCGTCATTTTCCAACCCTGTCAGCGATGGCCGTGATGGCGTCCAAGGACCTGTCCGCACATCAAGGTCCGCTCGATCCATTGCGCCGGGACGCTGGAAAGCGCCCGCTCCTGCGCGGTTGTGCGAAATCTTTGATGCGTCCGGCCGCGAACGACCGGGGGAAATCTTCTCGAACTTTGCGACGCAGAGTGGAAAGGACATATCCAAAAAAATTGGCGACTTATCGCTGCTCACAACCATCGCCGAATAGTCCGCTGGCACGAGGGGTACGGGCTGCTCTGGCCGGCAGAGCAGGGATGGCCCGCATGACAAACGCGATTTCGGCGGAAAGGATTTCGGACGATGCGCCGGACTTCGCGCGCAGCGCCATGCCGCAGCAGTGCGTAATTACGAATGCCGCCAAAGCGCGGCAGTCGCAATCGGCAGGGAGTTCCCCGACATCGCTTGCTCGCGCGAACCGCGTCGCCAATTTATCCTGATAGATGTCGATGCGCTGGGACAGCAGCCGGCGGATCGCTTCATCTTCGGGCGAACTCGCCGGCGCCGCGTGGGTGAGCAAGGATCCGGGCGGCGTCGACGATCCGGCGCACGCGCGCACCGCCCCCTCGAGAAGACGTTGGACGACAAGCTGGACCGGATGCGTGGCGAGGGCATCGGCGACGAAGTCGAGATAGATGGTTTCGAAATGCTCGACGACAAGCGCGAACAATTGCTCCTTGTTGCCGAACGCCCGATAGAGGCTTGGGCGGGCAATCCCCATCGCTGCCGTCAGATCGTCGAGTCTGGTTCCGGCATAGCCTTTATCCCAAAACTCGCGCGTCGCGCGGTCGAGCGCTTCGGTCAGATCGAATTTTCGTGTCCTGCCCATCATATTTTCCAGCATCTGCCTCGAAAACCCGGCCTCGCGGTAGACCCCGTGGCTTGGCAGACCGGTTAGGAATACACGGTGCCTACTGCTTGAACACGCGCCGGCGTATCGACCCCGATTCACCGTCGAGGGAGCAAAGGCCCCCGCCGACGGGGCAACCGTTTTCTTTTCTCGGCATATCTCCACGAGAAAGCTCCATCCGTCGCCGGACGGTGGTGGCCCGTGGATGTCGGGCACGGATAGCAAACGGCGTAGCTCCGGCTCAAGGCGACTATTTGACGGCGTCCTGTGCGGCATCTCCGACATTTTTCGCGGCATCGCCCACCTGTTCGGCCGCCTTCGTAACCGCTCCCGTTTCGGCCTTCTCGTTCCCCAGAAACTGGAACGCGAGAAAGGCCGCGACGACAAGCGCCACGATGACGATCAGCGTCATGCCCGTCCCGCGTCGGGGCTCGCGGTCGACGACGGTCGTCGTGTGCGTGGTCCCGTCGGCTTCGCGGGTCGTATGAATTTCATCCGCCATGCTATCCTCCGTTCAGTCCATCACCAAGGACGCCTCACGGCGATGATGGTTCCTGCGTCGCCGCCGCCTTGACCCGCGCCCGGCGCGCGCCATTCATAGACGTCCGGCGTGGCGCTTCTTCGCGCTGTTCGGCGCGGGAAGGCCGCATTCTTCGCCCGCGGTCTCGCCGATCATTCGCGAGTGAGCCCGAGCGCTCGTCCGTTCGGGAGCGGGCGGATCATGCCGCCCGGACACCTGCCGATCTCCCTAAGTGCCAAGGTGCGCCCGGAAGCCTAATAGCGCTTCAGCAGTTGCTCGACCGTCGCCCCCGTCGTCCCGTCTTTCCCGGTTCCATCGGCGATGTCCTTTTCGAGTGCCTCGCGAATGCGCTCGATCTGATAGTCGGTGAGATGCTCGATGCCGACGAACTCAACGCGCGCTTTGTCGAGCGCGCGCAGAATTTCGTCGAGCTTGGCCTGCATCGCGGCGCCATCGCGGTTCTGGCTGTTTTGAATCAGGAAGACCGCGAGGAAAGTAAGCACAGTCGTCGCCGTATTCACAATGAGCTGCCACGTGTCCGAATATTTGAGCAGCGGCCCACTCGCCGCCCAGATCAGGATCAGCAGAGTGGAAATGATAAAAGCGAGGGGCTGACCCATGATCCGGGCGCTTCCGGACGCGACGCGGGTAAAAAATTCGTCCACCACTCTCTCCTGTATGACGCCATGGATGGGCCCATTGAATCAAATGCTGCCAATTTGTCGAGACTATCGGCTGCCATAGGTCCGAGCG
This sequence comes from Sphingopyxis sp. OAS728, assembly GCF_014873485.1. Classification (NCBI taxonomy): domain Bacteria; kingdom Pseudomonadati; phylum Pseudomonadota; class Alphaproteobacteria; order Sphingomonadales; family Sphingopyxidaceae; genus Sphingopyxis; species Sphingopyxis sp. OAS728. The sequence continues at coordinate 1,455,094 of NZ_JADBDT010000001.1, read as the reverse complement.
GGAGCACGGCGCGGCTCGGCGCTGTCGGGCTGAGGGCTCAAGCGCCAGGGGCTCGAACAAGCATCACTCGGCTTTGATCGGCGCGCCGGAGAGCGCTGCCGCGGCATTGCATTGCGGATCGGCCGCAGCGGCTGCGGACCGCGACGGAATTAAGCGCCGCTTGCTAAAAGATCGGGCGCCACATGTGATCGGCAACTTCGCGCTGATTGCGCCGTTTGCTCTTCGACTGCGGGGCAAATGGAGAGACTGCAATGGAAAAGACCGATCTGGACGCGACGCACATCCTGGCCGCCGATCACCGGACCGTCGAAGGTCTGTTCGATGATTTCGAAAAGGCGAGCGGCTCCGACCGAAAGGCGAAGATCGCAAAGCAAATCTGCACCGAACTCAAGATTCATGCGCAGATCGAGGAAGAGGTCTTCTATCCCGCCCTCAAAGGCAAGATCGACGACGACCTGCTGAAGGAAGCCTGGGTCGAGCATGATGGTGCGAAGGTGCTGATCAACGACATCGAAGCCTCCGGGCCCGACGACGAATTTTTCGAAGCCAAGGTCACGGTGCTGTCCGAGGAGATCAAGCATCATGTGAAGGAAGAGGAAAAGCAGCAGGACAATATGTTCCAGCAGGCCCGCGCCGCCGACGTCGACCTCGAATCCCTTGGGGAGGCGATGCTTTCCAGAAAAGAAGAACTGAAAGCTCAGGCGGAGGGTGTGGGCCTTCCGCCCGCCGTTCTTGCCACGCTACGCGCTTGACGAAGCATCTCTTTCGGGAACCATAGCGCTGACGCCGGACCGCTGCGAGGCGGTCCGGATAACGCCCGTGAAGCCGGGCGGGACGGCGTCCCGGCGTCACGCAGCATCGCGGGGAGGGGGAGATGGCATCACGTAAATGTTACTTTGCGCCGAGCTGTGGAACTGTCGTCTTCACGCTTTGTTGGCATCGAGAGGAGAGGGAAAAATATTCAGGATAGTGGTTTGGAACGTTTGACCTTTCTGGAAAGCGGTGGGGAGCTGGGCCGGCTCATCGCGCGCCGGGACTGGAGCGCGACGCCGCTTGGTCCCATAGCCGGCTGGTCCATGAGCCTCCGGAACGCCGTCGCATTCGTCGTGCATTCGCCGGCACCGCTGGTGATGCTCTGGGGCGAGGCCGGAACAATGATCTATAACGACGGCTACGCCAAATTCGCGGCCGACAATCATCCCGACATTCTCGGACGTCCGGTACGCGAAGCCTGGCCCGAAGTGGCGGACTTCAACGATCATGTGATGAAGGTGGGTCTCGGGGGCGGCTCGCTGGCCTTTCAGGATCATCATCTCAAGCTGAACCGCACCGGGCAGTTTGAAGACGTATGGCTCAACCTTGATTACTCTCCGGTTTTCGGTGACGATGGCCGACCTGCGGGCGTCCTCGCGATCGTGGTCGAAACAACGAAACTCGTCGCGGCCGGGAAGGCTCTGGAAGAGAGCGAAGCCCGCCTCCGTTTCCTCGACCGGCTCGGCCGCGCGACATCTACCAGCCTGGATGCGCGAGACGTCCTGGAAGTGACGACCGGCATGTTGTCCGAAGAGCTGGGCCTCTCGTCCTGCGCTTACGGCGATCTCGACGTCGACGGCAGCGGGTTCACATTGCGTCAGGCCTGGCCCGGCGCCGACAGCCTGGGGCAGACCGATCACCATTCGCTCGAATCCTTCGGAGAGCTCGCGGCGCTGCGGCTCCGAAAGGGGGAAAGCCTGGTGATCAACGACAGTCTGAGCGAACTGCCGCCCGCGGCGACCGCTGCCTTTGCGGCAGTGGGCGCACGCGCCCTGATCTGGGTTCCCCTCGTGAAGGAGGGGCGGCTTACCGCCTTGATGGCGGCGCATCGGGATCAACCGCATATCTGGACTGAGCGCGAGATCGCCCTGACACGCGAAGTCGCCGAGCGCAGTTGGTCGCACGTCGAGCGAATCCAGACCGAAGCGGCGCTGGCAGTGGCCGCAAGCCGGCTCGGCGAACTCAGCGACACGCTCGAAGAGCGGGTCGAGGAGCGATCGGCGGCGCTCAACCGAAGCCAGACCCAGTTTCGGCTGCTCGTGCAGGGCGTGACGGACTATGCAATCTATATGCTCGACGAGCATGGCAACGTTACCAGCTGGAATGCCGGCGCCGAGCGCATCAAGGGATACAGCCCCGACGAGATTATCGGCCGGCACTTCTCCTCCTTTTACCCGGAAGAGGACCGGACCGCTGGTGAACCTGAACGGGCCTTGGAAACTGCCCGGCGCGAAGGGCGGTTCAATGCGGAAGGCTGGCGCGTACGAAAAGACGGGAGCCGATTTCGCGCGAGCGTCGTCATCGACGCAATACATGACGACGATGGACGATTGATCGGCTTCGCAAAGATCACGCGGGACGTAACCGAACGCGAGGAAGCGCAGCACGAGCTTGAAATGGCGCGCGAAGCACTGTTCCAGTCTCAAAAAATGGAATCGATCGGTCAGTTGACGGGCGGGGTCGCGCATGACTTCAATAATCTGCTCATGGCTATCCGCAGCAGCCTCGAACTTCTCAGGAAGCGGGTCCCCGACGAGCCACAGATTCGCAAGCTCCTCGATAACAGCATGAAGGCGACCGACCGCGGCGCCTCGCTTACGCAGCGAATGCTCGCCTTCGCTCGCAGACAGGAGCTCGCAGCCGAAGAGGTTATGCTTCCCGCCTTAGTCCGCGGTATGAAGGAGTTGCTCGAGCGCGCGCTGGGACCTGCCTATAGCATCGACACGCGCCTCCCCGGCGATCTCCCGGCCGTATCCACCGACGTCAACCAGCTGGAGATGGCGTTGCTCAATCTTGCCGTCAATGCACGCGACGCGATGCCCGACGGCGGCGACATTCTGATCCGCGCCGAGGCCATGACCGCCACGGCGGACCAGGTGCCCGATCTCGCCGCCGGCCGCTATGTTCGCATGACCGTCTCGGACAGCGGAAGCGGCATGGATGCCGAAACGCTCGCCAAGGCGATCGAACCTTTCTTTACGACCAAAGGCGTCGGCAAGGGCACAGGCCTCGGCCTGTCGATGGTTCACGGCTTTGCGCAGCAACTGGGCGGAACGCTTGAAATCGAGAGCAAGCTCGGCGTGGGGACCAAGGCCCATATTTGGCTCCCTGCACGCGAGATGGGCGCGGGAGAGGAGGGGCCTGTCGAGAGCCTCGAGCCGGCGCTCGCTACCTCCCGAAAGATTTTGGTTGTCGATGATGATGCGATCATTCTGATGAACACGGGCGCCTTGCTCGAGGATTTGGGTCACCGCGTGCTCGAGGCAGGATCGGGCGAGGAGGCGCTGAGGATTTTCGCCGCGCACGACGATATCGAGATGCTCGTCACCGATCAGGCTATGCCGGGAATGACAGGGAGCGACCTGATTGCGGCGGCCCGTACCCTGCGGCCGCATCTGCCGATCGTGCTGGCTACCGGTTATGGCGAGACGCCGCACGAGGTTGGTCAGACAGTCGTGCGGCTCGGCAAACCTTTCAGCCAAACCGACCTCGAGCGAGCCGTGGCGGATGCAATGGCAGGCGTCGATGACTAGCCTTGTCGTACCCGCCGCGTCGTGCATGCGAAAAGGACGTTGCATCGAGACAGTCGGCCCGCCTCGACGTTGAAATCGGCCAGTCCAAGCCCGCGGCATGCTGTCAGCCGAACCCGTGCCTGAGCGATCATCCTCTCGAGCGGGTGGCCCCGTCGATCATCCTTCATTTTTGAACAAGCGAGTGTCGCAGCGGTCGTGCGCCGACGGGCGCCACTCCGTGATGCACCCGTTATTGGGTCCAGTTCCGGTTGCAGTTTCCAGCCTGCAACATCAGAATGCGACGGCATCTTGAAGTAAAGATGCGTGACCGGGTTCTGGCGCGAATGTTCAGGCCTAGGGCTAAAGGCGCCAGTACATGCTCCGGAAGCAGGTTTTCTCAGCCCGGTCACCTTTTCCGCCGTCGGCCGGTACAATAATAAACAGTTTATAAAGAAATGGGGATGGTTTGCGCTCCGCCATCCCCGGTTATGCGTCAGTCGTGCCACCAATCGTAGATGTCCGAAAAGCCGATGAGGCCATCGAACAGCGCGCAAAGGATCAGCATCTGGCGGCAATGGACGTCGTAACGGTCGCGCGCGACCTTGAGATGCTGGATAACGGTTTCCTCGCTGATGCCGAGGATCGCTGCCGTTTCGCCCGCGGTCTTGCCGCGCGCGATCCAAAGCACGCATTCGCGCTGCCGCTCGCTGAGCCTGGGGCGATCCTTGGGTCTCGGTGCTCCCATCAGACCCCGGGCGGTCGACAAGGCGACCGCCCCGACGATCTCGGCGACATGGAGCATGTCGCCCGGCATCTGTTTTTGCGGGCTAATGGCGAACGAACAGGCCCCGCTTGCCTCGCCGGGGAGATGCCGCGGCACCGTGAAGCCATCGCCGACCCCATGCTCTCGGCCGACCTCGAGCATCCTCCGGTCGCCTTTGGTCAGCGGAATAAACTGGTCGAGATCGCGCCAGCCGAAACCGGTCATCGACCGCTCGCCCGCGCGCCGCACCGGGTCGATGCCGCCCAGATCGAGTTTGACATATAGTCTGGCCCAGGGGTCCGGATAATCGTGGATCAGCAGCGAAGCCGGTCCGCTGGCGCCGCGCCGGTCGTAAGCCAGCGCGAAATGGTCGAAGCCGAGCCGCGAGGCGGCGCTCGACAAGGCGCTGTAAAGTTGGTCCTCGCTAGCCGACGAAGCGATAGCGGACGCAAGTTTCTGTATCAGTCGATTATGCATGGTAAAAATAGTCGGCCGCCGACGGGGTCCGGACCCTTCGCCTGCCGGCCGCTCCAGATAGCGCTTTTCCGGGTTTCTCTCCCGGTCCGGCCTCGCTGAACGATCGCGCGATTGGTCCTGTCATCTTAAGGCCGGCTCTTGCCGCTGCCGTTTCGCTCGATGACAACCGGCGCTGCGATTGTAACAGATGCCGCCCGGAGGCGGAAGGGGAGCTGTACAGAAATAGTCCCGAAACTGGTTCTAATTCAGAGGCTTGGTCCCAGGTTAACAAAGCTCCTCTATCCGCGTGGCTGGCCGACCTTCATTCGTCGTGCGCGACAAAATAGGCAGCAAGACGGTGCGCGATTTGCGGCGAGAGGCTGACGAAATGGCGTCGAGCGTCGTCGGGGTCTGGCGTGCGCACGACGAGCCGCGCATCGACCAGCCGCTGGACGAGGCGCTGCGCGCTGCTCGACGACAGACCCGAGCCGATGCCAAGTGCGCCTGTCGGGACCGTCGCTACTTCACAATGCGCGATGAAGAGCTCGACGAGCATATCCCACGCCGGCTCGCCGAACAGCCTGTCGGCACCCACCAACTGCCGGCGCAGCAGGAGGCGCCGGACCGATCTCCGCGCGTTCGCAAGTGCGCCCGGCAAAGTTGCGCCGGGTGCATCATCGGCGTCGTCTGCGCGTGGCAAATTCGCTTTTTCGGCGCGCAAGCCGAAGGATTGCGCGGTTTTATGGCTGGATGAGCGGCTCTGCCGCAGGATGTTTCGATGCGACGTCGCCGTTACCACGATATGATCCACGACAGTGATATCCAGCGATCGCGCCATCGCGGCGAGCCGCTCGGTGACCCAGAGATCGGCCGAGCTCGGGGTCGGATCGCCGCTAGGGTGATTATGGACAAGGATGACCGCTTCCGCATCGAGCTCGATCGCGCGGCGCAGGATGATCCGCGGATAGAGCACGACCTGATCGATCGTTCCCCGCTGCATCTGCTCATCGGCGATCAATCTGTGCCGCGCGTCGAGGAACAGGACGCGCAGCGTCTCGTCGGGCAGGCTGCCCATCGAAATCTTCAGATAATCGGTCAGCTTGCGGCTCGACGCGCTAATCCGCTTGTCATGCAGATCGCCGCGCATGGCCTCGCGCATGGCGTCGCGCGACACCAGCAGCAACGGGACGACCGGGCTGTCCCGGCCCACGACCCGCGCGATTGCGTCCGGACTTTGCGACAGCAGGCGGGCGAGACTTCGAAACTCGGCGATGAGCCGCGCCGCTACGATCTCGGCCTTGTCGGGTTCGACGCACGCCACCAGACGTGCCAGGACGGATCGTTGCCCCTCTGCCGCAAGCGCCGCTGATGACGCCAGGTTGCGAGGATGAGCAGGGGCGGCACCAGCCACGACGCTGCCACCTGCATCGTGAGATAGGCCGCCGGATGCATGGACACGTCGAGGAGCCGGGTCGTGTGCGCTAGGAGCGGCAGGATGTGCAGGGCGGCGGCGATCATCGGCCAGAAACGATGCGCACAGAGCGCGAGCATGGTCGTAGTGGATACGCCAAAAAGGTCGATCGTCAGATGTCCCACGTCGAGCGTCGCAAACTCGAGCGGGATGTAGTGGTGCAGGATCCAATCCCCGCCCACCAGACCAAGCGCGATTGCGGCCATAGCGCGTTCGGGGCCGCCACCCCGCCACGCCGCATATCCAAGCGCAGCCAGCAAGAATGCCAGAAACAAGGCGGTTCGCATCGTGACTTTTTTCCACGCTGGCTGCTCCCGGGTCAATATAGCTTTATGCGACGCTCCGAAGCGGGAGGCCCGCCGAAGGGGCGACCTCGGGACACTCGTGTAGATCGTAGCCGGCCGTTTCCGTACCGATGCGCGCGAGCTCGCCATGGACCCGCAACACGTCTCCGCTTACGCCGACAAGCGCGAGTTGCGCCTTGGCGAGCCGGTGGATCGTTGCTTGCCCCGCCACCGCGGGGATGCTGCCGATGTCGCGCCGCGCGGTCACGATCGTCGTTATCAGCGAGGATACGGCGACGAGCGCGTCATCGATCCGGCCTTCGGTGGCGGGTACGTCGCGCTGGAGGCGGGCGGCTGTGTTTGTGATCGAACTGGACATAGCTTCTCCTTTGCGGGGAACGGCAGGCGATCCCCGATACTGGCTTCGGTTGATGGGAGGGATCAGTCCGAGATCAGCCGCGTCAGAACGTCGCCGATGATCAGGCCGGCGAGAACGAGAAAGACTGTCAGGACCAAAAGGACAGCCGTTATCGTGCCTCGCGTTATCGGAGGGTGGTCGGACCTCCAAAAATCCCCGAACGGCGACTGTGCGAGGAGCGACGCGCCTTCTTCCGGCGCTGTCGTCCCGGCCGGATCACCGTCCGCAAAGTCGGATGACACAAGCTTGCGGCCTTGGGGAACATGCATCGGATCATATGTGATTTGATCATATATCGCCTTGAGCCGGGCATAGCGCAAAGCGGCATCGCCGCGATCGCTCGCCCCCAAGATGACCCGCGCTGCCGCAATGCGCTGGTCGACCGTCGGCTTTGAAATCTTCAGGATCCGCGCAATCTGTTTGGACGTCCTGTGATCGAGTACCAGGTCGAGACAAGCACGGTGCTTTTCGGTGAGACGCGCCCCGCGCGCACTGTCGTCAGATAGAATAGTGTGCGATTCGGCCATGTTGACACTCTTGTCAAAAAGCCGGGCATGGCAAGGACTGCAGCTGAGCGCCGCCGCCTCTTCAGCGGAAAATCCGCCTCGCGGGGATTTTCCGAAAAATCGGCCGATTGCACCCCATTTCTTGGGATGGCGAAGATTGCTCATTTGATTGAGACCTGTCGGCATTCATTGCACGGGAGCGGCTGGATGCGGATCGCACGTGAGCGACGACGAATGCGGGTCCGTCCAGCTGGATTCACCGTTTCCGTCGAACGGTTGCGGTCCCCCCTCGGCGATGACGCGTGCGACGACCACGCATTCCCGTCATGCCGCTCGAGCGGCTGATCGAGCAGCACCGCAAATCGGTCCGCGCCGCACGGCGCGACCGGGATATCCTGACCGGTACGGTCGACGCCGTTCGCGAACTGGGATTCGACCGCGTGGCGCTCGTTCAGATGCTGTGGTTCGTGCGCCAGGAACGTTGCTATTTCTGCCTCGACAATTACGGCGAATGGCACGACATCTTTATCGCGCGCCATTATTATCGCCGCGATCCGGTACACCTCGCCTCGCTGCGAACGAACCGATGTTTCGCATGGAACGAACTCGGTTCGATTCTCGGGCGAAGCCGCGTGCATCGGCCGATCCTGGACGAGGCCGCGCGTCACGGACTGCGCCGGGGTATCACCGTTCCGATCGGGGTTCCCGGCGAGCCGCCGGGCAGCGGATCGCTGGCGACCGCTGCATGCGATCTTCCTCCGCGCGATCATTGCCGCGCCGCCGCATGGATCGTCGACGAAGCGTTCGCGGAGGTGCGTCGCATCTACGGCTATCCCTCCGCCGTCGGCGACGAGCCGCCGCCGCTCAGTCCGCGCCGGCTGGAATGCCTCCGCCTCGCGGCTCTGGGCCATAGCGACGCCGAGATCGCGCATCGCATGGGCATCGCGCTCTCGACCGTGCTCACCCACATGAAATATCTGCGCCAAACCTATGCCGTTCGCAGTCGCACGCAGCTCGCGCGGATCGCGCAGCGCCACGGGCTGATCGGCGTCAACGACATCATTCCCTAGAACTGGGGATGCCCGGCGTTCCGATTTGCTGGTCGACTTGGTGCTCAACAAGCCGGGAGTCGACCGTGGAACAATCTTTTGAACTTTATCGCTGCAGCACCGCGCGACGGAAGCCCGATCTCGGGGTCTGCCTCCATGGCTGACGTGCGTCCGTTCATGAACACTCACGCGGCCGCGGCCTATCTCTGTATAGGGTGGCGAAAGCTCAGGAGACTGCGTGCCAGTGGACAAGGCCCGCGGTACCGAAGGCACGGCCGTCTGATCGTCTATTGCGTCGAGGACCTCGACGCATGGTCCCGGACGACGATCGTCGAGGGGCGCCCGCATGGGTGATGGCCGCTTCGCGAGACTGTTCCGGCTGCGCGCGCTGCGCGTGCCGGCCGTCCGTCACCAAAAGGCCTTTCTGGCTGGCGCCGCCGCAGGCGTCGTCGCCGCGGTGACTGCAGCCTTGCTGACGCCGCCCAGGCCGTTGCTGATCTGGAACGTTTCCGCCAGCGCGGCGATCGGTCTCTATGCGGTGGGCAGCGCAGCGCCACCCGCCCGAGGCGACCTGGTCGCAGCGCGGCTGCCGCCGAGCTGGCGTGTCCTCGGCAGCACGCGGCGCTACATTCCCGCGAACGTCCCGCTGATCAAGCGCGTTGCGGCCAGGGCCGGTGACCGCGTCTGTGCGGCCGGTGCCGATATCACGGTCAATGGCCTCAGGGTCGCGCTGCGGCTCGATATCGACGGCGCGGGGCGGCCGATGCCGCGTTGGTCTGGCTGCATCGTCCTTGGCCGCGGCGAGTATCTGCTGCTCATGCCCGGCGCTGCATCCTTCGACGGGCGCTATTTCGGTCCGACCGCGGAGAGCGACATCGTCGGCAAGGTCCATCTGCTTTGGACGCGCTGAGGCTCTCCGCACTGATCGCGGCGGCCGCGGCAGCGGCGGTAGCAACGACAGTGACAGCTCCCGCGCACGCCGCCGCGGCGCCCGCAGCGATGAACCCGACCGAGCTTTGGCGTTCGCATATAGAAGAAGCCTCGGGGCGATTTGGCGTTCCGGCGCAATGGATCGAACGCGTGCTGATCGCGGAAAGCGGCGGACGCACGATATGGCATGGTCGCCCGATCGTAAGTCATGCCGGCGCCATGGGATTGATGCAGTTGATGCCGGCGACATGGGCCGAGATGCGTCGCCGCCTCGGTCTCGGCCAAGATCCACACGCGCCGCGCGACAACATCCTTGCGGGGACGCTCTATCTTCGCCTGATGTACGATCGTTTCGGTTATCCTGGCCTCTTCGGCGCCTATAATGCCGGCCCGGCGCGTTACGCGGCCTATCTGGAAGGCCGACGCTCGCTCCCCAGGGAGACGCGCGATTATCTCAGGAAGGTCGCGAGAACCGGTCCGCCGGCGCCCCGGCTTGGGTCTTCGCAGGCAACCTTCTTCGCGGCCGAACCGAAATCGCGGACTCCCGAAATCCCGGCTGCCAAGGGCGACATCTTCTTCATAAAACGCTGAGCGACGGCGGAGAAGGACGGTTACAGGCGACCGGCCGGGGACGCCATCCGTTGCGCGCGGTTGATGCGCGCGGCTGAAATGGGCGCACACTGGCGGCGGGGGCCGCCGCCAGAGGTCGCGCGCTTGTTCATTTGGCCGCGCAGGCGCTCTTGGGCTCGCGGTCTTGGCGAAACGGCGGCGCACGTCTCGCGCCGGGTAAACAGCGCTGCCGCGCTGTTCCGGCCCTGGCGGCGCCATGGCCGACCCGTCGCATCCGTGCGCACGCCGCTCCGCCTGCGGTTCGCCAAGGGCACCGTTTTCTTCTGCTCGGCGCAGCGGCCCTGACGGGCCGCGGTGCCGTCGATCATTGGGAGGGGCGCGCGCCGCGCCTTGTTCGACCCCCAGCGTCTGCCGACCGGCTTCATTTCGGTTCCTCTTCGTCCGTCATGTCCGATCGAGCGGGCGAAGCGACAAGGTGGCTGGGGAACATGCTGATGACGCCGCGCGCCGGCGGCGCGCGGCCGCGCTTTGCGAGGCGGCGCACCGGAACGGCGGTTCGGGCGGCGCAGGGCCATGGGGCCGCCCGGCGGCTCCGCAAGCCGTCATGCTTCCGGCTCCTCCGCTTCGCTCCGGCCCTTCGGGTGCGGACCCGCCTCTGGGGCGACCCCTTTGTCCTGATCTGCAGCCCGCCCCGCCGTCCGGGGCCGGCCGCGGCGGTTTTTGGTCAGGAGGATCCGCACCGATGGTTTTTCATCCGCAAGCCTTGGCGAATGGCCGCGAGGCGCTTTCGAACACTCGGGACATGTCGGCGACACCGACACCGACACCGAGACTGACTCCGGTCCCGGCGCCGACGCGGACCCCGACACCGACACCGACACCGACACCGACACCGACACCGGCTCGGGCCTCGACGTCGACAAAGGCGGGGGAGGCGCGCGGGCCGAAAAAGCGCGAACGCCGCTCGGCGGGTCGCAGCGAACGCGACGCGGCGCCGTGCGCGTCGCTTTACGACGAGGTTACCGCGCGCATCGTCGCCGAGCTGGAAGCCGGGCGCGTGCCATGGGTCCAGCCATGGGACGCCGCCGCTTGTCCGCCGGGGCTGCCCCGCAACGCGGACAGCGGGCGGAGCTATTCGGGCATCAACATCCTTATACTCTGGGGCGAGGCGGCGGCGCGCGGCTTTGCCGCGCAGCGCTGGCTGACCTTCCGTCAGGCGCTCGGCGCGGGCGGCGCGGTGCGCCGGGGCGAGAAGGGCACGACGATCTTCTATGCCGCGCGCTTCACGCCGAAAAGTGGCGAGGGCGATGCCGGTGCGGGCGCATCGCATGCATCGGGCCCGGCGAACGGCGGCGAAATCGGCGGCAACGCGAGCGGGGACGAGCGCGGCGTGCCGTTTCTCAAGCGCTTCACCGTCTTCAATGTCGATCAGTGCGAGGGGCTGCCGCCGCGTTGCCTGCTGACCGACATGCCGCTGCCGCCGCGCGAAACCGTGCCCATCGCCGAGGCGCTGATCGCGGCAAGCGGCGCCGATTTCCGCATTGGCGGCCATGAAGCCTATTATTCGCCCTCGCATGATTTCGTCGCGGTGCCGCCGCAACAGGCTTTCCGCAGTCAGATAGATTATTATCGAACCGCGCTGCACGAACTCGGTCACTGGACCGGGCATCGCTCCCGGCTCGACCGCGACCAATCGGGACCCTTCGCGGGCGCCGCCTATGGGCGCGAGGAGCTTTGCGCCGAACTCGCGAGCGCCTTCCTCTGCGCCGCGCTCGGCATCAAGCCGACCGTCCGTCACGCCGACTATATCGGCGCGTGGCTCGCGATTTTGCGCGCCGATACGCGCGCGATCTTCAAGGCCGCGAGCCTCGCGAGTAAGGCGGCGGACTATCTCATGGCCTTTGCACCCGACGCGGCACGCGCCGCGCGCGGCGCGGATGCGGCGGGAGAGGAGCGATGAGCCTGCTTCCCCACAGCCTCGCCTTCGCGCTCCACGCCAACGGCTTGACGGGCCGCATCCACGCCGCGCAGGGTGGGCGCTTCGACCCATGGCCCGTCCTTAAATTGATCAATCCGGTGGGCGCGGCGACTTGGATCGCGACCGAACTCGCCGAGGACGGCGACACGCTGTTCGGCCTCGCCGACCTTGGCTTCGGATGCCCCGAACTCGGCTGCTTTTCACTGCGCGAAATCAAGACGGTGCGGCTGCCTTTCGGCCTTGCCATCGAGCGCGATGCGGACTTCGACCCGCTCGCGCCGCTCTCGGTCTGGACCGAGACCGCGCAGCGGCTCGGCTCGATTGCGCGCGCCGAAGCGGCGCTCAGGCGCGGCAAATCCGACCGGCTTCTGCCCGAACCCGACCGTCGCCCCGAGCCGGGCGAGGGAGGCGAGGGCAGCTGACGCGGCGGCGCGTTTTCGCCGTCAATCGAAGCCGATCCCGCCGAGACTCCACCCCCAACGGGACCGGCACTCACTAGGAGCATGTGCCATGAAACTCGATTTTATCGATCTCGACAAGCTGTCGATTGCCAAGACGAATATGCGCGGCAAAGGAAAGGATCCCGACGTCGCGGATATCTTGCCGAGCATTCGCGCACGCGGCGTTCTCGTTCCATTGCTCGTGCGCCCGAACTGTTCGGAAGGGCATTTCGAGATTGTCGCCGGACGGCGCCGCTTCACGGCAATGAATGCCGTTGCGCGCGAAGGCGTTAAGGTGAAGCCGCTGCCGTGCGCTATCCTCGACGATGCCGACGACGCCGCTGCCATCGAAGCGTCGATGCTCGAAAATCTGGCGCGCGTGAAGCCCGACGAGGTTAGCCAGTGGGAGGCGTTCATTGCGCTGGTCAAGGCGGGCCGCAACGTCGAGGACATCGCCGATGTCTTCGGCTTTGAGGTCTCGGCGGTGAAGCGCATCCTTGCGCTCGGCGCGCTGCTGCCGCGCATCCGCACCCTCTATCGCGGCGGCGAGATCGACGCCGCCACCGTGCGCCATCTGACTCTTGCCTCGAAAAGCCAGCAGACCGCTTGGCTGGCGCTGCGCGACGACGCGCAGGCCTATTGTCCGACCGGCCATCAGCTGAAAGCATGGCTCTTCGGCGGCAGCGCGATTGCGGTGAAGCATGCGCTGTTCGATGCCGAGGCGAGCGGCGCCGCCATCGTCGCCGACCTCTTCGGCGAGGACCGTTTCTTCGCCGACAGCGATGCCTTCTGGGCCGCGCAGATAGCCGAGATCGAAGCGCGCAAGGCTGGCTATATCGAGGCCGGTTGGAGCGATGTTGCGGTACTCGCGCGCGGCGAATGGTTCCGCTCGTGGGACTATGCCCATGCCTCGAAGCGCAAGGGTGGGCGCGTCTATGTCGAGGTGCGCGACAGCGGCGAAGTGACCTTCCACGAAGGCTTCGTGACGGCGAAGGAAGCCGCGCGCGGCGCCAGCGCGGGCAGTTCTGCCGACCGCGTCAAAGCGGCACGGCCCGAGGTCACGTCGGCGATGAACACTTATATCGACCTCCACCGCCACGCCGCCGTTCGCGCCGACCTCGCGCGCCACGGCGGGGTCGCGCTTCGCGCGCTCGTGGCGCATGTCATCGCGGGCGCGGACCATTACCGCGTCGATGTCGAGAGTCAGCGCGCGCCGAAGGAGGACATCGCCGAGAGCGTCGAAACCTGTAGCGCCGAGGCCGTCTTCGATACGCAGCGGCGCGCGGTGCTTGGCGTGCTCGGTTTCGATCCCGAGGCGCCGACAGTGACGGGTTCGGGCTACAACCGGCCCGGCTTTGCGGGCGTGTTCGCGCGTCTGCTCGAGCTTCCCGATCCGGTGGTGATGGAAGTCGTCGCGGTCGTGATGGGCGAAACCTTGCAGGCGGGAAGCCTCGCGGTCGAGGCGATCGGCGTCCATCTCGGCACCGATATGCGCAGGCATTGGCATGCCGACGCGGCCTTCTTCGATCAGCTTCGCGACCGCGAAGTGCTGCTCGCCATCGTCGGCGAGGTGGCGGGCGCCGATGTCGCGACAGCGAACGGAAAGGAGAAGGCGAAGGCGCTGAAAGGGATCATCGCCGATCATCTGGACGGCGCCAACGGGCGCACGCAGGTCTCGGCGTGGGTTCCCGGATGGATGGCGTTCCCGCCTGCGGCCTATACGGCGCGCGGCGGCGTTGGCAGCGTCCGCGCGCATGCACGCTGGGGCGCCGATCTCGAAGCGATGGTCGATGCCGAATTAGCCGAGGGCCATCCCGCCGACGTGGATATGGATATCGACGGGGACGTCCAAAGCGACACCGAGGCCGAAGCCGAGGCCCCGCCGCTTGCGGCCTAAGGCAGGGGCGGGCGGTTCGCCGCCCGCCTTTCATCCGCCAGTTTCACCAACCTGATCGCGGCCATCGCGCCGTCCTTCGCCGCGCTGCGGCTCGTGACGGCGCGATGGATTTCTGTCGGGCGCGCGCCTCGGCCGCAAGCGGCCTCGGCGCGCTGAAGAAGAGAAGAAAAAAGGCGGCGCGCGAAGGTCTCGCGCGCTGCCAAGTCGATGATCTTCATCATCGCCCCCACAGATGATTGGAGGCTGCGGGTCGCTGCGGCCTCCGGTCGGCAGAAGTTGTCGTCGCGCACGCCCTGCCGCCGCGCGGATGATTCGCATAGGTTGAAAACGCCAAAGCGCCCCTGTTCGTCGAACGAATATCAGAATGACGGCTTGGGCGGGACGGGGTTCGCATCGGCAACGATCCCCGCGAATATGGGGCGGTGCGGTTTTCCCCATCCCACCGCCCCGACGATATGCGCATCGATGATGCATCGTCGCCAACCGGCTTCGCGGGGCTGGGTCGCAATCGGCCCCGCGACGCCGGCTGGTGCGCGGTCCTAGCGCGCTTTGCCGATACCAGAAAGCGACAAGTGGCGAAGCCCGCGAGGTGTGTCATCGCGCGACAGTCGCCCTTGCGTTCCCCGCTATCGCGGCCCGGTCGCGCGCCAAGCATCGGCAGCGATATGGCGCCGTTCGCCATGCCGGGATTCGCTTTCCTGAGCATGATCCCCGGACGATGGGGCGGCGCTTCGACTGCGGTTGAGCCAAGCCTGGTCGATCCCTGCTGCCGTCCGGATATCGCTGGCCCTTCGTCCTCCTTCGGTCTCCGCAAGCCCCGTCTCCCGGCGCCGGGCGAGGGACCTGGACCGGCGCGGCGCCGCGCGAAACCATCGGCGGGCGATTATTTCCCCGCGCGTGTGCCACGCGCTCCTCGCGGCCGCTTCGCTCTCAAATAATGGCCCGCCTCAAGTCCTCCGCTTCGCTGCGGCCCTTACGGGTTCGCGCGACGCCATCGCACCGGTCCTCAGGTCCGCCCATGCCGCGGGGACGGTCCCTGCGGCGGTTTTGAGGAGACGAAAAATGGCAGCCATCGGCTATGTGAACGGCAGCATCGACAAGGGTTTTGTCGGGCAGCTCAAGACGCTCACGATCCGCGCGGGCATCGAGGTTCGTACCAACCGCAGCAAGGCGGGCGAGACCCAGCCCGACTACCGGGTCTATTCGGACGGCGTCGAGATCGGCGCAGGCTGGATCCGTGTCGGGCAGGTCTCGGGCGAACAATATGTGTCGCTGACGCTTGCCGCCCCCGAGTTCGGACCGCGCCGGCTCTACTGCAATCTCGGCCGCGCCGCCGGGCAGGACGACGACGACAGCTATGCGCTGATCTGGAATCCGAACGACTGATCGCGGCTCTCGAACGCCCCCGTACCGGCGACGGTGCGGGGGCTTTTCGCTGTTCGAATTTCGCGAATAATCGCGGCGAAAGGTGCGAAACCCTTCGCCAAAAAATAGCGCCAGTCCGATGGCGCCGCGCGACTCCGGGAGGGTGGGGGCTCGTCTCGGCAAGGCCAAGTGTGACGGGCGGCGGCGCGGCTGTGCAAGGCCGGCGGTCCCCCCAATTTTCTGCGAAAATCGGTTCCCCCACCGCCGCTTCGCGGCGCGCTCCGCGCGGCCCTGACAGCCGCGCCGCCGCCCGTCTTTGAAGGAACGTCCTCGATGAGGAGGGCGTTTCGCAAAGGAGAAGGATCATGTTTCAGTCTTCGATCAGCATCGGTGATACCCGCGTGTTTGAACGGCTCGTTGCCGGACTCGAAATCGAGTTCGGAAGCGTGGCGGCGGAAGGCCTGGCGCGGCAATTTATCGAGGCCGAGGGCGCCGATTTTTACTGGGAAGCGAGGGGGCGCGAACGCAGGCTCGGCAGCTATGAGCGCCTCGACCGGGACGAGGAAGATGCGCTCGATCGCGTCGCGGTGAGCGGAATATTGGACGGGCGGCACTATGTCGCGGTGCTGCTTGTCGATGCACTGGGATCGGTCGATGCGCTGCTGGGCGTGCGGCATTTTCAGGATGAGATAGCCGCCGACGAGGCATTCGAAACGACAGTTTGAGGGGCGCCGATCGCGCTTGAAAAGGAGCGGTGCCGTCGAGGCACTGCTCCTCTTTCTCTGCCTGTCTGGGGTGGCAAGGGGGCGGCGGGGAGAGCGGCTGGGAAGGGAGGAGGAGCGTCGGATCGAGGGGTGCGCGCTGATAGCAAGATAGAAGCAATATCTCGCGATATTGTAACTCACTGTCTGCACATCCTTTTTTGGCCGGTTTCGCGAGACACGCGTTTCCGCCGCGAGACTCGCGGCGCGGATCACGTGGATTTCCGCGCCTTTCACGCCGCAAACGCGAGACTCCTTGTCAAATTCGGCGGAATTGCCATTCTAACCCTGGGGAGCGTCGTTCCGACTGGAAGGACGCGATATGGACGATGATGATTTCACCCCGCGGCTTGGGCGCATGCGCAGCCGCGGCAAGGAAGCCCGCTACATCGGGCTCGTGGTCAAGGCGGCGCGGCGTGCGGGCAAGAGAAGCGGCAGGCGCGGCCCGTTCGACGGCAGCCGGATCGGTCGCGGCGCAAGCGTCGCGCGGGTGCTGCGCGGACAGGGCAGGCATGCAGCGCTCCGGTCTCGCCGGGTCATCGTGAAGTTTCGTCCCGTCACGCTCGCCGGCAAGGGGCTCGGCGCCGCCAAGGCGCATTTCTCCTATATCCAGCGCGACGGCGTGACGCGCGAGGGGTTGCCGGGCGAACTTTATTCGGCCGATGTCGACGTCGCCGACGGCAAGTCGTTCCTCGCCCGTTGCGCGCAGGATCGGCATCAGTTCCGGATGATCGTCGCGCCCGAGGACGGCGATCAATTTGCCGACCTCAAATCTTACGTCCGCCGGCTCATGAGCGAGATGGAGAAAGACCTCGGCACGAAGCTCGACTGGGTCGCCGTCGACCATTTCAACACCGGTCATCCGCACAGCCATGTGATGATCCGCGGCAAAAATGATCGCGGCGCCGATCTGGTCATCGCGCGCGAGTATATTTCGCACGGCGCCCGCGAGCGCGCGATGGCGATCGCGACACTCGACCTGGGGCCCCGAACCGACCTCGAAATTGATGCGCGCCTCCGCTCCGATGTCGGCGAGGAGAGGCTGACCGCGATTGACCGCCGGCTGGTTCGCGACATGAACGATCTCGGCCTCGTCACCGCGCGCGATCGCGACCCGCTCCAGCAATCCTTGCGGACGGGACGATTGCAGAAGCTCGCACGGATGGATCTCGCCACGCATCTGGGCGGCGACAGCTGGCGTCTCGAACCGCGCTTCGCCGATACGCTCCGCCGCATGGGCGAGCGCGGCGATATTATCCGCACGATGCAGCGCGAGCTCGGCGCGAGAAAGGTCGAACGCGCGAGCACCGATCGCCTGATCTTTGAACCCACGGCTGGGGCGAGCACGCGGCTCGTTGGCCGCGTGATCATGCGCGGACTGGCCGACGAGCATGACGATCGCCATTATCTGCTCGTCGATGGGGTCGATGGTCGCGCCCATTATGTCGACATCGGCGTCGGCGAAAAGACCGAACCGACCCCCGAAGGCGCGATCGTCAGCATCGCACCGCGCGGCGGGGGCGTGCGCGGCGTGGACCGAACCATCATCGAGGTCGCTGCGGCGAACGACGGGCGCTACTCGGTCGACGCCCATTTACGCCACGACCCTGCGGCGCAGCAGGCGTTCGCCGAGACGCATGTTCGCCGGCTCGAGGCAATGCGAAGGGTGATGCGTAGCGTCGAGCGCGAGCCCGACGGGACATGGACGATATCGTCCGATCATCTCGCCAAGGTCGAGGCGTTCGAAAAGCGGCAGCTGCGAAGCCGCCCTGTCGATGTCGAAATCCTGTCCGCTGAACCGATCGAGAAATTACCCGCGATCGATGCCGCAACGTGGATCGATCGCGAGCTCGTGACCGAGACCCCAACCCAGCTGCGCAATGCCGGGTTCGGACGCGAGGTCAGAGCCGCGCAAGCGTTGCGGCGTCAGTGGCTGATCGCCGAGCAGTTAGCAGAAGAGCAGGGCGGGCAAGTCACTTACCGTCGCGGTATGCTCGCGGCCCTCCAGCGCCGTGAATTGCTGCGCGTTGCCGGGCAGCTGTCGGAGGAGCTTGGCAAGCCCTTCAAGGAGGCTAAGTCTGGCGAGCGGATCGAGGGTCGTTTTGTGCGAACGGTGGAGATGGCGAGCGGGCGGCACGCGTTGGTCGAACGATCACGGGATTTTACGCTGGTACCGTGGCGGCCGGTACTCGATCGGCAAATCGGCAAGCCCGTTGCAGGCATCATGCGTGACGGCGGGATCAATTGGACGATGGGGCGGCAGCGCAGCGGCCCGTCGATATCGTGAGTGACCTCCGGCCTTCCAACGCAGCCGCGCACCAAGTTATTCAATCGCATTCGCGCGGTCGTTAGCCCTTGCCAAACTGCGCGATATTCCCGAAGATTCATTACCATGCGCACCGACCTCGACCATCTTCCCGCGGCCAAGCAGCGCGAGCTTGAGCGCGTCGTCGAAATCATTTTCGACGAGTTCGGCCAGGCGACCGAGAATGCGACCGGGCCGCGCAAGGGTGCGCGCATTCTCAAGATCATTCTCTTCGGTAGTCATGCACGGGGAGACTGGATCGATGCGCCGCTGTCGGCGAACCAGTATAAATCCGATTATGACATCCTCATCATCGTCAGCCAGAAGGAGCTGACCGATCGCGCCGCTTATTGGGCGAAGGCCGAGGAACGATTGATCCGCGCGTACACGATTGAGAGGACGCTTCGGACCCCAGTGAACTTCATCATACACAGCCTGCATGAGGTGAACGAGGGGCTATCGCACGGGCGTGTTTTCTTCATGGAGGTCGTGAAGGACGGGATAGCAATTTACGAAACTGAAGGGCGAGGACTGGCTACGCCGAAGCCTAAGACACCGGATCAGGCATTGGTGGCGGCGAAGGACTACTTTGAGGAGGGCATGCCGACCGCGCTTGCGTTCTTTCGAAGCTACAAGCACGCGTTAGACGATGGCTTCTGCAAGAACGCCGCCTTTCAGCTTCATCAGGCCACGGAGCAGCTTTACCACTGCCTGCTACTCACAGTCACTTTCTACACACCCTACAACCACAACATTGCGTTTCTGCGTTCGCTTGCGGAGGGGCTAGATCGCCGTCTCTTTGGAATTTGGCCTGAGAGCAATCGACGCGAGCGGGCCATGTTCCAAAAGTTGAAGGAAGCCTACACCAAGGCGCGCTATTCGAAACATTACAAAATCAGCGAAGAAGAACTCATCTGGCTCGGCGCGCGAGTTGAGGGACTCGGGCACGCTGTCCATCAGGTATGTACCGACAAAATCGCCGAACTCGAAAAGGGCGCCGCCGCGACATAGGCGCGCCGCCCTGCGACTTGAAGGGACCCGGCGATTCTGGCATGATCGTCGTCACGGGATGGAGAGACTGGCGGCCATCCTGAGGATAATCCTGCCAGGCATCATGTAGGTCCGGCTGCGCGTCGGACGGTTGCTGAGAGCCGCTTCGTCGGCGCTAGCGGACACCGCTTGCACATCTGCGCATGATTGCGCGGACCGCCGCGGTGCGAGCTGCAGTTGCATACCCCTCATCCGAACGACGTTTACGCGCGCGAAGTCGTGATGGCGCGCGTCGGCCACTTGGTCAGGCGCAAGCAACGCGAGATCGAGCGGATCACGCGCATCCTGCGCGCTTTCTTCGACCCTAGCCGGAGTCAGGCCCCCGAACTTGGACACATCAAGCGGATCATCCTGATTGGTCCATATGCGCGCCGAACGTGGTACGAAGACAAGCGTACAATCGACTTCTCCGATTACGAACTCTGGATCGTCGTCAATCATCCGCTGTTTGCCGACGAGCGATGCTGGGAACGTGCCCGGGATGTCATCCGTAGCGAGCTCGGCGACCGCTGCGCCGTAAATATCGAGATCTATCCGAAGTCCGACATCCGTATCGCCAAGGCGGAGCGCGACACCTTCATTCTCGATCGTATCGAGGCGGGGATCACACTCTACCGCGCTTCACGGGATGCGCGGCTGACCTCGCGCGGAAACCGGGAGCCATGATGGCGCCGGGCTCCACCGCCTCTTTTGAGGCCTTCTACCGGTCGCAGAACCGATGCTTATTCCATTTCTTCAGACGGCGGGCAGGCTGTGACGCGGCGGCCGATCTTGTGCAGGAAGTTTTTGCAAGGATGCTGTGCGCCGATGTTTTCGAACGACTTGATAATCCTCGCGCCTATATGTTCAGCGCCGCCCGTAACCTCCTGATCGAGAGATCGCGTAGGAAAGCGCGCAAAGCCCGGCTATTCCCGCTCGATGAAGGACGCGATGCTCCGGTTTGCCCTGAACAAACCTATTCAATCGAGGCTGCCGACTTGCGGCGAACATTGCGACGGACAATTCTCGCAATGCCGCGTCGGACACGTCGCATCTTTCTGATGCATCGGCTGCGAAGCCAGACATATCGGGAGATCGCAAACGAGGTTGGCATCGGCGAGCAGGGCGTTGAATATCATATGATGCGTGCTCTTGCGCGCTGCCGCACAGCAGTGGCGTCTCAATGATGACGGACTAACTTTTTGCCTCGAGGCCGCGAGAGGAGGACCTTCCGGTTTGCGCCTGGTCCCAGTCATAGCTGGCGATGCATCAGCTGCCTAAAAGCTGCCGTTTAGGCGTGTCAGAACATTACGGCAGGGACGCGCCGGGTTGCGATCATTTTGGGCGGCATTCGCCGCTACCAGAAACTAACGTTCGGATCTCAGATCACGAATACAAGTTTCGTGCTGGCGTTCCGGATTGACTATAACTTGAACGCCTTCAATTCTTGGAGGCGTTGCTCATCCCCACATTCCTCCGCCAACTTCTGCACCCATTGATCGGAGAATGTGTAGTCGCCGTGAGCCGCGTGGTAGATGCAATAATCTCGGTTGGTATTCTCTGGTTGAGCTGCCCCCGTACGCGGGCGAACTTCGAATTTGCGCCATGCTTGGGTATGATTGTACTGTGTGAACACCACGCCAGTCATCTCTGCGACTTTCTTAATTACGTCGCCGGGGCGATGGGGATACAGATGATCTGCTAACTTGTGCTGAACCAACACATTACGGATATCTTTACCCTCGGTCGAGTGCGGTTGAACAAACTGGAAGTGAGCACGAGACTTCGTAACTGCATCCAAAGTATAGATGACGCGAAATTGGTATTCGAGATCGGCGATCTGAGATTCGGTCATCCCCTCCCGCAACCGGGCGTCAATCGCATCGATCGCTTCAGGAATCTCGTACTGGTTTAGTGTGGTGGCTTGATCGAAGTTGAGCTTCGCAAACTGAAGCGCAAATGCCAGATCATGCGATAATGTGAGTTGGGCACCAAATAGCTCGCACATCGCCTTGTCGAAGTTCAGGCAGCACGCCTGGAACAAGCCAAGCCACTTAGAGTCTCCTCGACCAAGGAGCTTATGCTCGACGTCATCTCGCAGGATCTTCAATGCGCGGAGATTGTCCCTAATGCCTTTCGAGAGTGGGCAGTCGTGGCGCTCGAGAATCTGACTTAGGAGAAGCGAGCGTCCGTCTTTGCCGACGATCTTCACACCCTTTCGCTCATAATGCTCGTGCATCAAATACGTCCACGCGACGTTCGCGAGCATAGCGAAAACCTCTGTTTTGAACCGCATCGCTGGACTGTTGAAAACCTGCACCGCGAGGATCATCGCCTCCCGCGCGCGGATCAGTCGCTCGTGATCAAACAGATTAAGGCCGGTCTTCTGGTCGTATGAGTTTTTCCGGATCTGGAAGAACTCAATTTCTTCGTCGCTAGCCGCGACAATGGTGTTGTCTTTCTTCGTCTCCGTGATGCGACCGCTGTTGATTGTCGCCTCGCGACCCACGTTGACAAGCGCCTGAATGTCTTGGTTGCGCCACCCCTTGGCAAGTAGAGCCTTTACGATAGGCTTCTCTGAAGCTGACAGAGCACCTTCACGATTTCTTCCTGCCATGGGTCCCATCCCTCCATCTCAGTCGTCAACTACGACACCCCTGTTGAACAGGATGCGCAAAACGCAGATTTTCCCTTATTGTTATATTTGCTCGATCAGCAGCCAAGAAAGCATATACCAAATTGGTCCATATAGGATGGAATCGACAAAGACTTTGCTATGCACGTTCATTGGCGGCACTTATAGCCACGCACGGAAGATCGCGGGGGGCGGGATCGAGTGAGCGAGTATTATTGGGTCGACATCAGCCAGCCGTCGGACTTCGACGCGCTAACCGGCTTAATCGACAGCGAATTTGCGCCGGCGGAGGTCGTGGCCGAACTTAAGGCGAGCATTAGGCCGGCGGTGCGCGGGGTGCTGGTCGAGAAGGGCTATATCGACAAGGATTATCGCAGCACTTTCTACAAGCATTATGCCAAAAAGGGCCGGGACTATCGCGACGATTGCATCCGCCTTCATTTTTTCGCTGAAGGTATTGGCTTCGATCCCGCGACGACCGATCTCAGCGCTCCCTCCGGGACTGTCAACGAGGGGCAGTATTACGGATTCATCGTCCTGCGACCGACGATTGTCGCGACCATAGGTCGTTCTATCCTGTCTCCCGACATCCGCCTCGGCGCGCGCGGCACCGCCATCCAAGCTAAGCATAAGGTCCATCTGCTCGGCTACACGCTGACCGTCTGGGGCTTTCCGTCGATGGCGCAGCATATCGACATCAGCGTCTGTGCTCATGTGTCCTGCTGGTCGATTCTGCGCCATTACAGCGAACGCTTCCCGCAACACCGCGAGCTGCTGCTTCACGATATCACGCTGATGGCGTCGCAGTTCGATCCAGGCGGAGTTACCCCCGGCCTCGGTCTCGACATCGGCGAAGCCGAAAGGGTGTTCCAGGCTGCCGAGACCTATCCCCTGATCGTCGTCAAGAGGGGCGACGAGGACGACCGCTTCTACGCGCAGATGATTGCCTATCTGGAATCGGGCTTTCCCTTGTTCATTGCCCTCGACATCAACGGCGAGGGTCATGCGATCGTCGCCGCCGGCTATTCGTGGACCAATCCGCCCAAGGCGCCCCCATATCTCATTTCGCACGCCTGGGAGCAGATCGAGTCGATTCTCGCAGTGGACGACAATTTGCTGCCCTATGGGTGCATCCCGGTTGATCCCGTCGAAAGTGCGGCGGCAGGCGGTCCCGCGCCGCCCTATGTCGCGATGGATTTTTTCGCCTTCATCGTCGCCCTACCCGAAAAGATATTCTATCCGGCGATCACGGTCGACACCTACACCGAGGATGTTCTCTACCCGCTGCTGACTGCAGAACTGAAAGGCCTTCCTGCCGAGGGTGTGATGCTACGCCGCTATTTTGTGACGACTATCTCGCGGCTTCGCGACTTCGCACGGTCGCGACATTCCGAGCTCGGCACGGAACTGCTCAATATTCTGATGCGCCTCAATACCGCGCAATTCGTTTGGGTCGTTGAATATGCATCCGACGAACAGTGGAAAAACGGCCATATCGCCGCGCGCGCCATTCTCGACGCGACCGCGAGCCCGCGCGATCCGGTACCGATTTGGCTTGCACATGACCATGAAACGGCGTTGATGTTCGATCGCAACAATCCCGAGCTTGATTTTACCGCTTTGAAACTCGACCGCGCGCATGAAGCACCGCTGGGACGGATGGAGCTGAATCTACGGCAGGTTCGGAAATGAAGTCCGATTGCGACTTGTCACGCGCCGGAAATTGAAACAGGGGCAGGCACACCATGGACGATGCACTGAAATCCTATCTCGCCGGCAAAGAAACACGCCGGTCCGATGCTGCGACGGCGCGGTCTTATGGTGACAATCTCAAGAAGGCGATGCCGCGCATAACGCACGATATTCGTGAGGGGAGCAAGCTCGCGTCGCAGATGCGCGTTTCGGGCGCAGCAGCCAACCGGCCGAAACCCGAATAGCGTCAATCGGTCAGTTTGTCTGACGCCGGATCGCGGCGAAAACGGCTGTAGGCCGTCTCTATTATTGCCTCGAGCGCATCGGCCGACGCGCTGTCGAGATTGGGGTCCTCTCGTAGCAGCTTGCCCATGAGAGCGAGCGGTTCAGCCCGGCGCTTTTCTCCGCCAACGTAATCGACAGGATTTAGACCCGCCCATGCCGAAAGCTTCGCGAGGCTTTCCGCGTCGGGTTGGCGTCCGCGTCCCATGCGCGAAAGTGTCGTCTGCGACACACCGGTCGCCTCGCTCACCGACTTCCAGTTCGTGTTACGGCTCGTGACCGTTGCAGCTAGAGATTTGAAATAAGAAGAGAAATCAAAGTCGGCGACACGGCTCATGCAAAAATCTTTCGTGATTGCTAAAAAGCAATTGCATTCCTGAATGGCAATCCATATAATTGCTTATCAGCAACTACATGCCAAAGGAGAAAGACAATGGCAAGTCCCGACAAACCGGAAAAGCCAGACAAGGATCCCAAGCCCAAAAAAATCCGGATCGAAGTCAACGGTAACGAGGTCATCGTTACCGAGCGCGAGATGACCGGCGCCGAGATCAAGGCGGCGGCGATCGAACAAGGCGTCAATATCCAGCCCAATTTTGTCCTGCAGCTCGAACTGCCGAACGGAACGAGCAAGGTGATCGCCGACACTGAGGAAGTGAAGGTGCATAATCACATGAGTTTCACGGCGATCGCGCCTGACGACAACAGTTAAGGAGCGGCGCGGTGAACCAGGATGTCCTCGAAGCCATCGAAGAACTCAAACGTGCTTTCCCGTCCTCGGCCGTCACCGTGGTCGAGGACGGTCAGGGCGGTGCGCGCGTAATAATCGAAACGTTGGACATCGGTGAGCGTTATTGCCCACGCTTCACTTGGATGGGGGGACATATTACCGCGCTATATCCGAATGCCGACATCTATCCCGTATTCGTCGGAGGTGATGTTCGACGATCCGACGGTCGCGCGTTCGAAGTACCGATCACGGCCGGGATGACATTCGAAGGCCGCCCGGCGCTGCAGGTGTCGCGCATGAACAACCAGATGCACCTCGCGCGCCAGACCGCACTCGCGAAATTCCTAAAGATCCTGCATTTTCTGGAGACCGTACAATGACCGGAACGTGCGACGTCTGGATCAGTGCCGCCGACCATGCAAGGCTCATGAACCATCTTTATCCGGGCGACCGGGACGAGCATGGCGCCGTTCTACGCGCGGGCATCGTCGAGGCGGGGAACGGACTGAGACTTCTCGTGCGCGACATCGCGCTCGCCGAGCCCGGCATCGATTATGTTCGTGGCCAATATGGCTACCGGGCGCTCAAACCGACCTTTATCCACAAGCACATCACGGGCTGCCGTGACGAGCGGCTCGCTTATCTCGCCGTCCATAACCATGACTGCGACGATTGGGTCGATTTCAGCACGATCGACCTAGAGTCACACGAGCGCGGCTATCCCGCCCTGCGCGACATCGGCAAAGGCGTTCCGGTCGGCGCCCTCGTCTATGGCCGGCGCGCCGTCGAGGGGGATATCTGGCTGCCCGACGGCGCGCGCGCCAGGCTTGGCGAATATCGGATTATCGGCCAGTCGATCGCGCGCCGAACCGCACGCCCGCGCACGGTTGATGACGGTGGGGGCATCTACGACCGCCAAGTCCGGATGTTCGGCAAGGCCGGGCAGGATCTTCTCGCGGAAGCGCGGGTTGCGATCGTCGGGCTAGGCGGCGTCGGTTCATTGGTCGCCGAATATGCAGGCCGTCTCGGTGTTGGCGAACTCCTGTTGATCGATCCAGACGTGATCGAGGACACCAACCTCTCGCGGGTCGTCGGCGCAACAGCTACCGACGTTGAGGCAGCTCGCCTCAAGACCGAGATCGCGGCGCGCTTGATTCTTACCGCCAATCCCGCCGCTAAGGTCACGCAATTCCCCTTTGACGTGCTCAACGCCGACGCAGCGGATGCGCTCAAGAGCTGTGACTATATCTTCCTCTGCGCGGACTCAATGCGCGCGCGACTGCTCGTGAATGCGATCACCCATCAGTATTTCGTTCCGATGGTGCAGCTTGGGGCGAAGATCGCAACGGACGAGGCAGGCGCGCTCAGCGATGCAATGAGCGCGGTCCGCTCGGTTCGGCCTGGCGAAGGCTGCCTATGGTGCAACGGGTTCATTCCTTCAGGCACGCTGGCGCTGGAGGCGAAGTCCGACGAGGATCGCAAGGCCCAGGCCTATGGGACGAACGAGCCCAATCCGAGCGTGATCACGATGAATGCCGTTGCGGCGGCGCAGGGCATCAACGACTTTCTGTTCGACTTTCTTGGTCTTCGCGAGGCGAGCGGTGATTGGCGATATGAGCATGCGCACTTCCTCGCTCGCAAGACAATGAAGGTCGTGCCGCACCGTGAGCCTGAATGTTCGGAATGCGTTCGTCGCTACGGTCGTGGCGACGCCCTTGGACTGCCCGGCGTTATGGCTCGGCCGGTTACCGCTCTGACGCCGAAACATGGATGGCTGGCACGGTGGAAAGAAGCGGTCGGGGCATGGTTCCGTCGTCATCCTCGCACATGATCCTTGCCGACGGTGCGGATGCTTTCGGCCAAGGTATGGCGGATGGCGCCGGCATCTATCGCTCGCGATGGACTTATTCCGCAAGCCTTAGCGGGGCGGCGGTTCTCAAAGCTCTGATGATGATGCCTGTCATTGGTTGGAAAGGAGGAAAAGATGAGCAAGACGTTTAAGCCCGGCCAGACTGCACCGCGGTCCGGCCAATATGAGCAGATCGGTCCGCGCGGTGGCAACACCGGCAGCGAGCGCACGGTGACGCGCGGCGAGCCGCTCCCGCCGACGCCCAAGCCCGGAATGGGCTACCGCTTGGTCGATCCGACCCGGCACCGCTGAGGCGCTGCACGGGGCGCCAGATGGTTACGCGACACTCGACCGGTAAATATTGTTTCGGTTGGGGCAGTGATTGTACGCGCTTTCCGTGCCGGCTTGTTGGGGATCGGGGCGATCTGCGAAGATCGTCCCGATCAGCTCGCAATCCGACGCTTTGATATCACGGGCCTCTTGGCAATGTTGTACTTCCGTTGAGATTGGACGGTTGCAACGCCGCGTGTAAATCAATCTTTATCCGAACATCTTCTTTGCCATATGTCAGGCCGGAACCAGACGGTCTCCAAACGGCCATTTCCTGCCATCGCATCGAGATCGGCGACCGACGACGCAAATGGGGTGAGAAGCGGACGCACCGGTTCGCTTGAGGTGAGGTTAGTAAGTGATGATGTCGAGACGCTCGATATAGCGTCCCACGTACTCCCAACGACCACCGATCTTTTCAAGGGCAACCGTCTCTCGTTTTCGCCTGCTTTTTATTTGCGCAAACGCCAGATTGCCGAAGAAGCTGGGTGTCGATAGGCTTGCCCTATCTCGGCAACCAAATCTGAGCAGGTTGTCGATCGTGGATTCTGCGTCGAGGATGAGGGATACGTCCCGATGGCTGGATTGCAATTGTGCGCGCTCTAATTCCGGCGCTCTCGGATTAGTTTCATCCTTATCGGTCCACCTTGGATGGTGGCCTGAAGGCTCGACGGTCTTGACGGCAAGACAGGTCGTCACGGGCGCGGATCTGGCCAATTCCGTCAAAACCGAGCGTTCATCATCCGTTGCAACCGGCAGGATGAACCAAAGGGCAAGCGCCATGCCGACCAATACCAGCCCGCCAATTATGTGCCTGACAGTAATTCTCGGCGAGATCATTAGCGAACTCTGCCCCAAATTGCGGCGACGTACAACTTACGGCGCCAACGTCCACTTTCGGTCGCTTCCGGTCATGTGCAGTCATTTTGACGCGAACGGCCGCTTTCTGAGATCCGCGCCCGAAACCGGCCTGACAGCAACCGGCCATTGCGGGTCATAATCGAAGTGTGAGCCGGATAGCGACATTATGCTTCGTCAGCTTCGGACGCCGGCGATAGCTAGTCCGTGGGAATGGAGAAGCGGGCGCTGTTCGTATAATAGGATACGACCGGCTTTCCTTGCGCGTCGAGCGCTGGCTCGATGGGCGTCAGGTTGCTCGATCCAACTCGCGGCACAGCTCGAAACTCGTGACGATGGTTTCCCCTTTATAGAGTGCGGGACCGATCAGCCGCACAAAGCGGAGCACGCCTGCATCGACCATGGAGATGAGGGGAAAGACGCCATCGAAAGGTAGAAGTCCGGAATAGTTTGACGCTTGTCCGCGCATCTTTAACCTTCCCACGCCCTTGACCTTCTCGCCTACCGGTTTGCGCTCGCGCATCTCTGTTTCCCGGGCGCGGTCGGCGATCAGCAGAAATTCGGTTCTTTCGCCGGCATGGGCGGCGGGTGTAACGCAAGACGCCACAAACTCGAGGAACAAAAATTCTTCATGGGCGGTGGGCTGAGATGGGGAGCCCGCACCGAAGACATAACGAGAATAATGTCGTTCAATCCGGAACTGATACTCCGTTTCGGGAGCGGCCTGTTTAGACATCTAAAGCGGCACCGTGACACCGATTCGACCGGGCTTCTGCGTGAATCCGGCGCCAGCGGCTTCGAGCGCCTCGCGCATCTTCTTGATGGACGCCGGCGCCATCGGGTGACCGGATTCGAAGCGAGCGATCGTCACCCTAGTCAGGCCACTAGCCTTTGCTAGATCGTCTGCGAGCCAGCTTAGGCCCATACGCGCCATCTTACATTGCGTCGGTGTCATGGTGATACTCGGTATATCAACAGAGGGGGGTGAGACAAGTCAGTCATGACCGCTCACTTTGACACCGAACATAGACGCGAGAGCGGTCGCTGGCGCTTGTCGCCAGTCACGTGCTATCGGTATCACATGTCTTCTTCGCCTTCGGCTAGACGGCAAAGACTCCGCAAAGAAGCACGCCAATGTTTCTTTTCTTTTTGGCGATGGCCATCACAACTTCCGGCGCTCAACGCCCCAGTTGGAGAGCCCCTCCTGCTCGGTAATGATGGATCCTTCAATGATGGGTTCGCTTCGCCCGCGATGTGAAGATTGCCGCTGCCAGCTATGGGGCGGAAGTTTTCAACATCCGCATATTGCAGGCGGTGCCGGAAATCTGCCCGACGCCTGTCGGCCAGAAATCGCGATGCATGCAGCTTCGCGACCAAAGTTTGTGAGCGAGAGCACGCCCGCGACAAAATTCATGTTGTAAATCATAACATCAATATATATGCGGCATCACCATGAGACAGCCGCGATCCTACAAATCTCCTTTGCGCCAGCAGAAGGCTGAGGCCACGCGCGATGCTATTCTCCAGTCGATGGCGGATTTAATGGAAGAATGTGGTCCGGAAGCGGTCTCCAATCGCCAGCTGGCCGAGCGCGCCGGGGTAACGGAGATAACGATTTACCGTCACTTCGAATCCCGCGGGGCCCTGCTGGCGGCGCTGTGGGATCGCAGAAACAGGATCGAAGGGGTGAAGGGAGGCTTCCCCGAAACTCTCGATGGGATCGTCGGTCGGCTGGACGAATTGTTCGCGAGTTTCGATCAGACCCCCGCGCACATCCAGGCGACGCTGACCACGCCGCAGGGGCGCACCCTTCGAGCCTCTCGCGATGCAGACCGGCGTGCCGCTTTTCTGAAGGCGGTCGATGAGGCACCGGGCCTCGACGGTGAGGAAAAGCTGGCAGCCGCCAGCGTGCTTCAGCTTTTATATTCTGCATACGCCTGGCTCTCGATGAGGGAGCAGTGGGGCATGACCGCTGAGCAGTCGGCGAAGGCGGCCGCTTGGGCTGCTCGCACGCTGATTGCAGATCTCAAAAATCCCAGCCGCGTTCCGGCGTCGGCGGGCCTGTCACGAAAGACGAAGACTCAATGATTGCGCATTTTTCCTTGCCCGCGCGCGACCCCCAGCGGACCGCTCGGGTCTTCGCAGAAATCATCGACGGCGTGGCCATGCCTTTCCCCGTCGTCCCCGGGGCCTGGGTCGCGATCGCACGCGATGGTACGGGCCTTGGCGTCGAGGTGCTTCCGCAAAGCTCCGCGCACAACATGGGCGAGGGCGATACCGATCCCGCGCGCCGAGCAAACGGACCTGAAGTGATGCCGTGGGAGGTCCAGATCAGACAGGATGGAGCCGCGCAAGCGGCGAGCGGATTTCACGTGGCTTTGACGAGCAACATGTCGGGCGAGGCAATAATAGAGCTTGGACGGAAGCATGGCTGGCGTGCCGTTGCTTGCGATCGCGGGGGCGTATTCGACCTGGTCGAACTTTGGATCGACAATCGCTTTCTGGTGGAAGTCCTGCCGCCCGAAGGAACGGCCCGCTATCGCTCTTTCTACCGTCCCGAAGTCGCAGGACAGATGTTTGGCGCTGCAATCTAAAAGCGTAGGTCTTTCAAATACGCTCATCAGGCGAAGCGGCGCCCAACCGATGTCTGCACTACTAAGCGACTAAGGGAGAAGAACGAATGCCGGTTTGGAGCAGAATGCATTGTGGTGCGGTCGGCATCTATCGACCATTTCTTTGGATCTTAGCCGTCTTGCTCGGCGCTTGGACATCTCCCGTTCTGTCGGCGCCCGAGCCTTCCAGCGTTCCCGATGAGATCGACCAAATTGTGGCGCGGCAAATGCAGCTGAACCAGATTCCGGGCGTCGCAGTCGCAGTCATTGAGCAGGGTCGCGTCGTCAAACTCGCCGCTTACGGCAGCGCCAATCTCGAATGGAATACGCCGGTTGGAACCGACACGCGGTTCCAGCTCGCCTCGGCGACCAAGATGATGACTGGCCTCTTGCTGATGCGGCTTGTCGAGCAAAAGAAACTCGGGCTCGACGACCCGCTGACGCGCTGGATTCCGGAGGCACCTGCTAGCTGGTCGGCCATACGCGTGCGGCAGCTTGCTGATCACACATCGGGTCTTGCAGAGCAGCACGGCGCGGCGCGCGATGCGACGCTCAGCGACATCCTCGCCGCCGCAATGGCCGCCCCGCTTGCATATTCTCCCGGCACGGAGGCGCGATATGGCTTTACCGATTTTGCCGTTCTTCGGGTGATTCTGGAAAAGGCGGGAGGCGATACGCTGCCGCAGATGCTGCGCCGGGAATTGTTCGAGCCCCTCGACATGCGCGAAACGGCGTTTGCCAACGCGAGCGACGACGGCACCGTCCGCGTCGGCGACATCCTGCCTCGGCGCGCCCAGATTTATGGCCTGCGGGATGACGAACTTACGACCAGCGATTTCTTCTTCGCGCCGCAAGGATATGGCGCAGGCGGGCTTTTCGCTTCGGTCGGCGACCTTGCCAAGCTGTTCACCGCGCTTGACGAGGGGCGCGTGCTAAGCGCTCAAAGCCTGCGCGAGATTGAGACTCCCGCGACATTATCCAACGGCAAACGCGCACCCTTCGGCCTCGGCTGGATCGTCCGGCCCTATGGCGGTGACACGCTCGCCGGGCATAGCGGCGGGCCGGCGCTCGCCGATATCTGGCGGATCGAAGACCGAAAGCTGACGGTGATCGTCCTGTCGAACCAGCAGGTCCAGCATCCGCTTCTGGCCGAGGCGATTATCGGCACCCTCCAGCCGCCATCGCTTCGCGAGCCCGCGGCGAGCGATGATCATCCCGAAATCGCGGCAAATATCCGGATGGCGTTAACCAGGGCGGCAGCGGGGGACCAAGGCGCGACGGCGGCGTTCGCGCCGTCCGGTGAGGATGCGGCGCAAAGCCTTGGTTCTCCGTTCGCGCGCGCCATGCTCCGGGGAATGGGACCGCTACGCAGAGTCGAGCTGGTTGGCGTCAAAGCCGATGGCGATCGGCGGTACAGGCTCACCTTCGCGTACAAAACGGTGGTCTGGTTGGCATCTGCCAATGCCGATGGACGTCTGATCGGTTTTCGACCGGAGTGAGGAAGGTCAGGGCGGGCCCTTGCCGGTCGCACCGTGAATTCCGACCGCAACTGACGTTCGTCTTCGTCTCGCACCTGCCGAGCGAGCCTTCCGAGATGTCGGACCGAAGTCGTGCGCGTTTGATCGCTGCCCTGCGCCTGTGAGCGAGCATCACGATGCTGTCATTGAAACGATTGAAAGCCGTCGGCGTTTCTCGGATTGCTAAGCAGGATAAACAATTGACCTCGCGAGAACTGACAGGTGTAGGGTGGCTTCGGGTCGCGCATAGTCGAGAGAGCGCTTCGCAGCGGCGGCGGCAACGTGGAGACCAGCTTCGATCCCGAGGAGGCCGACGCGCCATGGAGTTCCCCGTCTGACGGACGTGGGAGCTCGAACGGGCTTCATCCTCGCGTGACGTGAGACGCAGTGGCAGACAGCCCTTTTTTGCCCCTTTTTCTGCATGCCCCGAGCCACTTTGCAGCTGCTAAACAGGTGACAATTCGTCGCTCGCGAGTGCAGCCCCCAGGCGGTCCAGGCGTTATGCGGGGATGAATCAAAGCGAAGATTTTCTCAGCATTGCGGAAAAGGAGCTGCGCTTCATCCGCGACCTCATCGCGCAGATCGAAGCGGATGTTTTGGAGCCCGACGGTCTCGACAGGGCGGGCGCAGTGGCGCTGCTGGCTGAAGTGGCGGCGGACCGAAGACGCCTGATCGAACGGCTCGAGCCTTATGCGCCGGACGGTGGTGCTGCCTGGACGGGAGCGCCAATCTAGAGCGAAGCGCTTGCCGATGCGCGTCGCCGCAATGCGGGAGTGCGGACTTCTACGGTCGCGCGGCGCGGAGACAGCATTGCCGTGGGGGGCCTTCCGCCGCGACAGCTCCGCGATAGACTCATACGGGAAGGCGCTCGTTGTTCGGCACCCAGTCGTTTGCATGGACAATGAATTCCTCGATTTGGACTTCGTCGGTTGGCATTCCATCGTCCTCCGGCTTTCGCCGTGCGCGGGCGATCCGCCCAACCCCAGTACGTGCCGCGTGTCGGAATGCTCCGGGCGAGCTTCAAACCGGGCCCGTATCACCGACGATCCGGCTCCGGTTGTCGCGCGCCGTTTGCAAAGACCGCGCGATCGCTTGCCGGAGCGCCGGATTGCGTCTGCCGCCATCTATAACAGCTATTAAAGCGCCATTCGGTCTTAGCCGCCACGGGACATGGCTGCGGAACGAAGGCGTGCCGCCAGCGTTGACAATGGCGACGTCGCCAGCCGACGGCCAATGACCGTAATTGTCTGGCGATGGGGTTTCATGCATGCCGCGATCGGATCAGCTTAGCCGTGAGGAGTTGCTCGAGCGGCAGGCGTTCCAACTCGATCTCATCGCGCGGCTTCGCGATATCGACGAGCCCGCCCGCATGCTGCAAGCAGCGTGCGCGATGCTCGGGCGCGCACTCGAGGCCGGGCGCTGCGGTTTCGCTTCGATCAGCGAAGACGGCCAGATGGTGCGCGTCGACAGTGACTGGGCCGGCGATCTTTTCAGCCTTGCGGGCGAATCGCGCCTCCTCGACAGTTTTGGCCCCGAGGTCATTAGCGAGCTTCGCGGCGGCGACACGCTTGTGGTCGCTGACAGCGAACGGGATTCCCGATCCTCGGGCTATGTCGAGGGCTGGCACAGCATCGGCACCCGCTCCCTGATCGTCTGTCCGCTGATGAAGGACGGGCGCCTCGATGCGCTTCTCTATGTCCATCATTCCGAACCGCGCGACTGGCGCATCGCCGAGATCGCGCTCGTCGAAGATGTCGCGATCCGGACGCGCGAAGCCGCCGACCGGGCGCGCAGCGAGGCCGCGATGCGGGAAAGCGAGGAACGCTACCGCAGTCTCTTCAATTCGATCGACGCTGGTTTCTGCGTCGTCGAGGTGAAGTTCGGCGATGATGGCGAAGCGGCCGACTACCGTTTTGTCGAAGTGAACAAGAGCTTCGATGCCTATACCGGCATCGCCAATGCCGAGGGGCGCTGGATGCGTGATATCGCACCGGTTCATGAGCAACATTGGTTTGAACTTTACGGCCGTGTCGCACGGACGGGCGTTTCCGAACGCGCCGAGCTTCCGGCGAACGAACTCGGCGAACGCTGGTATCTCGTCCACGCCTATCGCGTCGATGCGCCCGAGAAACATCATGTCGCGGTGCTCTTCACCGATCTGACCGAGAGGCGCCGCACCGAAGAGGCGCTCGCCGCAAGTCGGGAAGAGCTTGAGCTCGCGACGCGAGCGGCCGAGCTCGGTCGTTTCGATTACCGTCCTCGCGACGGCACGCTTGCCTGGGACGATCGCTGCCGCGCCCTCTTTGGCATTTCCGCGGGAGCACCCGTTACTTACGCAACCGCCTTTCTTGCCGGGCTGCATCCGGATGACCGGGACCGTGCCGATGCGGCCGTCGCGGCGGCGCTCGACCCCGACGGGTCGCATCGCTTCGAGGTCGAATATCGCACCATCGGCATCGAGGACGGCGTGCTGCGCCACCTTACTGCGCACGGGATTGCTTTTTTTGAAGAAGGTGAACCCGTCCGGCTGATCGGCACGGTGCAGGACGTCACCAAGGACCGTGAAGCGAGCCGCGAATTGCGCGAGATCGGCGAGCGGCTTCGGCTCGCGGGACGAGCGACGAACGATGCGATCTGGGACTGGGATTTTCGCTCCAATCATGTGACATGGAACGACGCGCTCGAGCGCGCTTACGGTCATGCGCTCGCCGATGTCGAACCAACCGGCGAATGGTGGCTCGCGCACATTCATTCCGACGACCGCGACCGCATCAACCAGACCATCCACGAGGTTATCGAAGGCGCCGACAGCGACTGGGCGGGCGAGTATCGCTTCGAGCGCGCCGACGGCAGCTTCGCCGACGTGCTCGATCGGGGTTATGTCATCCGCGACGCCGAGGGCGCTCCGCTCCGGATGGTAGGCGCGATGCTCGATATGTCGGCGCGCAAGGCAGTCGAGCGGCAACTCGAGATCGAAAGGCGGCGGCTGGTCGACGAAGTGGCGGCTACCGCGGCCGAACGCGATCAGGCCGAAGAGGCGCTCCGGCAGTCGCAGAAGATGGAAGCGGTGGGGCAGCTTACCGGCGGAATCGCGCACGACTTCAACAATCTTTTGACCGGTATCTCGGGATCGCTCGAAATGATGCAGATCCGCATCGCGCAGGGGCGCGTCGGCGAGATCGAAAAATATTCGGTCGCGGCGCAGGGCGCGCTGCGCCGTGCAGCAGCGCTCACGCACCGCCTGCTCGCCTTCTCGCGCCGCCAGACACTCGATCCAAAGCCGACCGATGCCAATCGGCTCATATTCGATATCGAGGAGATGGTGCGCCGGACGGTCGGCCCTGCCATCGCGGTTGAAACCGTCGGGAAGGCAGGGCTGTGGAGTACGCTCGTCGACCCTAATCAGCTCGAAAATGCCATCCTAAACCTTTGCATCAATGCGCGCGACGCGATGCCCGATGGTGGGCGCATCACGATCGAGACGGCCAACAAATGGCTCGATACGCGAAGCGCTCGGGAGCGCGATCTCGACCCGGGCCAATATGTTTCCATCTGTGTGACCGACAGCGGCACCGGCATGGCGCCCGACATCGCCTCGCGTGCTTTCGACCCCTTCTTCACGACCAAGCCGCTCGGCGAAGGGACGGGTCTCGGGCTCTCGATGATTTACGGTTTCGCGCGTCAGTCGGGCGGGCAGGTCAGGATCTACTCCGAAGTCGGAACGGGTACCACGGTATGCATTTATCTGCCGCGGCACTTGTCTGATGACGATACCGACGCACGGTCCGAAGCCGCACAGACAACGCCGACGCTCCTCGTGCCGACGGCGGCGGGATGCATATTGGTTGTCGACGACGAGCCCACCATTCGCATGCTGGTCGTCGAGGTTGCGGAGGAGCTGGGTTTCAGCGTTCTCGAAGCCGAAGACGGCCCGGCCGCATTGCGGCTCGTGGAGACGCATCCGGCGATCGATCTTCTGATCACCGATGTCGGGCTCCCGGGAGGGATGAACGGCAGGCAAGTCGCCGATGCGGCTCTTGCCCTGATCCCGAAGCTTCGGATCCTGTTCATTACCGGCTATGCGGAGAATGCGGTGATCGGTAACGGACAGCTTGCACCGAACATGGCGCTCCTCACGAAACCCTTTCCGATGGAAAGCCTCGCCCAGCGAATTCGCGACATCATCCGTTGACGCCGCGGGCTCTGACGCAATTGGCAGCTCTTAACGCACTTTGTCCAAGCGTCGGCGATCTGTTCGAAACATCAGCCTGCGGCCGGAGACCGCGGAGCTTGATCGGCTGACGCCGTATCGGCGGGGGTAGCGGCGCTATTCTGCGACGCTGTCAGACCGATGTTTTCAAGCGCCGCTTCCAGGCTTTCCCGCGTAAATGGCTTCAGCAATACGGGATGGCCGTCCCAGGCGGGAAGCGGCGTTTTCACAAAGCCGCCCGTCGAGACGAGAAAAGGGATCGCTGCCGCGTTGAGCGCGGCGGCGATCGGTCCGCTCGTTTCGCCGTCGGCGAGGTGGACATCGATGATAACCGCATCGAAATCGCAAACCCGGACACGGTCGAGCGCGGTTTCGACGCGCTGGACGACGCCTGCGGAGGCATAGCCAAGCGCTTCGATCAGCTCCTCCAGCATGAGACCTATGAGGGGGTCATCCTCGATGATCAAAATCCGGCGCTTCACGGCGTCATTCTCCATTAGGCTTTACAGATACGGCTCTTCCAACTTGCGTGCGAAAAATTGGTCCGCTCCGCTGGGCGCGCGCGATAATCTCATGGAAGCCGTTTCGGAACAATCCCCGCCTGCCGCTGTTAATCTCAAGGGAAATATGGAGGCATTGTGACCGAAAGCGGCGAAAACACAAGCTGGATGGAATATCACCGCAGCGTGATGGATTTGGGGCCGCTCAGCATTTTCATCCGCAAACTTCTCAATCGGTCGCCACTTTCATCAAACGACCAACTGGCGTTGAGCCGCCTGCCGCACGACATAATCCATCTAGCTCCCGATACGAACCTTCTGTGCGAAGGCGATCGCGTGACGGTCTGTCCGATATTGCTCGAAGGGTTCGTTTGTCGATACAAGGTGGCGGCCGATGGCGGACGTCAGATCGTCGCTCTGAAAATTCCGGGCGAAGCCCTCGACTTGCAGTCCGCCTACGTTCACACCGCAGATCACGACATGTATCCGATCACTCCGGCGGTGGTGGCGCGCGTGCCGCTGACGGAGTTGGAGAAGCTGGCAGCGGAGCGGCCATCGATAGCGCGCGCTCTGATTGTGGATGTGCTCGTCGAAGGGGCGATATCGAGGGAATGGCTCCTGAATATCGGACGGCGAAATGCCGAGGTGCGCTTTGCGCATCTGCTTTGCGAGACCTTTTATCGCATTAGCGAAGTCGCTGGGCTGCCTGTTACAGATTTCGATGTGCCCCTCACACAGCAACAACTCGCCGACGTGCTGGGATTGACGCCCGTGCACGTCAATCGAATGGTCAGGAGGCTCTCCGAAAAGCACGCGATCCGGCGCATGGGAAGGCGGCTACGGGTTTCGAACATGACGCGGCTGCTGGAGATAGCGCATTACTCTGATTTATACCTCCATCGGACCGGCCATGAGCCTTCATCTATGCTAGACGAACAATAGGCCAGTGTCATGCGGACAGGCTGCCGGACGAGAAAGCAGCAGCAGCGTAAGTCGCGAAAGTCCAATGACCAATGTAGGTCACGCCAAAGCCGCCGGGATTTCATCAGGAGAAGTCATTGCCCATAGTCAGCCGCTCACTGCTCGCGCTCTTTTCCCTTCCGATGCTAATCATTGCACCGGCCTTCGCGGCGCCGCCGCCGCCTCGGATCGATGTGATCGCCTATTCCGCTGACCTGAGCGAAGAAGGCCTTGCCGAAGCCTATATGACGCTTGTGGCTTACTCCGGAGCGTTCGAGCGGATTGCCACGACGACGGAGCGCAGTGAGGTGCGAGCATGCGGACTCCAGAACAGCGAGGCCTGCATACGGGCCGTTCTCAGCGCACGCGGAACCCAATCGACAGGGTGATAATCTCGGCGCTGTTGCATCGCCCGTTCACGATCATCGGCATAGCCCGATGGCGAAGCGTGAAAGCCCCGTCATCGCGGGCAGCCCTGGCAAAGCCAGCGCTATACGGAAGCTGCCGAGCCGCCGCCGCTACTTGGCTGTGCACTCTGAAATCGTGCCCGGCATTGGCGCCTGCGTCGCCGACCATAAGGCGCCGTCCGCCGGCGGCGCGGCTGATATGCAGAATGGCGCGCTCATCAGCAATAGGAGCTTCGGAATGTATCTGGACATCGCTTTATTTCCGGGATCACGGCGGTTTCCATGGTTTCGGCGCTGCAATTCGGAATCCCGATGGCCGATCAATGTGTCCGCCTTGCTCAGGACGCCTGCTACGCGCCCCAGTTGGTCAGAATGACATTATTGCCGCTGCTGCGTTTTTCATGAACGACGCGGTCGCGCTTCTCATAAGCTGCGTTCTCATCATCGCCGTACCAGCAGTAGCTGGCATATTGACCGCCCATGCTGCCGTAGTTGGCATTGACCCAGCTGGCGAAGCGATTCTTGTATTGCAGATTGTTCGTGTAATCGCCCCAGAAGATGTCGGTGACGAAGTAATTCCGGTTCGACCCGCCCATCGCCCTGATGGAACGGAACATCGGCGTCTCGTCGGCCTGCATGGCCTGCACCGCGCTTTCGGAGACGCTAGCCGTTGCACTGGCGAGCACGGCTAGTGCGATGAGATATTTCATTTCTGCCCCCTTCATTCAGATTTCGCTCGCATCCGCTCTTTGGCATCCTGCGGCGATACCCATTTGTAGGGTCACATGCTGAGGGGCCCTTGTGGATCGAACGCCGCCGGGGCAACTGAAGAGCGAGTTTATTCAGAAGGCCGCTCGGGGGGGCGCAGCTTGGTAAAAGACGACCGCTTTTCACCCGTGTTTCAGCAGATGATCGATTCGCCGGAATCGTCGCTGGCGGCGTTGCAGAATGATGCATCCGCGTTCGAGGCCGCGGTCATGGCCGAAGAAGCCGAAAGCCATGTCGCGCAGGCGGCTCTGCTCGACCGCCGCGCGCTCGCATTTCTTCTTTTCGCTGGCGGGGGCGCCCGCATCCCGCTCGACCAGCCAGAATGGCTACCGGATTTTGATTGCCTCGATGACGTCCTCGCGCATGTCGATGCGCGGAGCAACGATGGTAGGCTGATAAGCTGCGCGCGCGACGACGCGCCGCCCTTGTTCGGGCTATGGGCGCCTTGCTCCGAGACACTCGGTTGGAATTTGCCCGCTACTCTCCGCGCCGCTATCGACGATCATCCGGCAGGCTCGATTGCGGTCTTCGCCAGCAATTCGGCGGAACCCCTGGAAGATGCGGTGGCGGCCTTCGGTCTCACGTCATTGCAGCAGCGCACCGTGGCGGCGGTCGTTCGAACGGGCAGCGTCAGGCGCGCGGCAGAACAGATCGATGTTTCCTACGCGACCGCGCGCGAGGCGATGGCCACGGCGGCGCGGCGCATGCACCTTCCCAACACGCCTGCGGTGGTGAGAGCCGTCGTTGCGGCCGCATTCGGCATTTTACCCAGCGACATCGACGGCCAGCTTCAACTCGCTGACATGCTTTGCATCTCGGACCGGCAGGCGAAGGTCGCACTCCTGATCGCGAGCGGCGCATCGCGCGAAGAGGCGGCGGCGTCGATTGGAACGAGCGCGGCCGTCATCAAGAAGGAACTGCAGACCCTGTTTGCGACCTTCGGCCTGCAAAGTGCTGCTGAACTCACCCGCCTCATTACGGAGTCGCAGGCGTTGCGGGCTTTCGCGCGGACGATCGACAACCCGCCAGGATTCCTCGACCTGTCGATCGAGCCCTCGCGTTTCTCCGTTCGCCCCAACGGCCGCGGTATCATCGCATGGAGCGATTACGGTCCGCGATCGGGGCGTCCGATACTGATCGTACATTCGAACTGGTGCTGCCGTGCGGTTCCGCGGCCTCTGCTCACCGTACTGCAAAAGCGCGGCTGGCGACCGATCGCCGTCGACCGGCCGGGATTTGGCGCGACCAGCCTCGGGAACGCGTCACGAGAGGACCCCTTCAGCCAGGCTATCGAGGATGTGCTGCAGCTGATGACCTCGCTCGGCATCGAGAAATTGCCGGTAATCGCGCGCTGCGGGGCTCAGTTCGTGCACGCCTTCAAGTCGGCGCAGCCCGACAGGGTGGGACCCGTGGTGCTGGTCTCTCCGACCCCCCAAGCAGACGCCGCCGGCAAGCGGATGGGCGTCGTCGGCGCTTTCAAGGAAGCCTTTTACCGAAGCCCGCGGCTCGTCGAGCTTTTCTTCCGGGTGATCAGCGCGCAGTTCAGTTTCGAACGTGTCGTCCACCTTATGCGCTCGATCACGCGTGGGTCCGCCGTAGACGAAAAGCTATGCGACGACCCGCAGTTCATTCGTGATCGGTTCCGCGCACTTCGTCCATTCGCCTGCGGCAATTATATCGGGGGTATTTTCGAGGAACTCGTCATCTCTCATGGTGGATGGAATTTCGAGCCGCTCGATTGCTGCGACTGGATCGTCCTGCAGGGCGCCGACGACCCCCACAATGACGTTGAAGAGGTGACAGGGTACTGGTCGCGGCTTCTGCCTCGAACCAGCATGGAAACCGTCGATAGCGCCGGACGCTTCATGACTTCCAGCCATCCCGAGCTGATCGTGGAGCGCATCGAGCGCCTCTCCTCGGCGACCTGAATTGGCACTTTCCTCATGCACTGCACCGACGCAGGAGATGACCCTACAAATGGGTATGTGAGGCGAGGGAAGCCGTTGTTATCCAGATGGGGCGTGCTGCGGGGAGGCGGCGTGTTGCGACCCCACGCAACTTCCCCGCGCCGTCTTGGGAGGAAAATTGATGAA
This sequence comes from Sphingopyxis sp. OAS728, assembly GCF_014873485.1. Lineage (NCBI taxonomy): Bacteria > Pseudomonadati > Pseudomonadota > Alphaproteobacteria > Sphingomonadales > Sphingopyxidaceae > Sphingopyxis > Sphingopyxis sp. OAS728. The sequence continues at coordinate 1,413,884 of NZ_JADBDT010000001.1, read as the reverse complement.
ACGGTTCATAATTTTCGCCGTGGCCATCGCCACGCCGGCAGCCGCACTGGCTTCGAACGTCGCCTATCGGCCCTGGTGCAAGAATGCGGCCCATGGCCGCAGCTACTCGGGCGGGTACGGATGGATCTCGGGCTCTTACTCAACCAGCGACGAATGCTGGCGCTACGCCAACGGTCACAAGCAACAGGGCCACGAAACCGGCTGCAGTTCCGTGAACGCCAATACCGGCGAATGGAAATAGTCTTTGACTGGTGGCGGCGCAGCGAGAAAGACCGTTCGAAAGCCGCCTCGATTTTTGCCCTGCTGCTCGCTGCTGTACCGCCGGCACGGCATGAGGGGCTCTGCAATCTCAAGCTTTCCCGCGCCGGTTTTCGGATAATCAAGATTTTGACGACGCGTTCTGCCGACGCCGTTCCGACCTTCTGTCACCATGTCTGACGCCGCTGTCGGATGGGCCTTGATCACCGTGCTGTCTCTCGCGGTCTATTTCGGCGTGCCAGCGGTTATTGCGGCGTTCGTGCGCGTTAATGCCGAAGCGCGGCTACACCGCGAACGGCGGCAGGAAGATCTCGATGAACTGCAAAGATTAGAGATGCTCGACTGGCTAAACCGGGAGCAGATCGAGAACGAGGAGCGCCTGGACAAGCCATAGTGCGGTAGGTCGGCTTCCATGGGCGGCGACTTATTGGCATCGGGTTCCGCGATGAGTTCGCAGTCGGTTGATCCGACACATGGTGTCAGGCAAGTGGCGGAGGGAATGGTGAGATTGCAAGCGTTAACAGCTGCGGTTGCTGCAGCCGCAATCTGTGCTTCCGCGGCGCCAGCGAGCGCTCAATCAATGGTGTCGTGCAAATGGGACCGCTTCTGGATCGATTCATCTCCCACCTATCGCATTGGTGCTGACCGGTGGGAGCGGTTTGATAAAGCTGCATGGGCGTGGGTGCCGTTTGGCTGCGACGCCTACATGGCGATGCCCGCTCGATGTACGGTGCAAACTATAGATCGGCTCTATTCGCGAATTGCGAAGGTCGCACAAGACGATGGCTTGAGTTATTCTCGCTACGACTTGGAGATCGAGATCGATCGCATCAGCGGCGAGGCTCATTGGACGAGGAGTGGAAAGTCGACATACCCTGCTTCGCCGGATTTGAATATGGTGGTAGACGAACAGGGTTCCGGTAAATGCGAGGCCGCGACAGATCCCGCTGGAACGCCTCGTCCTGCGCCGCGAATGTAAGAGCGAATCCCTTTCGGGCCGCGCGCTTCGACATGAAAATACTGGCAGCCGAATATAGAGCGCAACTAAGCGCACGGAGATGATGATCTGATCGCGGCGCGCCGGGGGGGGGCCGTCGCGCAATTGGGGGGCTTTGAATGAGCAAGATTATTAGGTCGCTTTGCGCCGCAACGGTGCTTGTCTGGGGATTGACGGCGGTTCCGGCGGCAGCGCAAATCCCGACGCGGGCGGCAATCGACGCGGCGTGCAAGCCGGGCGCCGATCCGCAGGCGGCGGGCGATGAGAGCTATGCCGGCGGGCTTTCGCCGCGTGGGAGCGGGTTGACGCCGCAGCATATTCCGGGAGCGACCACCGTTTCCGCCCGCGAGGCGAAATGCATCATCGACCGGTTCGGCGCTGAAGTGCTGGTCCTCGCGGCGATGGACGATGGGGACAAGCTGCCGGGGGCGATCGACGCGGGCTCCGCTTCGAGCGCCGATGCCGCGCTCCAGCCTCGCTATGCGGTCGCGCTCGCCGAGGTCGCCCGCGGCGACTCGCCAATGTCTGCGGATATTCGGTACAGATTCTCACAATGCAAACGAGGGGGCTTGGATGCGCCGATTTTTTTGGGGGATGGTGCTGTCGATCGCCGTTATGACCCCTGCCAAGGCGGAATATGGCTGGTGCACGATACAGAAGGACGGGTCGTACGACACATATCTTTCAGCGGTCGTCGACATCGGCGAGGGATCGAATGTCGGTCAGGAAGTGCTGACGCGCCAGTTTGGCCGCGCGTTCCAGAGCTACGTTGCACAGTTCGAGACAATCGTTCGCGAGCCCGACTGCCACTCCTCCAAACGACTGAGCGATGCCGAGGAAGGCAACAGGCGCTATTCGATGAGCGTCGGACAAGTCATTCGGACCAACTGGCGGGGAGGATGGCCGGCGCCCGGCGCGCCGTCTGGTCCAGCCGCGGCATCGGGTAGCCATCTTACCGTCTCGTCACCGCCAGCGCCCGCCGCTCCGGAGTGGAGCGAGGCGCAGCAGCAACAACAGCGTCAGGCGGCCGCGGAACTAGCCCGCAACATCGCCGCCAGCGCCAAGGCGAGGGCGGAATCGGAGGCGGCGCTCACGGCGTTTCTCGACGCCATGCGCAAGCGGGGGCGCGCGCAATGAAACATCATCTGAAGATCTTCGCACTGGCGATCGCGGCCGCGATGATTGGCGGTCCCGCGATGGCGCAGATCGAAGGCGCACAGCCTTTGCCGGTCGGCCAGCCGCTCACGCTCGCGGCCGGTGAGCGCAACGCGGTGCGCTATTTCTATTTCGCCGGCGTGCCCGGGGAAACGCGGAGCATCGACGTCAGTCTCGCCGGGAAAGTCATTATCGAAGTCTATGACGCCGCTGGAACGCTGTTGATGGTGCGGAGTGCGAGCGCCGGACGGTCTTTTGACTTCATACCCTCCTACGCCGAAACCTATGTCATCGCCGTCATCCGGCCGGGCGCGCCCATCGAAGCCGTGCTGCGGACGTCCGTCGTAGCGCCGACCCTTCAGCAATCGCTCATGGCCATAGGCGTGGGCTATGAGTTCGCAACCGAGCATGGTGTTTCCCGATCGTGCTGGAGCGAGCAAGGCGCCGAGGTCACGCACACAGGCACGCTTCGAAAGGGCGACGCCTTCACGCTGCATATCAGGCTCGGCGCGGATCGATTGTCGCAAACAAACGAGACGCTTGTCGGCGCCATCGCTTCGCGCAGCACGGTCCGTAGCTGGCTGGAGGGTGCCAACCGCGTCACCGAAGTCGACACGAACGGCTCGGTCAGCGTCTCCAAACAGATAAACGATCCAGCCAGCTTCCGCTGGCTGCCCGGCGTCGCGCGCAAGTGGTATCGCTACACCTGTCCAAGCTAGAGGGAGGCGGATACTTGCGACGCTAAAGGCGGCATTAGCCGTTCGAATCCGCCATATGCGCTCCTTGAAATAGCTGGGGCGCGTCAAATCGCCTTGGCCGACGCTTGCTGTCCGAATTTCAACATGCGCGTTTCCGGTGCCAGACTTGCTCCCGTGCCTTCGGACTCATTGCTGTCGGCTCGCCGAACATCCTCGAACATCAGTGGGCCGCATTGCGCTCCCCCGCTTGCCGCGTCCCGTCTGACACCTGAGCGGACCGGAGAGCCGCTGCGCACCGCTAAGCAACAGCGCGGTCGTGGCTTCACGGTCGACTGCCTCGGCAAAGAGATATCCCTGACCGAGGAGGCAACCTGCCGACATCAGTTCATGGGCCTGATTTTCGGTTTCGATGCCTTCTGCGATCACGCGCATATCGAGTTTCCCGGCAATCTGGATCAGTCCCTCAACGATCGCCATGCTGGCGTCACCCGGTGCGAGACGCGCGATGAAGCTCTTGTCGATTTTGAGGATATCGACCGGCACGGTCAAAAGATGGGTGAGCGAGGCATAGCCCGTTCCGAAATCGTCGAGGGCGACGCGGAGACCCTTGGCACGAAGCGCTTCGACCGCCCGTTGAACGAGCCGCTCGCCTTCACCCATATAGACCGTCTCGGTGACCTCGAGGATGACGTGATGCAAAGGCACGCTCTCCTTCTCGAAAGCCGCTGCCAGCAAGCGGTCGAGCATTCCGCTATGCATGTCCGCCGACGACACGTTGATTCCGACGTGCTGGAAGGGGATGCCCATGTCGAGCCACGCGCGAACGTCCGCTGCGACGAGCGCCATCATGCGCGCCGTCATCGCCACTGCGACATGCACATCCTTGGTTGCCTCCTGGAAGTCGGCGGCTGAAATGACCCGGTCACCAATCCGCATTCGGCACAAGGCCTCAAGGCCTACGATCTCCCGCGTGTCCAACCGTACGACAGGCTGATAATAGGCTTCAATCCGGTGATCGCGAAGCGCTGCGTCGACATCCCGAATCTCGCCGAGGCGGCGCGTAATATTTGTTCCCAAGCCTGGCCAGTAGCGCACGAAGCCGCCGCGGCCGGTTTCTTTGGCGTGATAAAGCGCAAAATCGGCATTCTGGCGGACCCTCTCCGCGACCCGGTCTCCGAGGGAAAGCGTGGCTCCGCCGATCGTCGCCCGCGGCACGATGACATGCTCGCCGCATTCGGCGGGTTCCGCAAGCGCGGCGAGTACCTGCTCGGCGAGCCCGTCGAGGTTCTTAAGCGAAGCGGGCGTTTGGAGCACTGCGGCGAATTCGTCGCCGCCGACGCGAAAAGCGGCGTTCGGCGCCACCGCAGCAGCGATCCTTTCGCCAGCGATCTTCAAAAGGCAATCGCCCGCATGATGCCCAAAGGTATCGTTGGCGAATTTGAGGTTGTCGAGATCGATTACGAGTAAAGCCCACCCGCCCGGCGCGGCGCAGTCCAGGGCTCCCAACGCAGCATTGAACGCCGCCCGGTTCGGAAGCCCCGTGAGTGCGTCGGTGAATGCGCGCAACTTGTGGGCTTCCATACGTTGCTCGCGTTCGAGCGCGATCGCGCAAAGGTGGACGCATTGCCTGACAATTTCACGTTCAAGTTCGGTCGGCCCCCGGCGTTTGCGATAATAGAAGGCGAAGGTTCCGACCGGTTCGCCACTGGCGTCCAAGATGGGACTCGACCAACAGGCCTTCAAACCAATCGGCAGCGCGAGATGCCTGTATTCCGCCCATCGCGAGTCGCTTTCGATATCGGTTACGGTGACTTCGGACCGAAGATACACAGCCGTGCCACACGACCCCGCTGTAGGACCAGCTTTGATCCCATCGAGGGCGACCGAATAGCAAGCCGGGAGGCTCGGCCCCGCGAGCGGATGGATAATTCCGGCGCCATCGACCGTCAGCACCGAACAGATGGCGTCCGGCACGAGGGTCTCTGCCTCGATGCACAAACGCGTGGCGGTGTTCGCCAGCGTATCACCCTTGGCTATCATTTCGAGAATGATGTTCTGAAGTTTTAACATGATCTCCTCAGATCCAGCGCCAGCGGCGATCATGAAGGGGAGCGAGCCGAGCACGAAAGCTTGAACCGAAGAGTTTAAGATTCTCCCTCATCCGAATGCAACGCTTCGCGCGGCCGAAAGTGTGCATGGCGGTTCATTACTGGAAAATATAAGGATTTGAAGATGTCGATCAAATGACAATCGCCTCAGCGAAGCGGTGTCCCCTACGAGACTAGGCTATCCCACGAAATCTCTGCTTTCATGCCCACCCGGTGGATCGCGAACTAAATTCGAAAGCCCACGCAATCGGGGCTAATTACTGGCCTCTACCCCACCACTGGAGCGCGCCGATCTTGTGGGTCTCGCGCAGCTTCGGACGTAGCCGAGCGGTTAAGCCGCCGACATTTGTGCGCGAGCGGAAGGCGCTGCGCGAACTCCATTTTTTCGACGTTCTCAACGATGACGACGCAAGCGCTGAACCGGTAAAGGACTGCAAAGTCCTGATTCATCGTAAAGCTTCAAGTCAGTCTGTGACACGCCATTTAGTTCGGTGGCGCGGCCGGGCGATAGCGTAGTTCTGCTTCGCGCCGCACGCGCACGGCATCTTCGAAGCGAACATACTCGCCGAGCGCGATGCATTTTCCGTCGACGTGGATTCTCGCCCGCCAATTGTTTTTCGAGCAGTGCCAATGAACACCCGTGACCCCGCTCCGGTTGTTTTTGAGCCTGTCGCCTTTGCGCCGAATGGGGCGCGAGACAGGTGCGCGAAGATTAGAGATCCGAAGATCGCGGCGATCGGCGCCGACGAAACGGATGATGCCGGTTGGCCAGCGGCCGTAGTGCATTGCCCAAACGACCCGCTGGGCCTTGTGCAAGCGGCCCCCGATGCTGAGAGTCCGGTATCCATGTCCGTCATCGGCCTGCGCAGCCTCCGTGCCCGCATAGCGCGCGTTCCAACGATCGAGGTTGGTTGGGATAGGTAGACCATGCCTGGCCAGCGTTTCGGCGTCCCGTGCGCGCCACGAGAGGCGACCTGACACGGCATCATAGGACAGAATCGTATGAAGTGCTTCGGGTGTCGGAAGGTGGGTGCGAGCCATCGTGTCCACATGTCCGGGGGGAGGGCGATCGGGCGTCTTGCGCTTGTTTGCAAGGATGATTGACCGCGCGACGAATATCAACGCAAATTGTTCGACATTCGCCACTGCTCATTCTGATCCGAAATACGAAGGAGAATGCGAGGGACAAAATCGCTCGGATCAACGGGACTGGGCCTTACGACGAGAATGTGGGCTCCGCCCCTCCGCGGCCGCTTAAAAGGCGGCTGCGATACTCTATTGCCGCGAGAATAAGCTCGGCACGCGAAAGCTCCCCGAACCTGTGACGAAAATCCGCGTCGAATATATCGGCACCAACATGCTGCATGAGCCAGTCAGCCGCTGCAGTCCAACGGTCGACGCGGCCGGTCATCGTTCCTGCGATAATATCGAGATTGACATCGTCGGCGGTAAGCGCCTCGCTACGTCTTTGTAGTTCGATCTCGACATCGGCCAATTCGGTCGACGTGAGTGCGGACCAACGTTCGGAAAAGCCCGGCCAGTCCGTCACGGAAACGGTCCAGGGAACCTCTGCCATGACCCAGTCGACGACCTCGCATATACGGCCGCGCCGTTGCTGTGGATCATTGATGTCGGTCACACTCACGATGTCGCTCCCTTCCCATGCTTCGTTCGCATCGTTCGTCCGCCGCACCTGAGTGTCGGTGCTAGAAGAATTTGAGCGTGCGCCCGCGACGCTCTCTCGCGCGGCGGCATGCCGGTCGCGGCTGCGAGCGTCGCGGCACACGCATGGCACCGAACAAGGGACCAACCACTGCTCGATGCCACGTCGACTGCGCCCCTCGTGGGGAGGGATGCGAAGAATAAATGTCTCAGATCGCTTGTCGTTCCGGCGGAAGCCGCCTCGCATTCGAGTTCATTTGATATCATCTTGATCGGGCAGGGAATAAATCAAGAAAACGCTCGTCGTTCTGAACTAACTGTTCAAATACTGACGGAATCTGTGCCCATTTATTCATCGTTCCTGATTCGGAGCAGAATCCCTCGCGGAACAGATGTTCCTCTCGCAATAGTTTGCCTGCCATATCCGATTTCACGCCCGGCGAGCGGCTGCGCCCTCGAAGGTTCGAGCGGCTTCTCCAGCCGTCCGAGGCGACCATCGCACGAGAAGGCTCCGGCCGCCACTTTGGCACGCTTGGGACGCAACTGGCAGCCTCGGGGGCAGAACCGTCGACAGCTCAGAGGGCCAGGCGGTCGCTTGAGGCCGCGACTGGCGCAATCATGACCACATAGGCTCAATCGGCTACAAGGGCCCTTCGGTAGAGCAAATCCTGAAAAGGCGTGCGAAGGAATTTTTCGACGGCTGACCCATCTGACTTCTCGGCCTCAAAAAGCAGCGATGAACCCCGGCGCCGTACGGCCTCGCTGAGAACCTACTTCGGAGTGATTTCGGCGGGCGATCGGACAGCGATTTGGTTTTCGGGCTTTAATAGAAAGCGACGGCCGGGACCAGCGACCGCCGCTCTGACCGATGCCATTCGTGGGTGGGGGGCATGAAGGAAGCGGCCTCGCTCACCCAAATACTGCGACAGGATGATTAGCGAGATCCTAATTTCTGATGCGCGGCGAGGAGCTTTCCACGGCGAATACGATGGATTGAGCACCCTTATCGACGCGAAGAAGGTCTGGCGGCGACTTTCCTGCACCGGACAGTATCAGCCGCTTTCGACGAGCGAAACGTCGATGTCGGCCGGATGACCGCTGAGACGAAAGCTGAAGATAAGCCTCATTCGTCCTGTTCGACGCGCAGGTGAATCTGGACCTCCTTCGCGCCAATCGCGGACCGCGAAGCGCATCTGGTGCTAAGCTGTTCACTCCTCAATCCGACAGCTCCCGCAGCAGCCCGCCGAGAGCGTCACCTCGTCGATTGCGTTCGAAACCGGGCGATGCTTTCAAGGTCCGAGCGGTCCAGCGGCATGGTAAACCAAAGACCGCCGCGTGTCCCATCAATCCAGCGAACGATTGCCCGCCTTCTCAATTCTCCGCCGGGCAGCAACAGCTCCATCTCCGACCCGGGCTCCAGCGAGCCGGCAAAACGCAACCCGGCCCCGCGGTGCGATAGATCGACGAGCTCGATCGGGAAGGTTGCGCCGTGTGCCGTGGCAATCGCCTCGGCTTGTACGGGCCCGGTGACCGGTACGGCGCGACCCCGTCAAAAAGCCGTTCGCCGACGCGCAGCCTGAAACATGACTAAATGGCGCAATTGACGCCCCAGGCCCGCAGCCGCGAGTCAGACATTGAGATGATTAATCCGCTCCGTCCTGCCTTCGCAGGGCTTCAGCAATCATCGCTGCCAATGCTTCTTCGGCCTGGGTTCGAACGACCGCGTCCTTAGCTTCAAGGTCACGTCGCATCCATTGCGGAGCGCGCTCGATGACGTTTAGAATGATGCTGGTAAGGTCGCTGCTCATCTGCGGCCTATGCGCCGACTAGTCGTGCTTCGCAACCTGCCACCCGCGACTCCGGCGTTCATTGCGCGGCGTTCGGGCGCCTCGAAGACGGCAGGTCTGGGTGCTGAGACTGAAGCGACCCTCTTGCGGCTCTCAAGCGACCCCCTAGCGACCCTGTCCGTATGACGCGGTCGATGCGATTATTTCCGGGTCAGGGCAATTGCCCGTCCTTCCCGGAGTTTGATCGATGTCACCCACGAGGTTGCTGCTCGGCCAGATATTCATCGTCTTCCTGATCATGATCCTCGGCGTCTGGAGCGCGACGCAATATTGCGCTTCGGCGCTCGGCTATCAGCCGGAACTCGGCCCGGCATGGTTCACGCTGTTCGGCACGCCCGTGTACAAGCCATGGGCCCTCTTCCCCTGGTGGTATCATTTCGAGGCCTATGCGCCCGAGATATTCGACACCGCGGGGACGATTGCCGCCGCTAGCGGTTTCCTTGGATGCGCGAGCGCGATCGCGGGGTCGCTGTGGCGCGCGCGCCAGTCGAGCCATGTCACGACTTACGGTTCGGCGCGCTGGGCGAGTGATGGCGAAATCAGGAAGGCAGGGCTCACGCGCGATGCCGGCGTCTTCCTCGGGCGTCACAAATCGGATTATCTTCGCCACGACGGTCCCGAGCATGTCATGGCTTTCGCACCGACAAGGTCGGGCAAAGGCGTCGGCCTCGTTGTTCCGACGTTGCTTTCCTGGACCGGCAGCGCGGTCATTCACGACATCAAGGGCGAGAACTGGCAACTGACCGCCGGCTGGCGCGCGCGCTTCAGCAATGCGCTGATGTTCAATCCGACTGACCTCGCCTCGGCCCGCTACAATCCGCTTCTCGAAGTACGCCGCGGCCCGAACGAAGTGCGCGACGTCCAGAACATCGCCGACATATTGGTCGATCCGGAAGGGGCGCTCGAAAAGCGCGGGCACTGGGAGAAGACGAGCCACAGCCTGCTCGTCGGCGCGATCCTTCATGTCCTCTACGCCGAGGAAGAAAAAACGCTCGCGCGCGTCGCAACCTTCCTCTCGGATCCGCAGCGCCCGTTCATGGACACGCTGACGCGGATGATGACGACCAATCATCTCGGCACCCCCGAAAAACCGGAAGTCCACAAGGTCGTGGCGTCGGCCGCGCGCGAAGTGCGCAACAAGAGCGAGAATGAGCGCTCGGGTGTGCTGTCGACCGCCATGTCCTATCTCAGCCTCTACCGCGACCCGACCATCGCAGTGGTCACCTCGCGCAGCGACTGGCGAATCGCCGACCTCGTCGAAGCCGAACATCCGGTCTCGCTCTATCTCGTCATCCCGCCGTCCGACATCAGCCGCACCCGGCCGCTCGTCCGCCTGATCCTCAACCAGATTGGGCGCCGGCTCACCGAGAAGCTGGACGACCAGGCATCGAGCGTGCGCCGCCATCAGCTGCTGATGATGCTCGACGAGTTCCCGGCCCTCGGACGGCTCGACTTTTTCGAAACGAGCCTTGCCTTCATGGCCGGCTATGGTGTGCGCGCCTTTCTGATCGCCCAGAGCCTCAACCAGATCGAGAAGGCCTATGGCGAACACAATGCCATCCTCGACAATTGTCACGTCCGCGTCGCCTTTGCGACGAACGACGAACGGACGGCGCGGCGCATCTCCGACGCCCTCGGCGTCGCGACCGAACAGCGCGCGATGCGCAACTATGCCGGCCACCGCCTCGCGCCCTGGCTCGCGCATGTCATGGTCAGCCGCCAGGAAACCGCGCGGCCGCTGCTGACGCAGGGCGAGGTGATGCAGCTCGATCCCAAGGACGAACTCGTCCTCGTCTCGGGGATGGCGCCGATCCGCGCCAATAAGCTGCGCTATTACGAAGACCCGCATTTCAAGGCGCGGATCTTGCCGCCGCCGTCAGGCGGCACCGAGGGCGGCGCCTATCCCGACCGTCCGAAGCCGCGACCCAACGATTGGGGCAGCCTTGCCCGGCGCACCGATGCCCGGCTCGAGGGCACCATCGACGCCGAGGTACCCGAGGATGACAGCGGACCTCAGCAGCAGCGAGCGCCGGAAATCGCTGAAGAGCCGCCCGCACCCGCCGAACCGCCCAGACAGATCGATGCGCTCGGCTTCGAGCAGGACGATGCCGATCCCGCGACAGACAAGCGCGCGATGGACCGGTCGCGCAATTCGCAAGGCGATGTGCAGCGCGCCCACGCGCTCAACCAGGGACAGGGTGACGACGACGACACCCTGCCGAGCTTCTGATCATGGGACGCCGCAAGGAAAATAAGGTGCGTTACCAGCTCTTCCTCCCTCAGGAACTCAGTCAGCGGTTCGAAGCGCTCGCCGCCGAGCCCGGCGCCGCGAAATCGGCGATCCTCGTCGACGCGCTGACCGCTTGGCTCAATCGCCATGCCGTGTCCGAGCTCGAGACAAAGTTCAGCGTCCGGCTTGACCGCATGTCGATGGCGCTCGGACGGATCGAGCGCGACGGCCATATCCTCCTCGAGAGCCTTGCGCTGTTCATCCGCTACCAGCTCACCGTCCAGGCGCCGCTTGCTGAAGGCGACGATGCCTCGCGCGCCGTGGGCCGCGACCGCTTCAACGCCTTCGTCGCGCGCGTCGGCGAGGCGATGGCAGGCGGGACGCGCACGCTTGGCGGTGCGCCGGCCAGCAAGGCGCCGCGGTCATGAGCGAGGCGCTTTCCACAGCCCGCAGCCGCGCAATGCTTCGCACGGCAATGGGGCCGACGATCGCGGCGGCGCTCGCCGACTTAGAGGTCATCGAGATCATGATCAATCCCGACGGTCGGCTCTGGCTCGACCGCCTTGGCCGCGGCCGCTGGGATACCGGCTTCCGGTTCGAGCCCGCGCAGGTCGAGCGGATCATCCGCCTCGTCGCGAGCCACGCGCGAACCGAGGCGCATGCTATGTCGCCGATCGTCTCGGCAGAACTGCCTCCTCACGGGCAGGGGGCTGGAGAGCGGTTCGAGGGCGTGCTGCCGCCGGTCGCGACCGCGCCCTGCTTCTCGATCCGCAAACCCGCCGCGAAGATCCACACTTTGCTAGACTATGTGAAGGACGGCATTATGTCGGCCGATGTGGCGCGGCGCCTCGCTATGGCGGTCGTCGAGCGGCAGAATATCCTCATTGTCGGCGGCACCTCATCGGGCAAGACGACGCTCGCCAATGCGCTGCTCGCCGAGATGGGCGACCTCGACGAGCGGGTGATCCTGATCGAGGACACGCGCGAGCTGCAATGCGCCGCGTCCGACGTCGTCGCGCTGCGCACGCGAACCGTCGGTGCGAATGCGACGGGGTTGGTCACCATGGCCGACCTGGTGCGCTCGACCCTGCGACTCCGGCCTGACCGGATCATCGTCGGCGAGGTCCGCGGACGCGAGGCGCTCGATATGCTCAAGGCGTGGAATACCGGACACCCGGGCGGGATCGCGACGATCCATGCGAATGGCGCGGTCGCCTCGCTCTACCGGCTTGAGCAGCTTATCCAGGAAGCCGTGGTCACCGTGCCGCGCCGCCTCATCGCCGAAGCGATCGACCTCATCGTCTTCATCTCGGGGCGGGGGCTTGCCCGGCGCGTCGAGACCGTGGCGCGCGTCGCCGGGCTCGATCCCGACGGAGGCTACGGCGTCGTCGAACTCACTTCCGATCATCCCAAGACAGGAGACTAAGCCATGTCAGCCGAGACCAATTCGCGCCACCGCATGCCGAAGATCGCCGCCGCCGCGCTTGCCGCCGGTCTGCTTTTCGCCGCCACCGCGGAGGCTGCGGGCTCGGGGATGCCGTGGGAGGAGCCGCTGCAGCAGGTTCTGGAATCGGTCCAGGGACCGGTCGCCAAGATCGTCGCGGTGATCATTATCATCACGACCGGGCTGACGCTCGCCTTCGGCGAGACCGCTGGCGGCTTTCGGCGGCTGATCCAGATCGTCTTCGGCCTCTCGATCGCCTTCGCCGCATCGAGCTTCTTTCTGTCCTTCTTCAGCTTCGGCGGCGGAGCGCTCATCGCATGACGGCCGCGGCGAATCCTTCCGCCGCGCCGATCGAAGGCTATGAGGCGCCGATCTATCGCTCGCTCGCCGAGCCGATCCTGCTCGGCGGCGCGCCGCGCGCGATCGCGATCCTCAACGGCACGCTTGCCGCGGCGCTCGGGCTCGGGCTCCAGCAATGGATCGCGGGGATAGGAGTCTGCGCGCTCGGTCACACCGCCGCTGTGATGGCGGCGAAACGCGATCCCGACTTCGCGCCGGTGCTGCTGCGTCACCTGAAACAGCGGGGGTATCTCGCATGCTGATGCTTCACGAATATCGCCGCAAGGCGGACCGGCTCGCCGATCATCTGCCATGGGCGGCACTCGTCGCGCCGGGCGTTGTCCTGAACAAGGACGGCAGCTTCAGCCGGGTGCTCGCGTTCCGGGGACCCGATCTCGAATCCGCGACCGAGGCCGAGCTCGTCTCGGTCGCCGCACGCGCCAATAATGTGCTGAAGCGTTTCGGATCGGGCTGGGCGCTGCATATCGAAGCCGAACGCCGCGAGGCGCTGGGCTATCCGGCAAGCCGTTTTCCCGACGCCGCCTCCTGGCTGGTCGACGAAGAGCGGCGCGCCGGTTTTGAAAGCCGCGAAGCGCATTTCGAAAGCTTCTACTATCTGACGCTGACTTTTCTCGCCGAGCCCGATCAGGCCGACCGCGCCGGCCGCGCGCTCGTCGAGCGCAGCGACGCCGGAAAGGGTCGCGACTGGCGGCAGGCGCTCGCCAGCTTTGTCGCCGAGACCAACCGTGTTCTTGACCTGTTTTCGGGCTTCATGCCCTCGGTGCGCCCGCTCGACGACGGCGAGACGCTGACCTATTTGCACGGCTCGGTCTCGGACCGTCGCCACATCGTCGTGGTGCCCGAAACGCCGATCTATCTCGATGCGCTGCTCGCGGACACGCCGCTCGTCGGCGGGCTCGAGCCGATGCTCGGGCGGCTTCATCTGCGCACGCTGACAATCCTCGGCTTCCCGAACCTCAGCCGGCCCGGCATCCTCGATGCCCTCAATCATCAAGGCTTTTCCTATCGTTGGGTGACGCGCTTCATAGCGCTCGACAAGACCGAGGCGACCAAGGCGCTGACCCGGCTTCGCCGCCAATGGTTCAACAAGCGCAAGTCGATCACCGCATTGCTTCGCGAGGTGATGTACAATCAGCCCGCACAGCTGCTCGACAGCGATGCGGATAACAAGATGCTCGACGCCGACCTCGCGCTGCAAGCGCTCGGCGGCGATCATGTCGCCTTCGGGCACCTGACCACGACGATCACCGTGTCCGAAGTCGACCCCGCCCGCGTCAACGAAAAGCTTCGTGCGGTCGAACGGATCGTGCATGGACTCGGCTTCACCTGTATTCGCGAAGGCGTCAATGCGGTCGAAGCGTGGCTTGGCTCGCTTCCTGGCCATGTCTACGCCAATGTCCGTCAGCCGCTCGTCCATACGCTCAACCTTGCGCATCTCATGCCGCTGTCGTCGGTCTGGGCGGGGCCGGCGCGCAACGATCATCTCGACGGTCCGCCGCTGCTTTATGCCGAGACAAGCGGCTCAACGCCATTCCGCTTGTCCACGCATGTCGGCGATGTTGGGCATATGATGATCGTCGGACCGACGGGTGCCGGCAAGTCGGTGCTGCTCAGCCTGCTCGCGCTCCAGTTCCGCCGTTATGCGGGCGCGCAGGTCTATATTTTCGACAAGGGCTTCTCGGCGCGCGCCGCGGTGCTCGCGATGGGCGGCGCGCATCACGCGCTTGGCCTGGGCGGGACAAGCGAGGGGGAGGGGGCGATCGCCTTCCAGCCGCTCCGCGGAATCGACCGGGCCGACGAGCGCGCCTGGGCGGCGGAGTGGGTCGCGGCGCTGCTGGCCCACGAACACGTTGCAGTTACCCCGGAGGTCAAGGAGGCGATCTGGTCGGCGCTCACCAGTCTCGCAACGGCGCCGATCGAGGAGCGGACGCTGACCGGCCTTGCCCTGCTGCTCCAGTCGGCATCGCTGCGTACCGCGCTCGCGCCTTATACGCTCGAAGGTCCCTTCGGGCGGATGCTCGATGCCGCCGAGGACGATCTCGCAATTGCCGATGTGCAATGTTTCGAAACCGAAGCGCTGATGGGGCAGGCGGGGATCGTCGCGCCGGTGCTGACCTATCTTTTTCATCGTCTCGAAGAGCGGTTCGACGGGCGGCCGACTTTGCTGATCCTCGATGAGGCCTGGGTTTTCCTCGATCATCCGCTGTTCAGCGCGCGCATCCGCGAATGGCTGAAGGTGCTGCGCAAACGGAATGTCTCGGTCGTTTTCGCGACGCAGAGTCTCGCTGACATTGCGGGCAGCGCGATCGCACCGGCGATTATCGAGAGCTGCCCTCAGCGCATATTGTTACCCAACGACCGCGCAATCGAACCGCAGTCTGAGGTCGCTTATGCGCGCTTCGGACTCAATGCCCGGCAGATCGAACTGATCGCGCGCGCAACCCCGAAACGTCAATATTATCTCCAATCGGCGCGCGGAAACCGGTTGTTCGAACTCGGCCTCGGTCCGGTCGCGCTGGCGCTGTGCGGCGCCTCCGATCCCGACACGCAGAAGCGGATCGACGCCATCCTTGCCGAGCATGGGAAGCGCGACTTCGCCGCCCACTTCCTCAGCGGTGCCGGCGTCGACTGGGCCGCGGGCCTCCTCGCCGGATTCCCCGGCGTCCATTCCCCCGCAGACCTATCCCCCGAAGGAGACATGCCATGAAGAAGATGCACCTTGCGCTGTTGGCAGCCGCGCTCGCTCCCGTGACAATATTAACGGTGACGACCGCGCAAGCCGTACCGGTTTTCGATAGCGCCAACTACTCGCAGAATCTGCTCACCGCCGCGCGGACCCTCCAGCAGATCAATCAGCAGATCCAATCGCTGCAGAACGAAGCGCAGGTGCTCGCGAACCAGCAGAAGCATCTTTCCAAGATTGATTTCCCGCAGATGTCGGCGCTTGAGCAGCGGCTTCAACAGATTGACCGGCTGATGGGACAGGCGCAGGGGATCGACTTTCGTGTCGACCGCCTCGACGAGCAGTTCCGGCAGGCCTTTCCGTCAAGCTTCGAGCATCTCGCCCGGCGCGATCTCCGCATTTCCGCGGCGAAGCAGCGGCTCGAAAGCGAGATGGCGGCCTTTCGCCAGGCGATGGGCGTGCAAAGCGGCATCGTCGAAAATGTTCGGGGCGATGCCGAGGCGCTGAAAGCGATCGTCGACAAGAGTCAGGGCGCCGAAGGTGGACTTCAGGCGGCCCAGGCGACGAATCAGCTGCTTGCGCTCGCCGCCAAGCAGCAGTTCCAGATCCAGCAGCTGATGGCGGCGCAGTTCCGCGAGCAGACGCTCGAGCGTGCGAAGCGCGCGCAGATCGCACGCGAAGCCCGCGAATCGACCCGCCGGTTCCTCGGCGACGGCAAGGCCTGGACGCCGCCGCGCTGACGTCAATCCGATAGGGGCAGGACGGGTCACAACGCTCCCCACACCCGAAAGCTGCCCCGTCACGGGGGCTGCCGCGGCTGTCGCTATCCGGCCGCTGGCCCCCGTGACAAATTTCATGAGGACATGCGCACATGGATGATCTCCACGTCATCGACCAGTTCATGCAGGCGTTCGTTGCCTATATCGACAGCGGTTTCGGGCTGCTCGGCGGCGATGTCGGATTTCTCACGACAATCCTCATCGGCATCGACATCACGCTCGCCGGGCTCTTCTGGGCGCTCGGCGGCGAGGACGATGTCATCGCCAAGTTCCTCAAGAAAATCCTCCATGTTGGCGTCTTCGCGCTGATCCTGAACAGCTTCCAGACGCTCTCGGAGATCATCTTCCGCTCGTTTGCGGGGCTCGGCCTGACGGCGGGCGGCAGTGCGATCGGACCCGAGGATTTGCTGATGCCGGGCAGGCTTGCCGGTACGGGATTTGAGGCCGCCTGGCCTTTGCTCCGGCAGGCGAAGGAGCTCGTCGGTCCGATCGCCTTCTTCGACAATTTCATCGAGATCGCGGTACTGGTCATCGCCTGGCTGATCGTCATTGCGGCGTTCTTCATCCTCGCGATCCAGCTCTTCATCACGATTCTGGAATTCAAGCTCACCTCGCTTGCGGGCTTCGTGCTTGTGCCGTTCGCGCTCTGGAACCGGACCTCCTTCCTTGCCGAGCGCGTGCTCGGCAATGTCGTGAGCTCGGGCATCAAGGTCATGGTGCTCGCGGTGATCGTCGGCATCGGCTCCAACTATTTCGCCGACTTTACCAGCGCGCTCACGGTCGAAGAGGTCAGTATCGAGCAGGCCGTCTCGTTGATGCTCGCGAGCCTTGCGCTCTTCGGTCTTGCGATCTTCGGCCCCGCGATCGCATCGGGTCTCGTATCGGGCGCACCGCAGCTCGGCGCCGGATCGGCTGTCGCCGCCACCGCACTCGCCGCCGGCGGCATCGCCATGGGGGGCGCTGGCGCTGTCGCCGCGGCGCGGGGCATCGGCGGCGCCGGTCTCGGCGCGATCCGCGCCGGAACCTCGATGGGGAGCGCCACCGCTACCGCCTAGAAGCTGGGGCAGGAGACCTCGGGATCATCGAGCGTCGGCGCGGGGCTCGGCGGCGTAGCGACCGCTGCGAAAGGCGCAGCCGCGAACCGCTTCCGCTCCGCCGCCGGCCTTGGCGAGGCAGCCGAGCGCGGTCGCACGGCGGCGTGGGACGCCGGAACTGCTAGTGGCGCGCGGGGCGCGCCGGCTCCGGTCCCCGCCGCAGGCGATGCCGCTCCAGCCTGGGCACAGCGCCTGCAAGGCCAGCAAAATTCCCGGCACCGCCGCCAGATGGCCATGCACACGATCAAGGAAGGCGACCGCGGCGGCGCCGGCATCACCCCCGACATCCACGAAAGGGATTAGTCATGCGATTCAAACGTGCTGTGCAGCGTTATGGGCAGACGCCCGAACCCGGCACGCCCTATCAGCGCGCCGGCCAGCTCTGGGATGACCGCATCGGTTCGGCGCGGGTCCAGGCGAGGAACTGGCGGCTGATGGCGTTCGGCGGGCTGGTCCTGACGGTCGGCCTCTCGTCGGCGCTCGTCTGGCAATCGATGCAGAGCCGGGTGGTTCCTTATGTGGTCGAGGTCGACAAGCTGGGACAGGCGCAGGCGGTAACGCCCGCGGACGGGGCGTATCGTCCGACCGATCCGCAGATTGCCTGGCACCTTGGCCGCTTCATCACCCATGTTCGCGCGCGGTCGCTCGACCCGGTGCTGATGCGCGAGCATTGGCTGTCGGCCTACGATTTCGCGACCGAGCGTGGGGCCTTGTTTCTCGGCGAATATGCCCGTGCCTCCAATCCGTTTGCCGAGGTCGGTCGCCGCACCGTGTCGGTCCAGGTGACCAGCGTCGTTCGCGCGTCGGACGACAGCTTCCGGATCAACTGGACCGAGCAGGCTTATGAGCGCGGCAGCCTGTCGGGCACGTCGCGATGGACCGCCGTCGTGACCATCAAGCTCGAGCCGCCGCGCTCGGCCGAAGTGCTGCGGAAAAATCCGCTCGGTCTCTACATCGACGCGATCGACTGGAGCCGCGAGCTCGAGGCGCTCGCGCCTCCGTCGCTTCCGGCAGCCGACGAGGCTGCCGTCGCACCGGTGGAACGCGGGTCGGGCGGTGCGCCGACGGCGACGATCCCGCTTGGGTCGCCGCTCGACCCCGATCTCGCTCTGATGCCATCCACCCAGCCCCTATACGAAGGAGAACCGCAATGATCCGCCTGGTCTTGATAGCGGCGAGTCTGGCGGCGCTCGCCCCGGCCGCCTTTGCGCAGTCCGCCTCCGGCGTCGCCGCCGCCAACAAGGCGGCGCTTCGCGAGCCCTCCCGCTCTGGTTTCATCCACGCCGTGCAGGTCTACCCCTATAGCGAAGGCGCGCTCTTCCGTCTGTTTGCAGCGCCCGAGCGGGTAAGCGATATCGCGCTGCAGCCCGGCGAGACACTGATCTCGGTCGCTGCTGGCGACACGGTGCGCTGGACGGTCGGCGACACCACGAGTGGAAGCGGGGAGGGGAAGCGGACGCATCTTCTCGTGAAACCCTTCGCGCCCGGACTGTCGACAAATCTTGTCATCACCACCGACCGGCGCGTCTATCATGTCCAGCTGACCAGTACGGCTTCGACGGGGATGACCGGAATGCGCTGGACTTATCCGCAGGACGAACTGCTCGCGCTGGCGCGGCAACGTGCCGAAGCGGAAGCCGCCCGGCCTGTCTCCCTCGGCGTCGAGATCGCACAGCTGAACTTCGATTACCGGGTTAGCGGAGACAGGCCCGCCTGGCGGCCGCTCAGAGCATTCGACGACGGCCGTCAGACCTGGATCGAGTTTCCGGCGGCGATCTCGACCGGAGAGGCACCGCCGCTCTTTGTCCTCGGCGACAAGGGCGAAGCCGAACTCGTCAATTATCGCGTTTCAGGTCGCTTCTACATCGTCGATCGCCTGTTCGGCGCCGCCGAATTGCGGCTCGGCGCGAAGAAGCAGAAGATCGTGCGTGTGACGCGCGGCGGCGCGAAGCGCGCGAGCCGGGGGCAGGGCCAATGAACGAGACTGCCCCCGTGCCCGCTGCGCCGGCGCGCGCCCCCGCGAAGGTCGACCCCGAAACGCTGGTGCTCCGCGGCAGTCCGGCGCGGGCCACCCGGTTCCGCCGCGGCGCAATCATCGCGATCGCCGGCGTCGGCACGACCTGTCTCGCCGGGGCGGTCTGGCTGGCGTTCAAACCGATCAGCTTCTTGTCGAACGGACCGGCTGAAAGCCGCGGGCAGGTAGCGGTAAAGGCACCTGCCGATGCTTTCGATGGCGCGCCGACCAGTTACGCTGAAGTTCCGAAACTCGGGCCCAAGCTTCCAGGTGATCTCGGCAGGCCGATCCTCGAAAAGCAGCGTGAGTTGGACATGATGGGACCGACCGACCCAGCAGCCGACGCGGCGGCCCGCGCGACGCAGGAGGCCGAAACCGAGCGCCAGCGTCTGGCCGCGGAACAGCGCGCGGCTCGCCAGTCGGGCGTCATGCTTCAACTGGCGAACGGCGTTTCGGGCCCATCCGTTGCAGCGGTTGCTACACAGGCTCAGTCGATTTCTGAGGGCGCTTTAGCTGAGGACGCAACCGATCCTGGCGTGCCGCGCCGCAAAGATGATCTTGCCGGGCGAGCAAACACCGAACCCCATGTGAACCCGCACAGGCTAGAAGCGCCTGCATCGCCGTGGACGCTCCAAGCCGGTAGCCTGATCGCCGGAAGTCTGATCACCGGACTGAATTCGGATTTACCCGGGATCGTCAGCGCGCAAGTCACCGAGAACGCCTACGACAGCGTAACGGGACGAACGTTGCTGATCCCGCAGGGATCCAGGCTCATCGGCAGTTACGACAGCGTCGTTGCCTTTGGGCAAAGGCGAGCGCTCGTCATTTGGCAAAGGATCATCCTCCCGAACGGCGCATCGATCCGCATCAACAACGCGCCTGCAAGCGATACCGAGGGGTATTCTGGCCTTTCCGACCGTGTCGATCGGCACACATGGCAGCTTCTCAAGGGTGTCGCTCTCTCAACCCTTCTCGGCGTCGGCACCGAGTTGGGATGGGGTAGCAGCGAAAGCGACCTCGTTCGAGCTATCCGCGAATCCGCGCAACAGAAAGGCGCCCGGGCCGGAGAGCAGATTGTGGCACGCAATCTCGACGTGCAGCCGACGCTTAAAGTGCGGCCCGGCTGGCCGCTCCGAATCGTCGTCCATCAGGACCTCATCCTTTCGCCCTGGCGAGGCTGAGATGGCGGATCTCAAACTGGCAAGGCTTCCCGACCGCAAGCCGGTCAAGTTGACCTTCGAGATGATGCCCGATCTCGAGCAGGCACTCGCCGATTACGCCGCGGCCTATGAGGTCGCTTATGGGAAGCGCGAGAAGCCTGCCGACCTCATTCCCTATATGCTGTGGGCCTTCCTTGAGAGCGACCGCGAATTCAGCAAGCAACGCCGACGGTCGTGATTGGCGATGGCAGAGCGAATCCTTCGCCTGAAAGCGGTACTGGACCGGACAGGTCTGTCGCGCTCGGCACTCTATCGCAAAATTGCCGAAGGCAGCTTTCCCCGCCAGTTGAAGCTGAGCGTTCACAGCTCCGGCTGGCACGAATCTGCCGTCGATAGGTGGATTGCAGATCCTGCAGGGTTTTGGGAAAAGCCGCCAAGCTAGCCGACTTCGAACTGTGGTTGCGGGCGCTTGGCAACTTTGATTTAAAGCCGCTGCGGTTAAAGATTGAACTGCTCGTCGCGGAATAAAGTCAGTTCGGCGAAAATGCCAGATTTGTCCCTAAAAGTCCCAGTACAGCCTACGAAATATGGCCGGAAGTTTGGGGTAGATTGGGCATTTTGACTCGCTCACCTTTTTATATTTCAAGTACTTACTTGAGGAAGTCGAGTCCTACTGCCCCTGCCAGGCCCGTCCCGAGGGACATCAAAAGCGAAGGTTGAACCGCGCCCCGGCCATCACAGCCGCCGCCTGATCGATCGATTGCTCGCCGCGCAGGCGTACTTGGCCGAACAGCGCCACATCGGCCTGACCGTCCATCACCGACCGTGCATATTGGAACGCCCCGATGAGCGGCCGCTTGCTGCCCGGCAGGTCGAAGCGTTCGGTGACGAGGCCGAGCTGGCCGGTCTCGCGATCGATCACCTGTACGCTGCTGACGTCGAGGCTGCCGCTGTCGACGTGCAGCGGCTGCGCCATGCTGACGCGCAGCGCGTCGTTGCTGTCGAACAGATGCTGCTTGGCAATGCTGACCTGATAGGCCGAGGTGCGGAAACCGCCGCCGCCGGTGGTGACAAGCGTGTCGCCCGATCCGGCGCGCGTCCGGCCGGACGTGGCGGAGGCCGCGATCTGCAGCGTCGGTGTCGCCTGCCAAGTCGCGCCCAGCGTCATCCCGTCGGTAGTCGCGCCCTTGCCGATGACGTCCGAGGACATCGACTGGATGCCGAGGATCCCGTCCTTCTCCGCGAGCCGCGTGTAGGCGCCGGTCAGCTCGATGCCGGCGACGGGGCGGTACGCGACCGATACGGTGCTCGCGCCGGTGCGGTAGCCCTTGACCTCGGCGTAGCTGTTCTGCTGCTCCAGGGTCATCGCATGGAAATCATAGCGTATGTCCTGCTCGGTGAAGCCCGCCGTGATCGAGAGCGCGTCGTTGAAGCTGTAGCTGACCTTGCCGAAGGCGCCGCCCGAAGCCATGCCGAGGATCGGGTTGGCGCCGCCCTGCGACGGATCATAGTCCGACGCGCGCCCGAACCCGGCGATATTGCCGAGCTCGATCGCGCCGTCGCCTTCGCCCATCTGCAATGCGAAGCGGCCCTCGGGGCTCGCGAGGCGCAGCGACGACTGATAGGGCGACTGGCCGAAGCGGAGGCCGCTGCCGCGGATCGTGCGTGGCGCGCTCGACAGCGTGATGTTGAGCCCCGACCGCGCGCCGACACTGGCCGAGCTTGCGGAGAAATTGAGGCTGGACCGGTCGGTGAACGAGGCGCCGGTCTTCATCCAGCGCGTAACCTGATTGTAGAGATAGGCCTGGAATTGTTCCTTGGTCGACCCCGCCGACAGCGCCTTGCTGTCGAACAGCTTGCTCGACAACGGAATGGCGAAGTCGCGATAGGTGCCGCCGATATTCTCGAAGGCATAGAAATACATGCCCTTGGCTTCCCAATTGCCGAGCTGGGTCGCGCCTTGCGAGCGGAGCGTCGCCGACGACATCGGTTTCGCCTGGCCCTTGTCACCCATCTGATACCAGGTGAGGTTGTTGTAATCGAGCGGCGACAGGGCGCCGGTGACGTTGAGCATGCCGACGCCATAAATCGAGTCATTGCCCTTCGCGCCGAGGTCGGTCGCGCTGCCCAGGATGATGTCGATCGTCTCGCCGGGATATTTGGCGAGCCACGGCCAGCGGTCGTGGATCAGCGCGACGGTGCCCGAAACGAGCGGCGCGGCGAAGGACGTGCCCGAATAGCGCGTCACGCCGCCCTTGCCGTCGGACACCAGCATCATCTCGCCCGGCGCGACGATGAAGCGGTCCATCAGCTTGACGCAGCCATTGTTGGTGTTGAGGCACGCGTCGCCGGGGCGGTTCGAGAAATCGGAGATCGCGCCCGACGGATCGACCGATCCGACCACGATGACGTTCGCCGAATTGGTCCATTTGATATTCTGCGGCTGCGAAATCCCGTCGTTGCCCGCGACGATGACGAAGACGCTCTCCTTCGTCGACAGCGTCACCGCCGGATCGGCCAGCACGCTGTTCCAGTCGGGATGCAGCGTCCAGCCCGGAACGCCCAGCGACATGTTGATGATGCTGGCGTTTTTCTGTCCAAGGGTCAGGATGCCCTTTTTGATATCGGCCCAGCCTGCGGTTTCGGTCGCATCGAACGGATTATAGGCGACAACCGTCGCCATCGGCGCGATGCCCATCACGCCCTTGCCGTCGTGCGGCGCGACCATCAGGCTGGCGACCGCCGAGCCATGGCCGTTGTCGAAGCTCGACGCGCCCTTGTACGTCTTGATGTTGCCCGCGGCCGGGTCGGACACGGTGAAGTCGAGCAGGCCAATGATGCTGTCGCGGCCTTCGCCGGCATTCTGCGTCAGCGACGGCGACCAGTTGACCATGCGCATCCAGTAATCGGGATTGTCGGCACCCGAAAATTGCATCAGCCCGTCATACCATTCGAGGAAGAAATGCTCGCGCTGGTTGACGTCGAGTTTGGCGAGGCTCGCGGGATCACTCAGGTCGATGCCATATTTGGCGAGCAGCGGGTTTGCGAAGCCCGCGTTGAAATCCTTGCCGGTGCCGGCCTTGACAGCATCGCCCCAGAAGCCGCCCGAGCGATTGACCATCACGCGAAGCTGCGCAGAGGCGCCCTGATAGTCGCCATTGTCCCACGCCGGACGCGTCGCGGCCCATGACGTGCCGAGTTCGTCCCAGAAGCTGCGGATCTTGCCCCACGCGGGCGCGGAGCGGTTGACGCTGCTCGGCGTCTTGCCGTCGTTATAGGTGACAAGGTCGCCCCAGAAGGCGCGCGTATCCCCTTCGAACGGCGTTACATCGCCCCAGAAGCTGCGGATCTTGCCCCAGAAGGGCGAGACTTCTTCGTCCTCGAAACTGCGGATCTTGCCCCAGAAGCTGCGGATCTTCCCCCACTTGGGCTCGACGTCGCCCGTCTCGGGCGCGGCAAAGGCATCGTTGCGCAGCAGGTAGGGCAGGCCGTCGGTCGTCGTGTTGTCGAGGATGCTGCCCGTCGCGTTGACGGTGTTGACGAGCGAACCCGGTGCGCCGTTCACGGTCTTGATCACCGGGCTCAGGAGATTGTTGAGCTTGTCGCTGGTTTTGGTCGACAGGGGCAGGACGGAAATGACCTTGGGCGCCACGATCGTCGTCGTCTTACCGACGGTGCTCGCGACCGTGCTAGCGGCGGGTGCGGCGGTCTTGGTGGCGCCGCCCGTCAGGATGCCCGAAAGGGGTCCTGCATGCGCGGGCGCGGCATGGATCAGCATCGGTGCGATGCCGGCCATCAGGCTTGCCTTCAGCAGTTTGGACGTGGTCATTTTGGTCCCCCTATCGATTGCTCGATGGGGACCGGATAAGTTTCGGCTCCTTGTGCGAAGCCTACTGAACTGCGTTAATTCCCGTTCACGCTAAAATTGTGTCAGTTTGCGACAGGTCGTGTTCCGAGCCGATTCTGGAGCTCGGTAAGCTCATTTTTGACCGGTTTTGAGCCACTCTTGAGATATTCGACGAGCTGGGGCAGGGGCAGCGGCTGCGAAATATGATAGCCCTGCACATGATCGCAGCGCATGATTGTTAACAGGCTCAGCGCGAGTTCGTCTTCGACTCCCTCGGCGGTAACCTCCATTTCGAGCGCGCGCGCGATCTCGATCGCCGAGCGGACGAGCAGCGGATCGCGGTGGCTCGTCGTCAGCGATCGCACAAAGGCCTGGTCGATCTTGAGTTCGTGCGCGGGCAGGTCGCGCAGATAAGAGAGCGACGAGAGGCCCGACCCGAAATCGTCGATCGCAAGATGGATTCCGGCGTCGGCGATGCGCCGCAGGTTCGTGAGCGCCGCATCGGTATCCTCGATCACGGCGGTCTCGGTGATCTCGAGCCCGATCTTGCCCGATGCATCGCCGATCCGTGCGATGACGAGGTCGCAAAAGGCGGCGTCGCTCACCAGCCGTCCCGATAGGTTGACGTCGATCGGGAGGACAAGATCCTGTTCGAGGAGGCGGTGCTGGTCGGCGATCGCACGGTCGAGCGTCCAGATCGTCAGCTCGTCGATCAGCCCGGTCTCCTCCGCCAGCCCGACAAAGGTCATCGGCGGGACATTGCCGTGTCGCGGATGCGTCCAGCGGCACAGCGCCTCCGCCGCGGTCACCGTCTCGTCGGCAAGGCTGAGCTTGGGCATGTAATGAAGCTCGAGCCGGTCTTCGTGGATCGCCTCGATCAGGTCGGGCAACATCCGTGCGCTCGCGGCGGTGGCGCCGAATTCGCCGGCGCGGGCAAAGCTGATCCGCTCGGCCTTGCGCTGCGCATCCTCGACCGCGAGCGCCGAAATCTCGAAAAGCTCGTCGCCCGTTTCGCCCGCCGCGATGCGGTTGGAGCCGATGGCGATTTCGGGCGCGAACGGCATGGCGTCGACGGTCACGGCTTGCTGCAACGCGCCGCGCAGCGCCTGCATCGTCGCCATCGCGTCGGCGGGATCGTCGGCGCGATAGAAAAATTCGATCGATGTTCGTCCGACGCGGCCAATCTCCATTCGCGGATCGGCGGCGATGCGGTCGGCGAGCGCGCGCATGATTTCGTTGGCGGCGCGATATCCGATCCGGCGGCGCACCGCGGCGAATTTCATGACCTCGGCGACCGCCGCGTAATTATGGGTTCGTCGGCTCGGCGCGGGTATTCCCGGCGCATCATGTCCGACGAGCCCTCGCGGCGTTAGCCATCCGTCGCGCCAGCCCCAGATCAGGGTCGCCGCAACAGCCACGGTGATGAGGAGTGAAACGACGATCAGCGCGCTCATGACCTGCGAGGGCGCACTAGGTCAGGACGATGCCGTTGCCCGCGGAGCGGGCCATCAGGCGGCCGATCGTGTCGATCAGGCCGGCCATCGCAACGGGCTTCATCAGCACACCGTCAGCGCCGGCGGCGGTGCAGCGTTGTTCGAGGTCGCTCGACGTGTCGGCGGTGACGACGATGATCGGTAGCTCGGCCTTCGCGTCGCCGCGGGCGCGGATTTCGCGCGTGGCGTCGAGCCCGTCCATGCCCGGCATGCGCAGGTCCATCAGGATGACCTGATAGTCGTGGCCCTCAATCAGCGCGAGGCCCGCTTCGGCGCTGTCGGCTTCGTCCATGCTCGCGCCAACGACACCGAGCATGTCCTTCACGACACGCCGGTTCATGGCATCATCATCGACGAAAAGAATATTCATGGGTCCCCACCTCTCGATTGCGGGGTTCTATGCCGGGCTCGTTAATTTCTGGCAAACCATGGATAAATTTAGCTGGCGATCCGCATGGGCCGATTGTCTTCGCCCCGATCGGCCGGCGCGGCATAGAGCGCCTTGAGTCCGGCGATAAGGTCTGCAGCGCCCACCGGTTTCAGGATGACCTGATCCGCACCCGCGGCGAACATCTCCGCCTTGCCAAGCTGCTCGGTCGGCGCGGCCAAAAGCGTCGTCTTGCTGCCGGCCGCTTCGGCGGCGGCGATGATCGCACGAATATCGTCGATGCCGCCCGTCGATGCGCCTTCGATCAGGATATGATCGAAATGAGCCGATTTCATCTGTTCGAGGGCGTTCTCGGCCGAAAAGGCGATATCGACCGTTCGCGTCTCAGGCGCGAGCAGCATCCGCATCAGCGCGTGGTTCGCGATATTGCGCTCGATCAGCAGCACCGCGGCATGCGCCAGCGTATCCGATGCTTCGGCGATTTCGGCATAGCCTTCGCCGATCGCTTGCAGCGGCAGGGTCAGCGTGAAACACGACCCTTCGCCCGACGTGCTGGTTACGGCGATGTCGCCGCCAAGTGCCCTGGCGAGACGCTGCGAGATCGCGAGCCCGAGCCCAGTGCCCGAAAATTCGCGCGTCGTCGAATTATTGGCCTGGGTGAAGGCTTCGAAGATGCGCGCGTGCTCGGTTTCGTCGATCCCGATGCCGGTATCGCGCACGGCAAAGACAACGCCATCGGCAGTTCCGCTGACGCTCAACGTCACGCTGCCCTGCGGCGTAAATTTGATGGCGTTCGACAGCAGGTTCGACAGGATCTGGCGCAGCCGGCCGCCATCGGTCATTGCCCGCGCCGGGACATTCTCGAGCACACAGTCGAGCGCCAGTGATTTGCCTGCGGCCGCCTCGCGCCAGAGGCCCACGCAGTCGGCGATCAGGCGCGCGAGATCGACCTCTTCGCTTTCGACCGGCATATCGCCGGCCTCCATTTTGGCGACGTCGAGGATGTCGTCGACGAGCGTTTTCATCGTCTCGCCCGCGCCGCGCAGCAGTTCGACCCGCTCGCGTGTGTCCTTGGTCAGGCGGCGGTCGGCGAGCAGGACCTGCGCCATGCCGAGGACGCCGTTGAGCGGCGTCCGGATTTCGTGGCTGGTCGTCGCAAGGAAGTCCGTGCGCGCCTTCAGCGCCTTTTCGAGCGCCACATTGCTCGCCGAAAGCTCGACGTTGGTGGCGCGGACCTGATTGCGGCTGCGGCGGATCGAAACATAGCCGAAAGCGAGCATCGCAAAGATGATCAGGAGCGCGGTGCCGAGGGCGATGAACAGGCGCGTGCGAAACTCGCCGCGCTGCCGTTCGATCGTGATGTCGCGCTGGAGCTGCCCTTGTTTGAGCTCGGAGATTTTCAGATTCTGGTTCGCGAAATCGAACTGCGCCGACATCAACTGCGCGCTGACCGAGGCGGTGAGACGGAGCGCCTCGCGGTCGAGCCGCTGGAAGGCCTTGAGATGTGCGAGCGCCGCATCGCGCTCGCCAAGCGTCTCGTAAATTCCCGTCGCGGCCTCGTGCAGCTCGCGGAAAGGCATTTCGGTCTTCGCCAGATCCTGCCCCGCAAAGGCCGCGCTCATCAGCTGGCCCGCCTTCTCCGTGTCGCCGCGCTTGGCTTCGACCATCGCGCGTACGCCGAGGATGAAGGGATGCCATCCCGCGGCTTCGCCGCCCTGGGCGACGAGTGACTCCGCGCGCGCCAGCGTCGCGAGCGCCTGATCGAGCTTGCCCAGCTCATATTGCGTTTCGGCAAGGTTCGTCAGGATGCGCGCTTCGAGCAGCTGGCTTTCGAGCTGCCGTGCGGCCTTCAGGGCGAGGCCATATTCGGCTTCGGCCTTTGCGAAATTCCCTTGTTCGCGATACGCTTGGCCGCGGTTGTTATAGGTCGCAAGATTGAGCCAGGGATCCTCCGAATAGGCTTCGAGCGACTGGCTGTAATAGCTTTGGACGCGGTCGAAATCGGCAGCCTCGAGATATAGGTTGCCGATGTCCTGAAGCGCGATCGCGCGCGACCGTGCCTCGCCGATCGCGCGAAAGATGCGATGCGCGGACAGATAATCCTTGAGCGCACCCTGCACGTCGCCGCTCATTTCCGCCAGCGTCGCGCGCGACCGCAGCAGATCGCCGTTGAGCTTCGATCCGGGGGCGCCGCTCTGGATACTGGTCAGGGCCTCGGCAACAAGCGACTTCGCCCGCGGCGTATCGTTCAGGAAGATATAGGCTTCGGCCAGCAGCCACCGTGCCGTGGCCGACGAAATTGCGGCGTCGCGTGCGCTGACCGAACCGTCGCGCTTCATGGTGTCGGCCATGCGCAGCAAGTCTTCGGCCGATTTCCGTGCAATCGCCGGATCGCCCATCATCGCTTGCTTGGTCGCATCGACCTTGGCGGCAAACGCCTTTATGACGGGCGATTGTGCGGCAACGGTTTGGCCATGCGCGGCGGGTTCGGCACCCGCGGGCGCCGCGCCGATCAACAGGGCGAGGCATAATATCGTGGCGCGCATTCGCTATCCTTTTGGACGGCCCCATGTGCCATCAATGGGTTAAGCAAGCGTTAGGCTATTTTCCGGGCTTTCCAGCCGCGGAGCATTTTTTTCTTCCCTCTCGGCGGAGGACGGGTAAGGCAACCTTTGCCCGCGATCGCGGGTCAGACGGCTTGGGTGAAGGGAGGGGCGTCTCTTGATCATGATTTCGGGCTGAGAACCCGGGCAAGGAGTTTGACATATGCGACCGATGCTCATCAACCTTGTGACGGCGGGATCGCGCGCGCGATGAGTATTTCGGCCGTCGCTGCACTTCTCTTGCTTTCCGGGGCACCGCCCGCTGTTTCGGATGTTGCGCCCGTGGCCTCGGCGGAGATCGAACCGCAACAACACGACAATGATCCGGCACCCGTTGCGCCGCCGACGGTCGTGCCGACAATCGAGCCCATCCCATCTTCCGCACCGGCCGCACCCGCAACAGCTGGTAGCGAGCCGCCAACGGACGCGCCGTCGTCGCCCGACGATATCGTCGTGACCGCACGCGGAGAGGCGCCGCCGGGCGATCCGCTGCAAGAGGTCAACATCACGTCGTATCGCGTCGTCCAGTCGGTCGACAAGGCGATCGTGGCCCCGGTCGCCACGGGATATCAAGGCATCGTGCCGGAGCCTGTTCGCGACGGGCTCGGCAATGCGCTGCGCAACCTCAGCGAGCCTATCAATTTCCTGAACTTTTTGTTGCAGTTCAAGATTGGCAAGGCCGCCGAGACGCTCGGCCGGTTTGCGGTCAACACGACCTTTGGCGTCGGGGGGCTGTTCGATGTCGCGAAAACAAAGCCGTTCAACCTGCCTTATCGGCGCAACGGCTTTGCCAATACTTTGGGTTTCTACGGCGTCGAGCCCGGTCCCTATTTCTACCTTCCGCTCGTCGGACCGACGACGTTGCGCGACTTAGCCGGTAACAGTCTCGATCTGCTCGTCCTTCCGACCGCCGTCGGCGCGCCTTTCAACCGTCCGGCCTATGCGGTCCCGACGACCGTGATCAAGCAGCTCAACGATCGCATCGAAGGCGATGCGGCGATCAAATGCCTGCAAGAGGAAAGCGCGGATCCCTATGTCGAGACGCGCACGCTCTATCTGGAAATGCGCCAGCGCGAAATCGACGCGCTAAAGGGCAAGGGCCCCGATACCGCCAGCCCCGAAGCCGGCGTCGTTACAATGCAGGCCGAGCCTTCGGCCGAAGCAAGCGCGATCGCGGCCGGAGAGCCCATCAAGGCCTGCGCCCCCAAATAGCGTTTGCGTGGGCTGGATCTGAAAACCGGCTAAAGCCGCGCAAACGCCGGGCTCGGGGCGTCGATGGTGCCGGCTACAGGATTCGAACCCGTGGCCCCCTGATTACAAATCAGGTGCTCTACCAACTGAGCTAAGCCGGCGCTGTGCGCCCTTTGCTTCAAATGATGCCAAAGGTCCAGCCTTCGGTTTGTGCCAAGCGATTTGTCAGCGGTGCAGGTGTCCACGACGCCGGGTCCGACGCGATCGCGCGGAGCCAGGCGGCTGTGAGCAGCGCATCGCTCGCATGGTCGCTGACCGGTCCCGCCAAACCGCACGGCGGCGAACCCAAGGCCGCGAGCGCAGCGTCGAGCGCCGCGCCGTCGCGAATCTTGCTGCGCCCCGGCGGCAGCCCTGCGGCGCGTGCGGCAAGGCTGGTGTAGATTTCGACGAGCATCGGGCCCTTTGCGGGTACCGGGTCGCCCGGCCACAACGGGATGCGGCCCGCCAGCCGGTGAAGCAGGCGCATGCCCGACAGGCTGGCTTTGCCGACCTGCGCCGCGCCGACCAGGTTGAAGTTGCTGACGCTCGCCGCCTGTTTCGTCGTACGTTGGTACCGCTCGACGACCCGCAGCCGCCCCGTGCCCGCTTCGAACAGATCGCCCGCCTCGCCAAGGTGGCGGAAATGGCGCCGAGCCTCCGTATGCGCCAGGAATCCGCCGATCTCATAATGCGGATCGCCCCCCGCCAGTCGTTCGACGAGCGCCCACAGCGCGCGCATGTCGGCCGGGCTCTCGGCCCAGCCGGGGAAATAGGCGTTGTGGTCGGCAAAGGCGAAGGCGGCCGAAAAGTCGAACCCGATTAGCATATCCGTGCCGTCCGCCGCGACGCCTTCCAGCCAATCGAGGATTTCGGCGCGCGACCAGATATGCCCCGGTCGCACCAGCGCGGGCGCCGCTCTGCCACTCGCGACCGCCAGCGCGATCCCGCGCTGCCGCGGGCCGCGGGCGCCCGACCAGTCGAGCGCGGCAAAATGGGTGAAAGGACGCATCGGCGCGCCTTAGCGCATCCCTATCATCTTGCACAAAGCCTCGCTCCGCCCCACATGCACGCCATGCTGATCGAAACCGAATCGACGCCCAATCCCGCGACGCTCAAATTCCTGCCCGGCCGGGCGGTGATGGAGACGGGAACCCGCGACTTTGCGAGCCCCGAAGAGGCCGAAGCGTCGCCACTCGCAAGCGCGCTTTTCTCGCTGGGCGATGTGACGGGCGTCTTCTTTGGCCGCGAGTTCGTGTCGGTGACGATCGCCCCCGGCGCCGAATGGGCCGATGTGAAGCCCGACGTGCTTGGCATCGTGATGGACCATTTCCTCGCCGACGTGCCTTTGTTCAACGCCGCGAGTGCGGGTTTTTCGGTGCCGGCCGAGGCTGAAGGTTTTGCCGACGATCCCGCCGACGCCGACATCATCGACCAGATCAAGGAATTGATCGAAACGCGCGTCCGCCCCGCGGTTGCCAACGATGGCGGCGACATAGTCTATCGCGGGTTCGACAAGGGAAATGTGTACCTCAAGATGCAGGGCGCGTGCGCGGGATGTCCGTCCTCGACGGCGACGCTGAAGAATGGCATCGAGTCCCTCTTGAAACATTATGTGCCTGAGGTAACGGCAGTTCACGCCGTCTGACCATTTTACCTGAGGAGTTAGCCCATGAGCGAGCCGCTTTCCGACAGCGCTCTCGACCAGCTGTTTCGTACTGCGCGCACCTATAACGGCTATCTCGACAAGCCCGTTTCGGAAGCGCAGCTGCACGCGATCTGGGATCTGGTGAAGTTCGGCCCGACCAGCGCCAACAGTCTTCCGGCGCGGATCGTCTGGTGCGTCACCGACGAGGCGAAGGCAAAGCTCGCCGCGCTCGCGCTGCCCGCCAATGCCGAGAAAATCCTGAAGGCGCCGGTCACCGCGATCATCGCGAGCGACAATGAATTCCATGAACACCTGCCCGAACTCTTCCCGCACGCCGATGCGCGGAGCTGGTTCGTCGGCAATGAAGCGCTGGCGCAGACGACCGCGTTTCGCAATTCGAGCTTGCAGGGCGCCTATTTCATCCTCGCCGCGCGCGCGCTCGGTCTCGATACGGGCCCGATGTCGGGCTTCAACAATGCGGGCGTCGATGAAGCTTTTTTCGCCGACCAGCCGCATGTGAAGAGTAACTTCATCTCGACGCTCGGTTATGGCGATCCAGCGACGATCTTCGCACGCAGCCCGCGTCCGGACTTTGCCCGCTTCAACCGCATCGCCTGACTGTTCCCACCCTCATGCGGCACCTGGTCATCGATTCGGCGAGTGAGGCCTGTTCGGTCGCGCTGCTGGAGGATGGTGTCGTTATCGATCATCGTCACGAGGTCATCGGCCGCGGCCATGCCGAGCGGCTCGTTCCGCTGATCGCCGAGCTGACGGACGGTGGCCGCGCCGATGTCATCGTCGCGGGATGTGGGCCGGGCAGTTTTGCGGGGGTGCGCATCGGGGTGGCGGCAGCGCGCGCGCTGTCGCTCGGCTGGCAGGTGCCCGTACACGGCTTCTCGACGCTTGCGCTGGTCGCAGCCGGCGCCGCCGATGATATTGCGGCGGCTGGTGGCGCGCTTGTGGTGATGGAGGGCGGTCATGGCCAATGGTTCGTCCAGCCGTTCGCGGCCGACCTGTCGCCGCGCGCCGATATCCGCTCGCTCTTGCCCGACGACGCCGTCCTGCTCGAAGACGAGCTGATCGTCGGCAATCGCGCCGAACCCTTTGTCGCGCGTCGCGGCACAGGGCGCGCGCTTGCGATGCTGCCCGACGCGCGCGCGTTCGTGCGGCTGCCGCCTGCGGCGCTGATCGACCAGCCCAGCCCGATCTACGGCCGCGCGCCCGATGCCAAGCCGATGACGCCGGCGTGACCGACGCGATCCGCCTCGCCACCGCCCGCGTCGGCGATCTGGCCGCGGTCATGCGCGTGATGGATGCCGCCTTCGATCCCGCCTTTGGCGAGGCATGGAGCGGCGCGCAGCTCTTGACCTTGTTCGCGCTCCCCTCGGCGCGCGTGTGCGTGGCGTGGGACGGCGAGCAGGCATGCGGCTTTTCGGCAGCGCGCATCGCCGGACCCGAAAGCGAATTATTGTTGCTCGCGGTCGATCCGCTGTTCCGCGGCCGCGGTATCGGTGCGTTACTGATGGATGACTGGCGGGCGTGGGCAGCGGAGCAGGGCGCCGAGGATTATTTTCTTGAAATGCGGGCAGATAATGACGCGATACATCTCTATGAGAGCGTCGGTTTTTCGGAATGCGGCCGCCGGCTGGCCTATTACCGCGGCAACGACGGCGTAGTTCGCGACGCAATTACGATGCGGCAATCGGTTCGTGAACGAAAGCCTGACTGATCGGTCATTGCGGAATTCCATCCAAAGTGGCAGTAATCCTGCTGGCGAAAGAACAAATCCAATATTCGCCATTCATGCTTCTGGGTAATGAAAATCAAGGAATAGTCTCATGTCCGACCAAGCCGATACCAACGAGATGCTTGTTACGCTGACCGCCGACATCGTCGCCGCCCATGTCAGCAACAACAGCGTCGCCATTTCCGATCTCTCCATTTTGATAAATAATGTGCACGCCGCGCTGTCGGGTCTCGGTACCGAAGGTGTCGTCGAGGAAAAGCTGGTGCCCGCCGTGTCGATCCGCACCTCGGTCAAGCCCGACTATATCGTGTGTCTCGAAGACGGCAAAAAGTTGAAGATGCTGCGCCGTCATTTGATGACCCATTATGGCATGACCCCCGACGACTATCGCGCGAAGTGGGGCCTGCCCGCCGACTATCCGATGGTTGCGCCGAATTACGCCGAAAAGCGCCGCGCGCTGGCGAAGGAAATCGGCCTCGGCACCAAGGGCCGTGGCGGCGGGCGCAAGCGCAAGGCCAAGGTCTGATCCTTGCGATAAATCGCTCCAGCGGGAGCAGGGAAGGGCGGCGTCGTAGGGGTGCCGCCCTTGTCCTATGCGCGGGGCGTGCCTATACAGTTTGAAGAACAGAAATCCGACTGCATCTTGCAGGAAAGGCCCGCATGTCCGGTAACATCGATCTTGAAGCCCTGTGCCACGAAAAGGGGCTGCGCATCACCGAGCAGCGCCGCATTATCGCGCGCGTCATTTCGGATTCGGAGGATCATCCCGACGTCGAGACGCTCTATGAGCGCGCGTCGAAGCTCGACAGCGGCATCTCGATCGCCACCGTCTATCGCACCGTCCGCCTGTTCGAAGAAGCGGGCATTCTCGACCGCCACGATTTCGGCGACGGTCGCTCACGCTACGAAGCCGCGCCCGAGGCGCATCACGATCATCTGATCGACGTCGAAACGGGCAAGGTGATCGAATTCGTCGATCCCGAACTCGAAGCGTTGCAGAAGGTGATCGCCGAACGGCTTGGCTTCCGCCTCGTCGACCACCGCATGGAGCTTTATGGTGTCGCCATCGATCGCAAGCGCGACTGATCGCAGCTCGATTACCTGGCGGACGGTCGCCCGTCTCGCCCTGATGGTGCTGACGCTCCTTTTCCTGATCGTCCCGCATCTACTCTACCGTGCCGTCGGACGTCCTTCGCCGATGCTGATGGCGTTCCTCAACGCGGTCGGCTGGATTGCGGGACTCCGCATCCGCACGACGGGCACGCGTCTGCGGCGCAATGTGCTGTTCGTGTCGAACCATGTCAGCTGGCTCGACATCCTCGCGCTCGGCGGCGCGGCGCGCTCGGCCTTTGTGTCGAAGGCCGAGGTCGGCACGACCCCGCTCGTTGGCTGGCTCGCCGACCAGAACCACACCGTCTATGTCCAGCGCGAGGCGCGGCGCGAGATCCACAATCAGGCGAACGACCTGCGCAACGCGCTCGCGCGCGGTCGCCCGGTGACGTTGTTTCCCGAAGGAACAACGGGGCCGGGCGATGGGCTGCTGCCGTTCCGGGCGTCATTGTTCCAGGCGGTGATCCCGACGCCGCCAAACCTGCGCGTTCAGCCGGTCTTTCTCGACTACGGGCATGAGGCGAACGATATCGCGTGGCTCGACCCCGAATCCGGGCTCGACAATTTCAAGCGGCTGCTCGCGCGCAAGCGCCCGATCCATCTGACGATCCACTATCTCGATCCGCTTCCCGACATTGTCGAAGGCGACCGCAAGCTGCTCGCCGAGGCGGCACGCGCGACGATTGCGGCCGAAATTTCGCGGTCTTCCGCCAACGCGCCGCATCGCCTATAGCGCGCCGATGAAATCCGACTCTCCCAAGACATTCCACGTCAAATCCTTCGGCTGCCAGATGAACGTCTATGACGGCGAGCGCATGGCCGAGATGCTGGGCGCCGAAGGCTATGTCGCGGCCGCCGACGGCGCCGACGCCGACCTCGTCGTGCTCAACACCTGCCACATCCGTGAGAAAGCAGCCGAGAAAGTCTATTCGGACATCGGCCGGCTGAAGCGCGCCGACGGTAGCACGCCGACGATCGCCGTGGCAGGTTGCGTAGCGCAGGCCGAAGGCGCCGAAATCGCGCGCCGCGCGCCGAGCGTCGATGTCGTCGTCGGGCCGCAGGCCTATCACCGCCTGCCCGACCTGATCGCGCGCGTCGAACGCGGTGAGAAGGCCGTCGACCTCGACATGCCGCTCGAAAGCAAGTTCGGCGCGCTGCCGAAGCGCGCGGGCGGCCAGCGCCCGACCGCCTTCCTGACCGTGCAGGAAGGCTGCGACAAATTCTGCACTTATTGCGTCGTGCCCTACACCCGCGGCGCCGAGATCAGCCGGCCTTACGCCGACCTCATCGCCGAGGCGCGCGCACTCGTTGCCGGCGGGGTGCGCGAAATCACCTTGCTCGGCCAGAACGTCAACGCGTGGGACGGCGAGGATGACAAGGGCAGGGCGATCGGTCTCGACGGGCTGATCCGCGAACTCGCGCGCGAGGACGGGCTCGAACGGATCCGCTACACGACCAGTCACCCGAACGACATGACCGAGGGTCTGATCGCCGCGCATGGCGAGGTCGACAAGCTGATGCCTTTCCTCCACCTGCCGGTGCAGGCGGGCAGCGACCGCATCCTTGCCGCGATGAACCGCAGCCACTCGGTCGAAAGCTATCTGAAGGTCATCGAGCGCGTGCGCGCCGTGCGCCCCGACATCGCGATCTCGGGCGACTTCATCGTCGGATTCCCCGGCGAAACCGAGGAAGATTTCCTCGCGACGCTCGATATCGTCCGCGCCACCAACTATGCGATGGCATACAGCTTCAAATATTCGCGCCGCCCCGGCACCCCCGCCGCGACGATGGGTGACCAGATCGACGAGGCGGTAATGAACGATCGACTCCAGCGGCTGCAGGCGTTGCTCAACCAACAGCAGCAGGCGTTCAACGAAGCGACCGTCGGCCGCACGACGCGCCTGCTCCTCGAACGCAAGGGCAAGCTCGACGGGCAATTGATTGGCAAATCGCCCTGGCTCCAGTCGGTGCATGTTATCGCGCCGGGGCTGAAGATCGGCGATATGATCGATGTTCGTATCACCTCGGCCGGGGCGAACAGCGTCGGCGCCGAAGCTTTGACCGAAGAAGTCGCCTAGTGCGGCAGGCGGAAGCTGTCTCCCCGAAGACACACTCCGCCTCCTTCCGTCGCATTCGCAGCCTGCAAGTCATGGACTCCCGTTCTGGCGGGAGTACAGTCGTGTCGTCGATCGAAGGAGCCTTGCTTATATGTCCAAACGCCCGCTGACCGCCTCCACCCCCGCCGAACCCGGCGACCGCGTCCGACTGACCGCGGAATTCGAGCGAACGCAGCTTTTGGGCATTCTCTTCGGCGAGTTCGACCGCAACCTTGTCGCGATCGAAAACCGCTTGGGCGTCTATATCTCGGCGCGCGGCAACCGCGTGCAGATCGAGGGCGAGGCCGAGGCCGCGGCGCGCGCGCGCGACGTGCTCACCGAACTCTATAACCGCATCGAACAGGGGCAGGAGGTCGACGCCGGCCTTGTCGACGGGGTGATCGCGATGTCGGCGCAGCCGACGCTCGCGGGCATCATCCGTCACGACAAGGATGAAGCGCCGCCGATCATGATCCGCACGCGCAAGAAGACGATCGTCCCGCGCGCGCCGTCGCAGGTCCCCTATATGCAGGCGCTCGCCCGCGACGAAGTGATTTTCGCGCTCGGCCCGGCGGGTACCGGCAAGACCTATCTCGCCGTTGCGCAGGCGGTGGCGCAGCTGATCACCGGCAGCGTCCAGCGCCTCATCCTCTCGCGCCCCGCGGTCGAGGCGGGTGAGAAACTGGGCTTCCTTCCCGGCGATATGAAGGAAAAGGTCGATCCCTACCTCCGCCCGCTCTACGATGCACTCCACGACTGCCTGCCCGCCGAGCAGGTGGAACGCCGGATCGCGTCGGGCGAGATCGAGATCGCACCGCTCGCCTTCATGCGCGGCCGCA
Source organism: Sphingopyxis sp. OAS728 (assembly GCF_014873485.1). NCBI lineage: Bacteria > Pseudomonadati > Pseudomonadota > Alphaproteobacteria > Sphingomonadales > Sphingopyxidaceae > Sphingopyxis > Sphingopyxis sp. OAS728. Next base: position 1,376,397 of record NZ_JADBDT010000001.1, on the reverse strand, counting down.
CGCTCGCCGATGCCTTTATCATCCTCGACGAGGCGCAGAACACGACGATCCCGCAGATGAAGATGTTCCTCACCCGCTTCGGCATGAACAGCCGCATGGTGATCTGCGGCGACCCCAAACAGGTCGACCTGCCGATCCCCGCAACCTCGGGCCTCGCCGACGCGGTCGGCCGGCTCGAAGGGCTGGAGGGCATCAACGTCAGCTACTTCACCAGCGCCGACGTCGTGCGTCACCCGATCGTCGGGCGGATCGTCGATGCCTATGAGGGCCCGGGGGCTTAGCACGCAAACAGCGTCGGTTTTGGGGTTGGCAGCTGCCCCCTCGTGAACCCCGGCGAAAGCCGGGGCCCAGAATTTCAACGCTAGCATCGCGCTTTGCCGCACTGGGCCCCGGCTTTCGCCGGGGTTCACATCTCTATCAGCAGCTTCCGGTCGGTTTTCAGACGCTCGTCATCCCGGACTTGATCCGGGATCCATAGCCGCGCCGTCGTCGTGGACCCCGGATCAAGTCCGGGGTGACGACATTGGGGATGTCCGCAACCGGTCGCTATCTGCCTTTCCCAATTCCAACCTTGTTTCCGCATCCACCACGCCTCGGGCCGGGTGTTCGCGCGCGACCGTACTCGGCTGTTTTTCGAGAACGATTCGCAATAGCATATTGACCCACTGATTTTGCACGCCTAGAGCGCCGCTATTGCGAGTCAGTCGCAATCAATCAGGGGAAGAAAATTGAACATCCGACATTTGCCGTCCTTCACTCGCCTTGCCGCAGGCAGCGCGCTGGGCCTTGCGCTCGCCGCGACCGCTTCGCCGGCCTTTGCGCAGGACAATGACGGCGAATATTGGGTGTCGCTCAAGAACCGCATTGTCGTCACGGCGACGCGCACCGCGGTGAAGGCCGAGGATGCCCCGCTCACCGTCACCGTCAAGACCGACGAGCAGATCGCCGACGAACTCGTTACCGACATCCGCGACCTCGTCCGCTTCGAACCCGGCGTCAGCGTCCAGCGCCAGCCCGCTCGCTTCGGCGCCGCGCTCGGTACGACGGGCCGCGCGGGCAACGACAGCTTCAATATCCGCGGCATCGGCGGCAACCGCGTGCTCGTGCAGGTCGACGGCGTCCGCGTTCCCGACGGCTTCAGCTTCGGCGCGCAGGCGGCGGGCCGGGGCGACTATGTCGACCTCGGGCTCGTCAAGTCGGTCGAAATCCTCCGCGGCCCGTCGTCGGCGCTCTACGGCAGCGATGGCCTTGCAGGCGCGGTCAGCTTCATCACCTCGGACCCCGCCGACTTCCTCGAGCCCGGCAAGAATGTCGGCGGCCTGCTCCGCGCCGCCTACAGCAGCGCCGACGAGGAGTTCAGCGAGACCGCGATCCTCGCGGGGCGCAGCGGCGACTGGTCGATCATGGCCGCCTACACGCGCCGCGATCACAAGGAACTCGACAACAAGGGCAATGTCGCCGGCGGCGTCACCCCGACCGGCACCTCGGGCAAGGATGCGAACACCGGCCCGCTGCGCACGCTGCCCAATCCGCAGGACGGTCATTCGAATGCCGCGCTGGCGCGGATCGTTTACGATCCCGGCAATGGCCACAAGCTCCGCCTGACCGGCGAATATCTCGACACCGAACTCTACACCAACGGCCTGACCGGTGTGACGGCGACGCGCAACCCGCAAGGCGTCGTCACCGCCAGCGTCGACCGTCTCGAGGGCTTCGACAGCGGAGAGCGCAAGCGCGTGTCGCTCGACTGGAGCTGGGAAGGCGAGGGGGCGATCGATTTCGCGCGCGTCGCGCTCTACTGGCAGGACGGCGAGGATAATCAGTACACCGAGGAAGACCGCACCCCCGCAGCCGACCGCACGCGCCTCAACACCTTCGAAAATCGCGTGATCGGCGCCTCGGCCGACGCTCGCGCCGACTTTGCGACCGGCGCGATCACCCACCGTCTCGTCTTCGGCGGCGACATCAGCAAGACGCGCCAGCGCGGCCTGCGCGACGGGACCGTGCCTCCGTTCGGTGAGGTCTATCCGACGCGCGCCTTCCCGAGCACCGACTTTACCCGCGCCGGGCTGTTCGTCGGTGACGAAATCTCGGTCGCCGAGGGGCGCTTGCTCCTCTATCCGGCGCTGCGTTTCGACTGGTACGACCTGTCGCCCGACAATGATCCGCTGCTCCCGACCTTTGCCGGCGCCAAGCAGGACGGATCGCGCGTCTCGCCGAAATTCGGCGCGGTGTGGAAGGTCACCGACGACGTACGCCTGTTCGCCAACTATGCGACCGGCTTCAAGGCGCCCGAACCGGGGCAGGTGAACCAGTTCTTCTCGAACATTGCATCGGGTTACACCTCGATCCCGAACCCCGACCTCGGCCCCGAGCGCAGCGAAAGCTTCGAGGGCGGCATCCGCTTTTCCAGCGACGCGATCAGCCTCGACGTCACGGGCTTTACTGCGCGCTACAAGGATTTCATCAGCCAGGAACAGGTCAGCGGCAATTTCCTGCCGAACGATCCGGCCATCTTCCAATTCGTGAATCTCGACCGTGTCCGCGTAAAAGGCGCCGAGGCACGGTTCGAGGGGCGAGCGTCGTCCGGCCTGTATACGACGCTCGCCCTATCCTATGCCACCGGGACGCAGACCGGGCTCGGGCTCGAGCGTGTGCCGCTCCAGTCGATCGACCCGCTCAAGCTTGTTGCCGGGGTCGGCTACCGTGCGCCCGACGGGCGCTTCGGCGGCCAGATCATCATGACGCATAGCGGCCGCAAGGAGGAATCGCGCACCGTGGGCGTCGACGTCGATGGCGACCCGACGACCGTTTGCGGCGGTTCGGTCTGCTACCGCCCCGACAGCTTCACGATCCTCGACGCGACGGCCTTCGTGCGGGTGATGGACGCGCTGACGCTGCGCGCGGGCGTCTTCAACATCCTCGACAAGAAATACGCCTGGTGGAGCGACGTTCGCGGCCTCGCTTCGACCTCGGCCGTCACCGACGCCTATACCCAGCCCGGCCGCAACGCGAGCGTGTCGCTGAGCTTCCGCTTCTAAACAAAACAGAAGGACTGCACCGATGAAAACCTATCGCACGCTTGCCGCCGGGCTGTTGCTGCTCACCGCCGCGCTGCCCGTCGCCGCCTCGGCTCACCCGCCGATCGCCGCCGAGGCCGCTGCCGCCAATTTCGAACAGGACCGCGCCGACATCCTCGCGATGGCGGGCAATTACCGCGTCAGCTTTAATATGCAGGAATCGACGCGCTGGGATCCGAATTACGAAGTGCTCGAACCCAAGCGTTCGGGCGGCAACGAGGTTGTGCGCGTGATCGAGGACACGGGCCGCAAGATCAGCCTCCAGCACATGCTCGTCATCACCGGCGACGACGACAAGAGCATGATTATCAAGCATTGGCGGCAGGACTGGGAATATGAGCCCGCGAAGGTGCTGGTCTATTCGGACCGCAACGCGTGGACGTGGGAAGACGTGCCCGAAAAGATGCGCACCGGCCGCTGGTCGCAGACGGTCTATCAGGTCGACGACAGCCCGCGTTATGGTGGCTGGGGCCAGTTCGAAACGCAGGGCGGCGTCCGCCGTTGGCGCTCGAACTGGACGTGGCGCCCGCTCGCGCGCCGCGACGCCGTGCGCAACCCGGTCTACGACCGCTATTTGTCGATCAACCGCCACCAGCCTTCGCCCGACGGCTGGGTCCACTGGCAGGACAATACCAAGATGGGGACGAAGGACGGCAAGCTGGTGCCGATCGTCCAAGAATATGTGCTCAACACCTATATCAAATATGACCAATATGACGTGAAAGCCGCCGACGATTATTGGGCAGCGACCAAGGATTATTGGGCGGCGGTGCGCGCGGAATGGGACCGCGTCGCCGCGACCAAGGGCGGCATCGCGATCAACGAGGAAGCGCAGACAGGCACCGTGATCAGCGGCCGCCTGCTCGAAATGGCCGACGATATTCAGGAAAAGAAGCTGACCACCGCGAAAGCCATCAGCGAGGCGAAGAAGCTGATCGAGACGAACACGCGCAAGCTTTGACGACCTTCACCATGTGAAGCCCGAACTGGGGGTGGCCCGCAAAGGCCGCCCCCTATTTTGTGGCGATGTGGCGGCGCGCCATGCAGAAAGTGCGGAGCGCGACCGCGTCATGATAGGCGTTGTGCGGGACATGGCTGAGTTCGGCGGTCGAGAAATTGACCACCTCGGCGAGTTCGAAACGCACTGCCGATATGATCAGCCGCCGCCCGTCGTCGGTGACGAGCAGACGCGCGGCGTGAACGATATCCTCCGGCCAGTCGGCGACGAGCACGGGTTCCGGATCCGCCGATAGATAATCGGCAAAGGCCCATTGTAGTTCGTCATAGGATATCGGCTGGACGTCGAGCGCGGGCAGGACATGCGCCGCGACCCATGGTGTCGGATCGCGGCATTCGATGGCGCCGTAAAAGGGCGCCGAGCCCTCGCTTTCGGGAACGAGCGCGATCGAAATCAGCGCCCCTCCGAACCCGTTGAACTCGGCGTCGAGATAATAGCGCAACGCCTTATTTCTTCGTTGCGCCCTCGACGCTCCAGATGCCCGCACCACGCGTCGCGATGAACAGGAAGATGAAGCAATAGAGGATGATCGTCTCGCCGCCGTTGGCGATCGGATACAGTCCCTGCGTGGCGTGCGCGGTCCAGTAACCGACCGCCGACATCCCGCTCGCGATGAACGCTGCGGGGCGGGTGAACAAGCCGATGATGATCAGCGCGCCCGCGACCAGTTCGATCGTGCCCGCGCCATAGAGCATCGGCGTGAGCGGATAAGGAAAGGCGGCCGGGAATGCGAAGAACTTCTGCACGCCATGCGCAAGGAACAACAGGCCCGCGACGATGCGCAGCAAGGCATAGGCCTGTTCACCGAAACCATCGAGAAACTTCATAACTGCCCCCTCCAACAAAGATGATGGGATGCTAGCGCCTCGCCGCGACACATCAACCTATATCCCGGCCGACCTCGCCCTATCCCAAAGTGGCATTGCCTTTCGCCCCCGTCGCCACGGAAAAATGCATGCCGACGAAAAATATTTGGCCGGCATGTCACATCCGCCGCGGCCCGCTCGTCAAGTCTGCACAACCCCCATGAAGGAGATATGACATGACCAAGGTAACCGACCCCTACGCCGCCGCCCCGCAGCTCATGAAGCAGTGGATGGCCGTCAGCCTCGCAGCCGAAAAGAGCCTCGAGGCAAGCCTGATCGAACTGGTGAAGATTCGCTCGTCGATCCTCAACGGCTGCGCCAACTGCATCAATATGCACACCGTCGAAGCCCGCGCGAAGGGCGAGACCGAACAGCGCATGTATCTGCTCTCGGCGTGGCACGAAGCCCCGGTCTATACAGACCGCGAACGCGCCGCGCTCGCGTGGACCGACGCCTTGACCAAGCTGTCCGAAGGGCACACACAGAAGGCAGCCAAGGACGCGCTCGAAGCGCATTTCACGCCGGAGGAACAGGTGAACCTGACCGTGATGATCAACGTCATCAATGGCTGGAACCGTATCGCGGTCGGTTTCGACCTCTGGTACGAAAACGGCGCGCTGAAGGCCGCCTGATGACCCCCGAGGGCATCCGCGGCGAAATGGATGCGGCGGCGGACGCAGCGGCGAGTTTCGACCCGCTGCGTCCGCTTCTCACCCGCGTCGCTTACCGCATGCTCGGTTCGGTCGCCGATGCCGAGGATGTGGTACAGGATGCCTATATCCGCTGGCTCGGCACCGACCGCAGCGCGGTGCGCGAGCCGGCGGCCTTTCTTCGCCGCGCGGTGACGCGGCTCTGCCTCGACCAGATCAAGTCGGCGCGACACCAGCGCGAGACCTATGTCGGCCAGTGGCTCCCCGACCCGCTGGTCGAGGAGGAGGAAGAGGATGATGTCACGCTGCCGCTAATGCTCGCGCTCGAGCGCCTGTCGCCGCTCGAACGCGCCGCTTTCCTGCTCCACGATGTCTTCGGCGTCGAGTTCGACGAGGTTGCGAAGACGATCGACCGCGATCCCGCCGCAACGCGTCAGCTCGCCGCGCGCGCTCGCACGCACGTCCGCGACGCGCGCCCGCGCTACAAGCTCGAAAAGGAGCAGGGGCTCGAGATCGCCAATGCCTTTTTTGCGGCATCGCGCAGCGGCGACATGGGCGCGCTCGGTTCGCTGCTCGCTGCCGACGTCGGCATGTGGGCCGATGGCGGGGGCAAGCGTCCTGCGGTGGTCGAACCGGCACTCGGCTATGATATCGTGCTCAAGCTGCATCGCAGCTTTGCGGTAATGTACGGCAAATATGGCTCGACGCTCGTCCGCGCCGGGATGATCAACGGCCTGCCGGGCTTCGTCACGCGCGAGGCCGACGGAGAGTTTCAGACCACCGCGCTCGAAATCGAGGATGGCAAGGTCACCGGCATCTATGTGATGCGAAACCCGGACAAGCTTAAGCATATGCATTGATAGGCTTTTCGGCATTTTACTCAATATGATCTGAAAATTGCCGCCACATTTGATTTCTGACGCTCCTACTTTCGTGGTACGCGTGCACCGCTATTTCGAGTTCGCCTTCGGGGAAGAGGGGAATTGTGATGCGCCAGCCGTTCAAGGTCGCCGCGCTCGTCGTGGCCGGATTTTCGCTTTCCAGCTTTGCCCAGCCGTCGGGCTTTTCGGCCGCCGCGCTTGAGGCGCTCGATCCCAGCCGGCTGGCGTCGCTCTATTGCGGTGCGCGCCGCGCGGGTTCCAGTCTCGCGCAAAATCTGTTGATCGCGACCGCCTACGCTGCGCCGGCGAGCGAGGGAAAGACGATCCCGCTCTTCGCCGATCTGGCGTCATCAACATTCCCCGTTTCGACGCGCGATACGCAGGCGAAGCAATATTTCAGCCAGGGCTTGCTGCTGACCTATGGCTTCAACCATGCCGGGGCGGTTCGCTCGTTCCGCGAGGCGCAGCGCCGCGATCCCGGCTGCGCGGCGTGCTGGTGGGGTGAGGCGGTCGCGCTCGGCCCGAATATCAATGCGCCGATGGACGATCGCGACCATGCCGCAGCGCTCGACGCGATGGACCGCGCCATGGCCTTGCGCGCGGGCGCGACGCCGATGGAGCGGGCGCTGATCGAGGCCGTTGCGCTTCGCTATTCACGCGACCCGTCGGCCGATCGCGCCGCGCTGGATGCCGCCTATGCCGACGCGATGCTCGACGTCGCACGCCGCTTTCCCGATGACGACGATGTCGCGATCCTCGCGGCCGAAGCGGCGATGGACACGAGCCCGTGGAATTATTGGGAAACCGACAAGCGGACGCCGGTCGGTCGCAGCGGTGAGGCGGTGCGCCTTGTCGAGGCGGTGCTGCGCCGAAATCCCGACCATGTGCAGGCGAACCATCTCTACATCCACCTGATGGAATCGGTCGATCCGCAGCGTGCCGAAGCGGCGGCGGACCGGCTCGCCAGCCCCCGTGCGCCGAGTGCGGCACATCTCGTCCATATGCCGGGGCATATCTATCAACTGCGCGGGCGCCACGCCGACTCGATCCGCGTGAACATCGCGGCGGCGCGCGCCGACGAAGCCTTCATCCGTGACGCCGGCGACCACGGCCTCGTGCGCTACGGCTATTATCCGCACAATATCCACTTCATCGTCACCTCGGCGCAGATGGCGGGCGATATGCCGACCGCCGTCCGTGAGGCGCAGCGCCTCGGCACCGTACTCGATCCGGCAACCTCGGAACGGTTTGCCTGGATCCAGGCGATCGACGCCGCGCCCTATCTGGCGATGGCGCAATTCGCCGAGCCAAAGGCCATCCTCGCGATGCCGGCACCCGATGCGCGGCTCGCCTATCCGACGGCGATGCGCCACTATGCCCGCGCCATCGCCTATGCGCAGCAGCGGAACCGCGCCGGTTTCGACCGCGAATTGGCGGCGATGGATAAAATTCGCGGTTCCGACGCGATGAAGGCGATGATCGATCAGGGGGTTCCGGCGGCGGACCTGGTGACACTGGCCGAACAGGTCGCACGCGGCCGCCTTGCCTTTGCGGGCCGCCGTTATGACGAGGCGATCGCCTTCTATCGCAAGGCGATCGAGATCGAAGGCAGGCTTCCTTATCAGGAGCCGACCTATTGGTATTATCCGGTCAAACAGTCGCTCGGCGCCGCGTTGTTCCAGAAGAAGCGATATGGCGAAGCGAGCGAAGCCTTCCGCGGTGCGCTGGCGCAGGCGCCGAACAATGGCTGGGCGCTTTACGGGCTGAAGCGCAGCGAAGCCGCACAGGGGCACAAGCTCGAAGCGGCCGCCGCCGACAGGGCCTTGTCGAAGGCGTGGCTTGGCGATGCCCGCTGGCTGCGCATGGATCGTCTCTAGGCGTCGTCGATCCGAAGTTTTCGCTGTCCTACAATGTCGCGCCGCGATAGCGTCGCGCGATGATCTCTTCGACGACCATGCCAGCCGCGCACACCCGAATTGCGAGTGAAGTTGCGCAGATTTCCGCGCCTTTTCAGAAAGCCTATTTCCCGTGCTGAGCGTCGAGACCCACGAAGCCCAGCCCTGGCCCGATGCGCTCGACTGGGAGGTGCGGGCAGGGGAGGCGGTTGCCGCGGCGCTCGCGCTGACGCCCTATGCCGCGCTCGCCGACGCCGCGCCGCTCGTCGAGGTTTCGGTGCGCCTGACCGACGATGAAGAGGTGCACGCGCTCAACCGCGATTTCCGCGGTAAAGACAAGCCGACCAACGTGTTGTCGTTCCCGCAGGTGCAGGCCGACCTTCTCATCGCCATGTCGAACAGCGACGATGGCGAAATCCTGCTCGGCGACATCGTGCTCGCGCGCGAAACCTGCGCGCGTGAAGCAGAGGAGAAGGGGATTTCGATTCCCGATCATGCGACGCATCTGATCGTCCACGGCACGCTGCATCTCGTCGGTTACGACCATATGGACGACGCCAGCGCCGCGGCGATGGAGGCGCTCGAGGTGAAAGCGCTTGCATCGCTGGGCATCGCCAATCCATATGCGGATCAGGATTAACAGGGAAAAGCCGTATCTATGCCCGACGACCAGGGATCTTCGAACCGATCGGAAGAGGACAGTAGTAGACCCGGACTCTTGTCCGGGCTGAAAACACTGCTGTTCGGCGGCGACAAGGAGCCCTCGCTGCGCGAACAGATCGAAGAGGTCATCGACGAGGCCGAGGAAGAGGGCGACGACCGGCGTGGCAGCAGCGTCGTTGGCGACCTGTCGCCGATCGAACGCAAGATGCTCCGCAACCTGCTCCATTTCGGCGAGCAGACAGTCGACGATGTCGCGGTGCCGCGCGCCGACATCATCGCCATCCCCGAAAGCGCCAGCTTTGCCGAGGTCGTCGCGTCCTTCGCCGAAGCCGGCCACAGCCGCCTGCCGGTCTATCGCGAAAATCTCGACGAGGTCGTCGGCATGATCCACGTCAAGGACGTGTTCGCGGTGCTCGCCGAGGGGCGCACGCCGCCGCCTTTGCTCGACCTCATCCGCCAGCCGCTTTACGTGCCGCAATCGATGGGCGTGCTCGACCTGCTTGCCGAGATGCGCGCGAAACGGACGCACCTTGCGATCGTCATCGACGAATATTCGGGCACCGAGGGGTTGCTCACTATCGAGGATCTGGTCGAGGAAATCGTCGGCGAGATCGAGGACGAGCATGACGACGAGCCGACCGCGCTGTTCGCGCCCGGCGAAGGCGGCTGCTGGGAAGCCGACGCGCGCGCCGAACTCGACGATGTCGGCGAGGCGATCGACCCGCGGCTTGCCGAGGTCGAGGAAGATGTCGACACGCTGGGCGGTCTCGCGGCGGTGCTCGCGGGCCATGTGCCAGAGGTTGGCGAAATATTGCAGCATCCGAGCGGCTGGCGCATCGAGGTGACCGAGGCCGACGAGCGCCGCGTTCACCACCTGCGCCTCCATCCGCCGGTGGTGGTCGACCTCGAAGCGCCGTCGGAGACCGGCGACTAGCGGCGCCGGCTAGTCCGCGTCTATATTGACCACATTATATTTCAGCGCTTCCTTCCGGGTCAGGCAGCGCCGCGTCGACCGGTCGCTCGCGGTTGCGATCGATTTCTGCCGGTACATGATGTCGGACAGGAGGTCGCGCGAGACGTCGAGGCGGATGAGCAAGTCATTGTCCTCGGTGGCCATCAGCGCCGCCTCGCGCTCGACATCGCTGATCAACTCGGTTGTGGACTCTGCGCCCAGCGCGACGCTCGACTGAATGGCGTTCTTGTCGCCGGTCATGGTGAACATATGGACCATGAAATAGCCGCCCGGATCGATCGTCCGCGCCCGGCCGCCCATGAAGACGAAATTGCACGCGCTGAAACAGGTCCAGCCCGACGGAATGCGCGTCACCATCTGGCGTTCCTTGCTGAATTTGCGGATCAGCAATCCCGCCGCATTGCCCGCCCGCGCATCCCCGCCCGGCGAGCGGATCCATATCTCGCTGATCGACGGATTATCGGTCAGCACCTTCTCGAGCCGCGCCGGAAGCTCGCTGTCGACGCGGCCCTCGGCGAGCAGCACGGTTTCGCCGCTGCGCTGGAACGGGGTCAGCACCATCGTCTTATAGTCCGACCAATTCGGCTTGGCGGGGCAGGTGGGATTGTCGGGGTCCATGCCGGGCGGCGTCGCGGCGGTGCACGCGAGCGCCCCGGCAAATGCTGCGACCGATTTGATCCAACGGTTCATTCGATCATCCCCAAATGATCCCCAACCACACGGGCGCTATCAGGCTATGTCATCGACGCCGGCAAAACAATATCACGACGCGAACGTAGCGGTGTGACCCCCGTCATTGACCCCGCTTGAGGCGCCGGCCATTCCAGCCTAGCCTTGGAGACAAGGGTGGGAGTTCAGTCATGCGGGCAAAGCTGCGATATCGATCGGGGTTAGGCGCCATCTTTCTGGTGTTGTTGTCGGGCAGCGCCGTCGCTGCGGCCTGGCAAAGTACCCCGAGCGAAGGCGACAAGGCCTTCGTCCCCGCGCCAGTCGCCGAACCGGCGCTTCCCGCCCTTCCCGAACGGCCTGCGCTCGATACGCGCAGCTATCCCAAGTGCCGCGAGGATTATAAAAAGATCGATGCGCCGTTCGACAAGGCGGCGGCGATCAACCGCTGCACGGTAGCGATCGACACATATTATTCACAGAAAATGCTGCCGTATCGCGAGGCGATGATCGTCTATCAGAACGCCTTGTCGGCGCTCTATACGACCAAAGTTGGCGGCAATATGCGCTACTCCCCCGCCACCCAGGACCGGTTCTACAAGAGCGTTATGGCTGAGCACGCGGCCTCCGGTCCCGAAGGTGCGAACCTCACCGCCTATCGCGGGCTCGAGGCGCAATATCAGACCGATCGCGCCTATCTGGCCGACCGCTTCTGCTTCAACACCGGTTGCAACGGTTATCCGGTGCCTGCTTCGGCCGTCAAAGTCGCCGCTCCCGAAGTCACGGAGAAGCCGTCCAAAAAGAAAGGCGACGAGACGAAGCGCGCGAGCAACGACGCACCCGATCCCAAATGCAAGAAGGCGCGCAAGCGCGGCGGCGCTCTGGGCGGCCTTATCGGCGGCGTCGCGGGCAGTGCCGTGGGGCTCAAGGGCGTCGGTACGCTTGTGTCGGGGCTGGTCGGTGCGGTGCTCGTTGCCGAAATCGCCTGCCAGCTTGACGAAAAGGAACAAAAGGTCGCCGCCGAGGCGACCGTCGCGGTCACGAAAAAGGAAGAGGTCGGTGCGACCGCCAACTGGACGAGCCCGACGCGCGAGGGCGTCGCGGGGTCGTCGACGATTACCGCGCTCAACACCGAACCCAATGGCAGCAAGTGCCTGTCGATCACCGACATTGCGATTGTCGAGGGCGAGGAAACGCGCGTGTCGAAACGCATGTGCCGTTCGAAACCGGGCGAACCATATAGTATCATGGCCTGACGGCGGCGTTGCGTTTGCGGCGCGAGGGGATTAGCGCAGGCGCGATGGACGTCTCCGACCTTCGCATCGCCCTGTTCAGCGGCAATTATAACATGACCACCGACGGCGCGAACAAGGCGCTGAACCGTCTGGTCGGCTATCTTCAGGATCATGGCGCCGCCGTACGCGTCTATTCGCCGACGATCGCGCACCCGGCTTTCGAGCCGACGGGCGATCTGGTCAGCGTGCCGTCGGTCGCGATTCCGGGGCGCAGCGAATATCGCATTCCGGTGTCCTTCTCGTCCCGCGTCCGTGAAGACATCACCGCTTTCGCTCCCAATATCGTCCATATCTCCAGCCCCGACCGCGTCGCGCGGCAGGCGGCGGCATGGGCGCGGCGCCGACGGCTCCCGGTCGCCTGTTCGGTTCACACGCGCTTTGAAACCTATGTGCGCTATTATAATCTGTCGTTCCTCGAACCCGTGATGGTCGCGTGGCTGCGCAAGCTGTACCGCAAGTGCGATGCGCTGATCGCGCCGTCCGAAAGCTTTGCGCAGGTGCTGCGCGAACAGCGGATGAACTACGACATCGGCATCTGGACGCGCGGCGTCGAGCAGGCGGTTTTCAATCCGGGCCGCCGCGACATGGAATGGCGCCGCTCGCTGGGAATCGAGGATGATGTGCCCGCCATCGCCTTTCTCGGGCGGCTGGTGATGGAAAAGGGGCTCGACGTCTTTGCCGACGCGATCGACGTGCTCCAGCGGCGCGGCGTGCGGCACAAGGTCGTCGTGATCGGCGAGGGGCCCGCGGGCGAATGGTTCGAATCGCGCCTGCCCGACGCCAATTTCGTCGGCTTCCAGGGGGGCGCGGATCTCGCGCATGCGCTCGCTTCGTGCGACATTTTCTTCAATCCTTCGGTCACCGAGACCTTCGGCAATGTGACTCTCGAAGCCATGGCGTGCGGCCTTCCCGTCGTCGCGGCGCGCGCGACCGGCAGCGCGAGCATCGTCAAGCACGGCCAGACCGGCTATCTTGTTTCGCCGGGCTCGATCACGGGTTTCGCCGATCATCTTCAGCGCTATTGCCGCGATATCCAGCTCCGCGCCGAACATGGCGCGGCGGCGGTGCTCGAAAGCGGCGCCTATCAATGGGACGCGATCAACCAGGCGGTTGCCGATACCTATATCCGCCTGATCCGCCAGAAGCAGCGGCGCCGGGGCTGAGCGTCCGATGGCCGGGGATCTGTTTGGCGAAGAGGTGCCCGCGGCCAAGCAGGGCGGCGCGACCGGCCCTGTCCCGCTCGCCGAACGGTTACGCCCGCGCACGCTCGCCGATGTCGTCGGACAGGAGCATCTGACCGGCCCCGAAGGCGCGATCGGGCGGATGGTCGCGGCGGGGCAATTGTCGTCGATCATCCTCTGGGGCCCGCCGGGCACGGGCAAGACGACGATCGCGCGGTTGCTTGCCGAGGCGGTGGGCATGCGCTTCGCACCGTTGTCGGCGGTCTTTTCCGGCGTTGCCGACCTCAGGCAAGCCTTCGCCGATGCCGAGAAGATGGCGGCAGCGGGCAAAAGGACGTTGCTTTTCGTCGACGAGATCCATCGCTTCAATCGCGCGCAACAGGACGGGTTTTTGCCCTATGTCGAACGCGGCACCGTGGTGCTTGTCGGCGCCACCACCGAAAACCCCAGCTTCGCGCTAAACGCGGCGCTCCTGTCGCGGGCGCAGGTGCTGGTGCTGAACCGCTTGGGCGAAGACGCGCTGGCGACGCTGATCGATCGCGCCGAAGCCGAGGTCGGGCGCAGTCTTCCTGTCACCGACGACGCCAAGGCCGCGCTGGTGTCGAGCGCCGACGGCGACGGCCGCTTCCTGCTCAACCAGGTCGAAACGCTGTTCGCGACCGCGATCGATGTGCCGCTCGATCCCGCCGAACTCGCGCAGTTCCTGCATCGCCGCATGCCGGTCTATGACAAGGATCGCGACGGCCATTATAATCTGATCTCGGCGCTGCATAAGGCGTTGCGTGGATCGGACCCGCAGGCGGCGCTCTATTGGCTTGCGCGCATGCTCGTCGCCGGCGAGGAGCCGCTCTACGTGCTGCGCCGACTCGTTCGCTTCGCGAGCGAGGATATCGGCCTCGCCGACCCGCAGGCGCTGGTGCAATGCCTCGCCGCCAAGGACGCTTATCAGTTCCTCGGCTCGCCCGAAGGCGAACTCGCGATCGTGCAGGCGTGCCTCTATTGCGCGACCGCGCCCAAGTCGAACGCCGCCTATGCGGCGCAGAAAGCGGCATGGGCGGCGGCACGCGACACCGGCAGCCTCGCGCCTCCTGCCAACATCCTCAACGCCCCGACCAAGCTGATGAAAGATTTGGGTTATGGCGAAGGCTATAGCTATGATCATGATGCGCCCGACGGCTTCTCAGGCGATAATTATTGGCCCGACGAGATGGCGCCGGCCGCCTTTTACCGGCCCGTCGATCGCGGGTTCGAAAAGCGCATCGCCGAGCGCCTCGCCTGGTGGGATGAGCGGCGGCGCGTGAAGGAATGACGTCACCCTTGCCCCGCGCGGTGCATGGGTATAGTTTTGGCGCCAATCGGGTCGCGCCGGAACTGGGGTAGTCATCATGGCATTGGCGCTTGTCCTTGCCGCTGCAGCGACACCGATCCTGTCCTGTCCAGGCGGCACTATTGAAACCAAATGCACCGCTGCGGAGGTGACGGCGAAGATCGCGCTGACGCGCGCGCGGATCACCAATATCGCGCAGCGATGCCTCTACGACTTTGGCGGAAAATGCAGCGTCGAGGCGAGCGGCCGGATCAACGGCGACGATCCCGCAACCGCTTTGCTGTGGCAGAAAATGCTTCTTTCGCCGCGCGACGGACCGCCGGCGCGCATGTTGGTGCTGCTGTCACAAGACAAGGCAGGAAAGGCGACGCTCGCGGGCTTCACCGAAAGCTCGGGGTCGATCGGGACGCCCGATCTGGTGGTCGACGGCGACAAGCGTCGGCTGATCCATGTCGGCGGCACGCTCGCCGGTAGCGGCGGCGGCAACGCCGACGCGCTGTTCGTCAGCGACACTGCCGCACCGAAATGGCGGCGCGTCGATTTGTCCGACTGGGCGGAGCAGGGCGGCAAGCTGCTGCCGACCGGCTACTGGCTCCGCGGTCCGGCGCAATTCGCATTCGACGAGATGTTCGCTTCGGCTCCGGTCGCGCGCGAAGGCGACGGCGAATGCTGTCCGCGCGGGGGCAACGCCTTCTACGATCTCGATATTCAGAGCGACCGGCTGGTGTTGACGCGCCTCCGCTTCCAGCCCATGCAGCCCTTGGGGCGCGACATAGAGGTCACCGCCGGGACATTGGAAGACTGAGTCAAACCGGCATTATGACGGCGACATTCGATAGCTGGGACGATGTGGTCGCGTTCGCGTGTGCGCTCCCGGATGTCGAAATGCTTTCCTTTTACGGTACCCCCTGTCCGAAGCTCAACGGCAAGGCGCTCGCCTCGCCGGGCCGCGAGCCAGGCAGTTTCGCAGTGATGTGCAAGCCCGACGAAAAGGAAATCCTGCTTGAAACCGATCCCGACACCTTCTGGCAAACACCGCACTACGAAGGCTGGCATGCGCTGCTCGTCCGCTTCGGGCCGGACGATCCCGACCGTGTCGCCGATGTCATTCGCCGGGCCTGGTGGGATCGCGCGAAAAAGGCGCAGCGGCAGGCTTTCGGCGATCGCCCCTGATATACTGCGTGTCCTCGGCGCCGTGGTTCTTGCCGGCGCGGTGCCTGCAGCGGCGCAGGCGCCGAAGCCCAATGCCGAGCTGAACCGCGCATGGGCGGCGGGCTATCGTGCGGCGTTCGTTTGTTCGTCGTTGTGGAACGGCACGGGAAAGCCCCTCGACGCGATCGAACGCGACGAACTCACCGGCATCTATCCCGAGATCGAGGCCGATGTCCGCGAGCTCAAGGCCGATGTCGACGACAAGACGAAAACCGTCAGCGTCAAATATCGCGACGATATGCCCCCACGCATCGCGATGTGGGACAGTGGGGAGGGCTGTGTCACCCTGCCGATCGGCGCGTCTGCGCAAATGATCCCGGGCTTCCGGAATCAGGGACGGCCGAAGCTCGACGACCGTGCTTGGCCGTTGGGCGACAAGAATGCGCTCGCGCCCGTCGCGCGCGGGGCTCCACGCTTTGCGGACGTGGGGACGAATGTTGGAGCATTCGGCGGCAAGACGAGCGCGTTGTTGATCGTCAGAGACGGCAAGATTGCGTTCGAACGCTACTGGTTGGGGCACGATCTCCACACCGCGCAGCGTACGTTCTCCGTCGCCAAGTCGATGGCCGCGACGCTGATCGGCAATGCGGTCCACAATGGCTGGATCGACGTCAAGGCTCCCGCCCAGATCGTCGAATGGCAGGTCCCGGGCGATCCGCGCGGTGCGATCACGACCGAGCAATTGATGCGTATGGCCAGCGGTCTTACGAGCGACAGTGCCGGGAACCGGAGCGACGCGATCTATATGGGCGGATCGCTGGTCCGGCCGTGGACGGTGCAATGGCCGCTGCTCAACCCGCCGGGAACGCGCTTCCGCTATGCTAACAACGACACGTTGCTCGCAGTCCTGTCGCTCAAGGCTGCCTTGTATCAGGGGCAGCGCAGGGTGAACGAGCCTACGGCGACCGTTCGTTTCGACACGATGCTCAATCCCCATCGCTTCTTCGATCGCCTCGGCATGACGCGCACCACCGCCGAGCATGACCGAAACGGCGACTATATCCTGTCGAGCCAGGTGTGGACGACGGCGCGCGATCTTGCGCGGTTGGGTCTTCTCTACCAGAACGACGGCATGTGGCAGGGCGAGCGCCTGCTTCCCGCCGACTGGCGCCGCTTCGTCACCACGCCGAGCGGGCCACAGCCCGACGGCGCGTTCGGCTATGGCGCGGGCTTCTGGCTTCTCAACAAGTCGGAGGGGATCCCCGCCGATGCCTTCGGTGCCTTTGGCAACCGCGGCCAATATCTTGTCGTCATCCCGTCGCGCGAACTCGTCATCGTCCGGCAGGGTTATGACGACGACAAGAACCGGCTCGACACCGCTGCGCTCGTCAAGGCGATCGTGGCTGCCGACCGCTGATCATTCGAAGGCCGGGTAACGCTCGAACGCCGGAAGATCGTTCAGCTTCTCCATCCAGCCGATACGCTCGGCGGTCTGGATCTGCACCTGTGCGGGGATCAGGTCGGGGTCGTCGAGCGTTGCCGTCTGCACGTCGATCTGGCCCGGAAAGATCGCGTCGTTGGAATAAAAGAGTCCGGTGCCGCAATCGCCGCAGAAATGGCGGCGGCCATGTTCGGACGAGGCGTAAACCTTCGCCGTGCCCTGGATCTCGATTTCATCATTTGCGACGAGAGCCCAGCCGACCATCGGCGCGCCAGAATGGCGGCGGCAGTCGCTGCAATGGCACAGCGCATGATGCTGGACCGCGGTGCTCATCGAATAGCGGATCGCACCG
The DNA here is from genome assembly GCF_014873485.1 of Sphingopyxis sp. OAS728. NCBI lineage: Bacteria > Pseudomonadati > Pseudomonadota > Alphaproteobacteria > Sphingomonadales > Sphingopyxidaceae > Sphingopyxis > Sphingopyxis sp. OAS728. The sequence goes on along the minus strand of NZ_JADBDT010000001.1, from coordinate 1,358,957 downwards.
CAATGGCATTGGCCGCTGGCACGGGGGGCTTGATTGGTCATCACTCTCTCCTCGAGGAATCGGATTGAGAACATAACATAAACATGCGCGCCCTGACAATGGCGGTACGGGCGAGTGTTAGCGGGATATTAACCACAAGCTTCTAGGCCGCAGATACACGGATTTTGGGGAACTTCCATGGATCAGGGCGGAGTGGGACAATCGGCATCGGGCCGGGGGACGGCACGATGAAGCTTGTCATCCAGATTCCCTGCCTGAACGAAGCCGAGGACCTTCCCGCGACACTCGCCGCGCTGCCGCGCAAGATCGACGGCATCGACACGATCGAGATATTGGTCATCGACGACGGCAGTACTGACAATACGGCGCAGGTCGCGCGCATGTGGGGCGTGCATCACGTCGTGCGCCACCGTACCAATCGCGGTCTTGCCGCAGCGTTCCGTTCGGGCATTGATGCGGCGCTCGCCGCTGGCGCCGACGTCATCGTTAACACCGACGCCGACGGCCAATATGTCGGTGAAGACATCGCCCGGATCGTCGCGCCGATCCTCGACGGGCGCGCCGATATCGTCGTCGGCGACCGCGGCGTCGGGGACAATGAACATTTCGGTCCGGTGAAACGCCGGCTGCAGGAATTGGGCAGCAGGGTCGTCCAGCGCCTTGCCAATGTGCAAGTGTCGGACGCGGTCAGCGGATTTCGCGCGATCAGCCGCGACGCGGCGCAGCGTATCAATATCACGACCGAGTTCAGCTACACGACCGACATGCTGATCCAAGCAGGCCGCAAGCGGCTGTCGATCCTGAGCGTGCCGATCCGCACCAATGCGACGCTACGCCCGTCGCGCCTGTTCAAGTCGATCCCGCGCTTCATCGTCAACACCGGGATCACGATGGCCCGCGCCTATACGACCTACAACCCGCTCCGCGCCTTTGTCGGGCTCGGGCTGGCCATCGCCTTTGTCGGCGTCGTGCCGATCGTCCGCTTCCTGCTCTTCTATCTTCAGGGTTCGGGCGACGGCCATGTCCAGTCGCTGGTGATCGGCGGGGCGCTGCTCGTCCTCGGCGTGATGGTGGCGGTGATGGGCGTGCTCGCCGATCTGATCGCGGCGAACCGCAAGCTGATCGAGGCGAGCCTCGTCCGCCTGCGGCAGATCGAGGAGCGGCTGCCCGCTACACCCGAAGCGCAAGAACCCGTGGCTACGAACCGCCGGAAAGGCGCCGCGTGACAAGCACCGCCATCGGCGCGCCCGCCGGAAAGTCCCGAATCCCTCGCGCCGGCTCCATATTCTGGCCGGTCGCAGGCATCGTCCTCGCGCTCACAGGGCATCTTCATCTTGCCCTGACGCGTGCGATCAATTGGGACGAGTTTTACCATTACAGCCAGGTTCAAAAACTAGCGCAAGGCACGCTGACCGAACCATTGCAGACGCTTTACACGCGCGCGTTCGTCTGGGCGGTCGACCTTCCGGGTGTCGGCGTCGACCATATCGTCGCGATCCGGATGTTCATGTTCCTGTGCATCGTCGTCGTTGCCGCAGCGATTTTCGGTGCTGCGGCGCGCTTTGTCGGGCGCGTGCCGGCGGCCTTCTGCGCGCTCATCTATCTGACTGCGGGATATGTGCTCCAGCACGGCACCTCGTTCCGTTTCGACGCGCCCGCGGCGGCGATGTTGATGACCGCAGCCTGGATGTTGCTGCGCTTTCGATTGAGCCTCGGCACCATCCTCGCCGTTGGGCTACTTGCGGGCCTGTCGGCAATGCTGACGATCAAGACGATCCTCTACGCCCCGGTATTCCTCGGCATCGCCTGGCTCCTCTGGTCGGAGGCAGGCAACAAGCGGCGCCTGCTGTTCCAACTGGGCACGGTCGGCGCGGTCGCGCTCGTGTCCTTTGCGCTGATCTATCTGGCTCACGCGAGCAGTCTTGCCGGCAACAGCGATGTCGAGGCGATGAAGGTCGTCTCGCGCGCGGGCGGCAAGATGTTTCATTTCGGTTACGTGACCTATTGGCTGTCGTTGGTGAAGGGCGTGCAGCTGTCGCTCGTGCTCGCACTGGTGATATTGGCCTTTCCGCTAATGGTCTGGAAGGCCGCGCTGTCAAAGCCCGAGAAGCTGGCGCTGACCGGATTCTACCTGCCGATCCTGACGCTGTTTTTCTATCACAACACCGCGCCCTATTTTTACGTCTATATGCTGCCGCCCGTAACCGTCGCGTGCGGCGTGGTGCTGGCGTCGCTGGTGGCGCGTTATCGTTCGATTTCGGTCGCGGCGCTTATGCTGCTCGGCGGCGGGTTCGTCTTCTACAACGAGCCGCCGAACACGATTGAGCGCCAGCGGCAGATCCTGCGCGTCGCCGATACGATGTTTCCCGGCGGCGTTGCCTATTTCGACAGCTGCGCGATGCTCGGAAGTTTCCCGAAGGCCAATGTGTTCATGACACCCTGGGGGATCGATCAATATTTGCTCGGCGGCTTCCCCAGCCTTGAGAAAACCATGGCATCGAAGCCGGTGCCGCTGGTGGTGAACGACGATTACATGTTCGAGGATGCGCTGAACGGTAAAGGCGACGTTCCCGCCTTCCTTCCCGGCGATCTTGCCGCGATCCGCGACACCTTTGTCCATCTGTGGGGGCCGTTCTGGATCGCGGGAGAGGATATTCCGGCCCGTGCAAGCGACTATGCGTTCAAGGTTCGCGTGCCCGGTTTCTACACGGTGCGCGGCGCGAGCGTCACGATCGGCGACCGCATGATTGCACCGGGCCAGTTCATCCATCTCGATCGCGGCGACTATCGCGCTTCCACGACCGGTGACAAGGGCGCGCGGTTGATCTGGGGCAAGGATATCAAGGTTCCCGTGCGGCCCGATGCCGGCGGCCCGCTGTTCATGCCGTTCTAACTGCGGATCAGGTGCGGCGGCATCGCAGGGTGGCGAGGCCATATCCCAGATCGCCGGCGATCGACGATGCCCGAAGCGCGAGCGTCGCGGCCATCAGCCCCGCCGCCGGCAAACCGGCGCCTGCAAGAGCGAGAAGCGCCGCTTCGCGAACGCCGATCCCGCCCGGCGCCACCGGCACGACAAAGCCGGCCAGCCATGCCAGCAGGAACAGCGCGGCGAAATGGGCGAGGTCCGTTCCGGCAGGGAGGACGGCGGCGCCGATCAGCGCGGCTGCCATGGCAAACCCGCCAAAAGCGAGAATCTGGAAAGCCAGGGCCGTCAATAAGGGCCGGCGTGCGGCAAATGCGGTGCCGACGACGATGACAGCTGCGGCAAGGGCGCCGACGGGCGAGCGTTCGAAGGTCAGGCAAGCGGCGGCGACCGACATGCTGCTGACCAGATGCAGGCCGACCTCGACGACGGCCGACTTGGCGAGCAGCTTATGCTCGATCCCCGTCTTTGCGCCTTCGATCTGCCGGCTGACATATTGGAACACCGACCCCGGCAGATATTTCATCAGCACGCCGCGGGCATAGATGCGCGACAGGTCGCCGGGCGGCTGGATATGTTCTCGGTCGACGACTGCGGTCCATGCGCTCGACAGCGCACGATCGGCGGCCGCAAACAGCAGGGGCGCGCCGATCATGGCGCCCGCAAGGCCCCACGATGCGTGCGGCTGGAGCGTCGACCAGTCGAGGCGCCACAGCCGCTCGCCGATGAAGGCGATGCTGCCCGCCAGCGCCGCGCCGCCGACCCACCGCCCGATCCTTTCGAAGGACGGGCGGCGGTGTGCCGCGGCTGTTTCAGCCATAAAGGATGCTGGTGAAATCGGGGTAGGGGACGCAATAGGAGCGACCGAAATAGCGACGCTCCTCGAGCCCGCAGCTTTCGATCGCGCGGCGGTAGCGGCGGCGGCCGCTGTCATCGAGCAGGATGATGCCGCCGGGCGCGAGATGCGGGATCGCGCGCGCTAGGCATTCGGTGCGGCGGCGTCCGTCGACGACAATCAGGTCAAACGGGCCGTCCGCCGCGTCGATCGCCCCAATATAGGCGTCGCCTTCGAGTTCGCGATGGCGCAATTCGATATTCGGGAAACAGACAACCTCTTTGGTCAGGCGCTGGTGCCATTCGGCATGGTGTTCGACCGACACGACGCTGGCGGCATGGCGCGCGAGCCAGATGGTGCTCGCGCCCGCGCCATATTCGAACACGCGCGCCTTTGGCCGTCCGCGGAGAAACTCGGCGACTTCGCGCGTCGCGGCGACGTTCCACCAGGGCAGGCCCAGCGCGATCATGCGTTCGATATCGTGGATTGCGAGCAGCGATGCCGACCAGCGCCGCCAGCCATATTCGTCGCTGTGCCGCGCATCCTCGGCAAGCTTTTCCATCGGACCAAGGTTCGCAATCGTGTGCATCACCCCGGCGTAGGACCGTTTGACCAACTGCATCATCTTCTCCAGCCTCCCGAACGGGTGCAAGAGTGTATTAACCAAAACATCCCTGTTGAAAGGTTAATTTCGGGTCGAAAGCACGGATTAATCGCCCAGATCGACCTGATGTTGCTGCGCCCAGTCATGATACTGACCGCGCGGGTTCGACGAAGGCTGGGCGAGGATCGCAGGCATGTCGGCGCGCAGTGCACCAAGGTCGAGCGAGCGGATCATCGCCTTGACGGGGCCGACCCCGGCGGGAGTGATCGACAGGCGTTCGATGCCGACACCCAGCAAGGCCATTGCTTCGAGCGGTCGGCCGCCCATTTCGCCACAAACGCCCAGCGCCACCTTCGAGCCCGAAACGGTGCGGACGACGCGCGCGAGGTATCGCATGACCGTCGGCGACAGCCAGTCATAACGTTCGGCGAGCCGCGGGTGCGCGCGATCGGCGGCGAACAGGAACTGGGTAAGGTCGTTGGTGCCGACCGACAGGAAATCGAGATGCGGGAGCATCAGGTCGAGCGTTTCGAGCAGCCCCGGCACTTCGAGCATCGCGCCATAGCGGATCGCGACGGGCAATTTCTTGTTATGGCTCGCGAGCCACGCCCGCTGGCCGACGAACAGGTTGCGCGCCGCTTCATATTCCCACGGTTCGGACACCATCGGGAACATGACGTTGAGCGTCCGCCCGGCGGCCGCCTCCATCAAAGCACGTGCCTGGACTTTCAGCAGCCCTTCGCGTTCGAGCGCGAGGCGCAGCGCGCGCCAGCCCATCGCGGGATTTTCCTCATGCGCGCTGTCGCCGACATTCATATAGGGCAGCGCCTTGTCGCCGCCGATGTCGACGGTGCGGAAGATCACCGGCCGGTCGCCCGCGGCGTCGAGCACATCGCGGTAGAGCCGCTGCTGGCGGTCACGCGACGGCAGGGTGGCTGAAACGAGGAACTGGAATTCGGTACGGAACAGCCCGATCCCGCGCGCGCCGGTCAGGTCGAGCGCGGCGATATCCTCGCGCAGCCCGGCGTTGATCATCAGCTCGATCGGCACGCCGTCCTTGGTGACCGCGGGCAGGTCGCGCAGCGCGGCGAGGTTGGCGCGGCGCTTTTGCGACACTTCGAGCTTGGCGTCGAAGGCATCCTGCACCGCCTGCGTCGGCCGGACATGCAGCGACCCCGCCGCCGAATCGAGCAGCAGCAAATCGCCTTCGCGGATCGAGGCGCGCACGTCGCTGACGCGGCCCATCACCGGAACCCCCATCGCGCGCGCGACGATGATGACGTGCGCGGTCAGCGAGCCTTCCTCGAGCACGACGCCCTTCAGCCGGCGACGGTCATATTCGAGCAGTTCGGCGGGGCCGAGGTTGCGCGCGATCAGGATCGAATCCTGCCGCAGCCCGCCCATTTGCGCGGCGGTCCCCATCTGTCCCGAGACGATGCGGATCAGCCGGTTCGACAGATCCTCCAGATCGTGCATGCGATCGCGCAGCAGCGGATCGTCGATCTGGCGCATGCGCATACGCGTGCGTTGCTGGACGCGCTCGATCGCCGCCTCGGCGGTCAGGCCGCTGTCGATTGCCTCATTGATCCGCCGCGACCATCCCTCGTCATAGGCGAACATCTTGTAGGTCTCGATGACCTCCTCATGCTCGCCGCCGACGCCGAAGTCGGCCGAACTCGCCATGCGGTCGATCTGCTCGCGCATCTTGTCGAAGGCGGCGTAGACGCGGTGGCGCTCGGCTTCGGTGTCGTCAGCGACGGTGTGTTCGATCGTGATGCGCGGCTGGTGGAACACTGCGACCCCGGCGCCCATGCCGTCGACCAGCTTCTGTCCGTTCAGCCGCTGCGCCGACTGATCCGCCGCCGCGGCGTCGGTGCGGGCGGCGGTGTCGACGAGGTCGGCGTTGGCGATCAGCTCGGACAATACCATCGCGACGGTCTGCAGCGTCTCGATCTCGATATCGTCATAGCGGCGCGGATCGCTGTGCTGGACGCACAGCACGCCCACCGCGCGCTCACGGCGGATGATCGGCACGCCGGCAAAGCTGTGGAACAATTCTTCGCCGGTCTCGGGGCGATAGGAAAAGTCGGGATGCGCCGCAGCCTCGTCGAGGTTCAGCGTCTCGATCTGGTCGGCGATCGTGCCAACCAGCCCTTCACCGAGGCCGAGCCGGGTGACGTGCACCGCCTCCTGCTTCAGCCCGCGTGTCGCGTAGAGTTCGAGCGCGCCTTCGCGCAGCAAGTAGATCGAGCAGACTTCGCTATCGAGGCATTCGCCGATAATGCCGACGACCTGGTTGAGCTTGCCCTGCGCGTTTGCACGCGATGCCATGACCTCGTGCAATCGGGTCAGGATGGTACGTGCCGACTGGGCCGCAGTCGAAGGAGGGGGCGGAGCATTGGTCATCGCTCCGCCCTGCTAACAGATGCTTGGCACCGTTGCTATTGCCCCAAGTTAATTTCGCTCAGGGTTTCGCCGCCGCCATTTGGACGCCCGGTTCGGTGCGCGGCTGGTAACCGCGCTGAGCGCGGTAGGCGGCGAGTTCCACTTCATAACGCGCATAGGCGTTGTAGAAGTCGACGAAAGGCTGGTCGACCTGCGCGAGCATGGCCGGAGCCATCGACATCGCGGTCGCGCTGTCCATGCCGCTCATCTGTTGCGCAATCGATCCGGCGACGCGGCAAAACTCCTTCTGCGCGGGCGGCTGCGCGAAATAGTTGAACAGCTTGGTCGAGGTGCGGTCGCGGGCGGCAATGCCGTTGCTGCCCGTCTCGCGCCCCAGCCGTGCAATCACCGCCGTCTCCGCGGAGCGGATAAGATTGCCGTGGCGTCCGATGATATTGTTGTAGTCGGCTATCAGTTGCAGCGATCCCGGATGACGGCACCCGATCGCGGCAACGTTAAGCGCGATGCGCAGGTTCCAGAACGCGTCGTGACCGGTCCGTTCACGATTGGGCGTTGCAAAATCCCCCTGCGCATCGCGCGGCGGCAGGCGCAGGTTGGCCGCGGCATAGCCGGGCGCCTGCGGTTCCTGCTGCGTATATTGGGCCGCTGCGGGCGCAGCAGCCAAGGCCGCCGCGCACGCGGCGGCGAATCCGATTCCTCTGGTCATGTTCCCCATTCCCCCAATGCTCCCCCGAGCAACGCCGGACGATCCCGGCGAGGCTGACGATAAGGGGCAGGGGAGAGTCGAAAGATTGCCGGGAATTAAGGATGAATGCAGCGGAAAGCAGTTTCCGCAGCTTTTGGTTCACGATGGGGTAACGCGATGTCGATTCCGGAAAAGGCGGGAGTGCTGGGCTTTTTTCGGCGCCGTACAGGACGCCGCGACCCCTGTTCGGCGCCATGACGTCACCCGCCATGGGCCCGCGACGGGCGAAATGCGACGAACCGAAAAAGATTGTGTCGCATCGCGCGGGCGGCGTTGCGCGAATGCAACAAGGCCGCCCGGCGAGGAACTCAAATCAGGTGCCCGACGGCGACGTCGCGGGCTGAGCGGGTGTTGCGATCGGCGCTGCCGGTGCGGTCATGATCGCCGGCGGCCGAGCATATTTGGCGTCCCACGCGACGGCGTCGACCTGATATTTGGCGTAGGCCTCGTAAAATTCGTGGAACGGCTGATCGAGCCGCGCAAGATGCGCGGGCGCCTGTTCGACGACCTGTGCGGTCGGCGTTGCCGAAACCAGCTGGGCAATCTCGTTGGCGCGCGCACAGAAGCCGCGCTGCGCCGGCGGCTGGGCAAAATAGTTGAACAACTGCGTCGACAGGCGGTCGCGCGGTGCGATGCCGTTGTTCTTATTTTCCTTGCCGAGCTGGGTGATCACCGACTTTTCGGTCGACTTGATCACCTTGCTATGGGTTTTGATGATATTGTTATACGCTGAAACGAGCGTCGTTTCCTCGAGCCCGCGGCAGCCGATCGCGGCGACGTTGAGCCCGATCTTGAGCTGCCAGAAGGCGCGGTCGCCGGTCACATTGCTGTTCGCCGTGACGAAATGGCCGTCGAGCGCACGGCCCGGCAGGATCTGCGTCAGCGATGCGTTGCCCGGCGGCAGCGGCCGCGGTGGAATGACGACGACGACCGGCGGCGGAGGGGGCGGCGGAGGCGGCGGAGGCGGCTTCGGTGCGCATGCGGCAACGCTCGCCAGCAAGCCCGCTACGATAATCTTACGCGACAAATTCATGACCCACTCCCCAGCTGCTATATTTTGCAGCATCAACCCCGAGCGTGCAACGCGGCTTCGGCCTGTTGCACCAGAGATGCGACGATTGCTGCGACGCTCTCTTCTTCGGATACCATACCGACAGATTGCCCTGCCATTAACGAACCATTTTCGACGTCGCCGTCGATCACCGCGCGACGCAGCGCGCCCGCCCAATAATGCTCGATTTCGAGTTGGGCCGCCATCATGTCGACCTCGCCCGTGTCGAGCTTGTTCGCGACTTCACGCTGCTTGGCGGTAAAGGCTTCGGTGCCCGCGTTCTTGAGCGCGCGGACGGGGATGACCGGCAGGCGCGGGTCGATCTGGACGCTTGCGACGGCTTCGCGTGCCGAGGCGCGCATGAAAGCCTTCTTGAAATTGGGATGCGCGATGCTTTCGGTGGCGCAGACGAAGCGGGTGCCGAGTTGGACCCCCGATGCGCCCATTTCCAAATAGGCGGCGATCGCCTCGCCGCGGCCGATGCCGCCGGCGACGAACACCGGGACTTCGTCGGCGAGCGTGGGCAGGATTTCCTGCGCCAGCACGCTGGTCGACACGGGGCCTATATGGCCGCCGGCCTCCATCCCCTCGATCACCAGCGCGTCGACGCCCGAACGAACGAGCTTCTTGCCCAGCGCGAGCGTCGGGGCAAAACAGATGACCTTCGCGCCCGATGCCTTGATCGCCTCGAGGCTGCCCTTCGGCGGCAGACCGCCCGCAAGCACGACATGGCCGACGCCATGTTTCGCGCAGACGTCGATCAGATCGAACAGTTGCGGATGCATGGTGATCAGATTGACGCCGAAATTTCGCGTCGCCAGCGCCTTGGTCGCGGCGATTTCGGCATCGAGCAGTTCGGGCGTCATCGCGCCGCACGCAATTACGCCAAACCCGCCGGCATTGCTGATCGCGCTGACCAGATGGCGTTCGGAAACCCAGCTCATCGCACCGCAGAGAATGGCGTAGTCGCTGCCGAGAAGCTCGGTTCCGCGGGCCATCAGATCGTTAATTTTGCTCATTGGGGCTGCCTTTGCCAGCACTGGGACTCGCGCGCAATCCCCGGCGTCGCTCGGTCCGTCGGCTCGTCGCACGCCCGAATCCGTTCGGCGCTGTCCATTGGGCGCGACAACCGAACCTTTCGGCGCAGAAAGGAAAAGATTTATTGTCTACCAATTCACTTGGCATATGCTTGCGGGGCGAATCCACGAGGGAAAGGAATTATCATGAGCGCTATCAACGAAGTCGCCAAAGGCGGCTCCGAAGAGGTGCCGCGCGCCATTCAGACCGTGCTCGAGGCTCTCGACAGGCTGAAGTTCGGCGCGATCCAGCTGACCGTGCACGAAGGGCGTCTGGTGCAGGTCGATGTGACCGAGCGGCACCGCTACCCCAACTGAATTCACGGCTCCCAATGGGGACTTGCGTCCCGCCTGCCGCAGACCGGACCGCCGGATGTGGCAATTTTCGTGCATCTTCAAAGCAACAGGAAATTGTCATGACCGCAAAATACCCGTCCGTCCGCCGCCGCTTGCCGGCGTCCGCGCTCACACTCTCTTTTCTGCTCGCGCTCGGCGCGACCCCGGCGATAGCCGCGGAAGCCGAAGCGGGCGATGCCGCCACTGCCGCGGGGGCGGCCGATGCGGCCCAGCTTGACGACGATGTGAGCCGCGGCGACATCATCATCGTCACCGCGCGCCGCCGTCAGGAAACCGCACAGGAAGTGCCCGTCGCGATCTCGGTGATCCGCGGCGATTCGATCGAGGCGACGGGCAACTTCAACGTCGTGAAGCTCCAGCAGCTCGCTCCGACGCTCCAGGTTTACACGTCGAACCCGCGCAACACCTCGGTCAACATCCGCGGTCTTGGCGTGCCCTTCGGCCTCACCAGCGACGGATTCGAGCAGGGCGTCGGCATCTATGTCGATGACGTTTATAATTCGCGCGTCGCCGCGGCGACCTTCGACTTTCTCGATGTCGACCAGGTCGAGGTGCTGCGCGGGCCGCAGGGCACGCTCTACGGCAAGAACACGACCGCCGGCGCGATCAACATCACGACGAACCAGCCGACCTTCGATTTCGAGGGCCGCGCCGAGGTGAGCGTCGGCAACCTCAACTACCGGCAGGCGAAGGCAGCGATCTCGGGGCCGCTGACCGACAAGATCGCGGCCCGCATCGCTATTGCGGCGACCAGCCGCCGCGGCACGCTCTACAACACGGTGAGCGACCGCTGGATCAACGAACAGGACAATCTGGGCTTGCGTGGCCAGCTGCTGTTCCAGCCGAACGAAGATCTCAGCATCACCATCGCCGGCGACTACAGCAAGCAGGACCCCGAAGGCTATGGCACGACCTATGTTCGCGTCGGCCGGACCCAGCGCGCGCTCGCGCGCCAGTATGACGCGCTCGTCGCCGCGGTGAACGCCGCCAATCCCGGCCGCAACTATGCCGTGCCGAGCACCAATCCCTACGACCGCCTGACCGACCTTGATGCTAGCCTGAACGCGGGCAACAAGATCGGCGGCGCCTCGGTGCGCGTGAAGTGGGACGTCGGTCCCGGCACCTTCACGTCGATCAGCGCGTGGCGCTTCTGGGACTGGAAGCCCGAGAATGACCGCGATTTCACCGGCCTCTCGATCGTCTCGAAGTCTCAGAACCCCTCGCAGCAGGATCAGTATAGCCAGGAATTCCGCTATAATTACGAAGGCGACAAGATCGACTTCGTCGTCGGCCTGTTCGGTTTCAAGCAGCGGATCGACACGCAGGGCACCGAACAGCAGGGCGCAGACGCCAGCAAATGGAGCCTGACCGGCGCGCTCGCCAACGATCCGAGCGTGCTTCAGGGGCTGACCGCCACCAACACGCAGTATCTCAAGAGTACCAGCGCGGCGCTGTTCGGTCAGCTCAGCTGGAAGGTGACCGATGCATTGACGATCCAGCCGGGCGCGCGCGTCAATTACGACAAGAAATCGGGCTTTTACCGGCGCGTGGTCACGAACGGCGCCGGGCAGGTCATCAATTGCACTCCTGCGCCGGGCACCAGCCTTCCTGCAATATTGGCGGCACAGTGCGGCGTCTATCAGCCACAGGAAAGCGCACCGTCGGACAGCGCGTGGAACTTCACCTACGATCTCAATGTGAACTACAAGGTCGCGCCGGATATCCTGGCCTATGCGACCTATGCCAAAAGCTTCAAGACGCTGGGCATCAACCAGAACGGCTTGCCGCTCAACGCCGACAATACGGTCAATTATGATGCGAGCACGGTGAAGCCCGAATCGATCGACCATTTCGAAATCGGGCTCAAGACGCAGTTCCTGGGCCGGCGCGCGACGTTCAACCTCGCGGCCTTCCGCACCGATATCAAGGATTTCCAGGCGACGGTGAACGGCGGCCAGTTCGGCACGGTGCGCGGCTATCTCGCCAACGCCGACAAGGTTCGGACGCAGGGTATCGAGGCGGACTTGAAGATCGTCGCGAGCGACCGGTTCACCGCTTACGCCAACGGCGCCTACACCGACGCCAAATACAAGAAGTTCACTAACGCGCCGTGCCCGCCCGAACTGTCGGGCGGTACGCTGCAGGGCGCCAACGCGGTGCCCGACTATTCGCAGCCCGGCGTTCCGGCGGCGCTGAGCCCGCGGCAGTGCGATATTTCGGGACAGCGCCTACCCGGCGTGTCGAAATGGGCGTTTTCTTACGGTGCCGAAACCAATGTCCCGGTCACGCTGCTGGCAAAGGAAGGGCAGGTCTATCTCGGCGTCGACGGCAATTACCGTTCGCACTGGAATTCGAATGCGTCGCCGTCGGCCTATACCGACGTCAAAGGCTATGCCCTGACCAACTTCCGCGTCGGCTTCCGCGGCGAGGGGCTCGACGTTTTCGGCTGGGTCCGCAATGCGTTCGATGTGAATTATATCGAACTGCTTCAGGTCGCTCCCGGCAACACCGGCCTGATCGCCGGGCAGGTCGGCGACGCGCGGACATGGGGCGGGACGGTGAAGTTCAGTTTCTAGGCGGAATTCGTTCCTCTAAAGGAAAAGGGCCGCCCCAGACGGGGCGGCCCTTTCTCATGCAGGCTGACGGTATCAGCGCTGCTGCGGGTTCTGGCGGCCCTGATCGGGGCGCTGGTCGCTGCCAGGCTGGCGCTGCTGGCCGCCCTGCTGTTGCTGCTGGCGGTCACGATCCGACTGCGGTTTCTTCTCATTCTGCTGGTTCGGGTTATTAGCCACTTTCCATCTCCTTGCGCCGCGCATCACATCATGGCGCGGCATCGGATCAACCCGGCGCCGGTATCGATGTTGCGTCGGCATCGCCGGGACGTGGCGGGGGCGGGACGGGTGGCCCTCGGCACGGGCAACCGCCGTGCGCTTGATCGGTTCATTCGATGACTGAATTCAGCTTATTCGTTTAGGTCGATGGGAAGGTGCAGCGTAACCTCTCCCTGTCTGAACGAAAGGATGACGCCATCGACTCGACGCCCGCCCGCGCCGACCACCCTGCGGTGACCCCGTCGCCGAGCATGCGTCACGCGCCCGTCATCCCGCCGCGCCAACATCCAACGATCACCATAAAAGGAGAGACTGCATGAACGCCCCCGAAAAAGGCTGTCCGTTCAATACGGACGGAGCCCGCGCGCTGCTCGGCCGTACGAACAAGGACTGGTGGCCCGAGATGCTGGCGACCGAGATACTCAATCCCAACGGCTCGTCGAACCCCTTGGGCGACGACTTCGATTATGCAGCCGCCTTCAAGTCGATCGACTATCAGGGGCTCAAGAATGACCTCACCGCGCTGATGACCGATAGCCAGCCCTGGTGGCCGGCCGACTATGGGCATTACGGGCCCTTCTTCATCCGCATGGCGTGGCACGCCGCGGGCACGTACCGCACCGCTGACGGGCGCGGCGGCGCCAACAGCGGGCAGCAGCGTTTCGCGCCGCTCGACAGCTGGCCCGACAATGGCAACCTCGACAAGGCGCGGCGCCTGCTTTGGCCGATCAAGCAGAAATATGGCAACAAGATCAGCTGGGCCGACCTGTTCATCCTCGCCGGCAATGTCGCGATCGAAAGCATGGGCGGGCCCGTGTTCGGCTTCGGCGGCGGCCGTGCCGACGTGTTCGAGCCCGAACGCGACATCTATTGGGGTTCGGAAGAAAAGTGGGTCAATCAGGGTGTGCAGACGCGTATCGCGCCCCAACATGGCCTGCACGAGATCGAAGGCCCGCTCGCCGCGATCCAGATGGGCCTGATCTACGTCAATCCCGAAGGGCCGCAGGGCGATTCGAACGACAATGAAGGCATGGCGCGCGACATGAAGGAAACCTTCGCGCGCATGGCGATGAACGACGAGGAAACCGTCGCGCTTACAGCCGGCGGCCACACCTTCGGCAAGGCGCATGGCAATGGTGACGCATCGCTGCTCGGCGCCGCGCCCGCGGGCGGCGACCTTGCCGCGCAGGGCTTCGGCTGGGTCAGCGGACACGAGAGCGGCGGTATCGGCGAGCATACGGTCACCAGCGGCCTCGAAGGCGCGTGGACGAACACGCCCGACAAATGGACCGACAATTTCTTCCGCCTGCTGTTCGACTATGATTATGAGCTGGTGAAATCGCCCGCAGGCGCCAACCAGTGGCAGCCGATCGACCAGAAGGAAGAGGATATGGCGCCCGACGCGCATGTCCCCGGCAAGAAGGTCCCGACGATGATGACCACCGCCGACATGGCGCTGAAGCTCGACCCGGCATACCGCAAGATCAGCGAGAAATTCCGCGCCGACCATGAGGCGTTCAGGGATGCCTTTGCACGCGCCTGGTTCAAGCTGACGCACCGCGACATGGGGCCCAAGGTCCGCTACCTCGGGCCCGAAGTGCCTGCCGAAGACCTGATCTGGCAGGACCCGATCCCCGCCGGTTCGATGCCGTCGGACGCAGACGTCAAGGCGGTGAAGGACAAGATCGCCGCCAGCGGGCTGACGGTCAGCCAGCTGATCAAGACCGCCTGGGCGTCGGCGAGCACCTATCGCAAGTCCGACTATCGCGGCGGTGCCAATGGCGCGCGCGTCGCGCTGGCGCCGCAGAAGGATTGGGAGGTCAACGAACCGGCTGCGCTTGCCAAGGTGATCGATACGCTGAACGGTCTGCGCGGTTCGATGTCGCTGGCCGATGCCATCGTCCTCGGTGGTGTGGTCGGGCTGGAGAAGGCGGGCGCGACCAATGTGCCCTTCACCGGTGGCCGCGGCGACGCGACCGCCGAGCAGACCGACGCTGACAGCTTCGAGGTGATGGAGCCCGAGGCCGACGCCTTCCGCAACTATGTCGGCAAGAAGAAGCTCGCGGTGAAGATCGAGGAAATGATGCTCGACCGCGCTTCGCTGCTCGGCCTGTCGGTGCCCGAAATGACCGTGCTGATCGGGGGCCTCCGCGTCCTCGGCGCCAATCATGGCGAGCGCGGGCACGGCCATTTCACCAAGCGGTCGGGGCAGCTGACGAACGACTATTTCGTCAACCTGCTCGACATGACCAATGTGTGGAAGGCCGTCGACGGCTCGAACGACCAGGAATATGTCGCGACCGACCGCGCGAGCGGCGGCGAGACGTGGCGCGCGACGCGCGCCGACCTGATCTTCGGATCGAACGCCGAACTGCGCGCCGTTGCCGAAGTCTATGCCGAGACCGGCCATGAAGAGAAGTTCGTGAAGGACTTTGTCAAGGCCTGGACCAAGGTGATGAACGCCGACCGTTTCGACCTCGCCTGATCCGGCGCCCCGGTCCCGCAATCATGCCGCGGGACCGGCGGCGGCCAAAGGACGACGGGTCGCGACCCGCCCCCGGGGACATGGGCCTGGGGGCGGGTCTTCTTTTTTTGGGCTTAAAGCGACAAAAGATACGCATGTGCGCGTTCATTCAGTCTCCTTTGTCGCTTTAGCGAAGGCGTCTTCGCGGAGCGCGGCATGGACGACCGCCATGTCGGGGCCGCCGCTGACGTCGACCGCGCCGCCTTTCAGAACGCGGACGATGGTCACGCCGTTGAGCGCGCGGTCCATTGCGATGCTGAACTGGTGCGTCCGGCCTGTTGCGATGGCAAGATCCCACGCAACGGCGAAGCTTGCAGCGTCGGGGCGTTCGCGTAGACGATAGGCCGAAGCCCGGCCCATGCCGACCGCGCGTACGGCCTTGCCCACCGAGCCCATCGCTTCGAGCGCGCGGATGAAATTGGCCTGCGTGTCGGGCGTCCAGCCGTCGGCGCGATGGCGCTGTCCGGGGACGGGTGTGAAGGCGAGGCAGGTGCCGGCGAGGAGCGGGGCGGGCGGGGTGGTCTTTTCCATCTGCCAGTATGGAGCACGGCGGGATAATGTAGGAAAGGATTATTCGAAGGCCTGTTTAAGGGTGGAAAGCGGATGCTGGAGGCGGCTGCTCAAGAGCGACTTAGTCTCGTTTCAGCGAAATAGCCTCCGGTAGCTCCGGGGCGGGCCAGAGAGCGCCATAGCTAATCGTATTCATCAGAGCGATCTGGTCTTGGTCGAAATGGAACGAGTAGTAAGCGTGGACCGTGACGAACGGATTGCACTCATTCTCGGGCGTCGCTTCAATACCTCGCGCGCGAGCAATCACCAGATCGCCCACTGGAATGGCTTCCAACAGTTGGGTTGGTTGCGGAGCGGGCCACCGAAAACTGGCCCGTCGCATGCTCGCGGTCGAGCGCTCGATTTCTTCGAACGACCTTGCCCGATCGATCTTCTCAAAAAAGCTTTCGACTAATCTCAAACGTTTTTCTTGCGCCTGCCTATCAAATACAGGGTTGGGGCGAGGCGATGATATCTGACAAGACAGTGCCGTTCCCGGCATAAACGTCGCGCACGCCGCTACTGTGATTGCCTTTCGCCTGCCGATCATCGGTCGCTCCCCCAAACATCTAGCGGAGGATACATCCAAAACCGATGTCCGCAATTGGTTGCTTTCAGACGAACTACTCTTTCGCTTAATCTAATGCGCGTCCTTTGGTGCCGGGCCGCCGATCGGCGGGG
Source organism: Sphingopyxis sp. OAS728 (assembly GCF_014873485.1). Classification (NCBI taxonomy): domain Bacteria; kingdom Pseudomonadati; phylum Pseudomonadota; class Alphaproteobacteria; order Sphingomonadales; family Sphingopyxidaceae; genus Sphingopyxis; species Sphingopyxis sp. OAS728. The sequence goes on along the minus strand of NZ_JADBDT010000001.1, from coordinate 1,342,375 downwards.
GTTTGCAGAAGGGGACCATCACCAGCGCGGCGAGGAATATCCAGGACATCAGGCGGAAAACGTCGTCGAAGGCGAGCGTCAGCGCCTCGCGACCGATGACGTGGGCGAGCGTCGAACCCGCCATCTGCGCCGCAAGCGCGGGATCGGTGACATAGTGGCCGATATGCTGGGCGAGCCCCGCGGCGGCTTCGTTCGCCGCCTCGCTCGACCGGCCGAGCGCTTCCGAGAGACGTAGCATATGGAGGCGCATATTGTCGCCGAGCCAGGTGTTGACGAGCGCGATGCCGATCGCGCCACCGAGGTTGCGCATCAGGTTGAACAGCCCCGAGGCATAGCGCAGTTCGGGCCCCTCGAAATTGCCGAGCGCGAGCCCGACCGATGGAACGATGCACAACATGATCGCAAAGCTGCGCATGACCTGCGGCCAGAAGAGCGCCGCGAAGCCCCATTCGGGGGTCATGAAGCTGAACATCCAGAGGCCGATCGCGAACAGGCTGAGCCCGAAGGTGATGACGATGCGCTGGTCGACACGCTGCGACAATGCCGCGGCGATCGGCACGCCGAGCAGCTGCGCGATGCCCGAAACGAACACCGTCGTGCCGATCTCCGACGCGTTATAGCCCTGCACGCGGCCAAGGAAGATCGGAACGAGATAGGTGCTCGCATAAAGGCCAAACCCGATCACGAGGTTGAAGACGCAGGCAAAGACGAAGGTCGGTTTACGGAACGGCGTGAGCTTCACGATCGGGCCGTCGGAGCGGAACGAGCGTTCGAGGAAGAGGCCGAAGGCGACGAACGATAGCCAGGCGCCGATCGCGATCGACGGCTCGCTGAACCATTCATGCTTCGGCCCTTCCTCGAGCACGAACTCGAGCCCCGCGAGGAATATCGCCATCGAGGCGAGATGGACCCAGTCGATACGGCGAAGCATCTGCAGGTTCGGCTTGTCGATCTTGACGAGCGCGATGATCGCCAGCGTTACCGCGGCGCCGGGCACGACGTTGATGAAGAACACCCAGCGCCAGCCCATCGCGTCGGTGATCCAGCCGCCGACCGTCGGCCCCAAGGTGGGCGCGAGCACCGACACCATGCCGAGGATCGCGGGGATCATCGCACGCTGCTTGCCTTCGAACAGCATATAGCCCGTCGCGAACACCGTCGGGATCATCGCGCCGCCGACAAAACCCTGCACCGCGCGGAACAGGATCATCGACTCAATGTTCCACGCGAGCCCGCAGAGCATGCTCGATATCGTGAACAGCCCCGCCGACGTCGCGAACAGCCAGCGGGTCGATAGCGCCTGCGCAAGGAAGGCCGAGAAGGGGATCATGACGAGTTCGGCCATCAGATAGGCGGTCTGCACCCAGCTGATCTCGTCGGGTCCGGCGCTGAGTCCCGCCTGCACCTCGTTCAAGGAGGCGGCGACGATCTGGATGTCGATCAGCGCCATGAACTGGCCGAACGCCATCACCGCAAAGATCAGATATTTCCGCGCGTTGGGCATCGCCGCCGGGTTGAACGGCACGTCTGCGGCGGCGGGAGAAAGCGGGATGGTGGCCATGGGTCTTGTGTCCTGTCGTCTTTATATTATATGCGTCATATAAAAGGAGACGCAAGTGCGCTATTCAACCGAGCACAAGGCAGAGACGCGCGAGCGCGTGCTGAAAGAGGCGGCGAAGGAAATCCGCGCGAAGGGCCCCGACAACGTCGCGGTTGCCGGAATCATGGCGCGCGCGGGGCTGACTCACGGCGGCTTCTATGCGCATTTTCCGTCGAAGGACGCGCTGGTGAAGGAAGCGATCGGGACGATGTTCGCCGACGCGCGGGCGCGGACCGAGCGGATCGATCATGATGGCGATCCGCGCGGCGTTTTGCGCGCCTATGTCGATTTCTATCTGTCGGCCAAGCATCGCGACAGTCGTGATCGGGGTTGCCCGCTGCCGACCCTGTCGGGCGATTTCGCGCGTTCACAGCCTGCTACGCGCGAACGCTTCGGGGCGGGAGTCGAAGGGATTGCAGGCCGTCTCGCGGCGCCGCTCGCAAAGCTTGGCTATGCCGACCCGCAAGCGGAATCGCATGCGCTGCTGGCGCAGCTCGTCGGCGGCGTCGCGCTCGCGCGCGCGGTGGGCGACCCGGCGCTGTCCGATGCGATGCTCGCCGACACGCATGCGAGCATCACCCGGCGTTACGGACTGGAGACCGCACAATGACGCTCGCCAAAGTGCAGGGGCTGATCGCCACAGGCGGACGCCCGCCGATCGGTGAGACGCTGGGGTTCGAGCTTGTCGATGCGGGCGAGGGCTGGGCGGCGTTCGAGGGCGTGCCCGGACCCGAACATTATAATCCGATGGGGATTGTCCATGGCGGCTATGCCGCGACGCTGCTCGATTCCGCCTGCGGCATCGCGGTCGTGACCAGGCTGGCCGACGATCAGGCGATGACGACGCTCGAACTCAAAACCTCTTACCTCAAGGCGATGACGGGCAAGACGGGCAAGGTGCGCGCCGAGGGGCGGGTGATTTCGATCGGGCGCCGCGTCGCCTATGTCGAGGCGAAGCTGACCGACGGCGAGGGGCGCATTCTCGCGACTGCGACATCGACACTGCTGGTGATCCAGCAATGAATGTGCAGGCCGCCATCGAGGCTGAGGCGCCGGCCAAGGACATGGGGCGTCGCCGCATCGCGCTGCCGAAAAAGGCGTGGAAGATCGGGCTGATCGCGTTAGTGATCGCCGCAGTGGGCATCTGGTGGCTCACCGCGCCGCGGACGTCGGAATCGACCGACAACGCCTATCTGCAGGCCGATGCGAGCGAGGTCGCGCCGCGCGTCGGCGGGTTGGTCACCGCGGTGCTCGTGCGTGACAATCAGGCGGTGAGGGCGGGCGACCCGCTCGTCCGCATCGACGTACGCGACTATGACTCGCGGCTACTCGAGGCCGAGGCCGCGGTTGCCGACGCCGATGCGCAGGTCGCGACAGCGCGCGCGACGCTCGCCTCGCTCGGAGCCGAGCAGAAGCTTGCCGCCGCGCACATCCGTTCGATCAACACCCAGATCGCCGCCGCCGACGCCGAATCCGCGCGCGCCGCGGCCGACCGGCGGCGCTATAACGCGCTGCTCGTCGATGGCTTTGTGACACGGCGCGACGCCGAGCAGGTCGACGCGACCGCGGTCGGGGCGGCCTCGGCGGCGCAGCGTTCGCGCGCCGACCTTGGCGCGAGCATCGAAGAAGCGTCGGTGACGCGCGCCAAGGGGCCGATCCTAGCTGCGCGCGTGCAGGCCGCCGAAGCGGCTGCGGCGAAGGCGCGCGCCGCGCTCGCGCTGGCCAAGCTCGACCGCGGGCACACGCTCGTCGCCGCGCCGATCGACGGCGTCGTCGGGAACCGGCGTATCCAGGTTGGCGACTATGTCCAACCCGGCTCCCGGCTGCTGTCGGTGGTGCCGGTGCGTTCGATCTATGTCGTCGCCAATTTCAAGGAAACGCAGACGCGCGAAATGCGGCCCGGGCAGAAGGCCGACGTCTATGTCGACGCGCTCGGCGACACGCTGACCGGGACGATCGAAAGCCTCGCGCCGGGGTCGGCGAGCGAGTTTACCCTGCTGCCCTTCGAACCCGGTTCGGGCAATTTCACCAAGATCGTCCAGCGCGTGGGGGTACGAATCCGGCTCGATCCGGGGCAGGCGGCACTGGCGCAGTTGCGGCCCGGCCTGTCGGTGACGGCGAAGGTGCGGCTGCGCGACTGAGGCTCGGTTCGCCGCGTGCGCGCCGCACCCTGTCGCGGGCCCATGTTAACAATGTCAATTTCGACTTGACCCGACTCGGTTCGCGCTGCAATGTTGACGTCGATAACATTGCAGCGCGAAAGGACGGGTCATGCGTACCTTGCTCTATGCCCTGGGGCCGATGCTTTTCGATTCCCTGGGAATCATCGTCTTTGCCATCCTGCTTGCCGCCGGCGCCGGGATCGTTCCCGCCGTGATCGCGGGAACCGTCGTCGCGGTCGCGGTGGTCGGCTATGAACTGGCGCGCGGGCATCAGGTCGCGGCGTTGCAGTGGATCAGCTTGGCGTCGGTGCTCTTCACCGCCGCCGCCACCCTGCTGACCGGCGACCCGCGCTTCGTGATGGCGAAGCCGACGGTGGTGTATCTGATCGTCGGCACGGTGATGCTGCGCAAGGGCTGGTTGAACCGCTATATCCCGCCCGAACAGATGGCGCTGGTCGGTGATGTCATGGACCGGTTCGGCATGATCTGGGCTGCGTTGATGTTCGCGAGCGCGGGGCTGAACCTCGTGATTGCGCTCTTCTTTACGAGCTGGTGGCCGCTGTTCATCGGGGTCTTTCCGTTGGCGTCGAAATTCGGGCTGTTTGCGATCCACATCGCCGTGGTGCATTTCGTCGGGCAGGCGCGTCAGCGCCGCCGTGCGGCGGATATCGGTGCGGCCGCCTAAACCGGGGCTCACGCCACCCTGATCCTTCTGCTACGGATCAGGCATGAATTTCAAAGCCAAGATCGAGCTTAGAGGCATCAATCCCTATGTGCTGGTGAGCGCCGCGCGGGCGCGGCGGATCAAGCCCGACTGGAAAAGGCCGATGCCCATTCTGGTGCAGTTGAATGGCAAGCCCGATCCCGCCTGGCCGGTCAATATGATGCCGGCGGGCGACGGCAGCTTCTATCTCTATCTCGACGGCAGCGTGCGCGGCGCCTCGGGCACCGAGGTCGGCGATACGGTCGAGGTGACGCTCGTCTTCGACGACGCCTACAGGGCCGGGCCGCAGCATGAGATGCTGCCCGAATTCGCTTCGCGCCTCGACGGAAATCCGTTGGCCAAGGCCCGATGGGACGGCCTGACGCCCGGCCTGAAAAAGGAAGTCCTGCGCTATCTCGCCAATCTCAAATCGGATGCGGCCAGGCAACGCAATGTCGAGCGCGCGGTCGGCGTTTTGAGCGGGGCAAAGGAGCGCTTCATGGCGCGCGACTGGAATTGAGCGGGCGGGCGCGAAACACGGCCCGCCCTTAAAACTTAGTCGGCGTCGAGCCCGTAGGCGGTGTGGAGGACGCGCACCGCGAGTTCGGTCTCGTCCTCGTCGATCAGCACGCTGACCTTGATCTCGCTGGTCGAGATTGCCTGGATGTTGATGCCGCGATCGGCGAGCGCGCGGAACATCGTGCTTGCGACGCCCGCGTGGCTCTTCATGCCGACGCCGACGACGCTGACCTTGGCGACCTTGTCGTCGCTGATGATGCGGTTGAAGCCGATCTTTTCCTTCGCGGCTTCGAGCAGGTCGATCGAGCGGAGGAGGTCGGTGCCGGGGACGGTGAAGGTCACGTCGGTCTCGCCCTTCTCGCGGCCGACGTTCTGGATGATCATGTCGACGTTGATCCCGGCCGCGGCGAGCGGGCCGAAGATGTTCGCGACCGCGCCCGGCTTGTCGGGAACGCGCGTGACGATGATCTTCGCTTCATTCTTGTCGTGGGCGATGCCGGTGATCAGCTGCCGTTCCATCTGATGTTCCTCTATTTCCTCGTCGCTGACGATCATCGTGCCTTTTTTGGGAGCCTCGTCGCCCTCGACGAAGCTCGAGAGCACCTGCACACGCACGCCCTCTTTCATCGCGAGTCCGACCGAGCGGGTCTGGAGCACTTTCGCGCCGACGCTCGCGAGTTCGAGCATTTCCTCATAGGTGACGTAGTCGAGCTTGCGCGCGCGGGCGACGATGCGCGGGTCGGTCGTGTAGACGCCGTCGACGTCGGTGTAGATGTCGCAGCGGTCGGCCTTGAGCGCCGCGGCAACGGCCACGGCACTCGTGTCCGAGCCGCCGCGGCCAAGTGTCGAGACGCGGCCGTCGTCCATCAGACCCTGGAAGCCCGGGATGACCGCGACTTCGCCCTTTGCCATCGCGGCGCCGAGTGCGCCGGTGTCGATGTCGGCGATGCGCGCGCGGGCGTGCGCTTCTTCGGTGCGGATCGGGAGTTGCCAGCCGAGCCAGCTGCGCGCGGGGGTGCCCATTGCCTGCAAAGTGAGGGCGAGCAGGCCCGAGGTGATCTGTTCGCCCGCGGCGACGACGACGTCATATTCGGCGGGGTCGTAGCGCGGGTTCGCCTCGCGGCAGAAATTGACGAGCCGGTCGGTCTCGCCCGCCATCGCCGAGACGACCACGGCGACTTCGTTGCCATTGGCGACTTCGCGCGCGACGAGTTTCGCCACGGTGCGAATCCGCTCGGTGCCCGCCATCGACGTGCCCCCGAATTTCATCACGATCCGCGCCATCTCGCCCCGCTTTCCTGATCTGGTTTCCGCCGCAACTTTTCCAAGCATTTCTGCGGCGCTCGCGTCGTTAGGGAAGGGGAGGGGCGATGGCAAGACCGGCTTCGTATGCGGCGGATAGAATTTCTTGCATGGCGCGAGGCGCGGTGCCACATCGCAGGGCATGAGTGCTGCCACGATCAATCCGCACGAAGCCGCCCATTTCGGGGCGCTCGCCGCCGACTGGTGGGATCCGCATGGGTCGTCGGCGATGCTGCACAAGCTCAACCCGGTGCGGCTGTCCTATATCCGCGATCAGATCGACGCGCATTGGCAGGTCGATGCACGCGAGCGTCACGCGCTTGCGGGCCGGACGGCGATCGACGTCGGGTGCGGCGCGGGTCTGCTTGCCGAACCGCTCGCCCGAATGGGGGCGAAGGTCACCGGCGTTGACGCGGCACCCGAGAATATTGCTGCTGCGCGCGATCATGCCGCGGGGCAGGGGCTGGCGATTACCTATTTCGCGGGCGAACTGGCCGCGCTGCCGCCGGCGACCTTCGATCTCGTCACCTCGATGGAGGTCGTCGAGCATGTCACCGATCCCGCCGCTTTCATCGCCGAACTCGCGGCGCGGCTCGCGCCTGGCGGACTGATGATCCTGTCCACCCCGAACCGGACCGCGCTGTCGAAGCTGCTGCTCGTCGAAGCCGCGGAGCGCATCGGCGCGGTACCGCGGGGGACGCACGACTGGGACCAGTTCCTTAAACCTGAAGAATTGACCGAATTGCTCGAAGGCGCCGGGCTGGAGGTCATCGACCGCACCGGCCTGTCGCCATCGCCCGCGAAGGGCTTCAAGCTCGGCGGTAGCGAGGCGCTAAACTATCTGGTCGCCGCGAGGCACGCGGTGTGAGCCGCGACCAGCGCGTCGACGATTATATCGCGAAGCGCCAGCCGTTCGCGCAGCCGATCCTCAATCATCTTCGCGAACTGGTGCATAAACATGCGCCGGGCTCGCAGGAGACGCTGAAATGGGGCGTGCCGCATTTCGTCCTGAACGGCGAGAATCTCGCGGGCATGGCCGCGTTCAAGGAACATGCGACCTTTGGTTTCTGGCGCGATGAAGAGGTGACG